>JAVBLT010000063.1:0-14630 GCA_031553315.1 Kiritimatiellia bacterium
TGGACGCCGTGAATGCCGCCCGCGCGGTCCACATGGGCCTCGCCTTTGCCTTGGTCGCCCTTGTTGTGGGTGATGTTGGCCTGAGCGGCCACAGTCGTCAGAATCGCACTCAACACAAACACTGTCTTTTTCATAATCGCAAACTCCTTTTGTTCTCTTGAACTGCGGCATACTATAGCGGATACTTGTCATATATGTCAATAGACAAATTAAATTATTTTTAGATTTTTATTTTTTCACTTGCTTGACGCATTTACAGTGTGATATCGTCTATTATAAGGAGAATTAGTATAATCAGACTTAATCACAGCAAACAAACAAACAAAATCACTTGACGTTTTTACAATAACATGAATCCAATAAATTTGACAAAACACTCGATTTACAGTCCTACCATGCTTTACAATCCGATTCGCGCCTCCCGGCCAATTTCATCGGCGCTCCGAGCGCATAAAAAAATAAAATTCATCCTTTTTGCAACCCGAAAAAAACGTCTACCCCGCCACTTTCCTCACGCGACAAGCGCGCCGCGTGACGCCTGGGCGGTTTCGGAATTGGAACAATCAGCGCCGTTCCCGCGCGGATCCGCGGAGCGCCGGAAACCGGCGGCCGGCCTTCCGCAAGGCTTTGCCCGATAAACGCATTTGACTTTACCCGGCAAGTGCCTTATACTCCCCCTTTTACTTTATTTGTTTCACCCACGCGAGGAAGAGCCATGTACACCGCATCCGACCTGAAAAAAGGCCTCAAAATCATGCTCGAAGGCGAGCCCTTCATCATCACCGATTTCGAATTCAGCAAGCCCGGCAAGGGTCAGGCGATTTACAACTGCAAACTCAAAAGCATGATCAACGGCTCGACCCGCTCCTGCAGCTTCCGCTCCAACGACCGCTTCGAAAAGCCCGAGCTCATGCAGAAGCCCCTCACATTCTCCTATGAAAACGCCGGGACTTACATCTTCAACGATGAAAATTTCGACGAAATCGTAATCGATCCCGCCGTGCTCGGCCGCAACACCTATTTCCTGACCGACGGGATGGTGGTCGACGCCCTTCATTATAAGGGCGACGTGATCGAGGTCGAGCTGCCCAATTTCGTGGAGCGCTCGGTGGTCAAATGCGACCCCGGCGTGCGCGGCAACACCGCTTCGGGCAAAGTGACCAAACCCGCCACGCTCGAAGGCGGCTACGAGCTGCCCGTGCCCCTCTTCATCAACGAGGGCGACGCGATCCGCGTGGATACCCGCACCGGCGAATATGCCGACCGCGTGAAAAGTTAACCAATTGGCCTTGCCTTTTTAGACCGTTCAATCCATAATCTCCGGCAACGCGGCCTCCGTATGGCCGCACAGCCCTAAACCCGCACGAAGGTGTGAAGATGAAGAGTGACAACGCACTGCCCACATTGAAAGCCGTCCCCCCCCGCATCCCTGAGGAACTGATGCCTGTTTACGACTGGTGGGTGAAAAGCGGCCCCCGCTCCGTGCTCTACGCCGGGATCCTCGCCGTGGTCGCCGCGGGCGCCGTGGCGTGGAACCTCCACAAGAGCAACCAGGCCGAAGCCGCCAGCGCCGCGCTCATTTCCGCACGCACCGCCGAAGATTTCGAAAGCTTCATCGGCAACTACAGCCTGCCCTCGGCCAAGCTCGCGCGCATTGAGCTCGCCCGCGCGTATTACGATGTGCAGGATTACGATCAGGCCATCGCCGCTTACGACGCGTTTCTGAACGACGCGCCGCCCGCGGCCTTCGCCGATGTGGCGGTTCTGGGCAAAGCGCAGTGCCTTGAAGCCCTCGGCCGCTACAGCGAAGCCCTCGCCGCCTACACCGCCTTCATCTCCGAAAAAGGCAACAGCCATTACCTCACCCCGCCCGCCATTCTCGGCCAGGCCCGCGTAAAGGCGCTCTCCGGCGACAAAGCCGCAGGCAAAGCCGCGCTCGACGCCATTCTCAAAGCCCCCGAGGGCTCTCCCCTCGCCGCGTATGCCAATGCCGCCGAAAACCTCAGCGGCGCCATCGACCTCTACTCGCCCCGCAAGGCGGAAAGCCGTTTCGACCAGATCATGAACCTCAGCGCGCTCGACGAACCCGCCCCTGCGGCGGCGCCTGCCGTTGAGCCTGCCGCCGCCGCGCCCGAAGCGCCGCCTGCCGAGTAAGAGACCGCACACGCGGTCTTTTCCTGCGGCACAAGGAGCCAACGCCATGCAACGCCACACGCTACGCATTGTTTTTGCCGTTGTCATTCTGGGTGCCGTGACCGCGCTTTCGCTGCTCCCCGGGCACGACCTGCCCGCAGTGCCGGCAGGGTTTCCCTTTACCCTGCCGCACGCCGATAAAATCATCCACTTCGGCTTCTACTTCTGCGCCGGCCTCGCTTTTCTCTACGCGGCGGGCTCCCGGAGCGTGCTGAACAGCCGCCTGTGCCGCTGGGGCACCATCCTGCTGCTCGCGGGGTACGGCGCGCTGATGGAGGTGCTTCAGCGCTTCACGCCTGCGCGCAGCTTCGATTTCGGCGACATGCTCGCCAACACGGCGGGCGCGCTCACGGCGCTCTTCATCGCGGTGTTTTTTCTGCGCCTCACGGGCAAAGGCCGCCCCATGCCGCCCGTAACCATCACCTTCACGGCCGCCGGCCGAACCCCCGGCGGCCGCAACCGCCCCTGAGGCCGCCATGCCCGACGATCTTCCGCTTTTCCCCCCCGAACCGCCGCCGGCCGCGCCCCGCATCGAGCCGCCGCCCTCATTCAGCGCGAGCCAGCCGCTCCCCGCGCGCATGCGCCCGCGGTCGCTGGAAGACGTCGTGGGCCAGGATCACATCCTCGGCGAAGGCCGCCTTCTCCGGCGCGTGATCGAAAGCGACCGCTTCACCAACCTCATTTTCTACGGCCCCCCCGGCACCGGCAAGACCACCATCGCCGAGGTGATTGCCCGCGTGACCCGCCGCCGTTTCGAGCGCACCAGCGGCGTGCTTTCCAATGTGGCGACGCTCCGCGCCATCTGCGAGACCGCCAAAGGCTACCGCCACACCGCAGGCACCGTGCTCTTCATCGACGAAATCCACCGTTTCAACAAGGCGCAGCAGGATGTGCTCCTGCCGTATGTGGAAGACGGCACCGTCACCCTCATCGGCGCGACCACCCACAATCCCCAGATCTTCATCAACACCCCGCTCACCTCCCGGTCACTCGTCTTCGAGCTCCACTCGCTCGGCCCCGAAGCCATCCGCACGCTCATCGACCGCGCCCTCGCCGATACCGAACGCGGCCTCGGCGCCCTCAACGCCTCCATCGACCCCGCCGCCGCCGGCTTCCTCTCCGAAATCTGCGACGGCGACGCCCGCCGCGCGCTCACCGCGCTCGAAATCGCCGCGCGCTCCACGCCGCCCGATGCCGAAGGCCGCATCTTCATCACCCCCGAGGTCATGCAGGAGAGCGTGCAGAAACGCATCATCGCCTACGATAAAAATGAAGACGGTCATTACGACACGATTTCCGCCTTCATCAAATCCGTGCGCGGTTCCGATCCCCACGCCGCCATCTACTGGCTCGCCAAGATGCTCGAAGGCGGCGAAGACCCCCGCTTCATCGCCCGCCGCCTCGTTATCCTCGCCTCGGAAGACATCGGCAACGCCGACCCCCGCGGCCTCTCCATCGCCGTGGCGGCCATGCAGGCGGTGGAGTTCATCGGCATGCCCGAGGGGCGCATCACCCTCGCACAGGCCACCACCTACCTCGCCACCGCCCCCAAGAGCAACGCCTCCTATCTGGCGGTGGACAAAGCCATTGCCGATATCCGCACAGGCCGGGTGCAGCCGGTGCCCGAGCACATCAAAAACGTCCACGTGAAAGCCGAAGGCAAAGCCGAACCCTCCCCCTACCAATACCCTCACGACTTCAAAGGCAGCCACGTGGATCAGCTCTACCTCACCATCCCCGCAGTGTACTACATACCCACCCGCAACGGCTACGAAGACACCATCGCCAGGCGGATGGAAGCGCTGAAGCCGCTGGCCGCGGATCGTTGACCGCAGGTCGCCGCATCGGAGGCCGCGCCCCGAACCACATCGCTCAACGGTCAACGAGGAGCGATTCACGATTTTCACCTTTTTTTCTTTTCGCCCTTGACAATCGATAACGTTTTATCGATAATTCCGCACCCATTCAGAGAGCACAAGCCTCTCACCCAACAGAAAGGTCTCAGAAATGAGCAAGGAAATCAAGAAGACGAAACCCGAACCGACTCCCGAAACGCTCGCCAAAGCCGAAGCGGAAATGAAGGAGCTCGAAGCCCTGGTCCAGCGTGTTAAAAAGGCACAAGCCCTTTTCGCCACCTACTCCCAGGAACAGGTCGACAAAATCTTTCACGCCTGCGCGCTCACGGCCACCTTCCACCGCATTCCCCTGGCGAAGCTCGCCCACGAGGAAACCGGCATGGGCGTGATGGAAGACAAAGTGATCAAAAACCACTTCGCCTCCGAATACATCTACCACCAGTACAAAGACACCCGAACCTGCGGCGAACTCTCCTGCGACCCCACCTTCGGCATCCGCACCGTGGCCGAGCCCATCGGCATCATCGCGGGCGTGGTTCCCACCACCAACCCGACCTCCACCACCATCTTCAAGAGCCTCATCTCGCTCAAAACCCGCAACGGCATCATCTTCTCCCCGCACCCCCGCGCCAAACGCGCCACCTATGAAGCCGCGATGGCGGTCATGCGGGCCGCCGTGAAGGCCGGCGCGCCGGAAGACATCATCGGCTGCATCAGGGAGCCTTCGATCGCCCTCTCCTCCGCGCTGATGAAACACCCCGCCATCAACCTCATCCTCGCCACCGGCGGCCCCGGCATGGTCCGCGCGGCCTACTCCTCGGGCAAGCCCGCCCTCGGCGTGGGCGCGGGCAACACCCCGGCCCTCATCGACGAAACCGCCGATATCAAGATGGCCGTCAGCTCCATCCTCATGTCGAAAACCTTCGACAACGGCATGATCTGCGCCTCCGAACAGGCCGTGGTCGTGGTCGATTCCATCTATGAAGCCGTCAAGGCCGAATTCCTCTACCGCGCCGCCTACCTGCTCGGCCCCCAGGAAAAAGCGAAGGTCGCCGCCCTGATTTTCAAAGACGGCAAGCTCAATTCCGACATCGTGGGCCAGCCCGCCGCCAAGATCGCCGCCATGGCCGGCGTGACCATCCCCGCCAGCGCCAAAGTCATCATCGGCGAAGCCTCCGAAGTAAGCGACGCCGAACCCTTCGCCCACGAAAAGCTCTCCCCCGTGCTCGGTCTCTACCGCGCCAAAGATTTCGAGCACGGCACCGATACCGCCCGCCGCCTCGTTGAGATCGGCGGCATCGGCCACACCTCGGTCTTCTACACCGACCCCGCCAACACCGACCGCATCCGCCGCTACGGCGAAGTGCTCAAAACAGGCCGCATCCTGATCAACATCCCCAGCTCCCAAGGCGCCATCGGCGACCTTTACAACTTCAAGCTCGCCCCCTCCCTCACCCTCGGCTGCGGCAGCTGGGGCGGCAACTCCATCTCCGAAAACGTGGGAGTCAAGCACCTGATGAACGTAAAAACCATCGCCGAACGCCGTGAAAACATGCTCTGGTTCAAAATCCCCCCGAAGGTCTACATCAAGCCCGGCTGCCTGCCCTTCGCCCTCAAGGAGCTCACCGACCGCAAGCGCGCCTTCATCGTGACCGACAAGCCCCTCTTCGACCTGGGCTTCGCCGACCGCATCACCGGCGTGCTCGAGGAAATGGGGATCGACTACGAAATCTTCTACGAAGTGAAACCCGATCCCGACATCACCACCATCAACCGCGGCGTGGAGATGATGAACGCCTTCCGCCCCGACCTCATCATCGCCCTCGGCGGCGGATCGCCGATGGATGCCGCCAAAATGATGTGGCTCAAATACGAAGCCCCCGAAGCCCGTTTCGAAGACCTCGCCATGCGCTTCATGGACATCGAAAAACGCATCTACTCCTTCCCCGACCTCGGCAAGAAGGCCATGATGGTCGCCATCCCCACCACCAGCGGAACCGGATCGGAAGTGACCCCCTTCGCCGTCGTCACCGACGACGCCACCCACAAGAAATACCCCATCGCCGACTACGCCCTCACCCCCGACATGGCCATCGTCGATTCCGAGCTCGTGATGAACATGCCCAAAAGCCTCACCGCCCACGGCGGCATCGACGCACTCACCCACGCCCTCGAAGCGCTCGTCTCCGTCCTCTCCAGCGAATTCAGCAACAGCATGGCCCTTGAAGCCACCCGCATCATCTTCAAGTACCTCCCGCCCAGCTACGCCCTCGGCGACCGGAAATCGCGCGAAAAAATGCACAACGCCGCCACCCTCGCGGGCATGTCGTTCGCAAACGCCTTCCTCGGCCTCTGCCACTCCATGGCCCACAAGCTCGGCGCCGCCTTCGCCATTCCCCACGGCCTGGCCAACGCGCTGCTCATCGTGGAAGTCATCCGCTACAACGCGGTCGACGACCCCACCAAGCAGGCCATCTTCCCCCAATACACCTACCCCGACGCCAAAGCCCGTTACGCCCGCGTGACCGACTTCCTGCAGCTGGGCGGCACCTCGCCCGACGATAAGGTCGATCGCCTCATCGCCCACATCGAGAACCTCAAGAAACAGTGCGGCATCCCCGGCTCCATCCTCGAAGCCGGCGTGCCCGAAGCCCTCTTCCTGCGCGAGCTCGACACCCTCAGCGAAGACGCCTTCGACGACCAGTGCACCCCCGCCAACCCGCGTTATCCGCTCATCGCCGAAATCCGCGAAATCTACCTCAAAGCCTTCTACCCCAAAAAGGCCTGACAGGTTCCCCTGAGGCGGTCGAAAGACCGTCTCAGCTTCTTTTCGAGGTTTATCATGAAAACACATGTGGTTATCTGCATGGGCAGCTCCTGCTTTGCCCGCGGCAACAACGCCAACCTCCCCGCCGTTCAGAAATGGCTCGAAGCCAACCCCGCCGGCGCGGAAATCGAATGCAAAGGCTGCCGCTGCGGCGGCCTCTGCGGCCTGGGCCCCAACATCTGGATCGACGGCAGGCTCTACTCCGCCGTAACCCCCGAAGAGATCCCCGCTCTCTTCGCCCGCCACCTTGAAACCAGGCAGGCGCCATGAACACCCTCGCGCCTGTTTATTCCATCAACGCCAATTGCCGCGACTGCTACACCTGTGTGCGCCGCTGCCCCGTGAAAGCCATCCGCGTGGAAAACGACCATGCCGTGGTCATCCCCGACCGGTGCATCTTCTGCGGCAAGTGCGTACTCGTCTGCCCCGCCCGCGCCAAACAAGTGCGCGACGACCTCCCCAAAGCCCGCGCCCTCGTTCACGCCCGCCGCGACGTGATTCTCTCCCTCGCCCCCTCCTTTGCCGCCGAATTCCCCGGCGCCACCGCCGCCCAGCTCGCCGCCGCCTGCAAACGCCTCGGCTTCGCCCAGGTGCGCGAAACCGCCGAGGGCGCAGACCTCGTGTCCCGCGCCGTGGCGGAGCTCATCGTGAAAAGCCCCGGCCACCGCCTCCAGATCTCGACCGCCTGCCCGGTGGTGGTGGAGCTTGTGCGGCAGTACCACCCGCGCTTCGCGGCGTACCTCACGCCCGTGATGTCGCCCGTGATGGCCCACTGCGCGATTCTCCGGCGGCACGAACACACCCCCATCGTCTTCGCCGGTCCCTGCGTCGGCAAAAAAAGCGAGGCCGATTCCGCCCCCGCCGCCCTCGCCGCCGCCCTCACCTTTGAAGAGCTCCGCCAATGGCTCACGCTCGCCGGCATCGACCGCCCCGAAAGCACCCCCCCCGACCCCGCCCACACCCTCCCCGGCGACGGCGCCTACTATCCGGTCGAAGGCGGCATGATCCGTTCCGTGGAGCGCTGCGTGCGCGAGCTTTCCCCCGGTTTCAGGCTCACAGCCATGACCCTCTCAGGCCTCGGCGCCATCGGCCGCATGCTCGAAACGCTCAACCCCGCCCAGCTCGGCCACCCGCTCTTCATCGAAGCGCTCGCCTGCCCGGGCGGCTGCGTGTGCGGCCCCAAAACGCGCGCCCGCTGCGCCGCCAGCGGCTTTGTCGCCGTGATGCAGCACGCCGCCCGGACCGCGCCCGCCTCCCCGCCCGACCTCCCCGTGAAACGCCACTACCGCCCCGCCCCGCTCCCCGAAAAACACTTCGCCCCCGGCCAGATCGAAGCCGCCCTGCGCACCCTCGGCAAACACAAACCCGCCGATGAGCTCAACTGCGGCGGCTGCGGCTACGATACCTGCCGCGACCTCGCCCGGGCGCTGGCCTGCGGCGACGCGGAGCCGCAGATGTGCGTGTCCTACATGCGCCAGCTCGCCCAGAAAAAAAGCCTCGCCATCGACCGCGCCCTGCCCTACGGCCTCGTGGTCGCCGGCGAAAACCTGCGCGTGATTGAGTGCAACGAGCGCTTCGCCCGCATGATGGGCGAGGAAATGGCGATCGCCTACGAAAACCGCCCCGGCCTGCGCGACGCCGACCTCAGCCGCCTCCTCCCGGGCAACCTCTTGCGCAGCGTGCTCGAAACGGGCGAAGAGATCATGCGCAAAATCGTCCGCCGCGAAGGCCGCCTCTTCAGCGTCACAGTCTTCAACGTGGAACCCCACACGGTCGTCGGCGCGCTGGTGCTCGATGTGACCGAAAGCGAATCGCGCCGCCGCCAGCTCATCGAAAAAGCCCGAACCGTGGTTCAAAACACCTCCAAGACCGTGCAGGAAATCGCCTTCATGCTCGGGCGAAACGCCGCGCAGTCGGAGTTGATTCTCAATTCCGCCGTCGACATGTTCGCGCCGGTGGATCAGGAGGAGGAACCCGTAAAATGAGCGGAGAAGTCTTTGTAGACGTAGATTGGTTCAACCGCTGCAAAGCCGGCAAGCCCTGCAGCGGCGATGTGTTTCTCTCCGAACGCTCCCAGGATCGCGCCGATGTGATCGCCGTGCTGACCGACGGTCTCGGAAGCGGCCAGCAGGCCAATGTGGCCGCCTCGCTCACCGCCACAATGGCCATCGAATACATGAAGGCCGACCTCGACCTGCGCCGTGCCGCCGAAATGATTATGGATGCGCTCCCCATCTGCCCCGAGCGCTTCATCTCCTACTCCACCTTCACCATGATCCACGCCCGCGCCGAAGGCACCGTCCGCCTCATCGAATACGAAAACCCGCCCACCCGGCTCTTCCGCGGCGGCACCCCCATCGACCTTCCCCGCGAATGCCTCGCCCTCCCCCGCTGGAACGGCCGCAAGCTCCACTGCGCCACCTTCCGCATGGAAAAGGGCGACCGCCTCGTGTTCTTTTCCGACGGCGTCACCCAAGCCGGCCTGGGCACGCGCCCCCACCCCTTCGGCTGGGGCATACAGGCCGTGGCGCCCGCCATCTCCGAGCGCCTCGACCGCATACCCGGGCAAAGCGCCCGCGAGCTCTGCCGGAGCCTCGTCAACGCCGCCACCCGCCTCGACGGCGACCGCGCGGGCGACGACACGACCGCCTGCGCCATCCACTACCGCGACCCGCGCCTCCTCCACATTCTCACCGGCCCCCCCTTCTCCAAAACGCGCGACGCCGCCTTCGCCGCGCTCGCCGTTCAGCCCGGCGCCAAATCCGCCGTCTGCGGCGGCACCACCGCCGAGATCGTCGCCCGCGAGCTTGGGCGCACCCTTGAAACACCCCTGCGCGGCTGCGATCCCGATGTACCCGCCGCCTCGGAAATGCCCGGCGTCGACCTCGTCACCGAAGGCTGCATCACCCTTTCCAAAACCGCCGACCTCCTCGAAAGCGCCCAAGAGCCCCGCCGCGCCAACGCCGCCACCCGCCTGCGCGACCTCCTGCTCGAAAGCGACCGCATTCTCTTCGCCGTGGGCACCGGCATGAACCCCGCCCACCACGACCCGGATCTCCCCGTCACGCTCGATATCCGCCGCAACATCGTCAAACGCCTTGCCCAAACCCTTGAAAAGCGTTATTTTAAAAACGTCGCCATCAACTATTGTTAAAAAGGAATACGGGTCATGGAAAAAATCACCGTTGAAATCTGCATGGGCACCACCTGCCACATCATGGGTTCCTCCCAATTCGCCGACCTTGAAGAGACCCTCCCCGCGGCCTGGAAAGACCGCGTCTGCGTGAAAGGCATGCGCTGTATCGGCGCCTGCCAGGATGAAAACATCGGCCGGGCCCCCTTCGCCCGCGTGAATGGCGCGCTCATCGAAAGCGCCAGCCGCGAAAAAATCACAACCGCCATCGCAAGAGAAATCGAAAAATGAGCACCGTCATCAACGAAGCCGACCGCCTCCGCCGGGAAGTTCTCGCCTATGTGATCCGCGCCCTCCTCGCCGGGCAGCCCGAAGAGCTCGACCGCATCCCCATCCGCATGCGCCCCAAAGGCGGCCCCTCCTCCCGCTGCTGCATCTACAAAGACCGCGCCGCGCTCCGCTACCGCTGCATGTCGGCGCTCGGCCGCCGCGTGGAAGACGAGGCCGACGAATCCACCCGCCTCGCCGACTACGCCCGCCGCCTCCCCCAGGCCCCCCCCGCCAAAGACCCCTTCATCACCCTCTTCCCCGATGCCTGCTCCGCCTGCCTCGAAAGCCAGACCATCGTCACCGACCTCTGCCGCGGCTGCCTCGCCCGCCCCTGCACCACCGTGTGCCCCCGCCAGGCCGTCACCATCCGCAACGGCCGCGCCGCCATCGACCACCCGCGCTGCGTCAACTGCGGCAAATGCACCGGCGTCTGCCGCTACCACGCCATCATCAACCTCCCCCTCGCATGCGCCGACGCCTGCCCCGTGAAAGCCGTCAAAAAATCCGACGACGGCCGCGTGCTCATCGACCACACCCTCTGCATCCGCTGCGGTCAGTGCGTCAAAGCCTGCCCCTTCGCCGCCATCATGCAGACCAACCAAGTCAGCCACGTGGTCACCGCCATCCGCCAAGGCCGCCCCGCAGTCGCCCTCGTGGCCCCCGCCGCCTCCGCCGCCTTCCCCGAAAGCCCCCGCCACCTCTACACCGCCCTGCGCAGGCTCGGCTTCAGCGCCGTGTGCGAAGTGGCCGCGGGCGCCGACGAAACCGCCCGCCTCGAAGCCCTCGAATGGGTCGGGCGGCGCGCCTCCGGCGCCCCCTTCATGACCACCTCCTGCTGCCCCGCCTGGCTGGAATGCGTGAAACGCCACATCCCCGAAATCGCCCCCCACGTTTCACACACCCCCTCCCCCATGATCCTCACCGCCCGCCGAGCCCGCGAACAATGGCCCGGCGCCCTCACCGTGTTCATCGGCCCCTGCATGGCCAAACGCACCGAAGCCGCACCGGAAAACGGCCCCGTCGACCACGTGCTCACCATCGAAGAGCTCGGCGCCTGGCTCATGGCCACCCACACCCAGCTCGCCGACCTCGACCCCGGCGACCCCGACCTCGCCGGCACACCCGCCGGCCACGGCTTCGCCCTCGGCGGCGGCGTGGCCCGGGCCGTCGTCCAAGCCATGCCCCCCGGCGAACCGCCCCCCACCCTGCACCGCATCGACGGTCTCACCCCCAAAAACATCGCCCTCCTGAAAGTGTTTGCCCGCAACAGCCGCGCCCCCGCCCAGCTCATCGAAGTGATGGGCTGCCCCGGCGGCTGCGCCGCCGGCCCCTGCAATCTCGAGGCCCCCGCCGCCATCGCCGCCCGCCTGCCCCCTTCAACGCAATAAACCCAAACCCGATCAAAAACATAACCAATTACAAACAAAAACATTATTTTGCTCAACTCAAAAATCTGTCAATTTTCCAAAGTATTGCGTTGAAAACAATCCCTCTTTCGTGGTATTCTTCCGCTGAGGTTTAAAATGAAAATACCGCCATCACCCCCCAGTCTGAACGCACTCAATAACCTTATTGCCGAGAAAGGTCTTCAGGCGTTACTTCCAGAATTCGACCGTGCGCGCAAACTGACCCATTACGACCATTGGGACAAAATTCGTTTTCAGGAGCCCCCGGCCGGTTTAACCCGCGAGCAGTGGTGGGGCGTTATCCGCCTTTCGCGCAATTATCGCACCTTGGAAACGCTGACGGCGAAAGACGGTTCCCCATTCCGCCTCACCCAAACCGATCACCTGAATTCAATGACCCACCAATTGGATCGCCTGCTTGGGTTCTCCTTTATCTCAGAGCATCCCCAAACAAAAAACCCCGAAAACCATGCGCGTATTTATTTGAAACGCGATCTCTTTGAGGAAGCCATCTCCTCCAGCCAGCTTGAAGGCGCGACCACCACCCGCGAAGTTGCCCGTAAAATGCTCCGTGAGCACCGTCCCCCACGCGATAAAAGCGAGCAGATGATTGCCAATAATTACTCAGCCATGGAGTACCTCCAAACATGGAAAGGCTCCCCTCTGACCCAAGCCTTTATCCTTGAACTTCATCGCACGCTGACCGAAAAGACAATCCCAGCCGACCAGGCAGGCCGTTTCAGAACCCCCGACGAGCCCATTGAAATCGGCGATGGCGTTACCGGAGAAACCATTTTCACCCCCCCCGCCGCCACAGAAATTCAAGAACAGATGGATGCCCTCATCGCCTTTGCCAACACCCCCTCCCCGCCAGGCGAACCCTTTCTTCATCCCATTCTCCGAGCCATCATCCTTCATTTCATGCTAGCCTATATCCACCCCTTCACCGATGGCAACGGCCGCACGGCACGGGCGCTTTTTTACTGGTACCTCCTGCATCACAATTACTGGACCATGCGCTTCATCTCCATCTCAACCCTTCTCAAAAAACACCCGGCGGATTATACCCGCTCCTACCTCTATACCGAAACAGATTTTAACGACTTAACCTATTTCATGAACGCTCAGCTCGACATTCTACTTGAGGTGGCAACGGATTTTAAACGCTTCATCGAAAAGAAAATCAGCGAAGAAGCCGAATTCAAAAAATATCATGAAACACTAAACGACCGGCAAATCGCGCTCCTGAGCCATAGCCGCCGGCATCCCGGATATACCTATACCGCAGATGAACACGCCAAATGGCATGGCATCACCCTAAACACCGCTCGAAGCGATTTGAAAGTCCTTGCCACTCTGAAGCTGCTGACCATGAAAAAAGAAGGCAAAACACAAATTTATCAAAGCAAAACGATTTCAAAATCCGTCAACGCAATGGGCGAAAAAAACCATTAGACTTGTTCGACAACTTGATTTTTGTTAGAATTTCGGCATGAAAAGTGAAAAATCAATTGACCGCGTGAGTGATGCCGAGTTTAAATGTCTTTTTGGCGTTAAAAAGGAAACGTTCGAGCAGATGGCTCAAATTCTCGAATTGGAGTATGCCTGTCTGCATCAGCGCGGCGGGAGCCCGCCCAAACTCACTGTCAGGGATAAACTGCGTATCACATTGCTCTACTTGAGAGAATACAGGACGATGGCGCATATCGCGTTTGATTGGGGCGTGGCCAAAAGTACGATTTCGGAAAGTATCAAATGGGTCGAAGACACGTTGGTCAAGGAGGGGACATTCACGTTGCCCGGCAAAAAAGTGCTCTGAGGGGATGACTCCGCGATTGAATACGTGGTGGTAGACGTCACCGAAAGCCCCATTCAACGACCGAAAAAAAGCAAGGCAGGTACTACAGCGGAAAGAAAAAGCAACACACGATAAAGACGCAGGTTGCCATCAACGCCCAGACGAGGAAAATCATTTGCATTCAACAGGCGAAAGGAAGCGTTCACGATTTTTCTTTGTTTAAGAAGACGCTTGGAAGAGGGGTTCATTCACGCATATCCATCAAAGCAGACAGTGGTTATCAAGGATTACGCACCTTGCATGAAAACAGCCGAATTCCCAAAAAGCAAAGCAAGTATCACCCTCTTTCACCCGGTGAGAGGGATTTCAACCGTCAACTTTCTCGAGAGCGCATCCGGATCGAACACATCAACGCAAAAATAAAGGTCTTTAAAATCATGTCTTATCCTTATCGGAGTCACTGTCGCCGGCATCTTCTCAGAATGACGTTGATTTGTGCGATTATCAATCAGGATATGGTATGAAAACAAGGATGTCGAACAAGTCTATTATAAAAAACCATACCCTTAAAACACTTAGAATTTATCCGTAAATAAAGTTGTTTTTCGAGTTTAAATATGCTATACTTTATCCGTTTTAAGTTAAAAGAGTTACGGAGGATTTATGGCTAAGATTCAATCTTGGGAAGTGTCGGATTTATTTTGGGAGAAGGCCGAGCCTTTGGTTCCGGCGGTCACGCGAAACCCCGAGCGGGAATACAAACGAAAACCGGGAGGCGGGCGAAAACCAATGCCGCCTCGCCAAATATTTGCAGGCATTTTGTATGTATTGCGAACCGGATGCCAATGGAAGGCACTGCCCAAAGAACGTTTTGGCAGCGCCAGTGCGATTCACGCGCACTTCATCCGTTGGCTGAAGGCTGGATTTTTCATTGCGTTATGGCGGGCGGGGCTTGCTGAATATGATGAAATGAAAGGGATTGCCTGGCAATGGCAAAGCATGGATGGGAGCACAGTCAAAGCGCCCTTGGCGCGGGAAACGGGCGGGGCCAATCCAACCGATCGGGGAAAAAAATGGAACCAAGCGG
>JAVBLT010000039.1:0-3121 GCA_031553315.1 Kiritimatiellia bacterium
AACCTCCTCGCCGCCGAAGTCTACCGCTGGTGCGACGGTTCCTACCTCGAAGACCAGGATTTCTGGCGCCTCAGCGGCATCTTCCGCGACGTGTGGCTCTGGGCCGAGCGCCCCGCCGGCCTGCGCGATTTCTCCGTGACCACCACCTTCGACTCCGAGTACAAAGACGCCACCCTCACCGTGACCCCTTTCCTTCAAGGCGAAGCCAGCGTGGCCTGCGAGCTCATCGCCCCCGACGGCAAACGCGTGGCCGCCTGGCCCGGAGGCCCCCTCCGCGTGAGCGCCCCCCGGCACTGGACGGCTGAAACGCCCAACCTCTACACCCTGCTCATGACCGTGAGCGATGCCAACGGCGCCAACCCCGAATACATCGCCCGGCGCATCGGCTTCCGCCAGGTCGAAATCAAAGACGCCCAGCTGATGGTCAACGGCAGGCGCATCCTCGTGAAAGGCGCCAACCGCCACGAAATGTCGCCCGAAGGCGGCTACACCGTCTCCCTCGAGACCATGAAGACCGATATCGCCCTCCTCAAGGAGCTCAACTTCAACGCCGTGCGCGCCAGCCACTACCCCTATCACACCGACTGGTACGACCTGTGCGACGCCGCCGGCATCTACATGCTCGACGAGGCCAACGTGGAATCCCACGGCATGGGCTTCGGCGAAAAATCGCTCGCCAAGCGCCCCGACTACCTGAAATCACACGTCGAGCGCGCCCTCAACATGATCCTGCGCGACCGCAACCATGCCTGCGTCATCATCTGGTCCATGGGCAACGAAGCGGGCTTCGGAGACAACTTCCGCGCCTCCTACCGCGAAATGAAAGCCCTCGACCCCACCCGCCCCGTGCAATACGAAGGCGCAGGCCGCGAACCGGAGACCGACATCGTCTGCCCCATGTACAGCCAGGCCATGCAAGGCCGCTTCTACGCCAAAAAGAACCCCGCCCGCCCCTACATCCTCTGCGAATACGCCCACTCCATGGGCAACAGCACCGGAGCCCTCGAGAAATACTGGGATCCCTGCTACGAAATCCCCTGCCTCCAGGGCGGCTTCATCTGGGATTTCGTGGATCAGGCCCTCTGGAAAAACGGCACGGATGCCGAGGGCAAACCCGTTCGCTTCCTCGCCTACGGCGGCGACTGGGGCGACATCCCCAACAAAGTCAACGGCTGCTGCGACGGCATCGTCTCGCCCACCCGCGAACCTCACCCCGCCGCCTGGCACGTTAAATTCGTCCAGCAAAACATCAAAGTGAAAGCCTTCGACTGGTCCACCGGCACCGCCACCCTCCAGAACCGCTTCGCCTTCCGCGACCTCAGCGCCGTGAAAGGCCGCTGGAACCTCACCTGCGACGGCAAAACCATCGCCGCCGGCGACCTCGACCTCTCAGGCATTTCCCCGTGGCAGATCAAGCCCCTCAAGCTTCAGGGCTGGAACGGCGCGCCTCAATGCGAAGGCGAATGCTTCATGAACTTTGCGTTCACGGAAAACGGTTCGCCCGGCGTGATTGCCGGCGACCAGTTTCCCCGCGCGCAAAGCCCCGTGGCGCCCAAAATCGTGACAAAAGGCTCGAAATCGCCCTTCAAAGTCACCGCAGAGACCGCGGAAACCATCACCGCCGCCAACGGCGCCGGCACCCTCGTCTTCAACCGCAAGACCGGCGCCCTCGAGAGCTACACCGTCCGCGGCGAGCCCATCCTCAAAGCCCCGCTGCGCCTCAACTTCTGGCGCGCCCTCACCGACAACGACCGCGGCAACAACCAGGTGAAGCGCCTCGCCGTCTGGACCGCCGCCGGTGAAAACACCGCCTGCTCCGCCCTCACCGCCAGGCAGGAAGGCGAAAACCTCGTGATCGCCGCCGCGCTGACCATCCCCGCCGGCGATTCGCGCGCCACCCTCGCCTACACCCTCGCCCCCGAAGGCACGATCGCCGTGAACCTCGCCTTCACCGCCGGCAAAGACCTGCCCAACATTCCCCGCATCGGCCTCACCTTCGGCCTGCGCGACGATTTCGACCAGGCCGCCTGGTTCGGCCGCGGCCCCTTCGAAAACTACGCCGACCGCAAAAACGGCGCCTTCGTCGGCGAATACAGCGCCGGTGTGAAAACCGGCCTCAACTTCGAGTATGTGCGCCCCCAGGAATGCGGTTACCGGTCCGACGTCCGCCGCCTGGATCTCACCAACGGCAAAGGCAAAGGCCTCCGCGTTTCAGGCGCCCCCGTCTTCGGCTTCAACGCCTGGCCCCACACCCAGGCCGACCTCTCCGCCCGCCATCCCTATGAAATGCCCGGGCGCGATTTCATCACCGTCAACATCGACCTTCTGCAGATGGGCCTGGGCGGCGACAACAGCTGGGGCGAGCAACCCCACCAGGAGTTCCAGCCCAAAGCCGGCCGCGCCTACACCTTCGCCTTCACCCTGCAGCCGCTCTTCTGAGCGCATGCCGCAAGGTCAGGCCGCTGCTTGACCTTGCGGCGCTTGTGTGCTATTGTGCTCCCGATATTATTAACAGGAGAGGCGACATGCGTGTTTTGACAGTTCTGGCCATGTGTTCGGCGACGGCGGCCTTTGCGGCTCCCGATCACAGCCCCCAAGCCTACAAAGACCTGCCCGAATGGGAAAACCCCTACATTTTCGGCGTGAACAAGCTCCCCTCCCGCAGCGTCTTCACCCCTGCGCCCGACCGGAAAACCGCGCTGAAAATCGCCAGCCTCCAAGCCGACCGCTTCGCCTCTCCCTGGTGCCGGAGCCTCAACGGCGCCTGGCAGTTTCACTGGGTCAAACGCCCCGAAGAACGCCCGGCCGGCTTCTTCAAACCCGATTTCGACGCCTCGGCCTGGGGAACCATCGCCGTGCCCTCCTGCTGGCAGCTTCAAGGCGATTACGATCCGCCCATCTACACCAACATCATCTACCCCCACGCCGCCACCCCGCCGTTCGTCATGCGCGAACCGCCCAAAGAATTCACCTCCTTCATCTACCGCAACCCCGTGGGATCCTACCGCCGCACCTTCACCGTGCCGGCCGATTGGAAGGGCCGCAAGGTGATTCTCCACTTCGAGGGCGTGGCTTCCGCCATGTATGTGTGGGTCAACGGCCAAAAAATCGGCTACAGCGA
>JAVBLT010000061.1:0-22332 GCA_031553315.1 Kiritimatiellia bacterium
TTTCGCCGGAAACAACGTCCTGCTCGACAACGGCGGTTCCGTTGAGAGTTTTTTGGATTCGACCACTTTTGAAGCCGAACAGGATGTGGCTCTGGAGCGCCACAACGCCCGGCTCAACTCGTGGGGGTATCAAAACAACGCCAGCATGAATCTGTTTTCGGCCAAGCAACAGCGCAAGCAGGGAAGCGCCGCCTTTACCGGGTCGGTTATCGGCGCCACCGGCACCCTGCTTGAAGGCGCGGGCGGCATCATGGGTAAAATCAAGTAGGTGTTTTATGGGCGAAATTGACGTTCGTTTGGCGCGTGAGGGGCTTGGCATTCCGGGCAACGTGGCGCGGCCTTATATCTACGAGGGCGGCGACATCGGGCGCGGGTTGGCCGGGCTTGGCAATGGCGTGCGCCACCTCGGCCGCGACCTCGACCGGCTGAATGCCCGGCTCGAAGCCGACCGGGCGGCCACGGCGGGCAACGATATGGCCGTCTGGGAAAAGTATCGCAGAGGCGGCGGCGATTACGAGGGCCCGGACGGCGTGTTGCTGGGTTATGAAGGCGCGTTGAACAAGAAGAACAACGCCGCAATCGGTGAGCGTGAGCGGTATGCGGAGGATTTCAGAAAGCGTCAAAAGGAGATTGCCGAGTTTCGCGGGCTTGATGGCCGGGCGCTTGAACAGTTCAATCTGCGATGTGCCGAGTTGCTGGCAAACGGCGAGTCAACGGTCGGGCGGTATGAGCTCGGCCAGTATGACGCCGTGAACGCGGCGGCGACCAAGCAAACGGTTCAGGCGCAGTATGAATCGGGAATTTCGCAGGTCGTGGACGGAATGATTGCGGCGGACGGCGAGTATCTTTCAAAAATGAGTGCGCTCAATGAATTGCCGACCCCCGAAAAAACGGAAACGAGCGAAACGGGCGAGGCGCGCACGGTGGAAGACCGCTCGTATCACGATGGCGCATCGGCGCGTGTTTTGCAGGATCGCAAGCAGTGGATTGCCGGGGTGATTGAACAGGGAATCGCCGAAAACGAGCGGGGAATCGATGCCTTTGTTGTGCGTGAGGCGGGCAACGGCGTTGACGCGGCGGTTATCCGGCAGGGCGAAAAGAATCTGCGCAAGGCTTACGGCGTTGGGTTGGTTGAAGACTTTATCAAGCGCGAGCGCTTCGATTTGGCGGTCGAGGTTCTGGACGGCCACGCGGAGCGGTTGACAATTGACCCCACGGCGCAACAGGAATTGAGGCGAAAAATCGAATCTCGGCAATCGGAGGCCGTTGCCCGGCAGGAGCGCATCGAGGCGAAGGCGCTCAAGGAGGCGGAGGACAGTTTCGATTTGAAATGGATCAGCGACGTCAGCACCGGCAATGATTTGCTCCATGATGCGGAAATGTACAAAAGCGATATCGACGCGGACCCGGTGCTTTCCCGGCATCCGAAAAAACAGGCCGAGATGAAGACGAAGGTGGATAAGCATTTCAAAATGATTGCCGACGATGCTCAGGCGGCGCGTGACCAGAACGGGCATTTCATTAACGGAAAATGGTACGACGCGAAGTACTTTGCAACAAAGCCCGATGCGCGGATTGAGGATTATCTCGTAAACGTTTTGGCATACGAAGAAGACCCCGGTGTGTATTTCGGAGTGATTCAGGCGGCGCGGTCGCTGGGGCTTTTGACGGATGGGCAATTCGGCGCGGCGGAGCGGATGTACAAAGTCAAGGCGGACAAGGAGTTTTCCAAAGAGCTGACCAAGGTGTTCGGCAACCCGGAAATTGCGGCTTTGATGAAGCTGTCGCCGGAGAAACTTGCGGAAAAGGCAGGCACCCCTTACAACCTCGCCATTGCTTCACTCAAAGATCAGGCCGATGGAAACACAATTGGCGGCTGGTATTCAAGCTCGCGTGAAATCGAAGGGGCAAAACTGGAAGATCTTTTGGAGGTGATCGAGTTGGCGAGAAATGCGGTTTTACAGGGGAAGGACACGGCGCTGGTTATGGAGAATGTGCAGTCGTATCTGTACAGCAAGGGGAGCTTGGAAGGCGTCAGGGCGATTTTCAGCGAGCGCGGCACGGTCGGCAGACTCCCCAATGAAACGCAAGATGTTGAGACGGCGGTTCGCAGCGTCATTTTGGGCGGCAAGAGAAGACTGGATGAAGTCAGAGGCGACGATTTGTCTCAACTTGGAAAGATAAGTTTGCCTAAAAAAAAGGGTGGAGGCGTTTTATGATAGATCCGGGTGGTCGGGAAGAGGGTGGCGAGGGCGTACAGAAGGAATCATTGCTGGATGGCGTGGCGCTTGTTCCGTCGGGGGAAGCCCGTGCAACGGAAACGCATTCCGCGTTTGACGCATCGGCCTTCGCGGATGCGCAAAAAGCGGCGCTCGCGCAGACTTCGCCGGAAGTCGAGCGGCATTTGCGGCACTGGGCGCTTGTGGAGGACGGCAACCGGCTTTTGCAGAGCTTCGACCAGTTTGGCGCGGCGAGCGTGGCGAATGCGCGGGCGAACGGTCACGCCAAGGCGATTTTACACAATCTCTACGGAACGGATGAGGTCACGCGTCTTCTTGGTTCGGGCGCATCTGCCAAGAGCGGCAAAGAAATACTGGAACATACGCTTTACACCACCCAGAAACTGCTTTCATTTACCCCCGAACAGGAAAAGGAGCGCGATGCGTTTGTCGAAGGCGTGTTTGGGAGCGATAAATCGCGGGAGTGGGATGGTCTGCGCAACACGCCGGGGGTAACGCGCCAAGAGCTTCATGCGTTTGCGAAGGAGAAATTTCAACCTTCGGGGGTTGGGGAGTTTTTGCGTTCAAGCGGGAGCTGGGAGGATACGAGCGATGATGAGCGCAAGGTGTTTGGCGCTCCGGTGAAGCCGGAGCGCTACGGCACGATCATTCAGGGCGGCGGCCATACGCAGCGCATCGGCACAGGCGTCGGCGGTCTTGGCATACAGTCCTACGCCGATGTGAAATACCGCCGCCAACAAGACATTGCCTATGACAAAGAGATGGCCGCGTGGCATAAGGCGAACAAGGAGGCGATTAACGAACAACGCCTGATTGACAAGTATGATCAGGAGTTCGCGCTTGAACGAAAAGTTCAGATTTTGGCGAAGGCAGCGCCCTACGTTTCCGAGCAAGCCTTGAAACTGATTCAATCTGCGGCAGTCGCGGGCGATTCGACCAAGCAGAATTTTCGGTCGGCGATTCTGATGCTTCCCGAAGACGAGCAGGGTATAGCAATGACGCTGATGAGCGCAGTGCGGCCTTACGATTTTGAAGGGGATTGGAGCGGCGCGGGCGCTCGTTTTCTCCAAGGCGGAGCCAATTTGGGGCGCGGTGCAGTACGCGGCGTTTCTACAGCCTGGCATGCTCTTTTCGATAGCGAAGAAGAGGCACGGCGATATGAAAAAGGCGTGAAGTTTGACACCCAGTTTCATGAGCTGGTTGATAAGTGGTCGGTGAAAAAGCCTGATACGTTTACAGGCGAAATGATTCAGGGCTTGGCTGAGTCTGCGCCTTACATGCTGGCCGTGGGCGCTTCCATGTGGCTGACGGGCGGCGCTTCGGGGGCGGCGGGGGTGCTTGGAAAAGGTGCAATGGTGGCCGGGCACGTCGGGCAAACGCTGATTGTCTCGTCGTATGCCGGAAACATTTCCGATGAGCTGATTACAAACGGTGTGCCCGTCGGCCAAGCGGCGGCGGTCGGGTGGGTGGCCGGTATTCCTGCGTACATGATTGAGCGGCTCCAAGTGATGGATTTTGTATCGCCCAGCCTTTCAGCGGAAACAGTGCGCCAAGTTGGCGGTCGCGCCATTGCGCGGGCGCTCGCCAGCGGAAACCGTCAGGCGATTGCGGGTGTGCTGGGCGCGAACGCGAAGTCGTTTGCGCACGTCGTGGTAACCGAAACACTGGAAGAGTTGGCGCAGGAGCTTGTCGAGCAGGGAACAATTACCGCACATGAAAAAGACATGACTGTTGCCCGATGGATGAACACGATGGGTGCGAAAACCGCCGATACCTTCTCTGAAATTATGCCCACGATGGTTGGGTTCGGTCTCACAGGTGCAGGGTTTCACGGCTTAAGCCGCAGAAGCGCGGACGCGGAATTCACAGGAAAGCTGAACGGCCTTGTGGCGGATATGGCGAACGCCTCGGCGATTCAGGGTGAATCCAAGCTGATGGTTGAAAGGAGCCGTGACCGCGAACGCAGCCGAATTTGGAACAAGGTCAACGAGGTTATCCACGCTACGGAGGGCATGGACTCCGGTGAGGCTGCCGCGTTTATCTCCGGCCTCGACGCCGGGAAAGCAGAAAAGGCGTTTTATGAAACCATGATTTCGGCCTACCGGGCGGATGCGCGGCTTTATGGAGAAGAAGGGGCAGGCGCCCGATTCAGCGGCACAATCGATTTCAAGGCGCTGGAGAAGGCGGGGTTTGTGTTTACGCGCAATCAGAAGTGGCGCGTGACGCAGATGCGGCAGGGCAACGTCGAAGCCGATGTGGTTTATGCGGATGACGTTGACGGTCAGGGCGGACATTTGAAAATTGACGTTTCAGACGAGGCTGTTGCAGCCAGCCTTGATGATAAAACCATGCTGATGCGTATTTCCGATGCGGAGGCCGCGCTTGAAGCAAGCGGCGGTGTGGCAAAGGAAGGCGTTCAGGAAAAACTGAACATCCTGCGTAGTTTGCACGGCAAAAACTTTGAAGAAAAAGTGGAGGTTTACAAGAGGCTTTCAGAGGAAGAACGGCAGCTTGCGGGAATCGACAAGTCCTCTCTTACTCCTAAAGGGGCTTTCTTGGCGCAGGGAAGCGAAATCGGCATTCTAAACCGCGATGGAAGCCGTGGGCGTAAACGTTTCAACCGGGATACCCTTTTGCTCATGAACCTTCTCGGTTACATTCAAGCCGATACCGGAACTGTGATTCATGAGGCCGGGCACTCCATGACGGATGCGGCGCGAGTGAATGTGGAAGACGTCAACGCCGCGCTGGAGGTGGAATATCAGACCGGGAACGCGGCGGCCAATGAGGAGGCGTTTGTTGAGGAGGTCAGGGAGCGGCTTCAAAAAACACTCGGAATGCCATCGTTGAAACTTGGTGGAACCAGTAGCCTTGCGATGCTCGACAATTTCTGGAAGACGCTTGTTCGCGTGGCAATCGTTGGGCGAATCAAGCCCGACTATTCGTCGGTTGTAAGCAATGATGCCGTGATCTATGGTGAGGGTAAGGCAATCGCTGCGCAGAATGTGCTTAATGCACTTCTTGGCGAGGCGCAGGGAAAACTGACTACACAGCGGGCGGAAGAGGAAGCGGCGTTTCGCAAGGCTGTCGATGATTCGCTCCGGCAAGCGGCGGTGCTGAACCCTGAAATTGAGGCGTCGGCACGCGAGGTCGCGGGCGTCTTGGGACTCTCAATGGAGGAGGTCACAACCTCGCCCGTGGCGTTGATTGAGAAGTTGCGGGAAGTTGGCGGTTGGGTCGCACTTGACGGCGGAGTGATGAGTGGAAAGAGCGCATTGCCGGATGCCGAGGCGGTAAGGGTTCGTGAAGCGGTTGGGCATTTGGCCGATTTGGTTGGACGGGCGTATGCGGAACAAGTTGCGCTCCCTGATGTAATGCGTGATGAGTTTGGGCGTCTCTTTGCGGCGGCACTCAAAGAGGCCGTTACCCAGCGTGATACGGAGCTGGGGCAAGCCTTTGGCGCGGTGTTGCGCGAGGAGGGCGAAAGCCGATTGCTTTCGCAGGAGGCCGCCTCAATCGCGGCATTGCCGGCAGAGGAGCGGGCGGATTTGCTGAAACGGTCTGCGGCGCTGGTCGGGCAGCGGGTTCTGCTCCGGCACCCGGATTTGATGACGGAAGCCGAGTATAACGCGCTGATGCACGAGGTGTCGCTTGGCGAGGCCGTGCGCCGAGGCGGCGAGAAAACGGCGGCCGAGGCCAACAAGGCGGCGGTACGCGGTCTGGAGAAGGCGCAAAAGGCGCTTGAAGAGGCCGAGGCGTCGGGCAATCAGAAGCGCATCCGCAAGGCCGGGCGTGCCGTGAAAGAGGCGGAGAAGCGGGTTGAAACCACGCGCCGGGCATTGGCGAGGTTTGACGGCTCCATTGCGAAGGAACTGGCCGTGGCCGACGAGCACAAGCGGTATGCCGACGAAATGGCCGCGCTGAAAGAATCCCGCGACAAACAGGCCAAGGTGATTGAGACCCGTGGCCCCGGTCAGCGCATGACCGACGGGAATTATCCGGTTCTGGAGCGTCTTGACGGCGGGCGGCTGGTGAGCGCGACGGCGTTGCAGAAGCGCCGAAACGGCCACGCCAACATCGGCGGCGAGTATGACGGTGCGCCGGGGATGCGCGAGCTGGGCTATGTGGCGAGCCGGATTTACGGCAAGCACGGTTCCGCGCCTGATCAAGTGGCACAGGAGCTTTACAATGAGGGTTTACTTTCCGAGCCTTCGCCGGATGTGCTTTTCAATGCTATTCGCGGTGAAGCCAAATCGCTCGCCAACGCCATCGCCAGCGAGGTCGATTATCTGGATTTTGAAATGGATCAGACGTTGGAGGACGCCGCTGCCCAACACGAAGCCGCGCTTGCCGACCTTGAGGGCGACAATGGCATCCGCTTCCAACTCTCCACGGGCAACGAAGAGGCATTGGCCGATGCGCTCATGCAAGCCGCCGGGCTTGCCCACAATCCGCGCAACGATACGCTGGAAATGCGGGAGGTCAGAAAGCAATACACCCGCCCCGACGGCTCCATGAAACCTGGCTGGATGAAAGCCCCCAACGGCCAGCCCACCAAACTCAACGCGCGCCAATGGCTCCAAGTGCGTACCCCCGCCTTCAAACGTTGGTTCGGCGACTGGTTGACATTGGCGAAAATCAGCGCCGCTCAGGCGATCGAGGCGAAGGTGTATGACAAGGCGGAACCAGTCACGAAAGCCGAAGCCAAGGCCATCTTTCAATAATTCGGCGTGATTGAAAATAGAGAGGGTGATGCCACGGTCTTTCCGAATTCCGCAATCGGCAAAATTCTCCGGCACAAAGGTTTCCCAATCGGAAGCATTCTTCGCCACCTCGGCGAGCTTTACCGGACGGCGATTCATGCTTATGACAAGACGGAAGAGGATTTAGGCATTCGACCTGATGGAACAATACATAAGAGCCATCCCAACTTCCTTGGTTATAAAAACTTCGTCAATAAATTCACCGTTGAAAACGAAGTTAACGGTGAAATCAAGGCTGAAACATACTACATCCGCTTTACCGTTCAGGAAACGGCTCCATCGAAAAAGAAGCCCTCCGACCCGAACCACGTTTTTCATTCAACGTTTATTTCCAATATCGAATTATATGAAATTGGGGAATCTTCATCCCAAACCCCGATTTTGCCTCAGGCGGAAAAAAATTCCCCATTAAAAGAAGGGGCGACCCTCTCCAACTCCAGGAATATTGACCTGGCGGATGGTTTCGCCCCTTCTCATGATGATAGACTAGCACAGTGGTTTAACTCTGTCAACCCCAACGATGTATCGAAAATAGGCGATGAAAATGGCGAACCGCTCGTCGTCTATCACGGCTCCCCCTCATTATTCGGTTCCGAGTTTACAGAGTTCGATTCCGATTATGGTCGGAGTGAAAACGGGTTTTTCTTTACCACGAG
This sequence comes from Kiritimatiellia bacterium, assembly GCA_031553315.1. GTDB lineage: Bacteria > Verrucomicrobiota > Kiritimatiellia > RFP12 > DVOR01 > JAVBLT01. The sequence goes on from JAVBLT010000061.1 coordinate 7,660, forward strand.
TGAAGCCCTTGCAAAAGAATATGCTCGCCCACACGATGAAGATTATACAGAGACAGTTTATGCGGTTTTCCTCAATCTGCGTAATCCGTTGGTGCGCGATGAGGGAGGAAAAAGAAAGACCGAATTCTGGGATGAAATTGATGAAGCGCAACGAAACGGCCATGACGGCATGATGGCTCAAAATGTTGTAGACCCGCGTTTCACTGACTCGGTCAATCTTGATCCGTCCACAACAATCGCCGTTTTCAATCCCACGCAGATCAAATCCGCGACCGATAACGTCGGCACCTTCGATGGAGGCAACCCCGACATCCGGTATCAGCTTTCCAAGAAAGAAGACCGTGCATATCTTGATACCGTGGAGCGCGGCGATATGGATACCGCACAGAAAATGGTTGATGCGGCGGCGCGAAAAACCGGGTATCTTTCGGTCTCTGATTACCGGATGAATCATCGCGCGCCCAACCGCGAAGATGATTCACTTGCAACCATCATGGAGTCGGGGCTCGTCCCCGACGACTACTGGACAACACCGCGCTATTATCAGTATGGACAAGAGGAGTACGAATCATTTTATGCTGTTAAACACGCGCTGGACAGAAACAAGCAATTAAAAGCGGAGGGAAAACCGAATGTGGCGACTCTCCGCGTTTACCGCGCCGTGCCTAAAACGGTTCGCGAGGACAAGTTGCGCAACGGGGATTGGGTCTCGCCATCCCGTGCGTATGCAAAAATGGAGGGGGCCGGAATCGTTGAAGGGTACCGGATTATCAGGATGAGCGTGCCCTTGAATCAACTCTGGTGGGATGGAAACTCGATTGCCGAGCTGGGGTATGACGACGGAAAAGAGTACGTCTACCAAAATACAAAAAACAACCGGAAGCTGATTGACGCCGTAACGTATGACCATGATGGAAGAATCATCCCGCTGTCAAAGCGGTTTAACAAGCGGGAGTATGATCCCCGCTTCCAGCTTGATGTATTGAGCAAGATTCGCAATGAACTGGCGGCGGGCATGGCGGCGGCGGAGCTTGTGAGAGGGCGCGGAAACAAGGCGGCGCGTGAAAAGGCGATGGCGATTATCCGGCGGGCGAATGTGCGCTACCCCGACGCGGTGATGGCCGAGGCGGTGAAGGGCGCGGAGGTGATTCGCGGCAACATCAGCGAGAAGCTGACTGATGCCGCCTTGAACCGGGCGGTGCGCGACCACTTCGGCGGCGAGAAGCGCATCAGGCTGGGCACGACGCTTTGGAATCTGGCCGAGGAGGGGGCGCGGAAGCGTGCCTTCGTTTTAAGGGAGGCCGAGAAGATGACGGCGTTGATGATTGCCAAGGCGACCGGCACCACCTATTCGGAGATTCTTGTGAAGAGCGGTTTCAATTTCGACGATATTCTGAAATCGCTCGAAGGCGTGTTGCCGATGCGCAAAGAGAAGAGGAGCGATGCGGACGGCAAAGCCTCCGAAGCGGACGATGAAGGCGTTCTTTCCGAGGATGACGTGGCGCTGACGGAGGAAGATGCGGCGGCTGTTCAAGAATCCTACGTGCGGATTACGGCTGAAAAGAAGCAGATTCTGGAGCGTCTGAACCAAGCGGTTGCACGCGACCGCGAGGCGGAGGAGGCGCGTCGCAGGAAGCGCGAAGAGAATCAGGGTGACGACGCGGAAGAGGAGGCGGCCGCAAGCGCGGAAGAGTTGGAGGAGATTCAGCGCGAGGCGATCCGCAACAAAAAGAAGGCCGAGCTGCTGAAAAAACTGCTTTCCGATTTCGGCGTTTCGCTGAAAAGCCCGGAAGAGGCGGGCGTGCTGATCAAGCTCATCACGGAGGACTACATCCGGCGCAGCGGCAAACATGCCGGGGTTTTGGAAGCGGGCGGCAACCTCTTTGAGCACCCCGCGATTCTTTCGGAGTACGTGAAGACGGCGGCGGATATTTCGGAGCGGCTGATGCAGATGTATGTGCCGAGCCGGGCGCAGGGGCGCGTGAACAGGCGCATTGGGCGGCTGCTGGGTGGCGACTGGAAAACGGAGGCGGATGTGGACGGGGCGTTGCTGGCGGTGACCAAGACGCTTTCGGAGGATATGATCCGGCAGACGCGGGCGTCGGTGATGAAAGACGTGCGCAAGGCGCTGAAACCGTATGCGAAGCACTACACGCAGGGCAACAAAGCGGAGCTCAAGGGCGACTCGGCGGCGCTCACGAACCAATGGGCGCGGATGGTGATACGGGCAATCGGGCTGGGGCCGACGGAGCTGCCGCGGCAGATTGCGCTGTATGAGGCGATTGATTCCGGCGAACGCGCGGCCACGGTGTCGCAACAGGCGTTTTACGATGCCGGGTATCTGGAAATTCTGGGAATGTACGGCGGCATGAAGGACAAGCCCCTCGCCGAGTTGAAGGATGTTGTGGACGATATCAAGAACCGGCTGGCGAATGAGCAGCAGGCGTTCAACACGCGCAAGGTGGCGGTTCTGGCGGCGGATAGGGCGCTTTCGGAGGATTTGGCCGCAAGCATCGTGCCCAAAGAGGGTCGTGTGAACCCCGGCGAGCTCGGCTTCATCGAGCGCAACCTCATGGACGTGAGCTCCGGGATGTTCAACACGTCGGTTCGTCTGCTGACGCGTTTTCAGAAGGACGAGAACGCACGGGCGCAGTCCATCGCAGCGGGCGAGCTGATTGAATTGATGATGAGCCAGGCGGAGAACGAAAAGCAGAACCATGAGAGGCTGGCCGGGGAAATGATTCGCCGGGCGATTTTGAAGCATTTCAAGAGCATCGGCGAGTTTAACCGGGTGATGAACAGGCCGCTGGGAAAGGAGCTTTCCGAGAAGCTGAACCGGGGGAGGCAAAAGACGCAGTGGACGATGGATACGGCGCTTCACATGTGGGCGGCGATTCGCCAAAGCGACTATGCGGAGAACTGCCTGACGCATGGCCGCGACGGCGCGTATTTCAATCTGCTCGAAGAGGTGCTGGGGCGCGACCCGCGCGTGATTGATTTCTACCGCGAGATGAGCGGATTCTTCGACTGGCAGTTTAATCTGCTGAATCAAAAGCGGATGGAGACGGTGGGGCTGCCGTATGCGAAGAGCCAAAATTATTCGCCTGTGCAGGTGTATATCCCGAAAAGGGATGGCGCGGCCACCGAGGCGCGGGCGTTCCGCCCGTGGGCGTCGTCGCTTTCGGTGCGCGTGCAGCACGGGCACGACATCGACCAAAACGCCGGCTTTTACCGTCTGACCATGCTGAGAATGAAAGACGCCGCCCACACGCTGGGCTATGCGGAGAGCGGCGAAACGATTCAGCGGGTGCTGTTGGGCGAGAAGGTGACCACGGCCATTCAGGAGGCGTTCGGCCATCGGGTGTTGGAAAAGCATACCGAACATGTGAAGCGGGTCTTGATGGGACCGCCGCGCGTGCTTCCGAGCGCGGAAGGCAACATGATGAAGGAGCTGACGCGGGCAACGAGCATCTTTTACCTGTGGAACAATATTCCGAGCGCACTCAAACAGACGAGCGGCTTTTTCACGGCGGCGCTCCGGATTGACGGCATGACCGGGTTGTGGCTGAAAACGCTTCGCAACAAAGAAGCGTTTGGGGCGCTCTGGAGGCAGTTCATCCACTCAAAAGCGGCCATCCGGTGGAACAACCCCGTGAACCCCGCGATGGCAAACGCACGCGGCGAAAACCGGATAACGGCAGGAATTCGCTCTGCTGGCGGAGCGATTATCGATGCCGGCTTCAAGCCGCTGACATGGGGCGACCAGATCGGCGCAATCGCGGTGGTACCGGTGTTTCTCCAAAAAAAGACGGAAGCCATGCGCCACGGTTTGAGCGAACCGGAAGCCATCGAACGCGCGGCGGCCTACGCCATGATGATCGTGGACTCCACCGCGCAGAGCAACCGGGTCATGAACCTGTCGCTTGAACAGCAAGACGCCCGGAACGGAATTTTCCTTCAGTTTGTCAGCTCGCCGCGCCAGCAACTGATGCTGGGGCTGACGGCGGCGGCGGAACTGGCCGCCTCGCCGAAAAATTCCAAACGCTGGCAGACGTTTGCGCGGGTGTTCTTCATCAACCACATCGTGGTGCCCTTCTGGCTATCCGCAATCGAGGCGGCCCTCGCGGGCGTACTCGGCGAATGGGACGACGAGGACAAATGGAAACGCTGGTGGGCGCGGCTCTTTGAAAACGTGATGCTGGGCCCGTTGAGCGGCCTCGTGTTTGTGGGCGCCGTCTCAAGCATGATGGCCGGCGCGTTTAGCCGGAACGTGATCAACGAGGTTTACGAACGCTACGAACTGGAAGGCAGGAAGCTGACCGGTTATCACGGCGACGGCGGATTGCTCCCTGCGGATTCCTTCATTCAGGCATTGACAGAAATCATTTCCGACGGACACGATGCGTTTGTACTCGCAACGGGCGATGAGTGGGAAGAAGCCAAAAACAAATGGCTCGAACTGATACTCGGCACGCTGCCGCCCCTCCGCCAAGCCAAGCGATTCAAAGAAGGGCACACCGACAAGGAAGCGCTGAAACAACAAAAGAAGGAAAGCCAGACAGCGCTGAAATCCGCCAAAGAAAGACGGGCGCAACGTCAATAACCCTCTCCAGCGCCGCCTCCTCAAGCGCGGGGTGAAAGGGTGGAGGGAAGAGGAAAAGAAGAAGAAGGCGGCCAAGTGAGGCCGCCCCTGATCACCATTATCGAATTATTGCTGGTCTTTGAAAAATTGGAACGATTTTTTGTACACCAAAAAATTGAAAATAATCCGAAATATCAAGACTTAACAATTCAGCCATTTCAATATCAGAATAATCAAATTCTTTTTTATAAGTTGTTATAATTTCTGTGAGAAGAGTTGGCTTTTCACCGGAAATGGGAATCGGTTCTGTTTTTCGGAAACCACGAATGCCCATTTCGGTAAAGAAACGTCGCTTTGTTGAATCGGCAATAAACTTCAAATCTTCAGCGCGGTAAATCAATGCCGCCATCGAAATGCGCCAAATTGGCTTCAATTGAGCAAACAATTCGAAATCAATTTTCTTTCGCATGAAATACTCCTTGATATCGTCAGCGGGAGCCAAAAATTCGGCAGCAAAACGATTTGCTTCATTTTCCGTTGTGCTCGATGGAATTGAGTGCATAATCAAGTGACCAAGCTCGTGCGCAAGTGTAAAACGTTGACGATCGGCGGACATGGTTGAATTGATGATTATACATGGAATATTATGTTCAGTAAAAAAACCATCCAGAAGCTCTGTATCCATGTTCATTTTCAGAACAATAATACCTTTATCTTCCAGTACCTTTGTGAGGTTTTGGATTGGCCCCGAAGGAATTTTCCAATAATAACGCAACATCATTGCAATTTTTACAGGATCTTTGTACTCCTCAATTGGCATTTTTCTTACATTGGTTTCAAGCTCCAACTCCGATAAAAGCTTTTTAAGGGATTCGAGAAAGATTTTCGATCCTGATTCGACTTTCAACCGAGTTTTCAATGCGAGCTTACTTCGTTTGCGATGGAAAATAAGCCCCGTTGGATAATCAGCGTCTGTATTTTGATAAAAAAAGGAAACAGGAAAAGACAACACTTGCGCGATTCTCTGAATCTCGTTTTCGTCTGGAGCACCTTGCCCATGTTCAAATCGAGAAAGTTTTGCTTGGGCAATGCTTGATGCGGTTGATAATTCCGCTTGTGTCAATGAACGAAACGTTCTGGCTAGACGGAACATATAAGAACTGAAACGGTCATTTTCTGTTGTCATTTTTCACCTCCGTTTTCAAATGACAATGCGATAGAAACCCCTCTTTCGAAAAGACACTTTGTTAAACGCTTTTCTTTTTCTTGCCTGTGGCAGCAGGTTTGACGTGAACGCGTTTTTCCGGTTCTTGCTCCGGCAGATCAGGAAGAGTAAACATAGACTCTGTGTATGCAGCGCTTTTATCAATCGGAATCACCCACGAAACGGAATGTTTTTCCCCCTCCATAACGATGAAAAGTCCATCAAGCGTGTTGATGTCGGTGAGTTGGTATCCAAGCGTAAGATATTGATATTGGATTGGTTGAGCCCATTCTTGAGAGAAATAATCTTGTGAAAGGATATCATTAACACGCTGCGTCGGAATGTTGGAGGAACGAAAATTATCATCTACTTTTTTGGGGCGAAGTGCGTAACCGTTATAGGTGAGCAAAAAACCCTTGTGCTCTGTTCGGCAGTCAAATCCAGGAGTTTTCGCAGCAAAATGGCTCAACTCTTCCCGAATACAGTCATTGACAGCATACGCCCTTGTTGATTTACACAGCCTTGCGTTTAGCGTAATACTGTTTGCTGAAAAAAACTCAATCCCCCTTTTGATTGCATCCAAAATGGCATCAAAATGAGGTTCAAAGGTGAGTGATACGGTTTCGCGTGTATTTTTGTCCATGGTTCTTCTCCAACTGTTGCAGGCATGGTAATACACAAATGCGCAAGAATCAATAAAAATATTCAAAAAATATTCATCGCATCTCCTTTCGGTTTTTGACTCCCAGATTGCCATGCATTTTCGCGAGTCATCTTGGCAACCTATGAATAATTGTGTAATCACCCCACCAGCGCCAATACTCTTTCCGCGAGCGCGGCCAGTTCAAAGAAAGAGGGAGATGGCCGACCAATCTTTGTTTTCAATAAATCGTTATCTGTAAAACAGAATCGATTTATTGGACTTCTTGCGAAATTATGCGGTGAGTTCATAATTGTAGATGCCTGCAATCAGATTAAGGAAGCGCTGATTATATCGGCGCTCCATACACCACGCAGTACATTATGAGGAACCGCGCCCTTTTATATCCAGCCGCTGGCAGAGGGTGGTGCGGCGCTCGCGGACGAGGTTGTTGTTGAGGGCGATGGAGATGGCTTTGGAGGAGCCGACGACGCAGACGAGCCGGCGGCCGCGGGTGATGGCGGTGTAGAGGAGGTTGCGCTGGAGGAGCTTGAAGTGCTGGGTGTGGAGGAGGAGGATGACGGCGGGGTATTCGCTGCCTTGGGATTTGTGGATGCTGCAGGCGTAGGAAAGGGTGAGCTCGTCGAGCTCCGATTGCTGGTAGGTGACGGGGCGGCCGTCGTAAAGCACAACGAGCTCGCGGGTGGCTTCGTCGACGGCGGCGATGTGGCCGACGTCGCCATTGAACACGTCTTTGTCGTAGTTGTTGCAGAGCTGCATCACGCGGTCGTTTTTTCGGAAGAGGGTGCCGCCGCGGTTGAGGGCGGGGCCGGTGGGGTTGAGGGTGCGCTGGATCACGTCGTTGATGTTTTCGGCGCCGAGGGTGCCGCGGCGCATGGGGGTGAGGATCTGGACGGCGTGGAGGGGGTCGAGCTGAAACTGTTTGGGGATGCGCCGGGTCATGAGCTCGACGGTGCGGGTGAGGATGTCGGCGGATTCGGCGGTCTCGATGAAGTAGAAATCGCTTTTCTCGCCGCTGGGGGGGAGGATGAAGCGGTCGCCTTGGTTCACGCGGTGGGCGTTGCGGACGATGTAGCCGGTGACGTCTTGCCGGTAGATGGCGGTGAGGCGGGTGCAGGGGAAGGCGCGGGAGGCGATGAGGTCGTGGAGCACATTGCCGGGGCCGACGCTGGGGAGCTGGTCTGTGTCGCCCACGATGATGAGGGTGGCGGCGGCGGGGAGCGCGTCGAGCACTTGGCGGGTGAGGGTGATGTCGAGCATGGAGGCTTCGTCGAGGATGAAACAGTCGCCGGGGATGGGGTTTTCGGCGTTGTAGAGGAAATCGCGGGTTTGGGGCTGGTACTTGAGGAGGCGGTGGAGGGTGGTGGCGGGGCGGCCTGTGGATTCGCTCATGCGTTTGGCGGCGCGGCCTGTGGGGGCGGCGAGGAAGATGCGAAGCTTGCGGGCGGCGTAAATTTCGCAGAGGGCGCGGATGATGGTGGTCTTGCCCACGCCCGGACCGCCGGTGATGAGGGCGACTTTGGATGCGCTGGTTTTGCAGAGGGCTTCCCATTGGGCGGCGGCGAGGGTGAGGCCCATTTTCCGCTCGGCCCAGGGCACGGCTTTATCGGCGGCGATGGGGGGGAAGGAGGGTGGGGTGGCGGCGAGGTGGAGGAGCTTTTGGGCGGCGCGCATTTCGTCGTGATAAAGGTCGCAGAGGTAGATGCGCTGTTCTTCTTTTACGAGTTTGCCGCGCGCGGTTTCGGCTTTGAGGGCTTCGGCGAGAATTTCGAGGGGGATGTTGAGCAGCTCCTGTGCCTGGAGGAGGAGCTCCGATTCGATGGCGAAACAGTGGCCGCCGTCTTCGGCTTGTGTGCGGAGGAAGTAGAGGAGGCCGGCCTGGGCGCGAAGCTCGGATTCGGGGGAAATGCCGACTCGGGCGGCGATGGCGTCGGCGGTTTTGAAGCCGATGCCCCACACATCTTCACAGAGGCGGTAAGGGTTGCGTTTGACCACGGCGATCGCGTCGGCGCCGTAGCGGCGGTAAATGCGGGCGGCCTGGCCGGTGCCGATGCCGTTGGATTGCAGGAAGATCATGATGTCGCGCACGCTGCGTTGCTCGACCCAGCTTTCGCGGATGAGCAGGCGCTTGGCCCGGCCGATGCCGTCGACTTCTTCGAGGCGGGCGCTGGCTTTGTCGAGCACATCGAGGGTGTTGGCGCCGAAGTGGTCGACGATGCGCTGGGCGGTGACCTTTCCCACGCCTTTGATCATGCCGCTGGAAAGGTAGCGGCGAATGCCTTCGGCGGAGGTGGGGGCGATGCAGGTGATGGTTTGGGCTTTGAACTGCCGGCCATAGTGCGGGCTGTTGATCCACTCGCCGCGGGCGGTGAGCTCTTCTCCTTCCCAGATGGCGGCGCATTTGCCCACGAGGGTGACAAGGTCGTTGCCGCCGACGACGGTTTGAACGGGCCGCACGGCACAGACGGTGTAGCCTGTGTCTTCATTGTGAAAAACAACGTTTTCGACGGTTCCTGAGAGTGTTTCAAGATCGGTCATTGTTTCACAAGGGCAATGAGCGAGGCAATGTTGACCGTGAAGAGGCGCACCGCAATCGCAAGCAGGATCACGCCGAAGAAGCGGCGCATCATGTAGATGCCGCCTTTGCCGATGAGGCGCTCGATTTTATCGGTCGACCGCAGCACGAGGAAGACCACGAGCATGTTGAGCACGAGGGCAATGAGGATGTTGGCGGCCTGATACTCGGCGCGAAGCGAAAGAAGCGTGGTGAAAGATCCGGCGCCGGCGATGAGGGGAAAGACCACGGGAATGAGGGTGGCGTCTTTCATCGGGCCCATGGTTTTGGAAATCTCAACGCCCAGCACCATCTCGAGCGCAATGACAAAAATGACAATGGCGCCGGCCACGGCAAAGGAGGCGATGTCGACCTGGAAGAGCTTCAGGATCATGTTTCCCGCCACGAAGAAGCCGAGCAGCAGCACAAACGACCAGAGCGCCCCTTTCGAGGGGCTGATCTGCAACCCCTTTGACCGCAGTTCCAGCACAACGGGAATGGTGCCGATCACGTTGAGCACTGCGAACATCACCACGAATGCGCTCAAAATCTGATGAAAACTCAACACGGACAACATCGCTCCTCCTTAATGGTAAAAAGCCAATCCCCGGGCGGGGAATTGGCTTTCGGTGAACGGTTTTACTTCCAGAGCTGTTCGGGGTAGATGCCCTTGTCGACCATCGCGCGGATGGCGGCGACGACGACGGGTTTATCTTCCTTGTAGGTCACGCCGAACCAGCAGCTTTCCGTGGGCAGCACTTCCACCGTGGCCAGGCCTTCGCCCACGAGGTCGTTCACGTAGAAGGGAATGTACCACTCGGATTTGGGATTGGAGGCGTTGGTCTTGAGCCAGGTTGTGAAGCGGCTTTCCATGGTGGCGAAGATGTCGGGCGAAAAGCCCCAGAGGTTCATGGAAACGCGTTCCGCGCCGGTGAGCGGCAGGGGGAGCTCGGTTTCATGGTTGGCGATGGCGCCGGCTTTGCGCTCGATTTTGGTCATTTCGGTGATGCCGGTGAGCATGGAATCGGCATCGAGGGTGCAGACGCCGCGGGCGACGGAGCCGTTTTCGGAGAGCGTCTGATCCAGGCGGTAACCGACCATCGCAAAACGCATGGGTTTTGCGCCGGGTTTTTGGGTGGCGAGAAACGTGGCGAGGCGTTGAAAAGCGTCGGCGCCGTAGAAATCGTCGGCATTGATGGCGGCGAAGGGAGTGCTGACGGCATGGCGGGCGGCGCGCACGGCGTGGGCGGTGCCCCAGGGCTTGGTGCGTTCGGCCGGGGCTTCGCAGCCGGGGGGCAGATCGTTGAAATCCTGAAAAGCGAAGTCGATCGCGATTTTGCCTTCGTATTTGGAGGCGATCTGTTCACGGAAGATGGCTTCAAAATCTTTGCGAATCACAAAGACCACGCGGTTAAAACCTGCGCGCAGAGCGTCGTAAATGGAATAATCCATAATGGTTTCGCCCGAGGGGCCCACAGGGTCGACCTGCTTCAGCCCGCCGTAGCGGCTTCCCATGCCGGCAGCCAGAATCACCAGCGTCGGCGCATTCGAGCACGAGCAACTCGCACCACATGTACACTTCATAAAAAAACTCCTTTTGTGCCGTACAGTATACGATAAAGGTGCATTCTTTTCAACCTTTTCGAGGCTGTGAATTGCAAGTGGCAAATTGTTCAAATTGCAAAATGAAGTGAATCAGTCAAGAGAGGAGAGACTCTATACATAATTTGAATAAAATTCAGAGTGAATATTAAAGTATACTTTATTTTAAGAATCAATCAATCCAAAAGGGAATTGAAAAAATCGATTTTTCGTTTTGCCGATCCTGGAATCAATGAGGGTGTTTTTTTGATATCAATTTGAATATTTGATTGGGTTTATCAATCGTTCGTTCATTGATGAATTTTTGATTTCGGTTTTTTTTGGATTCGGGTTCCAATTATTTTGCTTGCTTTCTTTGAATCGCGGGGTATACCATGATCCTGTATTGCAAGTAACATACCCGCCTGTTTTCAAAAAAGGGGTCTGCCATGAAACAGATAGTGATGCTCTCCATTTTCAGCGTTGCGGCTTTTTTCGGGGTGCCGGTCCGGGCGGAACCGTCGCGGGCGGAGGTCGACTTGCGTCTGCTCTCGCCCGGGGTGGTTCAGCCGCGATCCGCACCGCGCTGGCTGACCACGGTTGGCGTGGGGGGCGGGGCGCTTTCGGCGGAGGCGGGCTGGGTCTTCACGGGGGCGGGCGATGAGAGCCTTTCTTTCCGGATCGATCGGGAGATTCTGGGGCGCCCGCTGACGGTGAAGCTGGATGCGGGGGCGGCGTTTGAGGTGGCGCTGTTTGATGCGGATCTGAATGCGCTTGTTGCGCTGGATGCATTTGAAGGAATGGCGGTGGCGCCGCTGAATGAATATCCGGGGGCGGTTTGGGTCTTTGTATCGCCGCTCGGGGAGGGGGCGTTGAAGTCGATTTCGCTCTATGTAGATGAGGATGGCGACGGGCTGGATGCGGATCAGGAAGCGGCCCTGGGTACTTCCGACCTGAACCCCGATTCGGATGGCGACGGGGCCGGCGATGATCAGGAGTGGCCGGCGGGGCCGGATTCCGCGATTCCCGGTGAATGGGTCGTGAAGGAGGCGGCGGCGCCGCTTCCGCTGCCGCCTGATTTCTTTTTGCCGGTGACGGCGCGCCCGGCGGCGCTGTACGGGTTTCCGCCGGAGAATCTCGCGTTTTCGGATTCGGTCGCCTTGCTTGCGCAGAGCCGCCGGGCAGTGCTGCGGGTGACGGGCGGGTGTTTTGAGGATCCGTTAGGGGCGGTTTCCGGGGTGCCGGGTGCGGTTGCGGCGGTTGAGCCGGGGGCGGGGGTGCCGTTCGGGCTGACAGCGCGCTTCAAGGCGACGCGGCTGAATCTGGGCAGGCCGCCGGCGCTGAATCTGAGCGGGGCTGTGACGGTTTCGGCGTGGTTCCGGCCTGAAAAATTCACCGGTCTTCAGCTGATCGCGGCGCATGGCCATGTGATGGAGCCTCTCCGGCGCGAGCTTTCGCTGCGGGTGTCGGGAGGGAATTATCAATTTGGCTCCTGGAACGGTTCGGATCACTTCGCCACGGGTGCGGCGGCGGTGGCCGATTGCAATGCGTGGGTTCATTTGGCGGGCGTTTACGATGGTTCGGCCTATCGGCTTTACCGCAACGGAGTGTTGCTGGCTTCGCGCGTTTCGGCGGTGGCGCCGGCCGCCTTTGAGGCGGATTGGACGATCGGCGGTCACGCCACAGACAACAGCCGTTCCTTTCAGGGCGAGATCGGCGAGGTGGCATTTTGGAGTGAAGCGCTTTCACCGGAAGCCTGCGCGATGCTGTATGCGCTGGGAAAATCGGGCCACGGCGCCGGAAGCCTTCTGGCCGCCGGCACGCGCGACTGGAGCGCGGCGGGGATCGGGTCTGTGGCGCGGCAGCCGCTTTTCGCGCTGGATACCACGCCCCCGGCTCTGACGGAGCCGCCCGCTGTGGCCTGTGAGCTGCCGGCGGATGGTTGGGAGCCGGAAGCCTGCGGGAAGCCTGCGGCTTGGGACGCCGTGACGCCTGCCCCAATCGTCCGCCATGCCGACTCGCCCTCCGCCTGGGATCTTTCCGGCGCGGGCCGCGCGCTTGCCTTCGACCGGGTGTGGACGGCGTGGGATGAGGCGGGCAACGCCGCTTCCGCCGTTCAGCCCTTCACATTGAACGATGCGACCGCGCCGGCGCTCCTTCTTCCGCCCGATTACGCCGGCCCCGCCGGGCGGGGCATCACGCCCGAAATCACCGGCTACGCCACCGCCGCCGACAACGCCGACCCCGACCCCCAAGTCGCCTGGCGCGACATCGCCGACACGGCCGTCGGCGCCGGCCGCGTCTACGCCTTTCCCTCCGAGCTCGCCTGTTCCGGCCTCACCGGATCCCTGTCGCTTCCCCCCGGCGTCCCCGCCGGTTTCAACACCGCCCGCCCCTTTACCCTCTGCGCATGGGTCCGGCCCGGCGATTCGAGCGGCTACAGGGTCATCATGCATCACGGCGGCAGCAACCCCATTCGCCGCTGCATCTTTCTGCGCATCAACAACAACCATTACCAGTTCGGCTACTGGGACGGCGCCGACGCTCAAGCCTCCTTCGCCATCCCCGCCGCCGACCGCAACGCCTGGGTCCACCTCGCCGGTCGCTTCACCGGCGCCGCCTTCGAGCTTTACCGCAACGGCATCCGCGTGGCCGAAAAAGCCGGAGCATCCGCTTCGTTCAACGAACGCTGGGCCATCGGCCACGACCTGTACAACACCGCGCGCCACTGGCAGGGCGAGATCCGCCGGATCGGCATCTGGTCCCGCGCGCTGCACCCGAGCGAAATCGCCCTCCTCGCCGCACCCGAAACACGCGACAACCTCTCCCCCGGCGCATCCCCCGCCTTCTGGCGCGCCGAACCAACCGCCTGCGACGGCGACGGCGGCGGCACGCTCCTCCCGCCCGATTCACTCGGCGACCTCGATGTGAGCCAACCCTTCTCCGTCAGCGCCTGGGTCAACCCCGCGGCGAACAACGGCAACCGCGTCATCATCGAAAAAGGCCTCATCTGGACCGGCACGGTCAACCGGGAAATCACCCTGCGCATCCAGAACGGCGCCTACCAGTTCGGCTACTGGAACGGCGGCAACCACTTCGCCGCCGCCCCCATGCCCGCCGCCGACCTCAACGCCTGGGTTCACCTCGCCGGCCGTTTCACCGGAACCGCCTTCGAGCTCTACCGCAACGGCGAGCTCGCCGCCACCCAAACCGCCACCCCTGAAAACTTCGATTGCCCCTGGGGCATCGGTCGCCCCGGGACCAGCGCCGGGCGTTACTTCAAAGGCACACTCGCCGCCATCGGCCTCTGGCCCCGCGCCCTCACCGCCAACGAAATCGCCTTCCTCGCCGCCGACCGGCAAAACACCGTAAACCAAGACCCGCCCGCCCCCGGCCAAGACGACCCGCGCACCGTCATCCGCCAATGGACCGCCACCGACCACTTCTTCAACACCGCCACCGGCCTGCAGACCATCACCACCACCGGCGCCTTCACCGATGAAGACCAAGACGGCCTCTGCGCCAGCCTCGAAATCGACCTCTACGGCACCGACCCCCTCAACCCCGATACCGATGGGGATAGTTTGAGCGATGGCGACGAAGTGTCGATCTACGGCACCGACCCCGCCCATCCCGATACCGACGGCGACCTGCTGCCCGATGGCTGGGAAGTGATGCATGGCTTCAACCCCCTCAAAGCCGGCGAGACCTACCTCGACCCGGATCAGGACGCCCTGAACAACCTCGCCGAATACCGCGCCGGAACCCATCCCCTCGTGGCCGATACCGATGGCGACGGCATTTCCGACGGTATCGAAATCCTCTCCGCGCGCACCAACCCCCTCGAGCCCGACTTCGCCGGCGCCACCCTCGCCACTCAAGGCGGCACCGTCAACGGCGCCTCCGCCGTCTTCACCACCGGCGCCTGGACCCGCGAAGGCACCGCCATCCACGCCCGCGAACGCGCCGGCTCCCTCACCTACACCCTCCACGTGCCTGCCCCCGCGCCGCACGCCCTCGGCGTCGGCCTCACCCAGCACAACCGCCTCACCGACCAGGACACCTTCGACCTTACCCTTTATGTCGATGGC
>JAVBLT010000034.1:0-60131 GCA_031553315.1 Kiritimatiellia bacterium
GGTGCTTTTTGTTTTTGAACTTCACCCTTTCAGATCGCCGTAGCGTTGCTACGGCTCACTTCAAGCGTTTGTCAAAACCAAAATTCACCTTCGCAAAATCCAGAAATCTCATTCGAAACATGCTCTAATAATCCGAAAAAACGACCTGATAACCGAGCGCCCCCTTTACGGGGCTGTCGAATTTAAGGTGCGTGGTTTCGCCGCGCTGAAGGGAAAAAGCGCGGCGGTTACTCTGCCAGATCGGGGCGGAATCAGTCCCTTTCGCGGCATAAAAAGAAGCTTGCGCGCCGAGGCGAACCGTGGGTGCGTCCGTATCCCAGAAATGCTGCCCGCCACGATTGCGAACGCCCACGGAAAGATGCGCGAAACCGTTCTCGTCGACATCGACCTTCTCGTAGACAATCTCAATGTAGTCCTGAACCGATTTTGTTCCGAACGCACTGAATGAATCGGGTCGCACAAAGACCAGCGAGCCCTCTTTGGCTGTGTCGGCACGTTCAACCGTGCCCACGGTTCGGCACCCGGCGAATACGACCAGAACAATGCATGCGGCTGTGTTGAGAATTCGTTTGGTTTTCATGTTTGAGGCTCCTTTTGCGCGTTAGTTAGTAGACCACCCCGAGCTGACTGTTTTTCTTGATTTCAAAAATATCCTCCCAGAGGAATTCATTGGTTTCCGGATCAAGCAGCTGCATATTCACCATGATATAGCTGACCTCGCGACCGCCCACCCGCTTGGAAACGCTGCTCACCTCGCCGCTCAAAATATACGCGGCCTTTGCATAACCCATTTTCGCCTGACGCTCCACATCGAACATTTTTTCGTAGACGGAGGTGCGCGAAGAAGCTTCGACCAGCATCACATTGAGTTTTTTCGTTACGCCGGGCACCTCGCGCAACGCCGCGCTTTTCTGGATTTCATCGAGCAGCGATTTCCGGCGATCCGCGGTCAGCACGCTGGTTGTACCGATTAAATTGCTTTGGGTATGGATTTCCACTTCTTTGGAGGTGTAAACATCGAGCCCTTTTCCCTCGCGCATGCGATCTTCAAGCAAGGCAATATAATCGACAAGGTTAACGATGCCTTCCTGTTTGATGCTGTCGGCAATGAACTGCCCCGTGAGGTAATAATCCGCGCCGGTCAATTCACCCGGCATCGTGAACCTGATTTTTCCATTTCCGCGCTCGGCGATCTTTGCCCGCAACGCAGCCACAAAACTATCGGCATTCATGTTCACAAGGTTGGCGTTCAGTGCCGGCGTCACCGCCAGCACCTGCGGCTTCGCGGCATCTCGAAGCAGAGGCAGGTCGGCGATGCTCGCCGCGACGGCGTCGATCACCTGTTCGCGCTGTTCCTCGGTTTTTTCTTTCAAAACCGCGCCGCGTTGCCCCTGAGCCTCCTTGCCCTGCGCGAAGAAGCGCACTTTTCCGCCGCCATACTGCCCAAGCTCCGATCGCAGCCGCGTCATAAACACATTCATATCCATCGGGTAGGAGGAATTGTTTCGCATTGGCGCGATTGCGATTCGCATCGCCTCATCCGCATGGGCGATTTCGGGCAAGGCAAGGATTTTCGGCGCCATTTGCGAGGCGACCGTCCGGATTTCATACGAACCGATCCCGGAGCTTTCATCGCGGATGGAATCATTCGAGACAATCTCCGTTCGGCTCACGGATTGCGACGGCGTGGCGCAGCCGCACACCCAAACAAAGGCCGTTCCCAGAAGGGCAAGGTTGGCCCTCAGCAGTTTTTTCTTCATACTCCGCTCCTGATTTTCGAGAAGCAAATAAAAAATCCGCCCCTCACTCCGGTTTCCGTAGAATGGTTCCCCTCACAGGTGATTGCCGTTGAGGAAAATTCCAAAACCACGATTATCATCTAAAAAACAAGGGTAATGTAACACGCCGGCAAAAAACGAGCAAGAAACATTTCGTTGGTTTTGATAAGCCCATGTTAAAAGCAACGCGGCGCCCAGAGCCCTCCAGGCACCGCGTTTTTTCCCGTTTAATCAATGAACACGGGATATGACCGCTTGATGGAATAAAAAACCGGCTTGGCATCATCCGACGCCCAGGTTTCGGAGATGAGGTAGAATCCCGCTCCGGTGAAATTGGCTCCCATTTTCGGGGGAATATTGGGGTCGTCGTCCCAGTCGCACCCGCTCATGCACTCCAGACCGGATTGTATCAGAATCCCCTGATAGGAGAACGATGTGCTTTTGAGCTTGATACTGTCATTCACCTCATTCCAGATTTCCTCGTAGAGGGTGAACTTGCCGGTGAAGAGGCCGGTGCTTTTGTTGACCGAAATGGAAACCTGATTGCGGTTCTCGTCATCGTAGACATATTCCCATGCCTCCTTGTCCCACTTCGGCGCCTTGCCCGCTTTAATCACTTTGACGCCCCCCTTGCCGTCGCTCGCCAACCCGACCTCGAGCTCATCGGCCGAGAAGGTCTTCCAGTCAGCCGCGAGGCTGATATTCTTATTATAGAGGCAACCGTCGCCTCCAAGGGATATGATGAAGCGATCTTCGGTGGCGGGTGTTTTGCCTGCCGGTGTTTTACCCGGATAAGACCAATCTCCGTAGAACGAGGCCATGCCATTGGTGCTCACGTTCATATTGCCTGCCAAAAATCCCTTTGCACTGTAAAGGGCGGCAACACATGGAATCACACCGTCGTCGTCTTCATTCATTATCAACGGTGAACTGCCGCTGACGGAGGTGCCGTCGGCGAGCTTTCCGGAATATTTGACAGCGCCCTTCGCATCGATGGTTGCCGTGAGGTAACCGTAACCTCCGGGGATATTGCCGGCCTCGCCCACGCTTCCTTCTATCTCCGACCCGCTGAGCGCCATAGTATAATATCCTGTGTAACCGCCAAGCGCGGCGCGGGCGGCAGAGTAGGATTCATCCTTCGTGTTGATGAACGGATTGCGTTGTCCCCAAAAACTATAACGACCATTGATTTCGCCGCCAATTTGATAGATGCTGTTCCAGGGTTCGCTGATATCCAGCGAGAACTCAAGCGTTTCGCCCTTTGCGGTCTTCATCGAAGCCGTGAAAGAATCCTCCCATCTATCCGACCATGAAGGCGCGGTGAACGACCATGTGCCTGCGATCGAAACCACCTTGGCTGTGATTTTCCCGGTTGCCGCGATTGTGGCGGTAAACGTTCCGCACATACTGTAATCCTCGTTGATGACAGGGCCGTTGAAGGTGCCTTGCGCGTTCCAGGGGAGCGCTTCGATGGTGATTGGATCCAAATTGATTGATGCCACCTTCTTGCTGTTGGCCACACTGGTTACCTTGATGGTCACCTTGTCGAAGACGCCGGCTTTGGTCGGCACGCCGGAAATAAGGCCGGTACCCGCATCGATTTTCAAACCGGCGGGCAGGCCGGAGGCGGTGAACCTCACGGGTTTGGCGGCGTCGTTGATCTCCACCTGCGTCTCAAAGCGCACGCCGACCATCTGGTTATCTCCGGGGATAACATCATAAATCTCAGGATCCTCGCAGTCGGCCTTCAGGCGGAAGCGCGCCACATAAACCGTGTCCGCATCGGGGGCGACCTTGATGGAGGCGGTGGTTTCGCCGTTGCTCCAATCCACAAAAAGGGCATCCTTGCCCGGTTTGGCGGTGAGCGTCACGGCTTTGCCGTTGACGACCTGACCGTTGGCGGGCGCCATCGTGACCGCACCGGGGCCGTCGGCAATCACATACACGGTGGGCACAGCGCCCGCCGCGACCCACTTCGCGTAGAAGGCGGTGGTTTCCGTGACGGGGACTGAGGAGGTGATCGGCAACCCGGTTCCGGCACTGTTGGCGAACCAGCCAAGGAAGGTATAACCATCGCGAGTCGGCGGCTCGGGGAATACATACCGGCCGCCATACATCTGAAATTCATACTCCATCTCCGGCTCGCCGCCATTACCATCAAAGCTCACAAAAATTTCGCTTTCAATCCATTTCGCATACAGCGTGTGGCTCGAATCCTGCCTTACAACCGTGTAAGCGGTTACGCGTGAGCCCTCGCCATCGGGTTCTGTATACCACCCGAGAAAGGCGTAATCATCGAGTGTCGGCACAGGAAGTTTGCCATAGGCATCATTTTCAGACACCTCCATCTCATCAGTTTCAACAAAGCCGCCCTGCGCATCGAACGAAATGGAATAGGTGTTTCGATACACCACCCACTGCGCGAAAAGCGTCTGGTTCGCGGTGATAGAGACCACCGAATCTGCGGTGATCTTCACGCCGCCGGTCTTGGCGGTGAACCACCCGGTGAAGGCGAATCCCGGTCTCACCGGCGCGGCGGGGAGGGTGTAGGTTTCGCCATAGGTCACGGCAACGGTCTGTTTCGCCGGCGAGCCGAGCGCGGCATCGCAGGCGACGGTGTATGTATTGGCCAGCCAGTTGGCATACAGCGTATGATTTTCAGCCGTAGCGACAGTGGTGGTTGAAAGAACTTTTACGCCATCGCCATTGGGCTCCGTGTACCAGCCGTCGAACGTATGCCCGGTGCGCGCGGGTTTCGGCAACGCGGCGCCATAAACAGTATCAAACGTGACACTCTTGCCTGCAGGATTGGTCGCGCCCTGACCGTCGAAGCTGACGGTGTATTTCGATGCCGCCCACCGGGCATACAGAGTGTGGTCGGCTTTTGCCGTAACGGTTGTGGCGGCGCTCACCTGCGTGCCGGCTGCCTTGGCGGTAAACCAGCCGGTAAAGGTATAGCCCGTGCGGATCGGAGTCAGCTCAGGCAAAACATATTTGGTATTCTGGATCTCACCCAGCGTTGTAATTGCCGGAAAACCGCCATTGCCGTCGAAAGTGGCGGTATACGTGCTGGGGAGAGCCGTCCACCGCGCATACAGCGTGTGATCGGCAGAGAGAGAGACCGTTGTGGCGCTCATCACTTGCGTGCCGCCTGACGGTTTTGTCCACCAGCCGTTGAATGTATAGCCATTTCGGACAGGCGTTGTGAGCGTGCCGTAAGGCCTGCCGATATTGAGAAGATAGGAATCAGTCCCTGTTTCTCCTTCCGCATGAAGCGAAACCAATACCTGATTGGCCGCCCGAGAGACAACCGGCGCCCCGGCGAGAGTCGCATTGCCTTTGGCAAACGATGTACCCTCATCCAGATCGCCCGACCACCCCTCCTCAACCAATACCGACACGTTTGACGCATCGTTAAACATACCTTCCGTGTAGTACCATGTGTTCTCGGGCAAATCGCCGTTGTTCATCATTTCCAACACTTCAGCGTAAGTGGGATCTTCCGGTTCCGCCGCCGCAAAAAGGCGAATACCGCGGCGCAGGTTCGCCCACTTAACAATTTTCACAATATGCGGCTTGTAAGGCGTGGAATAATAAGAACGCCGCGCATTGGCCCACGCCACAACGTTCCGGGCGGTCAGGCGCACCGAGGCGGGTTGGCTGAAAGTAATGATATTGCGGGTTTGCGCGAATGCGCTCGAACCAATGTACACCGTACCGCTGGGCAGGTCGATCCTATTCGGCGAGGCGTAGGAAATTCCCGCAAACGACGAAGGCCCCACATACCTCAGCGTGGGCGGAAGGCTTATTGTACCAAAGCGCTGTCCCGGGCGTTTGGCAAAAACACCATTGCTCGGCGTGCGATACTTCGCGTTGCCATTGATCGCCGTGATGGTTTTGCTTGTACCCATGATGGGATTGCTGAGCGGCAGATCAACCACATCGTCGACGGGGGAGGTGATGACCTCATCGATATCCAGCCCGCCGTCCGCTGCATGGGCCATCTGTAGAACCCAGCCATACGCCGGGTTTTCCATCTGCATCGTTTGAGTGTTTAAATTCCAAGAAGCACTTTTCCAGCTCACCTGATCCAACCAAACGCCATTATGCTGACAACTGCTCGTGAATGTAACGGCTTGTTCGCCCGCTCCCGTGACTGCAAATTTATACGATTTCCATTCGGTGGAGAGATTGGAATTTTCAAAACTGTTATTATCATTTTGAATAGAGAGACTATTGCCGTTTTCGTAGGATTTTGCGAAAAACGTCAAAACGCCCGGCCCGGAAACCGTTGTTGTAAGGCCACCCCGCAACAACACGGAATCGACCGTATCATACGAGCGTGTTTTTGTTTTCAAGCCATACGCGCCATCACCATCCCATTCAAGATTCGAAGCATCCAATGCCTCGGCAAGAGGCACGCTGACGCAGGGCTCCCAAACCACATTGTCGATATAGACGCCTCCACTATCGGCAGATGTGTGCCAATGCAACCCATACGACCCCGTGTTAGGAATAAAAACAACCGCTTGCTCCCATGTTCCACTCCAATCAGAATTAAAATTATCAAAAAGATAATCTTCATCATACCCGGAGGGGGCACCCGAAAGAACGAGTTCTTTTCCTTTTGTCATATGCCAAAACGACAAGATTCCCGGGCCGGTAACCGTTGTATGCAAATCACCGTGGCTGTTGCCCGTAAAAGCGGCAGCTTTGCCATCGCAGCTGAACAGGGTTTGTCCCCTCCAGCCCTCGCCGGTGCCATTATCATCGGTACTCCAGGCCAAACCGGTGGTGTTCAGTGCATCGGCGAGAGAAATGAATGCATCCCAATGCGCATAGAGAGTCTGGTTTCCGGAAAGCGTCACAATCGTATCGCTATCGATCAATTTGCCTCCGGTTGCAGCTGTCCACCACCCTGCAAAAGTGAAATTCGTGCGCGTAGGTGTATTTTCGGGTAAAACATAGAGTTCCCCGGCGATTACTTTTGTAGTTTGCGTGCCCGGCGTGCCGTTATTGCCGTTAAATGTAACGGTAAATGACTTAGGCCCCCAGTTTGCATACAGCGTACGGCCGCCATCCAACGCTGTGGTTGGAACAATCTTTGTGCCGCCTCCATTGGGAGCGGTGTACCAAGCGTCGAAATCAAACCCGGCTCGGGTCGGCTGGGGAAGCGTCCCGTAGGTGTTTGTGCGACTCCAGATGGTCGTGAAAACTTTGTTAGCAGGTGAAACCGAACCTCCTTGGGCATTGAATTCAATCCAAAAAAGATACGTAGTTTCGTCTTTTACGATTGTCACCGTTTGCGCGGCAGGTGCCTTTATTTCCGGATATCTCGAGCGGAACTCCACGGTACAGGTGCCAGGCTTCAACACCATGTCGTCAAAATCTTCATAATTATACCACGGCCCTGTTCCCACACGCCATTCGAGATATTCTTCTGCATGAATTTGATATGGATCTACACAAAGCCAACCGGGTGAAGCAACCATATTTGCCGTCAATGTCACATTCATAGTCGGCATCACCAATTGACTCTCGTCGCATTTAAAATTGAAATTCGGCCCTAGATTGGCCGTAGCAGGTGAAACACTCCAATTGGCGAAAGATAGATCGTCATCACCGTAATCAACATTTACCCAACATTGTTCTCCAGGCTCACAAAAAAGTGATGTACCCACGTCATTCCACCCAATACTGATGTATCCATTTTTTACAGTGAGTTTATACTCCGTTGCGAAGGAGGAGGTTGCGGCCATCGAGAGGCCGAGCAACAGGGTTGCCCCAACCCGGGCAAGGGGGGCGGAGAGCAGTTTTATGTTCATGTTGTTTTCCTTTTAAGAGACAAAAAGCGTGCCTCTCGTTTCCTGTTTCCACAAGAGGGCACAACCAAGAGCCTTGACGAGAAAACACGATGAGAGGCGCGCCAAATAAGAGCGACGCCTCCGCATACATGTCGTTCTCGTCGAAATTTGGTTGTTTTTCTTGTGAACGCTGTAATGCGGTAAACGCAAATCAAAATGTCTGATCGTTTGCGGGGCTGAAGGAGGATTGCACGGGCAATCACTTCATCAATCGGGCAACGGTGACAATCTATCACAACGGGAAAAAATGAGCAAGGGAAATTTCTGCAAATTGAATAAAAAATGGGATTCAACACTAAATTCGATGTAATTGCGCTTTTTGCTCAACGGGCCTCGCACCAGGTCAGGTGGTCGTTGACCAGGCCGGCGGCCTGCATGAAGGCGTAGCAGATGGTGCTGCCGACGAATTTGAAGCCGCGCTTTTTCAGCTCTTTGCTCATGCGGTCGGAGATTTCGGTTTTGGCGGGAACGTCGGAAGGGGCGGCGAAGCGGTTGAGGATGGGGCGGTGATCCACGAAGGACCAGATGAAGCGGTCGAAGGAGCCGAATTCGGCCTGTACCTTTAAAAAGGCGGCGGCGTTGGCCGCGAGGGCGCGGAGCTTGAGGCGGTTGCGGATGATGCCGGGGTTGCGGAGGAGGGCGGCGAGCTTGGCTTCGCCGTAAGCGGAGATGATCGCCGGGTCGAAGCCGTCGAAGGCGTGGCGCATGTTTTCGCGTTTGGCGAGGATGGTGCTCCAGCTGAGGCCGGCCTGCATGCCTTCGAGAATGAGGAGCTCGAAGAGGCGGGAATCGTCGTGAAGGGGCACGCCCCATTCGCAATCGTGGTAGAGGGCGTCGAGCTCGGTTTTGGCCCAGGGGCAGCGTTTCATAAAAAGATCTCCTTGGGAAAGCGCTGGTTCATGATGCTGTTTTTTTATTTCTCACGGGGGGGCGCGGGGTTTTTCGGGAAATAGGCGGCCAGGAGGGGCTTTATGGCCGCGCTCCAGCGGCGGTAGCCCTCTGCCGAGGGGTGGCAGAAATCGCCCATCACGGCTCGTGAGAGCGAACCGTCGGGCTCTTCCAGGGCGGCATCGAGGTTCATGCGGATGACTTGGGGCGGGAGCTTGATTTCGCCGAGCAGGCGGTTTGCCTCGCGGATGGCTGTGCGGCGGGGGTGGTCGGGGTGCTGTTCCCGAGGAAAAATGTCGAACAGCACGATCCGGGCGCCGGGGGCCTTCTCCGCGAGCTTTGCGCACACCGCGCCGATTCCTTCCGCGATTTCCGCCGGCGAGTTGGCGCGGGCGTTTCGGGTGGCGCTTGTATTGTTGGTGCCGATATGGACGAAAATCAACGCGGGCGAAAGGCCGTCGAGCTCGCCGTTTTCCAGGCGCCACAGCACATTTTGGGTGCGATCCCAGCCGAAGCCGAGGTTGAGCACCCGCAAATCGCCAAATGTTTCGCTGAAGACGGCGGCTCCGCGCGCATTTTTCTTATCGGCCGGCAGGCCGCCCCAGAAATGGGTGATCGAATCGCCGACCAGCACCACCTGCGGGTTGAGGGCCGCCTGGGTTTCCACAACGGCCTGATGGCGCGCATACCAGTCATAACCATCCTGCTCGAGCTTGGGCACGGGCGCAACGGCGGGGTTCTTAACCTCGGCGGCAACGGCGAAAACCGGCAACAGGCACACTGCAATCCACTTCTTCATGTGAAAACCCTCCGAAATAGCATAATTATAGCATTCGCCGGCCTGCGAAACAAGACGTCATCAGAAATAAAGGGCAAATGAGTTTCAAGGGTTGCACCCGGGCTCTCTTTCTAATATAATATTACGCAACAAGACCCGAAAAGCATTTTCAGCACTTATTTTGGCATGAGGCACCTATGGCAGCAGATTCGGAAATGAAGGCATCGCGTTTCTTCTCGCGCAATCCCATGATCGTGGCGGCGGCATCGTTCATCGTTTACCTTCTGACGCTCTCCTTCAACATCTACCCCGGCGACTCAGCCACCCTCATGGCCCGTTTCACCGGGATTGAAACGGCGCTCCTGCCCGGCCACTCCATCTGGGGCGCCCTCGTCGGAGCTCTCGCCAAAATCCCCGTCTTCAGCCTTCCCGTGCGCCTCAATCTCTTCAGCGCCGCCCTCGCGGCCGTTTCGCTCGCGCTGCTCTACCATCTGATCGAGACCGCCGTCCGCAACCTGATTGCGGAGCACCATTCCGAGCCCCACGCGCCCGCGGCCGCCCGCCTGGCCGCCATCACCGCCGTGCTGGTTTTGGGCGCCTCGTACGCCTTCTGGTCTGCCGCCACACGCCTCCTTTACCACACCTTTGACCTGTTGCTCATTCTCCTCGCCTTCCAATCGCTGATGTGTTTCGCCCAGACCCGCAAGCTCACTTTCGCCTGGCTCGGCTCCCTCCTCGTGAGCGCGGCCTGCGCCGAATCGCCCGCGCTTCTGCCGCTCATTTTCATCTACTTCATCATCGCCACGCTCACGCTCTGGCGCACCGCGAAGCTGCCCACGCTGCCCACCCTGCTGCACACCGGGCTCCCCATCGCGCTGGGCTTCATCCTCTTCTGGCTGACTCCCATCTGGATCTTCGGCCGCACGCGCGACCTTTCTCTTCTGGGCTACACCGGCAGAATGGGCCTCTTCCGCGCCTGCCTGATCGACATCTACGATCAGCTGCTTCTCGTCACCCAAACCGACAGCTGGCTCCTCATCTTCATCTGCACCGTGATGCCTTTCTGCATCGCCCTCGCCGTCGCCGTCCGCGCTTTCAACAACGAACGTTCCTTCACGCAGGTCGTCACCCACCTTGCTCTTTTCCTCTTCACCGTCATCGCCATCCTTCCCCTGCCCGGATCCCCCATCGCCTTCATCCTCGAGACACCCGCGATCGAGCGGTACCCCGTCGTCCCCTACGCGATGGTCGCCGTCACCGCCGGCTATCTCGCCGC
Source organism: Kiritimatiellia bacterium (assembly GCA_031553315.1). Taxonomy (GTDB): domain Bacteria; phylum Verrucomicrobiota; class Kiritimatiellia; order RFP12; family DVOR01; genus JAVBLT01. The sequence goes on from JAVBLT010000034.1 coordinate 10,585, forward strand.
CTACGCCTACCTCCTCTACAAAGTGCGCCGTGCCCGCGAAGGCTACCCCGTGACCCGCTTTATCAGCCAGCTCAGCTTCTGGACGGGGGTCTTCCTCCTGCCCCCCTTCTTCCTCATCATCCTTTTCGCCGGCATCTACAACGGCGTCCAGGCCCGCGGTTCAAAAGGCGCCTTTGCCGACGCTTTCGCCACACAGATTCTCGACAGCCTCAAAGGCCGCCCCTGGTTCGTGACCGACGCCACCGGCCTGCTCGACAACCACCTCCGCCTCATTGCCCGCGAGCGCGGCCAGGCCTTCCACCTCATCAACCTTGCCCAGGGCAACGACCCCGCCGCGACCGCCCGCCTCGCCCAAACGCTCAACGCGACCGACTTTTTCGCCTCCCCGGATCTCGCCGCCCACCGCGAGGAAATGCTCAGCACCCTCGAAATCGCCGGCGCGGTTCCCTTCCTCCAGGATTGGCTCCAGCTCGATACCGGCATCACCCGCAAGCTCGTCATCTACAACTTCCCCGATTTCTGGTTCATCAACACCGGCAGCATTCCCCTGCCCGAGCCCCTCTTCTACACCGCCGGTTCCGACAACGCCGGCATCGCCGCCGCCATCGACCTTTCCGCCAGCCAGGCCGCGTGGGACAACCTCAACGCCATCCTCGCCTCCACCCGCCCCCCCCGTTACCCCGCCGACCACATGAAAAAGGTGCTCCTCCGCCACCTCGGCTTCATGGCCAACAACACCGGCTTCGCCCTGGCCAACGTCGACAGCAACGAAGCCGCCTACCAGGCCTTCCGCCTCGCCCGCAGGTACGACGGCCAGAACATCAGCGCCCTCCTCAACCTCGCCCTCATCACCGGCAAAGTCCATACCGACGACCGCCAAATCTACGCCCGCGAGCTCGACCAGCTTGAAAAAGACATCAAGAACCGCAAAGTGCCCCAGTACCCCCTCTGGTCCCTCTCCCGCACCTACGGCTACGTCCGCGCGCCCGGCTCCTTCGCCCACCTCGCCATGAACTGGGCCGTCTCCGGGCAAACCGGCGCCGCCCTCTCCGGCATGGCCGCCGCCAGCTCCATGCTCACCGAGGAACAAAAGAAAAACGCCGCCATCTACTACGCCGCCATCTACGGCATGAGCGAAAAAACCCGCGATAAAGGCATCGCCGCCTACGAAGAAATCGTCAAAACCAACGCCCCCGATTCCGTCGCCTACCGCACCGCCCTGCGATCCCTCGTTCGCCTTCACATGCAGGCGGGCGAAATCGACAAAGCCCAAACCGCCCTCCTTCAGCTCTCCACCGACGCCAAAGTGCCCCGCGGCGAGCTCGGCCTCGACTGGGCCATGGTCTACCTCGCCGCCGGCGAAAACGACAAAGCCCGCCTCACCCTCCAGCAATACATCGACCTCTACCCCAAATCCATCGACGGCTGGCTCTTCCTCGCCCTCATGCAGCTTGAAAAAGGCGAGCTCTCCGAGCTCAAAACCATCACCCTCCCCCGCATGGAAATGATCGCCGGCAGCAACAAGAGCTACCCCGTTAAAATCGTCCAGGCCCAGCTCTACATGAGGCAAGTCGCCGATTTGCGCAAAGGCATCAAAACCCCCGCCGAGACCGAAGCCCTCAAACCCCAGATCACCGACCTCCTGCGCAAAGCCCGCGAGGCCTACACCATGGCCTCCCTCCTCCGCCAGGACAACCCCCGCCTCCGCGAAAGCGTCCTCTGGCTCGATATGGAGCTCGACGACCCGAAGAGCGCCGACCTCCACGCCCGCCAGGTGATCCGCATCGACCGCAACAACGCCCTCGCCAACTACGTCCTCGGTTCCATCCTCCTCTCCAAGGAAGATTACCCCCTCGCCGAAGACTACCTCCGCCGAAGCCTCGCCAACGCCGAAAAACCCCTCTACCGCACCCTCAACGACCTCGCCGAAACCCTTCGCCGAACCGGCCGCGCCGAAGAAGCCGTCGCCTACGCCCGCCAGGCGGCCGATGCCGAGCCCAAGCTCTACCCCGCCTGGGAGACCCTCGCCTCCATCCTCCTTCAGGCCAACCGCCCCGAAGAAGCCCACACCGCCATCCAGAAAGCCCTCGAGCTCACCCGCGAAGACCCCCGCGCCTTCATCACCCAGGGCCGCATCCTCGTGAAGCTCGGCCGCACAGAAGAAGCCCGCGTGGCCTTCCGCGAAGCCAAACAGCGCGAAGACCGCCTCACCCGCTACGAACGCAACGACCTCAACACCCTCGCCAAAGAAGTCGGGCTCTAAGCCTATGAACCGGAGTTTCCCGGTCGAAGAAATTCTGCCGGCTCTGCGGGCGGCGCTCGAAAAGAACCGCCCGGTGATCCTCTCCGCACCGCCCGGCTCCGGCAAAACCACAGCCGTGCCCCCCGCCCTCCTCGGCGCCCCCTGGCTTCAAGGGCAAACCATTCTGATGCTCGAACCCCGCCGCCTCGCCGCCCGCCGCGCCGCCGGGTTCATGGCCGCCCGCCTCGGCGAAAGCGCCGGCGAAACGATCGGCTACCAGGTTCGCCTCGAGCGGAAAATCGGCCCCCGCACCCGCATCGAAATCCTCACCGAAGGCCTCCTGACCCAGCGCCTCCTCGCCGATCCCGAGCTCAACGGCGTGGGCCTCGTCATCTTCGACGAATTCCACGAGCGCAGCATCCACGCCGATACCGGCCTCGCCCTCACCCTCGATGTGCGCGCCGCACTCCGCCCCGACCTGCGCCTCATCATCATGTCGGCCACGCTCTGCGAAGGGCCCATCGCCGACCGCCTTGGGGCCGACACCGCCGCCATCACCTCGCCCGCCCGCATCCACCCCGTCGAAACGCTCTATCTTCCCCCCAATCCCCGCCAGCCGCTCCCCGCGCAGATGGCCGGCGCCATCCGCCAGGCTCTTGCCGAAGAACCGGGCGGCATCCTCGCCTTCCTCCCCGGCGAAGGCGAAATCCGCCGCACCGAAGCCCTCCTGCGCGAAAGCACCCTCCCCGCCGACACCACCCTCCACCCCCTCTACGCGGCGCTCGACAACCGCGAACAGGATGCAGCCGTGGAGCCTCCAGCACCCGGGCGCCGTAAAATCGTCCTCGCGACCTCCATTGCCGAATCGGCCCTCACCATCGAAGGCATCCGCGTCGTCATCGACAGCGGGTGGATGCGCACCTCCCGCTACTCCCCCCGCAACGGCCTCACCCGCCTCGAAACCCTCCGCCTGCCCAAAGACCGCGCCGACCAGCGCCGCGGCCGGGCGGGCCGCACCCAACCCGGCGCCTGCCGCCGCCTCTGGGATGCCGCCACCGAAGCCTCCATGCCCGATCAGGCCATCCCCGAAATCCTCGAAAGCGACCTCAGCGGCCTCGTCCTCATCTGCGCCGAGTGGGGCGTCGCCGACCGCACGGCTCTCCCCTGGCTCACCCCGCCCCGCGAAACCGCCTGGCAGCAGGCTCGCGACACCCTCACCGCCCTCGGCGCCCTCGACTCCTCAGGCCGCATCACCCCCCACGGCCGCGCCATGATCCGCCTCCCCCTCCACCCGCCCCTCGCCCACCTCATCCTCACCCTCCGCGACCGTGACCCCTACGGCGGTCCCCTCCTCGCCGCCACCCTCACCGAGCTCCAGGCCGAAAGCGCCCTCCGGGGCGAAACCGACCTCCGTAAAATCATCGACCGCGCCCTCCGCGCCGACACCCCCTTCGCCAAACGCGTCCACAGCCTCGCCCAGCGCTGGGCCCGCACCTCCGAGCGCAGCCCCCGCCTCTCCCCCGAAGCCCTCTGCGAAACGCTCTGCGAAGCCTTTCCCGGCCACATCGCCCGCCGCCGCGGTTCCAACGGCCCCCGTTACCTCGCCGCCGCCGGCTTCGGTGCCGCCCTGCCCGACGATTCCCCCCTCCTTTCCTCCGATTGGCTCATTCTCGCCCAGGTAAGCGACGACGACGCCGAAGCCCGCATCCGCGTGGCCGCTCCCCTCTCCGAAGCCTTCATCGACGCCTACGCCGAGCGCCACGCCACGTGGTCCGACACCGTGGCCTGGGATCGCCAGACCGAGCAGCTCATCGCCGCCCGCCGCCTCCGCCTCGGCGAAATCACCCTGAAAGAAGTCCCCCTCTCCGATCCCCCCGAAGCCCTCATCCGCGCCGCCCTTATCGACGCCATCCTCCGCAAGGGCATCGACCGCCTTCCCTGGTCCCGCGCCGCCGAGACCCTCCGCAACCGCATCGCCTGCGCCCGCCAGACCCTCCCCGAAGAGGGCTGGCCCGCCATCGACGATCACCTCGACGCCTGGCTCGGCCCCTGCCTTGCCCATTGCCGCCGCTGGCAACACATCGAACAGCTCGACCTCGCCGCCGCCCTCAACGCCTGGCTCGAGCTCCACCCCGATCCCCGCCTCCCCCCCTTCGGTCTTCGCCGCAAACGCCTCGACCAGCTTCTGCCCACCCACATCACCGTGCCCAGCGGCTCCAATCTCCCCATCCGCTACGACCAGCCCCGGCCCTACCTGCCCGTCCGCATCCAGGAAGTCTTCGGTCTTCCCCGCACCCCCACCCTCTGCGAAGGCCGCCTTCCCGTGATCCTCCACCTTCTTTCTCCGGCTCAGCGCCCGATCCAAATCACCCAGGATCTTGAAAGTTTCTGGAAAAACGGCTACACCGAAGCGCGTAAGGAACTCCGCGGCCGTTACCCCAAACACGATTGGCCCGAAGACCCCGCCGAAGGCATCGCCAGCCGCCGCGGAATCAAAAAACGATAAGAAAGGAGTTACCCATGAAAAAGAGACTCCGGTTGTTCTGCTTTTTTGCCATATTCCTGACGACATCCCGCCTGATGGCCGGTCCCGGTTTGCTCAATGAGGCCATGGCACTCATGAAAGCCGGCGAGAACGACAAGGCCCGCCTGATTCTCGAAGAATTGATTGAAATTGAGCCGAAATCGATCAATGCCTGGTTTATTCTCGCAGTGATTCAGCTTGAACAAGGCGAATTCGAAGAAGTGGCCACCGTCACGCTGCCCAAAATGCAAACCCTTGTCGGGAAAAAAAAGCGCAACATTTCCGTGGAAAAGGTGCGCGGAACTCTCTTTTACAAGCAGGCGGAAAAACTCGATGAAACCCTCGGCGAAGCAGCCGACTCCGCCGAAATAGAAAGAAAAGCCGATGACCTCAGGCAAAAATCCCGCCAAGCCTACCTCACCGCCATCGCCTGCGCACGCAACAAGCCGAATCTTGATTTGTGGGCATTTGTCTTGACGCTTGACCTGCAACTCAACGACGTTTCCCGCGCCGATGCCCACGCCCGCCGCGTGCTGCGCATTGATGAAGACAATCCCCGCGCCAACTACATCCTCGGCTCGATCCTGCTCAACAAAGAAGATTACCCCCTTGCCGAAAGCTACCTCCGCCGCAGCATCGGCGGAGCCCCCAAGCCGCTCTACCGCGCCCTCAACGACTTGGCCGAATTGCTCCGCCGCACCAATCGCCTTGAAGAAGCCGCCTCCTTCGCCACGCGCGCCACCGAGATCGACCCCACGCTCTACACCGCGTGGGAGACGCTGGCCGCCATTCTCCTGCAATCGGAAAAAACCGACGAGGCCGCCGCCGCCATTGCCAAAGCCCTGGCCCGCAACGCCAACGACCCGCGCCTCTACATCACCCAAGGCAAGATTCTTCTCAAGCAAAACCGCACCGAAGAAGCGCGCGCCGCGTATCGCAATGCGATCGCGATAAAAAGGAAATTAAGCGCCTTCGAGCGCAATGACCTTGCGGCTCTTGCGCTCGAATTGGGGATTGACTCGAAAGAGTGATTTCACATGCCGGCGCGTTTGCGCATCAGCGCCTCCACCACCGCCACATCTTCAGGCCGGTCGACCCCGATGCCTTCCTCTTCCGTGCGAATCACGGCGATGCGCCCTCCGATGAAAAGCGCGCGGAGCTGCTCGAGCGATTCGGTTTGCTCCAGCGCGCAGGGAGGCGTGGCGATCAGCGTGCGAAGGAAAGCGCCGCGGTAGGCATAGATGCCGAGGTGGCGCCAGTAAAGGCCGGAGGAAAGATCGGGGGCGCCGTCGCGGCGGCAGGGAATGGGCAGGCGGGAGAAATAGAGCGCGTCGTCATCCCGCGTGAGAACCACCTTCACCACGGTGCGGGCATCCAGATCGGCCATCGCGCGAATCGGGCAGGCGGCGGTAGCCATCTCGCAGGAGGAGGTTTTCATGCGCGCGGCGAGGGCATCGATGAGATCGGGGTTCATCAGGGGTTCGTCGCCCTGGATGTTGATGACGATGTCGTCATCCGCGGGGTTGGCGGCCACGGCCGCGCGGTCGGTGCCCGAGGGGAGGTCGGAGGGGGTCATCACGGCGCGGCACTGGCCTTCCACGGCGCGGGCGATGCGTTCATCGTCGGTCGCCACAATCACGTCGTCGAGGCTGCGGGCGCGTTTGACGGCTTCCACCACGTGGCAGACCAGCGGTTTGCCGCAAATCGGGTGGAGGCTTTTGCCGGGGAAACGGGTGGAACCCCACCGCGAAGGAATCACGCCAATCACTTTCATGAAAAAACTCCTTTTTGAATTATAAAAGACCGCGCTTGCGCAGATAGACCCGCACACCGTCGTCATCGTTGGAAAGGGTTTCGCGGGCGGCGACGGCTTTGAGGAGGGGGTGGGCGTTGGCCATGGCGACGCTTTCGGCGCCGGTGCGCATGAGCTCGAGATCGTTGAGGTAATCGCCGAAGACGATGCACGCGGCGGGCGGAATCTTCAGCAGGGCAAGCAAATCGGAGAGGGCGCGGCCTTTGTCGACGCCGGGAATCATGAGGTCGACCCAGGTTTTTCCGGAGAGCACGGTGCGGAAGGGGCCGCCGGTGGCGGTATCGAGCAGGCGGAGGCCGGGCTCGGCTTCGCGGGCGGCATCGGGGTTGAAGACGGCGACTTTGCAGAAGCGGTCGCGGGTGAAGGCCTCTTCCAGCGCGGTCACGCGCTCAAGGCGTTCGTAGTAGCGGGCGGCGTGGGCGAGGAAAAGGGGGTCGGCGTCTTCCACATACGCGGCGGTCTCGCCGCAAAGCACGGTGAATGAATCGGCGAGGTTTCGCACGGCGGCGAGGGCGGGGGCGAAAAAGGCGCCGGGCAGGGCGTGGGAAATGAGCCGGCGGCGGCCTTGGTAGACGAGCGATCCGTTTTCGGCGATGAAATACATCGAATCGGCCACGGGCTCAAAGAGGGCGAAGACGTTGGCATACTGGCGGCCGCTGGCGGCGGCAAAGCGCAGGCCGCGGGCTTCGAGCGTGCGGATGGTATCGAAAAAGCCTTCGGGGAGGAGACCGGCGGCGTTGAGGAGGGTGCCGTCGAGGTCGGAGGCGATGAGCTCAGTCTTCATCAGGGCCGGGGCTCCGTTTGTAAGGTTCGGGGACGGGCGCGCCGACCTTGCGCAGCTGGGCGAGGCGGTAGCCGCTCACGCGCAGGATGTGGGCGGGGAGGCCTTTGAGGACATCGCCGGTGATGGAAAGCCAATCGCGCGGGGTGATGGGGTATTTGGGGTGGCCGGCAAGCTCGTGCATGAGGGGAATGCGGATGGCGGCGGGGTTGCGGGGGTAGTAGAAGAGGTGCTCGCCGATGTAGAAGCGGCGGGCGCCTTCGGCTTCAAGGGCGGCGCGCTCACGGGCGGAGAGCCACTGCGTGCCCATCACGTCCATCTCGGGGAGGATGTGGTGGTAATACACGCGGAAGAGGAAGGGGGAAGGCAGGTCGGGGGGAAGCTTCGACCAGGCCTCCATGTCGCGGCCGTCGAGGCGGTATTGGTCTTTGAGGGAAAGGACGTAGACGCGCCCGCCGTTTTCGCGCCGCATCTGGTCGATTTGGGAGAGGACGTATTCCGACATGCCGAAGGCGAGAATCAGCTTGTTGAACACCAGCGCCACTGTCGCGACGGTCAGGGCTCCCACGAGCGTGCCGGCGAGGAACCTGCCGATGCGCACGCGAAGGGTTTTGCCGCTCTCGCAGGTGAGGAAATTGAAGGCGGCCAGCACGGGAAAGGCCCAGAACTGGGGCACATACCGCACATAACCCACATATTTGGCGGGCTGGGCGAAGGTGGTGATGATGATGACGGCAATCAGCCAAGGGGAGCGGCACCTCCGGGTGAGGCACAGCAGCAGGAGCGTGAGCATGATGACCACGCGGAAAGGCGTGCCCAGTCCGCCGACCTGGTCGAGGTGGAATTTGGGGGCGAAGGGTTTTTTATCGAGCTTCCATTCGTAGTAACGGTGGGCGGCCCATTTGGAGAGGTAGGCGTTGGCGATGCGGCCGAAGTAGCCCATGGCGGCGGCATCGTCGTTGCGCAGTTCAAAATCTTTGGTGATTTCGGGCGGCTTCACGGCGGGGTCGAAGGAGTGTTGCGGGTAAAAGGGCCCGCCGAAGTGAACCCAGCTCGTGAGGTACGGCGAAAAGCCGACGACGGCGGCAAAAAGAAAGCCGACGACGTGGGCCAGGAGCCATTTGCGGAGGATGTCGCCGTTGCCCTTGTTCCCGGCAAGCACGCCCCAGACGATGGGGATGGTGAAGATGAGAAAGCAGAGGCAGGCGGAAACGGCGCCGGTGAATTTCAGGTTGCACCCGAGCACGAGCGAGGCGGCGCAGTAGTAGAGCCAGGTCACGGCATGGGTGAGGCGATAGGCGCAGGCGCAAAGCAGGGTCATGATCATGAGGCAGTAGAGCGAGCCGTCGTGAGCGCCGCAAAAGAGGCTGACGACGACGCCGGGGGCGAAGACGATGAGGATCGTGAAAAGCAGGCGCAGCAGCGGGCCGCCGCCGAAAATGCGCGGATACGCCTTCCAGACCACGCCGAGCAAGGCAAGGGCGGTGAAAAGAATCAGGGTGTCGCCCGATTCCACGTTGCCCGTGAGCTGGTAGGTCACGGCGCTGTAGATCCAGCCGCCGCGCGGGAGGTAGGCCACATGGTAGGCGTTGAAGGCGAACGGATCGACCTTCATGGCCTGCACGAGCAGCTCGCGGGTCGAATCGAAGACGGGGTTCCACCCGCGCGCAAGGAGCACGGTGGCGGGCACATGGTAGGCCTGGGCATCCCACCAGGAGAAAACGACAAAAAGGCTGTCGACAAAGAACACGCCCAGCACAATCAGCAGGAAGCGCAGCATCCGCCTGAGACCGGCGCCTCGCGTTTCGCCGGGGAGGCAGAGCGCGAGGCAGCAGGCCAGGGCGGCGAGACCGTGCCAGCCTTTCACGCTCGCGCCCACCAGAAGGCCGAGCGAGGCGATCACCACGGCGAGCGTGGGAAACATGAGCACGATAAAGGCCATCGGGATGCGCGGCGCGCAGGCCCACGCTCCGGCGATCCGCGCACCGGCGGCGCGGGCAAGATCCCTGATTTTCGGGGGGAGGTTCATCAGGCCTTTTCAAAGAAGGCGCGGTAAGCGCGGTAGGTCATGTAGGCGTCGAACTTGGAGGCGGCTTCCCACGGGGCGTGCATGTTGAAGAGCGGGGTGCCCATGTCGACCACGTTCATGCCGTAGTAGGCCATGTAGCGGGCGATGGTGCCGCCGCCGCCGATATCGACCTTGCCGAGTTCGCCGACCTGCCAGATCACGCCGGCGGCATCGAAAATGCCGCGCAGGCGGGCGAGGAATTCGGCGCTGGCGTCGCTGGAGCCGCTCTTGCCGCCGGAGCCGGTGTATTTCATGAGGCAGGCGCCGGCGTTGAGCCTGGCCATGTTGCCGGGGGAGCTGACGCTGTCGAACTTGGGGTCGTGGGCGGCGCAGACGTCGGCCGAGAGCATGGAGGAGGCTTCGAGGGCGCGGCGGGTGAAGATGTCGGAATAGGCTTTTTCCTGGCGGTAGATGAGCTCGGCGATGCTGTTTTCGAAGAAGGTGGAATCCATGCCGGTGGCGCCGACGGAGCCGATTTCTTCTTTGTCGCAGAGGAGGACGGTGGCGGTGCGGCCGGGCGTGGCGGCGAGGTCGAGCAGCGCTTTGAGGCCGGCGTAGGCGCAGATGCGGTCGTCGTGACCGTAGCCTGTGATCATGGCTCGGTCGAGGCCGAGCTCGCGGGGCTGCCCGGCAGGGACGATTTCAAGCTCGGCGCTGACGAGGTCTTGCTCGGTGACGGCGTATCGGGCCTCGAGGATGCGCAGCACATGGAGGCGCACTTTGTCTTTCACGGCTTCGTCCTCAAGCGCTTCGGGGCAGGCGGTGGTGGCGGCGATCACGTCGAGGCTCTCGCCGGGGAAGGCTTCGCGCAAGACCTTTCCGGCTTGCTCCTGGCCGAGGTGGGGCAAAATGTCGGAAATCATGAAGACGGGGTCTTCGGGTTTGTCGCCGATGGCGATGTCCGCTTTGGAGCCGTCGGCCCTGATCACGGTTCCGTAGAGGGCGAGCGGATGGGCGACCCAGTGGAACTTCTTGATGCCGCCGTAGTAGTGGGTGTCGAAATAGGCGACGCCGCCGTTTTCGGCGAGGGGCACGGGCTTGAGGTCGATGCGGGGGGCGTCGGTGTGGCCGCCGACGACGTTGACGCCGTCTTTGACGGGTTCTTTGCCGATGACGGCGGCGAAGAGGGTCTTGCCGTGATACCCGCGATACACTTTGTCTCCGGCCTTGAGGGTTTTGAAGGCGGCGAGCTCGCGGTAGCCTTTGGCTTCAAGCAACGCCACGGCTTCGCTGTAGGCGAGGCGCTCGGTTTTGGCCGCGCCGAGGTAGGCCATGTAGGTTTTGCAGTAGGCTTCCATTTCGGCGCGCTGGGCGGGGGTGAGCTTTTGCTCCTGCGATTCGCGGGTGTAAAGCTGGCGGACGGGGGAACTCTTTTTCTCTTTTCTGGCCATGATTCAATTTCCTTTAAAGGCTTTGCAGGGTGACGATCAGCGCGAGGTGGTCTGAGGCGGGCGGTTCGCCTTCGGGGGCTCCCCGGCGGCCGGAAACCGCTTCGCCGCCGGTGCCGACGACCAGCCCCCATGTTCCACTTTTCGGGAAGACGTAGACATGGTCGATGGCTTTGCCGCCGCCGAGATAGGTTGCTTTCTCCGGTTCGGGGGTCAGGCACCCAAACACTTCATTCAGGCGCGTCAATTCGGGTGAATCGTATGCGGCGTTGAGGTCGCCGGCGATGATGACGCGGTCGGCGGGGTTTGCCGCATAGTGGGCGATGATGCCTTCGACCTGCGCAAGGCGGCTGGCGCTGCTCGCATGGCACAAATGGGTGGCGCAGACGGAAAGGGTTTTGCCGCCTGCCATCGTGTAGCGGGCATCGATGAACACGCGCGCTTCGCCGGTTCCGGGCAGGCGAACGGTCTTCAGGCCGGCGGGTTTGGTTTTACTGAGCAATGCGTTGCCGTAGTCGCCGCCGCCAATGGAGACGGCTTTGCCGAAATGCTCGAAGGGATACCCGGCGGCTTCGGCGAGCACGGCGGAGGTGTCGCGCCTGGGGTTGCCGTAGCGGCCGATGTTTTTATCGACCTCCTGAAGGGCGACGAAATCGGCGCCCGAATCGCGGATGATTGCGGCGGTGCGCTCCACGTTCATCGGTTGCGTGAACCCGTATGCGCCGGCGGCGCCTCCGGCGACATTGAAGGTGAGCACCTTCAGGCGCATCGGCACAACGCCTTCTCCCTGGGCGGCGGAAGCAAGGAAAAGAAAAAAAAAGGTGTTTAAAGCGCGCATCGACTCTCTCCGGTCATCACTAAGGCTGTATCATAGCACCGGAGGCGGCGGTTGTCGAGGGTTTCCGTGTTATTCGTGGCGCAAGGCGTCGATGGGATCGAGGCTGGCGGCGCGAAGGGCCGGGTAAAGCCCGAAGACGATGCCCGTGAGCGCGCTGATGCCGAAGGCGAGAATGAGGCTGTAGGCGCGGATGCAAGTCGCCACGCCGGTGAACCAGGTGATGGCAAAGGGAATCGCCACGCCCACCAGAAGGCCCAGAAGGCCGCCGGTGACGGAGATGACGCAGGTGTTGATGAGGAATTGGATGACGATCCTGTTTTTGCGCGCGCCGATGGCCCGGCGGATGCCGATCTCCTTGGTGCGCTCGGTCACGGAGGCGAGCATGATGTTCATGATGCCGATGCCGCCCACGAGCAGGGAGATGCCGGCGATGGCGCCGAGCACGATGTTGTACATTTTCTTGCTGCGCTCGGCCTCGCGCAGGAGCGTGAGGGGCACGTTGATCCTGTAGTCGGCCTTTTTATGGAAGCGCTTGAGGAGGGGCTCGAGGGCGGTGGCGGCGGGCTCGACGTCTTTCACGCCGTTCATCTGCACGACGATGCGGCTGAGCTCCACGCGTTCGCCTTCCACGCTGCTTCTGCCGACCATGCGCAGGTTGGCCTCGCCGAAGAGGCGGCGGCCGGTGGTGATGGGGATGTAGGCGTCGGTCTGGGTATCGGGAGCCTGCTGGGTGCCGGTATCGGAATCGTTTTGAATCACGCCGACCACTTCGAAGACGTTGCCTCCGATGCGGATGCGCTCGCCAAGCACGCTTTGGCCGGGCAGGAGCTTGCGCATGCCGTGCTCGGTGAGGATGCAGACGTTGACCACGCCGCTCATATCCTTAGAGCCGAGCACGCGACCGGCCAGCATGGGGCGCTTCACGATTTCAAACCAGGCGGGGGTGGTTTCGACCACGCGGAGCTGAAGGGTGCGCTCGTGCATGCGCGCGTCGCGCTGGGCAATGCGCACGGGCACGGTCTGGCGCACGCCGGAGACGGTCTCGCGGATGCGGATTTCGTCGTCGTAAAGCAAACCGTAGGAGAGCACGCGGGAGCGGTCGCCGGTCATGCCTTCCTCTTCCGATCCGGGCTTGACGGATTCGATGATGATGTTGTCGCTGCCGAGGCGGCGGATCGATTCGAGCGCCTGTTCGCTGGCGCCTTCGCCCACGGCGAGCATGGCGACCACGCTGCCCACGCCGAAGACCATGCCGAGCATGGTGAGAATGGATCGGGCCTTGTGCCGCCAGATGTCGGTCAGGCCGAGCTTGATGAAGGGCCAGAAGAAGGCGAGGGTACGCGTCACGATCCGCTCTCCCGGATGGTTTGGATGAGGCCGTCTTTCAGCACCAGCTGCACGCGGGCGTTTTCGGCGATGTCGGGCTCATGCGTGACCACGATGATGGTTTTCCCCTGCTGGTGAAGCTCGCGGAAGAGCGCCATGATTTGCACGCTGGTGGCGGTATCGAGGTTGCCGGTGGGTTCGTCGGCCAAAAGCAGGGAGGGTTCGTTGGCGAGGGCGCGGGCGACGGCGACGCGCTGGCGCTGGCCGCCGGAGAGCTCCATCGGCAGGTGGTGCATGCGGTGCTCCATGCCCACTTTTTCGGCGAGCTCGATGGCGCGGCGGCGGCGTTCGCCTTGCGATTTGCCGAGGTAGAGCATGGGCACTTCGATGTTTTCCAGCACGGTGAGCTGGGGAATGAGGTGAAAGCTCTGGAAGATGAAGCCGAGGTTTTTCAGGCGGTGGTCGCTGAGGTGGTTGTCTTCCATTTCGGCGACGTTTTGGCCGCCGAGCCAGTATTGGCCGGAGCTGGGGCGGTCGAGGCAGCCGAGGATGTTGAGCATGGTGCTTTTGCCCGATCCGCTGGAGCCCATGATGGCCCAGTAATCGCCCTGGTGAATGGAAAAGCTCACGCCGGAAAGCGCGTGGACGACCTCGTCGCCGACCTGGTAGCTGCGGCGCACATCCACAAGGCGGAGCACTTCAGGCGCGGTCGGCGGGGGGGGCGGGAGGCGTTCAGGGCTCACGCGGCTTGCCTCCTCCGCCAGGGGCGGCGGAACGTTTTTTGGGGCGGTCGGCGGCGGGATCCTTTTCCTTTTCGTCTTTCTGCTTGGCGGTGTCTTTGATCGGGGGGGCGAGGAGGACTTTTTCGCCGGGGGTGAGGCCGGAGAGAATGCGGATCATGCGGTTGTTGTCGAGCCCCACTTCGACGGCGCGGGGCACGGGCTTGCCGTCGGGCTCCGGGAGGTAGACGCAGTGGGCCTCGCCCTCGCGGACTACACACTGGATGGGCACGAAGACCGCGTTGTCGTACACCTCGCGCACGAGCTCCACATCGCAGCTCATGCCGGAGCGGATCACGGGGTCGTTGGCGGCAAACTCGATTTCACACTTGTAGAGCTTCACGTCGGGGCTGAGGTTGGCGCTTTGGCCATCGGGCAGGAGGCCGATTTTCACAAGCTTGCCGCTGAAGACCTTGCCGGGGAGCGCATCGATTTTGATGTTGACGTGCATCCCCTGGCGGAGCTTGTTGAGGCTGGCTTCGGGAATCATCACCTCCACAATCATGCCCGATTCAAGCGGAATGTAGATCAGTTCCTGGCGCTGGTTGGCGGTTCCGCCCGCGCGCAGGGGCTGGGCCCACCACTGGCGGCGGGAAATCTGCACGGAGGAGGCGTAGAGCACAATGCCGTTGGTGGGGGCGAGCACGCGGCTTTTCTCGATTTGGAAATCGAGCTCGGCGAGGCGGTTGGTGGAGCGGGTGTAATCGCGCAGCTTGGCGGCCACTTCGCTTTCAATCTGGCGGATGGTGGCTTTGTTCTGCCACTGGGTGCGCTTGAATTTGCGGTCGTTGCGGCGCAGGTCGGATTCATAGCGGGCGGTGTCTTTGTAAACGGTGAAGTTGGTGTAGACGTTCATCTTGGTGTTGGCCATCGCCAGGGTGATGGCGGCGCGCTGGGCGGCGATCTGGTCGGCCTGAAGCTCGGTGCGGGTGAGGTAGCCTTCCTTAGAGAGCTTTTGGGACCAGGTGAGCTTTTCCTCTGCGCGCTGAAGCTCTTCGTTGGCGAGGGCGATGTCGGACTCAAACTGGCGGAGCTGCTGAGGGTGGTCGCCTTCCTGGTATTTCTGAAGATCCATTTCGCTGAGCTTGAGGTCGATTTCGGCATCCTGGAGCATGGCTTCGCGTTCGCCGCGGGTGATTTCGAGGTTTTCCTGGGCGATGAGGAGCGCGGATTCCTTGTTGGCCACGTCGACCTCCTGCTCTTTCCGCTTTTCGATGAGGGTGCTGGCGTCGAACTCCAGCAGAAGCTCGCCGGCCTCGACCTTGGTGCCTTCCTCGATGACCCAGATGATGGTGTTGTTGCCTTCGAGCTCGCTGATGATGTCGACCTTGTCTCGGCTCTGCACGGAACCGCTCGAGGAAACGGAAATGGTGAGCGGCCCGCTGGCCACTTCATGAAGCGGCATGTTTTCAGGCGCCGACGCCTTGCCTTTCAACGCCAGGAAAAGCGCGAGGGTCACCGCGGCGGCGGCGGTGGCGCCCCACACTGCGGCTTTTTTCTTTTTTCCTCCAATAGCCATTACAAGACACTCCCGTAGAGATCAATCAATC
Organism: Kiritimatiellia bacterium; assembly: GCA_031553315.1. Classification (GTDB taxonomy): domain Bacteria; phylum Verrucomicrobiota; class Kiritimatiellia; order RFP12; family DVOR01; genus JAVBLT01. The sequence goes on from JAVBLT010000034.1 coordinate 25,894, forward strand.
CGAAACCGTTTACATCCAGCGCGGCGGCGTCGCGGCGCAGTTCCAATTCACGCATCTGCCAGCTCACCACGGCGGAGAGGAAGGCGTTTTGCGTGGTCAAAAGGGCGTTTTGGGCTTCGAGCAGGTCACGCATCTGCGAGCGGCCCGCCTCCATATACATCTCGGTGCTGGCCACGCGGCGGCGGGCAAGGGCCACGGCCCGGCGCTGAATGGAAAAGGAGGAACGGGCGGCCTCGATGCTGCGTAAATCGGCGCGAAGAGCCTGGCGGATCTGGTCTTCCTTGAGGCTCACATCGCGCCTGGAGCGCTCGAGGGCGATCAGGGCGGCGCGGTAGGCGTTGCGCTCGGCGCGGCGGTTCCAGGGCCAATCGGCCCGCAGGCGGGCGAACCACGATTCGGATCCCGACCAGCCGCTCCCGCCGCTCACGCGATCGCTCCCGGCGGAAACGCCCAGATCGAGCCCCAGGTCGGCGCGAAGGGCATCGGCGCGCACAGCAAGCTTACGCGTTGCATCGGCCACGCCGCCGAGGGTCACTTGAAAATCATGCCGGTTCTCAAGGGCGAAGGCGCAGAGCTTCACTTCGTCGGGCGCCGGCGCGAGCTCGCCCGCCTCGATTTGGTTCATCCGCGCTTCGAGATCCTTCTGGAGCCGGGCAAGCACCGAGCGATCCACGTCGAACGCCGATTCGGGCGGCAACCCCAAGGCCATGCGGAAGGAATCGAGCGCGTTGGCGTAGCTGCGTTCGTTGGCGACCACGTTTTCCTCGGCGGAGAGGTAATCCTGCGTGGCCTGGTCGGCCTGGATGGGATCCATGCGCTCGGCTTTGCGGAGGGCCTCCGCGCGGTTTTTGTTACGCTCCAGGCGCTGGGCGGTGCTCCGGGCGTTGTCCACGCGCTGCCCGGCTTCGAGCACGCCAAGGTAGCTGCCGATGATGCTCACGGCGTAGGTCTGGCGGTAGTGGGCGAAGGTGTGGAGGGAATCGACGAGGTTGCGCTCGGCCTGGCGGAGCGGCTCCATGACCACGTCGCGCCCCGAACCGCGCAGCAGCGGAATGGAAAGCGAAAGGTCGCCCACAAGGCCGAGGGAATCCCAATCGTTGCGCAGGAGGCGAGTCACGTCGAGCGCGAGCGAACCGAGCAGCGTGGCGCCGTTTTCAAACTTGCGCCTGAACCCCGCGCCCGCGCCGGCGGTGGCCTTCAGATCGGAAAAGTTTCCGGCGGGGTCGTTTTGAAGCGCGGCGAGCATCATCCCCGAGAAGGTGGTCTCAAAGCCGTAAATCTCCTGGTCGAGATCAAGCGCGCGCAGAAAAACCGCCTCCTTGAGGCTTTGATACTGGCGGTCATTGGCGGCGCCCGCGGCGAGGGCATCGTCAAGCGAAAGCCTGTAAGCGCCGTTGGTGGCGTGGCCGGTCGGCGCGCGACCGGTGGCGCCCCGCAGCAATTCCTCCACGGCATCTCCGCCCTGCGCGCGCTCCTGAAGCATCAGGCGGAGCGTCAACGCTTCGGCAGGCCGTGAAATCGTAAAACCGTTGGTCACGGCGACAATGCCGCCACTGTAGCGCTGAACGAGACGGGTCGCCGATTCATCCGATTCGGTGACCGCCCGTTCCGGCGTCATACATCCCGCCAGCATCATCGTAAACAGGAGAGCGCTCCCTCCCAGCGTCATGAAAAATCCGGTCCACACGGCCCGAACCATGCGTTTCCTCCAATCAAACCGTCAAAGCTCTATACAACGTGCCTAGGATACGCTATTATGAGGCAGATTCCAATTCCAAAAACGGAGTTTTTTTCATGTTGTATACAAGGCTCACCCCTCAACCTCGCGCAGTCACCCCTTTGTCGGGTCATTGCCGCCTTCCGGAAAAAGCGCTTTGCGGAATCGACCTCCCGCCCCGGGATGCCGCCCCCATCCTCCACTGGATCGAACCCGCGCTCCCTCCCCGCTGGGACCGCCACGCCGGAAACGCCCCCGCCTTCATCGCCCTTTCCCTTGCAGAAAGCACCCAGCCGCCCGAAGCCTACACCCTGCGCATCTCCCCCAAAGGCATAGCCGCCACCGCCAACGCCCCCTCGGGCCTCTTCCGCGCCGCCACCACGCTCCGCCAGATCCTCCGCCTCGCCGGCGGAAAACCCATTCCCTGCGCCGCCATTGAAGATTCCCCGGACCTCCCCGTCCGCGGCGTCATGCTCGACGTCAGCCGCGACCGCACCCCCACCCTCGCCACCCTCTTCGGCCTCGTCGACCGCCTTGCCGAGCTCAAAATCAACCACCTTGAGCTCTACATGGAAAACACCTTCGCCTACCCCGCCCACCCCCGCGCCTGGGAAAACGCCTCCCCCTACACCCCCGACGACATCCGCTCGCTCGACGCCTACTGCGCCCAGCGTTTCATCTCCCTCACCCCCAACCAAAACTCCCTCGGCCACTTCGAGCGCTGGCTCCGCCTGAAAGACTACCTCCCCCTCGCCGAGCTCCCCCAGGGCGGCGCCCCCCTCCCCTGGGGCGGCACCCAAAAAGAACCCGCCGGCCTCGCCCCCGCCGACCCCGGCGTCGATACCTTCATCGAAGGCCTCTACGACGCCCTCCTCCCCTGCTTCCGCTCCCGCCTCGTCAACATCGGGTGCGACGAAACCTTCGACCTCGGCCTCGGCAAATCCAAACCCCAGGCCGCCGCCACCGGCAAGGGCCGCGTCTACCTCGACTACCTCCTCCGCCGCCACGCCGCCCTCAAAGCCCGCGGCCACACCATGAGCTTCTGGGGCGACATCATCCTCCACCACCCCCAGCTCATCCCCCTCCTTCCCCGCGATTGCATCGCCATCGACTGGGGTTACGAAGCCGACCACCCCTTCGCCGCCACCATTCCCCAATTCGCCGCCGCAAAAATTCCCTTCTGGGTCGCCCCCGGCACCTCCTCCTGGAACGCCCTCGCCGGCCGCACCTCGAATATGCGCGCCAACATCCAAAACGCCCTCACCCACGCCCTCGCCCACGGCGCCGCCGGCCTCCTCATCTGCGACTGGGGCGACGCCGGCCACTGGCAGACCTACCCCGTCCGCCTTCCCGGCCTCCTCTACGGCGCCGCCTGCGGCTGGGCCTTCGCCCAAAACCGCGGGATCGACATCGCCCGCGCCCTCGACGCTCACATCTTCCACACCCCCGAAGCCACCCTCGGCCGCCTCACCACCGAGCTCGGCGACCTCTACCTCACCGCCCAGGCCGCCGCCGGCAACGCCGCCGAATTCTTCCGCACCCTCAACCAGCCCCTCGCCACCCCCATCCGCCAAGGTTTTCTTTCCCTCCCAGCCCTCGATGCCGCCGAAGCCCACTGCCTCCAAGCCCAAAAAGACCTCAAAAAGATTCGCTCAACAGCCCCCGACGCCCCCCTCCTCCTCGCCGAAACCGCCCAAACCCTCCGCTTCCTCCTCCTCGCCCTTCGCCACGCCCGCGCCAAACAAACCGGTTTCACCCCCGCCCTCATCCGTTCCCTCCGCCGCCAGCGAGCCGAAGCGGCCCGCCACCACGCCGCCTGCTGGCTCAACCGCGACCGCCTCGGCGGCCTCCCCTCCAGCCTCGCCCGCATCGAAGCCATTGATATCGGAGCCCCATTTTCGGCACGGTAAACGGAACAGATTATTCAGAGCGGCCCGTAACGGAAACTTCGCGAAGACCGGCCCAGAGGTCGTGGCGGCCTTTCAGGAAGGTCACGCAAAGAAAGCGCCCGCGTTGTTGGTTGAGCGGAAGCGTGACGGCTGCTTTCGTTTCCGAAAACCCATTCCAGGCGACCGGGGCACCCCATGTGGCGCCGTCGTTGGAAAGCTGGATCTGAAGATCAAAGCCCGAAGCGCCTTCGAAGGCGAGCGCAACTTCCCTCACGAGATAAAAACGCTCCAAATCAACCACCCAGGTCTGCGGGTAAGAGCCTTCCGAGGCGCACCAACGCGTGGAAGGGTTGCCGTCGTTGGCCGATGCCGCAGGGTTTCCCCACTGCTCCGATGAAGCGCGCACCGGGCGGGTGTAGGCGAGATTCGAGCGGAGCTCTTCCTGCGAAGGCGGCTTCGCAAACGCTCCCGGATTGTATGCGCGCGGTTGCTGCCAGAGGTTTTTCGCCCTGGGGCTCCAGGCCAGGCCCCCGGTTGCCGTCACCGTGATTTCGGAAGGCTTGAGCCCGGGCGACTCGGCTCGGATACGCGCCACACCGCTGTGCCAGGCACGGAAAGCAATCGCGGCCAACCCTTCGCGGATATCGATATCGGTGTTGTGGCGGAAGGTGATGGAGGGGCCGGTGGGAAATTCGCCGGGGCCATCCATAATCCTCAAGGTCACATCGGGATTGGCATCAACGGCCTTTCCCCGGGCATCCACAACCTGCACCTTCAGAAAGGCATCGTCTGTGCCGTCGCACTGAATGGCATCGCGGTCGGTCGTGAGGCGGAGGGCGGCGGGCCTGCCGGGTTTGATCCATTCGGGCGGCGCGATGCCGGCGTATTCATTGCGATACCAATACCATTGGCGGAGCGGCAGGCGGAAATAATCAATCATGCCCATGCGGCCCATGTCGCCGGCGATGCTGCCGTGGTGGAAGGCGCACCAGAGCGCCTGACCGGCACGCCAAGGGGGCACTTCGGCGGAGGCTTCGCCAAAAGCAGGGCCGTAAACGCCGGGGCGGTTGGAAACGTGGCTGCCGTATTCGGTGACGATGCTGGGGCCGGGCGGGTTTTTCACGCGCGCGCCGTCGCCGTTGTAACCGATGATCCCGCCGAGCGTGTCGAAGCCCTGACGCTGGGCGCCGCCTACGCCCGCCGGCCGGGTCGGGTCGATTTCATGCGTGCGCATGAGTTGGTTTCGGATGTGTTGGCGGGCGCGCTCCATCACGGAGGCATCGGTGAAGAAGGGTTCATTCGAAAGCCCCCACACAATGACGGAGGGGTGGTTGAAGCGTTCCTCGATCATCTCGCGCAAGATGCGGGCATCGGCCCTTTCAAAGGCTTCCCAGTCGGCGGGATTGGGCGGATAGGCGCTCGCCGACCAGGAACCGTCTTTCCCGAAACCGCCAATGCCCCAAAAGGTGTTTTCGCTCCACACGAGCAGCCCGAGGCGGTCGCAGGCGCGCAGGAAGGCACGGTCGTGCGGATAATGGGAACCGCGTACGAAGTTCATGCCGCAGGCTTTGATGAGCCCGGCATCGCGCTCATGGGCGCGGTTGGAGACGGCATCGCCCCACCCGGCCATATCCTGGTGGCGGTTCGCTCCGCGCAGCACCAAAGGCCTGCCGTTGAGGAAAAAGCCTTTTTCCTTGGAAAACGAAAAGGTGCGAATGCCGATTTCATCGGTAAATTCATCGAGCAACTCGCCGGTTTCGCTGTCGGTCACACGCGCGGTCACGGTGTGGAGATGGGGCGAATCGGGAGACCAGAGTTTTGGGTTTTCAATCGTTGCGCTGCCGCTTTGAATGCGTGGTTTTCCGGGGGCGATCGTGTGGGTGAAGGCGTATTTCCGGTCGCCGAGGATGAGTTCCGTGCGGCAGTTGCGCGGGGCGGGCGAATCGTTTTTCAGCGTCAACGACCAAAACAGATCGGCCTTTTTTTCATCGGCGGAGGTTGTGGAAACCTGCACGCGGCCTTTGTCGAGAAAGACATCGCCCGTTTCGATAAACCACACATCGCGGTAGAGGCCGCCGGAGAAGACGTGTTCGCCGGCGCGGGGCGGGAGCTGAGCATCCCACCGGTTGTCGAGGCGCACGGCGAGCACGTTTCGCCCCGCCTTCAATCCTGTGAGCGGCACCTCGAAGCCGGTGTAGCCGCCTTCGTGGCCGCCGATGCGCGCGCCGTTGAGGTACACCTCGCAATGCTGGAAGGCGGCCTCGAAGTAGAGGCGGTAGCGGCGGCGGGGTTTCACTTCGGGCATGGTGAAGGTTTTGCGGTACCACCCTTCGCCCACGGGGAAGTGGCGCGAGCGGAAATACGGCAGAGAAAAGGAGTGCGGCAGGCCGACGGCATCCCACCTCGAATCGTCGAACGCGGGCGCGGCGGCCCCGGGCACCTCGCCGAAGTGAAAACGGAAATCGCGGTTAAAACAGGTGGTTTGGGCCTGAAGCGTGAAAGCCGTCAACAGCATCGGCAAGGTGATTTTTATCATTTCTTTTCCTTGAGGAGTAAATCCATGAGCTCGGAACCCTTCATCTGGCCGAGGGAGCCGGAACGGCAGCTGACTTCGTCGTAAACGTCCACCGAATCGGGTTCCACGCCGGGCTGCCACACGGAGACGGGCACGGGTTCGCGGGTGTGGCGGCCGGTGCGGATGGGCACGGGGTGGTCGGGAAGCACGGCGTAGGTCACGGCGTCGCCGCAGGCTTCCATCACGCGGCCGATGAGGCGTTTGTCGAAATCTTCGATGACTTTTTGCTTGAGCGCGGCGTCGCGGGCGTGGGAGCATTCGTCGGGCGCTTCGACGTGGACGAAGACGAAGTCGTGTGTTTTGAGGGCTTCAATGGCGGCGTCGGCCTTGCCTTCGTAGTTGGTGTCGATGTAGCCGGTGGCTCCGGGCACGTTGATCACGTCCATGCCGAGGCAGGCGCCCAGGCCTTTAATCACATCGACCGCGGAAATGACGGCGGCCTTGATGCCGTAGCGCTCGGTGATGGAGTGAATCGCGCCGGCGCGGCCGCCGCTCCAGGCCCAGATGCCGTTGGCTTCGCGGTCTTTGAGCACTTCGGCGGCGCGGGAAAGAATGCCGCGCAGGACGGTGACGGTGTAGGACTCGCCGGGGGCGGTGGGGTAAGGCAAATGGCGGGTCACGAGCTGGCCGTGGTTGTCGTCGGGCTTGTCGTAGCCCACGGGGGAGAATTCGGGGCCGGAGAGCACGAGCAGGTTGCGGTAGCTCACGCCGGGATAAAAACGGATTTTTTCGCAGCCGAGGTGTTCGTTGAGCATGGCGATGGAGTCTTCGGCTTCCCACTGCTGAAGGTGGGCGCCGGCGGAATCTTCCAGCACGCCGTCGCGGCCGACAACCACGAGGTTGACGCGGAAGCAGACGTCGCTCGTGCCCAGTTTAATGCCTTGGCTGGCGGCTTCGAGAGGGCCGCGGCCGCACATTTCGGTGGCGAGGTCGCAACCGAGGACCGACATGTTGGCCACGTCGCTCGAGGTGGGCACGCCGGGCGGCAGGGTCAGGAAGGTGCCGCTGCGGCCATTGCGGGCGATGCGGTCCATATTCGGCGTGTCGGCGGCCTGAAGGGGCGTTTTGCCGCCCAGCAAGGGCAAGGGCTCATCGGCCATGCCGTCTCCCAGAAACACAACAACTTTCATCTTTTATTTTCCTCTTCCTGTCGATTCGTTGGGGTCGGCGCAATCCTCCGCGCCGCCCCAGGGGTAAATTCCCCGCACTCGGAGCACTTCTCCGGCGAGAAACAACGAACCGCAAATCAGTACCGCGCCGCGGCAATCCGCCGCCCATGCGGTGGCCGCCTCAATGGCGCTTTCAAGATTATGTTCGGCCTGTGCGTTGCGGATGCCGGCGGCGCGCATCAGGCCGGCGAGGGTATCGGGCGCCAGGCCGCGGTCGGAGGGCACCGGCACGGCCCAGGCGCTGCCGGTCAGCGGGGCCAGGGGTTTCAACGCTTCGGCGACATCTTTATCGCAGCAGAAGCCGGCCACGAGGGCGATGTTTTTGCGGATTTGAATGGACTTGAGCGATTCGGCCAGCGCGCGGCAGCAATCGGGGTTGTGCCCGCCATCGAGAAAGACGGGCGGGTCTTCGCCGATGAGCTGCATCCGGGCGGGCCAATAGACGGTTCGGATGGCTTCGACCACCGCCTTTTCGGGAATGGGCAATCCCTGCTCCATCACGCGTTCCAGGGCGCAAACGGCTGTCGCGACGTTTTCGGCCTGATAGGAGCCGCAGAGTTTGGTGAGCGCAGGCGCATAGGTGCGTTCGGATGTGGCGACGGTGAAGACCTGGCCGTGGATGCTGCGCTTGGCGGCGGCCACGGAAACGAGCTCTTCCGCGCGGTGGAGCGGCGCGTGGAGCTCGGCGGCCCGGCGAGCGAGCACGGCGGCGGCTTCGGGAGCCATCGCGCCCAGAACCACGGGGCGGCCTTCCTTGATGATGCCGGCCTTCTCGGCGGCAACGGCCTCGAGGGTATCGCCCAGCACGGCGCAATGGTCGAGCGCCACGCGGGTGACGACCGAAACGAGCGGCACGGGAAGGGTATTGGTTGCGTCGAAGCGGCCGCCCAGACCGGTTTCCAGCACAACGAGGCGGATTCCGGCGTCGCGGAAAATCAGATAGGCGGCGGCGGTGAGCGCTTCGAAAAAGGTGACGGGGGAATCGGGGGAATCGGCTTCAAGGCGTTGGGCGGCGGTTTCCACGGCGGTGAGCGCGCGCTCAAGCGCGGCGTCGGAGACCGGCTCGCCATTCACAAAGAAACGCTCGTTGACCCGCAGGAGGTGGGGCGAGGTGTAGCGGCCGACCGGATACCCGGCGGTGCGGAGCGCGCCTTCGCAGAGAGCCGCCACGGTGCCTTTGCCGTTGGTTCCGGCGATGTGAATGGCGGCGATTTCGGCTTCGGGGTTGCCGAGCGCGGCGAGGAGGCGCTTCATGGTATCGAGGCCGGGGCGGATGCCGAACACGCGGCGGGCTTTCAGGCGTTCAAGAAAATCACGCATTTTTTTTCCTCAATCGAAAAAGAGCCCAGCCGAGCAGAACCAGCGCGGTCTGCACGGGCAGCAAGGTGAGCCAAAGCGGCTGGCGGGCGCGGCAAAAATCAATGGTGTAGGTTCCGGGATCGAGGTACACGGCGGCGCGGCCGCCGATGTTTTCCAGGCGGCCCCGATAACCGTTGATCCGCACCTCGTCGTCGGCGGAATAAGGGACGTCGGCGACGAAGGCGCCTTTCTCCTTTTTCACGATGAAACGGTCGCAGACGCTGTTGTCGCACCGCCGCGACACAACGGTGACATTTTCCGGCAAGATCCAGCGGTTGGCCGGCAGGTGGAGCAGCACGAGCGACTTTTCCCCGGGCTGAGCCCGCGCGATGCGCGTGGAGGTCACCGAAAAATCAAGCAGCTTCACCGCGCCGGGCTGCCCGCGGAACGATTGGTCGTACATGGCGCGCGAGACAATGAGGAAGGTGAAGCCCTGCTTCCCCAGGTCGTTGTCTCCCGTGGGATTCATCACTTCGATGTTATGATGGGCGAGCGAGGCGTTGAGCGGTTCGTAAGGCAGCACGCGCGGGGTGACGGCGTTCAACACGCGGGCGCTCGCCAGCGGTTCGGCTTTCAACACGGCTTCGACCACGGGATTGTCTTCGTAAGCCGCCGGCAGCGGAACCGGGTGAACGTAGCGCGCCGCGACGGTCATCTGGTCGGCGGTCAGGAGCGCGATGAAGAGCGCCGCCGTGACCCACCCCGGCCAGAAACGCTTCAGGCAAAGAATCAGCACGATCGCCGAGCAAAGCACCATGCTGCGCAGGAAATTAATGCCCGCATACTGCGCGAGCTCAGGCGAGGGCGCGGCGGGAAGGAAAATCCGGGCGCCGATGAGAAGCGCGAAAAACGCTCCGCCGATGTAAAAGATCCGGCGGGTGCGCGTTTCGGCCATGGCCTGGGTCAGACCGATTGCGGCGAGCATGGCGATCGCCCATTCGGTGATGTGAAGGAATTTGACGGGCGCTCGAATGAGATCCATCTTCGGCAACAGGTAGAAGAGGCGATACGCCGGAGTGTAGCGGCCGAAGGCCAGCGCCAGCGCCACCAGCGCCACGCAGGCCCAGAAGGGCGTGTCGGCGGCACAGGCGGGGCGTTTTTTCCAAAAGCTCAGCGCCACGCAGGCGAAGAAACAGGTGAGCACGCCCAGGTAAACGGTGTGCTGGCGGTAATTGGGCCATTGGCCTTCCACCTCGCCGAGCTTGCCCCAGTAGGGCTTTTCGCCTTGGGTTTCGTTGCCGTAAACGCCGGGGACAATGAATTCAAGCGCGTCGGCCTTGGGCAGGCTCCAGTTTGTGGCGAAGCGCCAACGGGCCTCGGGGGTTTCGCCGCCCGATCGGGCGATCTGTTCTTCGCGCATGGTCACTGAAGCGTTGAGCGCTTTGCCGACGCTGCTCCAGGAAACCAGAAGCAACACAAGCAGCGAGAGCAGGAACAACGGCCACACGCGTGTCATCGTCCGAAGCGGAGCGGTCTCGCGGAAGGTCAGCCACAGCGCGTAGGCGGCGAGCGGAAAGAGCAGCAGCAGGAGGATGTCGGGCTGCACGCCGATCCCCCACCCGATCACCGCGCCGAGCATGGCGAAGTGGAAGGGTTGGCGCCGGATGAAACAGCGCTGGAGCAGGCCAAACGCGAAGCACGCCAGGGCGAACATATGGAAGTAGCCGCGGTGGCCGGCGTTGAAGAGGGTGAAGGTGTAGCCGGAGAGGGCGATGGAAAAACCGCCGAACCAGGCGGGCCCCCAGGGAATTTCGCGCCCGCGCAGGGCGTAGACGCCGGCGAGCATGAGCAGGAACGTATCGAACACGAAGGTCAGCTCGTAAGCCGCAAAGGGATGAATGAGAAACCAATAAAGGGTGTACGGCGCGAAGGCGTCGTCTCCCGCAAGCAGGCGCTCCAGGCGGTAAGCGCGGTCGCGCAGATTGAAGAAGGCGGGGGAATCGGGCGCGTTCAAAAAGGTGGTCAGCGGCCACACTTCGCGAAAGAGAAGCCCGGCGGCCACGGCGAAAAACAGCGTGGAGCCCAGCGCCCAAAGGAATGCGGGCTTTTTGAAAAAGGCGAGGTTCACTTCACCCACCCCGGCGGGAGATTGTCGATCACCAGCTGAATCACCTGGTCGAGCGTGAGGCGGGTGGAATCGATGCGCACGGCGCCGTCGGCCACGCGAAGGGGGGCGCAGGCGCGGGAGGAATCGATTGTGTCCCGCGCGAGGAGGGAGGCTTTCACGGCGGCGACGCTCTGCGCGGCGATGCCTTTCTGCACTTCCTCAAGCTGGCGGCGGGCGGCGCGGACATCGGGGTCGGCGTCGATGTAAAACCGGGCGGGTGAATCGGGGAAAACCGCGGTCGTGATGTCGCGCCCTTCCACGATGAGGTCGCCGAAGCGGGTGAGCGCGCGCAGGTCGGCGGTGATGCGGTCGCGCACGGCTTTCACGGTCGCCACGGGGCTGGCGTGTTGGTTGATGCGCGGTTCGCGAAGCTCTTTGCCGGGTTCCGCGCCGTGGACTGAAACGTGAATGCGGCCGCCTTCGGGAAAGTAGTGAAGGTCGAGGTCGGCAAGGGAAGCGGCCACGGCTTCGGGCGAGGCGGTATCCACGCCGCGCTCAAGGCATTGCCAGGTGACGATCCGGTAAAGCGCGCCGGAATCGACGTGTAAAAAGCCCATCCGTTCGCCCACCGCGCGCGAGACCGACGATTTCCCCGCGCCCGAAGGCCCGTCTATGGCAATCACTTTGCTTTTCATGGCTTACTCCTGAAACGGCGATTGTTTCCCGACCGGCACCAGCAGCACCGAATCGGGGTCAAGGGTAATGGAATCGACCGAGTTGGTCACTGGAATCATCACGCGCAGCGGCACGCGGTTCGTGATGCCCGAACCGCCGTTGATGAGGCGCTCGGTTTCTTCGGCGTAGACGCGGACCTCGGCGAGGTCGAGCGCTTCGAGAGCATCGCTCCGGCCTTTGAACTTCACATTCACAAAAAGCGGATCGGCGCGGTAGCGCATATCGTCGCGCTTCGATTGAACCACGTTGACCCAGAGGTTGCTGGCCACGCGTTCGGCTTCCTGCTGCTGAATGCTGATATCGACCTGCACCTCGGAGGGGGAAATTTCCCACAGGCGCAACCCGCCGGGCGAGAGAATCTTCACGGTTTTCTTGAAGCTCTGCACGCGCCCGTCGACATCGACCGGTTCGGTGGTGATCATCTGGCTGGAATCGCGCATCTTCTCAAGCGAACGCTGGGCTCCGCGCAGGCGGACGGTCTTGGGGGAATAATCCAAATGAACCGTTCCGCGCAGGGGGCGCCCCTTCACGGGGGGCTCGGCCACGGGAAACTCCACATCGTCTTGCTGATCCATCTGCACGTTGACGACGGGCGGGTCGATGGAATCCACGCGCAGGTTGGGCGCGCCCTTGATGTTGCGCGCGGAAAGGCGGATGTCTTGCCCGCCTTCGGCCGTATCGGTCGGGTGAATGGAAATCACAGGTTTATCCACGGCAAGCTGAAGGCGCTGAATATCGACCGCCGCGCCCCGGAAGGTCACGTTGACCGTGGCGGGTTCAATGGCTTCCACGGCCATATTGCCTTGAATTTCGGGCTCAATGGCCACAGGCACCATGTAGGTGTGGCTGACGGTCTCGCGCACGGAAAAAAAGATCAGCATCGCGACCAGCGCGGAAATGACCTTCCAGATCCAATCGTTCAACACCCAATCGATCACGCTCTGGATGTGTTCGCGGATTCGTTCCATCTTCATTCGTCGGAATCCTTTACTTTAAGAAATTCGTTGAGGAACGCCCACACGCGTTTGCGCTTGCTCTCGCGGCGGGTGCCGAAGATGAGGCGCATCCGGTCTGTTTTCTGCTCTTTTTCCTTGGGCACGAAGGCGGCTCGCAGGAAGCGCTCAAGGGTGCGGGTATCGACGTTGCGGCGGATCACATCGTCGTGCGCAATCGAAACGGCGCCGCGCTCTTCGGAGACCACAATCACCAGCGCATCGGATTCCTTCGCAAGACCCAGCGCCGCCCGGTGGCGGGTTCCCGCGCCGGCGAGGCGCATATCGTTTTCAAGCGGAAAGAGGCAGTGCGCGGCGAGAATGCGTTTGCCTTTCACAATCACGCCTCCGTCGTGCAAAGCGCCGGGGGGGGTGAAAATGGCGTGAAGCAGTTCGGCGGAGAGCATGCCGTCGACCCGGACGCCGCCGCATTCCTCATAGCGGCTGAGCGAATCGCCGCGCTCAATGGCAATCAGCGCCCCGATGCGGCGGGCGGCCAGAAGCGTGGCGGCTTCCACCAGAATCTCGATCGGCGATTCCGCCTCCGCGGCATCGCCCTCCGCCAGGCGGCGGTAGGAGCGCTTTCCCAGCGTGGCGAGCGCCCGGCGAAGCTCGGGATGAAACACAATGACCAGACCAAGCACCAGCGACATGGAAACGGCCTGAAGAATGTATTGCAGCACATCGAGGTTCAGCAGGTAGGTCACCGTCCACAGCGAAAGAATGACCGAGGCCAGCCCCAGCAGGATCTGCGCGCCGCGCGTGCCGCGCAGGTAGCGGAGCACGTAATACAGACAGGTCGCGATAATCGCAATCTGAATGGCATTTGAAAGGATAAACGGAAATTGCTCTAACACGCCTTTTCCTCCGAAAAAACGGCACCTGTAAAAATACGCAAAGCATCACGCGTGGCCTTCACATCGTGCACGCGCACCACGGCCGCGCCGTCGGCCGCCGCCCGCAACGCCGCGCCCAGGCTGCCGGGAAGGCGGCCGGCGGGGTCGTCCTCGCCGGTAAAGGCGCCGATGAACCGTTTGCGGGAAGCGCCAATCAGCACCGGCGCGATCTCATTGAAACGAGCGACGGCCCCCAGCAGCCGAAGCGAATCTTCGGCGGTTTTCGCGAAACCCAAACCGGGGTCGATCATGATCTGTTCGGGGCGGCATCCCCTGGCGATCAATGCGAGGCGGGCCTCTTCGAGCGCTCGCCCGACCGCGCCGACCGCATCGCCGCCGGGGTAATCGGTCAGGGCGGCCATGGTCTGAGGCGTGCCGCGCATGTGCATGAGCACATAGCCTGCGCCCGAAGCGGCGATGACGCCGGGCATATCGGGATCGGGGCCGGTTCCCTGCACATCGTTGATGATCCGCGCGCCGGCTTCAAGCGCGGCGGCGGCCACGGCGGCATGGCGGGTATCCACGGAGATCAGCGCATCGGTTTGCCGCGCAAGGGCTTCGACGACGGGGCAGATCCGGGCGATCTCATCGCCGGCGGAAAGCGGAAGCGAACCGGGCCGGGTCGATTCTCCGCCGATATCCAGAATATCCGCGCCCTCGGCCACGAGCCGAAGCGCGCGCGCCACGGCCTCATCGGTCGAGGCGGCGCGGCTGCCGGAGAAAAAGGAATCAGGCGTTGCGTTGACAATGCCCATGAGCAGCGTCCGGCTCAGCGGAACCAAGCGCCCTCTGCACTGCCAAAAACGATTCGCCTGCGCCATTGCGCGCCTCCTTAGGTGGTTTCATCAACGGGTGCGGCATCGGCCTCGACCGCTTTTTCAACGGGTTCTTCGGGCAGCTCGCCTTTTTCACGGCGTTCGGCCAGGCGTTCTTCCGCGGTGCGGACGCGCCCCAGGCGGATCAGATCTTCCACGTCGCGGCCGTCGACGGTTTCCTCGCGCAGCAACAGCTCCACGAGTTCCTCAAGCTTGGCCCGATGGTCGAGAATCATATTTTCGCAGCGGGCATAGGCTTCGTGAAGCAGCTGGCCGATTTCGGCGTCGATGGCGTTCAGGGTGGCCTCGCTGTGCTCCTGCTGGCGGGCCACGTCGCGGCCCAGGAAAACCGTGTCCTGATTTTGCCCGAAGGCCTGAAAGCCGAAGCCGTCGCTCATGCCGTAGGTGCAGACCATGCGGCGGGCGAGGTCGCTGGCCATGCGGATATCCTGGGAGGCGCCGGTGGAGATGTCGCCGGCGAAAAGTTTTTCGGCGATCCGGCCGCCGCACATGACCACGAGCATATCCTTCATTTCGCTCTTCGTGCGGTTGAGCACATCGCGCTCGGGGAGCGACATCGTGGCGCCCAGCGCCATGCCGCGCGGGATGATCGTCACTTTATGAAGCGGCTCGGCGTGGCGGCAGAGCACCTGGGTGAGCGCATGGCCGGCTTCGTGCCAGGCGGTGATGCGCCGCTCGCGGTCGGCCATGGTGCGGCTCTTGCGTTCGCGGCCCCAGAGCACCTTGTCGCGGGCTTCTTCGAGGTCGATGTGTTCCACTTCCTCGCGGTTGAGGCGGGCGGCGAGCAGGGCGCCTTCGTTGAGCAGGTTGGCGAGGTCGGCGCCGGAGAAGCCGGGCGTGCCGCGCGCGATGCGCATTAAGTCGACAGCGGGGGAGAGCTTGAGCTTTTTCGCGTGGATTTTCAGGATTTCGAGGCGCCCGTCGACGGTCGGCAGGTCGACCACAATCTGGCGGTCGAAGCGGCCGGGGCGGGTGAGCGCGGCATCGAGCACATCGGCGCGGTTGGTTGCGGCGATGATGATCACGCCTTCATTGCTGTCGAAACCGTCCATCTCGACCAGCATGGCGTTGAGCGTCTGCTCGCGCTCGTCGTGACCGCCGCCGATACCGGTGAAACGGCTCCGGCCCACAGCGTCGATTTCGTCGATGAAGATGATGCAGGGCGCGTTTTTCTTGCCTTGCTCGAACATGTCGCGCACGCGGGAAGCGCCCACGCCCACGAACATTTCCACGAAGTCGGACCCGCTGATGCTGAAGAAGGGCACATCGGCCTCGCCCGCAATGGCCTTGGCGAGCAAGGTCTTGCCGGTGCCGGGAGGCCCCAGGAGAAGCACGCCTTTGGGAATCTGCCCGCCGAGCTTTTCAAACTTTTTTGGGTTTTTCAGGAATTCGACGATTTCGGAAACCTCTTCTTTGGCTTCCTCCACGCCGGCCACATCGCTGAAGTTGACTTTTTTATTGTCTTGGTTCAGCATTTTGGCGCGGCTTTTCCCGAAGTTCATCGCTCCGCCGCCCTTCATTCCCCGGAAGAAGAAGAAGTAGACGAGGAACATCACGACGACGATGGGGAGGATGTTGATGAGAATCGGCCCGAGATAATCGGTTTTGGGCACGAGCGTGCAGGCCACGCCCTTCTCGCCGAGACGCTGCGCGGCGTTGTCGCTGGCGCTGACGACCACGCGGAACGGCGTCTTCTTCTCATCATCCAGCGTGCCGGTGAGCAGGCCCACGCCGCTGCCCGTTTCCTGGGTCAGCTCGCAGCTTTTGAGTTCGCCTCTGGCGATATACACATTGAGCTCGGCCCAGGTCAGCTCGGTCTGGTTTTCCTGAGCGCCGCGTTCGGTTTGCGAAAACGCGCCGAAAATGGAAAGAATCACCGCCGCCAGCAGCATCCAGACGATGAGCGGGCGTTTCCAGCCGCCCTCCTGGTCGGGCTTTCGGGGCGCAGGCTCGGAGTTGTTTTCTTTTTTGTTCTGCTTGTCCATAAATCCTCGTGTCTTCCGCTTCCATTGAAGCCGAAGATAATACCCTTCTTTCGCGGTTAGGTCAAAACATCTTTATGCTTACGCGGGCGGAGCGGGCGAAATCAGACAAGCCGCGCTGCCGTTGTCGGTGAAAACAATCAAAACAGGTTCGCTCTGCGAAACGGCGAGCTGAATCAGCAGCAGAAAGCCGGCCGCGCCGGGCGTGCCGATGCGCGCAAGAGGGTCGTCGGCAACGGCTCCGGCGGGGAGGTTTCCGGGGAGCGCGCCGTAATGAAAGACCGTGCGGATCTCTTCGGGGGGAAAGCCGCTTTCATCCAGCACCTGCCTCACGGCCTCGTCGGGCGTCACGCCAAGCGCGATGGCTGAAACAAGCGCCGCGGGCCGATCCTGGCCGGTCTGGAAAAGCAGCGCCGCGGCGGAGGCCACTTTGCCGCTGCTGTCGGCGGCCGCCGCGCAAACGGCGGAGGCCTCGCCGCGCTGAATGGCCCGGACGGCGGCAAAAACGGCCAGCGCCCCCGAAAAGGCGCCGCCGTTGAAGAGGCCGTGCGAACCGGTCAGCGCCCACTCGATGGCGGCGAGGCTTGCGGCGGCATTGTCGTACGTGTGCGGGAAGAGAAGGGGTTTCACCAGGCGCGCGCCTTTGGCCACATAGTCGGCGTGAAAGGCGGATCGCGTGCGGGCGGGGCCGAGCGCGGTGGCGCCCATGAGACCGCAGTCGGCCCAAGGCGGGCGATCCTTGAACGCCTGGCCGCAGGCGGCGAGGAAATAGCCTTCCTGCGGGTCGAGGTAGCCCTTCGCGGTCACGCCGGCGGCGGCCAGATTGGGGTCGGGCAGCGGATAGGCGTTCATGCCGAGCATGCCGGGGGCGGAGGGTTGGGTTCGCTCGCGAGCCCAGGTCGCGGCAAGAAGCTCGCGGTTCACGCCAAAGGCGGAATAGGTCCCCTGCCCCGCGATCTGAACGGTCTGATCCGGTTGCGGCATGGGCGCCGCCGCCGGCGATTCGGGAATGCCGAGCACGGCGGCGGCGTTGCACCCGCCGATGCCTGCGCTGTTGAGCAGCACGCGGTGAACGGCTTGCGGGCGCGCGGTCTTGGCAAGCGGCAGATCGCAGGCGGGGTCGGGGGTTTCGCGGGCGTCGGTCGGAGGCAGCACGCCCGCGCACAGCATCTGCACGGCGACGATGGCTTCGACTGTGCCGGCGGCGCCCATGAGGTGGCCGAGAAGCGCTTTGCAGGCGGTCACGGGGGTCAGCGCGAGGCGGTCGCCGAAGAGATCGGAAAGCGCGTCGCGCTCGGAGGCGTCGTTGGCTTTGGTGCCGGTGGCATGGGCGATCACGGCATCAATGGAGCCGGGCGTGAAACCGGAGCGGGCGAGCGCCTTTTGCATCGCGGCCAGGGAGCCGGCGGCGCGCGGCGGCGGCAGGGTCAGGTGGTAACCGTTGTTGCCCGTGGCCCAGCCGCAGAGGCGGGCGACGGCGGAGGAGGAATCGCGTTCCAGCACAATGGCGCCGGCGCCTTCGGAGAAAACGGTGCCGTCGCGGGCGGCGTCGAAGGGGCGAACCGTGCCGCGGGGCGACATCGTGCGAAGGGCGCAAAGGCCGCTCCACGAAAGCGGGGAGAGCTCATCGACCCCGACCGCCACGACCCGGCGGATGCGCGCTTCCTGCAACAGGTCGGCCGCCGTGGCCAGCACCGCCGCGCCCGAAGCGCACGAAAGCGAAAGCGACACGCTCAGCGGCGACAGCCCCAGCGTCTGCGCCACCGCCATGCGAAACGATTCTTCCGTGTAGCCCGCGCAACCGAAATTGGAACCGAGCACCAGCACCGTTTCCCCGCGCGGAATTTTTTCAGCCCCCCGCTCGGCCATCAGCAGCGCCTCTTCGAGCGCCGCCACGGCAAAGGCGTAGGCGCGGCCCTTTTCGACCACTTCGGGAGCAAAAGCCCGCACCACGCCCGCGGTTTGGCAGGGAATGTCGCCCACGGCGAAAAGGTCGAGCGCAGAGAGGGCGGTTTTTCCTTCAAGCAGGTTTTCCCAAAGGGTTCTGACGCCAAGACCGTAGGGCGTGACGGCGCCAAGGCCGGTGATTGCCGGGCAGATACGGGTCGTTTTCATAGACGCTCCTTTCATGCGCAATGCGCGGTCAAATCAATCACCACGCCGCCATTGCCGGCGATGGGCAGGCGCAGGCGGGCATCCCAGCCGACCGCCTCAATGCGCTCGGGCGCCACACCGTCGCCGGCAAAGGCCAGCGTCAGCAAACGCGTGGGATCCGGCTGGGGAAGCGCCCGGATCAGGTCTTCGCAGCGCAGCGTGACGACGGCCGGCTTCCCCTTCGCCAGCGTCAGAACCGCCACGCGCCACCCCTCCGGCAAACGCCCGCCCAGCATCAGGAAATGATCCGGTTCGCCGCGCACCGCCCAGCGCTCCCCGGCCGGCAGGTTCAGAAGCCCCGCCGCCGCCTCAAACGCCGCCTGGAAACCGGGCAACGCATCGGCGGGAGGGAACCATGCCGATTCCGGCGAAAGCGGCACACGCGTGAAAAGACCGCTCAAAGCCGCCGCGGGCGTTTCAAAGCGCCCGCCGGAAAGCGCGCGCGCGGGCGGTTCGAAAACCATCGCCGCCAACGCCGCCGGATACGGCGCAAACGCCACGGCAAGACCGCCGCCTTCGGCTTCATAAGGCAGGCAAACCAGACCTTCCCCCGCATAGAAAAGCCCGTCGGCCCCATTGCGCGGCCATTCGGGAAAGACCGCGCAATCGCCTGTGAACCGGAACCCCGAGGGCGAACGCGCCACGGAAAAAGGCGCGGAAGCTTCGTGAAAAGGCTCGCCGGAGGCTTGCAGCACGGGCACATCAAGCACGGTTTGGCCGCGGAAGGAAAGCTTCAGGTGCACGGCGCGCGGATAAACCGCGGCGCCGCGCCAAATCAACCGGGATTCCAGGCGGATCTCAACCGGATCCGCTCCCGAGAGGTTAGAGCTTGAGACCGTCAAAAGCAGAGCCTAACGAACCGAACGTGGTGTTCTTCTTCGAGTTTTCACGCATCCACTGAGCGGGGTCGTCGGCGGGATCCGCGCTTGCGGCCTGCTGTTCGGCGGCCCACTTCTCGGGAAGCGTGAGCGAAATGCGGTTGCCGTCGACGCTTTTCACGACCACGGCCACGGTGCCGCCGGGGGCGAATCTGCGCTCGAGCTGAGCGACGGGCGATCCCACTTTGGGCACCCCCGTTTCGCTGATGTGCAGGAGACCGGTCGCCGTTTCGGAAAGGCGAACGAACACGCCGAAGGTCTGAATCGACTCCACAATCCCTTCGGCGCGCGCGCCGGGCTCAAGCGAACCGGGCTTCAATGCCGACACGCGGCGGTCGACGGGCTTCAGGGCAATCTTGCGTTTTTCCAGGTCGATGCTCTCAATCTGCACCTCCACCTCCTGGCCTTCGGTGACGGCTTCACGCGCCGACATCAGCCGGCGCCCGTTACCCAGGCGGCCGATGGAGATCAGGCCGTCCACCCCCGGAATAATCTGCGCAAAAGCGCCAAAACGCTCAATGCGCACCACCGTGGCCGTGACGACCGAACCGACCGTATAGCCGGCCAAAAACTGATCCCACGGGTTGACCTGAAGGTTGCGCAGGCTGAGCGAAATGCGGCCTGCGGCGGCGTCGATGCCGTTGACCATCACCTCCACCTCGTCGCCCGCTTTCGCCACATCGGAGGGTTTTGCATCGCGCTGCCAGGAGAGTTCGCGCAGGGGAATCAGCCCTTCCGCCCCGCCCAGATCCACAAAGATGCCAAACTCGGCCAGCCGCGTGACCTTGCCCGTGCGGGTATCGCCCTCCTTGAGCTCGGCGAAGAGTTTTTCCTTTTCGGCTTCGCGCTCCTTTTCGAGCAGCGCGCGGCGGCTGACCACGATGTTCATGCCGTGATCGTCTTCGCCGTATTCGGTGATGAGGAAGGTGAATTTGCGCCCCGTATACTCCTCGCCTTCCTGGCGGTAAAGGGAAATCTGCGAATAGGGGCAAAACGCGCGGCGCCCGGCCACAGTCACTTCATACCCGCCGTTGCGCTCCGCCTGCACCACGCCGTCGATCGGAAGCTGGGCGGCAAAGGCATCGGCCAGCGTGCGGTCGGTCACGCCGGCGACCTTCTTCCTGGCCGAGAAAAGAAACGTTCCGCCCTGCATGCCCGCAAACATGACCGAGATGCGGTCGCCGGTGGCCACAGTCAGGTCGCCCTCGGCATCCGTGACCTCGGAAGCGGGCAGAATGCCTTCCTGCTTGGCGCCGACATCGAGGATAATGTATTCGCCCTTGGTCGAGATCACATCGGCGGTGATCTGGTCGCCGGGATTGAACCCTTTTCGGAAGGCGGCGGCCTGGGAGGCGTTGAGCAGGGCTTCAAAATCGGCACGCGTGGTATTCATTTATTCGTTTTCCTCTTTCGGGGGCTCCGGTTTTTTCACTTTCACAAACGCGGTTCGCCCATGCGTGAGCGCCTCGGCCAGGTCGTTCGGCACGGCATACGTCCACACGCCGTAACGGCGGTTAAACGCCGCCGCCTCCTGTTTCGCCGCCGCGCTGCCGGTTGCGCTTTCCGCCCCCAGGCGGAGATAGCGCGTTTGGGCGGCGGGGGTTCGCGCTCCAAAAGAGAGAGTATACACCAAATCGCTGCCGGTTGTCAGCGAAAGAATTTCAGGTTTCACAAAGCCCGCCTCTTCATCGGAAAGCGCGGTCTTGGGAACGGCGTTCTCAAAGAAAACCCGGCCGACCGCCGCGACGGTCTGCTCCAATGCCTGCGCATCGAGCTCCTGATCGGGCGTAAGCCCTTGAAGCGACCAGGTTTCATTCGTGCGGGCCAGCTCGAAATCGGGCACCCCGGGCGACGAAAGCCGCAGCGCCGTGACCTGCTGCGCATAGGTCACCGGAATGAAACGCTCGACCCACATCAGCGGATCCGCCGAAAAATCAAGCAGCGGATCAGCCACCAGCCGCCAGGGTTTTCCCGGCGCCTCGGCCACATAACGGCCATCGGGGTGGGTTTCGCGCCCATAATAAACCCGCTGATCGGGCGTGAGCTCGCGTTCGTGAACCTCGCCCAGCAGAAACATCGCCAGCACGGAACCATCCGCGGCCTCAAGCCGCACCTCCGGAAGCCCCGAAGCCGGCGCCGAGCTGCCGTGCGCCGTATGGCCGATGCTCAGCTCCCGCACGCGAAGCATCGCATGGCGCAGGCGGGTCATGTCGGCGGGATACCCGCTCAGCGACAACACCTGCCAGGAATCGCCCTGCCGGGCAATGACCGCGGCGTTGGTGCCATCGATGATTTCCAGGCGCGCCACGGCGGAAAGGTCAAGCCCGGGAAAGACCTTTGCCCCGCTTTCCTCCGCGGCCGGAATGGCCTGCGTGCGCCCGCTCCAATACGCGGCGGTTCCCACAATGAGCGCCGCAACGCCAAGCTTCCACATCTGTTTGCGTTTCATGCTGTTTTCTCCAAGTGATTATGAACGGCGGCAGCGGCGGCGGAGCCCGTAGAGGAGCCCCGCCAGCGCCACCAGCGCGGGAACGGCAAGAATGTTGACGACCTTCAGGCGAAGGCCGAGCGCCTCCACCGAGCGGTTCAGATTGCGGCGGACGTCTTTAAGCTCAGCCGCAGTGCGCGCGCGCTCCGCCTTGAACGCCTCGATCTGCTTCTGCTGCTCGGGCGAAAGAATGAAACGGTCGTCGCCCTGCTTTTGGCGTTGCAGCTCGGCGAGCTTCTGCTGCGCGGCCTGAAGCTTGGCGGAAAGCTCCTGCTCCTTCTTCTGCCACTCCTGAGCGGCACGCTGTTCCAAGGCATCGACGCGTGTAAACGGCCGGCTAAACGTGCCGCGCGTGCGAATTCCCGCCAGCTCGGGAAGCCCCGCCGCCTGCTCCAGCACATTGGCAAAAAGAACCAGATTTTCATTGATCGGGCGGTAAACCGTATTGCCCAACACATTCAGCGGCGCCACGCAAAAGCTGTCGTAAAGAAAATCCGCGTCTGCAAAGAGAAACACCGCGCTCCTGCCCTCCTTGAGCCCCTCCTTTTCAGGAAACGCCGTTTTGAACAGCCCCGTCAGCTTCGCCGCGACCGTGCGCGCCCGGCCGTCGGGCTTCGCCTGAGCGCGAACAGCCGCAAGACCGCCGTAAAGAATCGTTTGCGACGCGACGGAGGAAGACGCATCGCCCGAAGTCCGCATCAGCGGCGCGAACGCAAGCCCCTCCTTCACATCTCCGCCGAACGCCCCCGCATACGGCAGCATAACCATTGAAAGGCGCGCCGCCAGCACCTCCCCCTGCGCCATATTCTCCCGCTTCAGCGACAGAAACGCCGGATTCTTCTCCTGCGCCCCGTTTTGCGCCCGAAGCACCGTCACCGCCCGGTCGTCGACCGTCGTCAACGCCGGATCAAACGCCACCCCCCATGCGTCAAAAAGCGCGCCAAGGTTCGACGGTCCCGGCTTCCCGCGCTTGGCCTCCTGACCCGCCGCCGCCATGCTGTGCTCCAGCTCGCTCAGCGGATCCACGCACACAACCAGCCTCCCCCCCCGCAGCACAAACCGGTCAAGCGCCAGCAGCGTCGCCTCCGGCAGATCCTTCGGGTGAATCACAATCAGCGCCGCCACCTCATCGGGAATCTTCTCCGCCTCAGGCGCCACAGCCTCAAGCGCATAATCCTTCTTCAGCTCCTCAAAGGCCACCCACCCCTTCTTCCCGCCCGGGCCGCCCAAAACATCGCCCAAGCCCGTCATCACGCCAATCACCGGCTTCCGCGGCCAAACGGCCCGCGTGACCAGCCGCGTGATGTCATACTCAAGCGAATCCTCATGCAGCGGCGAAAACATCGGCAGAACCGCCTCCCGCCCCGCCGCAGGCACAACCACCAGCCCGAAATAAACCGGCAGCCCTCCCCTGCCCGCCCCCTGCGGTTCAAGACCATAACGCTGCGCCCACTCCTCCGCGTCGGAATCGGGAGCCACATCATGCTGCTCCAGAATAATCTTCCCCTTCGCCGCCCGCTGATACTCCTTCAGCACATCCGCCACCTGAGCCGCATAATTGCGGAGAAAGACCGGCGTATTCTTATCCTGCTTCGAGAAATAAAACTTCATCGTACACGGCTGGTCAAGCTTCGCGAGAATCGCGCGCGTGCCCTCCGAAAGCGTATAAAGCCGGTTTTCCGTGAAATCCGCCCGCAGGCGCAGATTCCTCAGCGTCACATTCACCGCGCCAATCACACACAGCAACAGCGCCAAAGAAAGAAAAGCAATCAGCGATTTGTTTTTCATGTTTACGTCCTCAATTGGCTTTACGGCTATCAATCACCGCATGAGCCGCGGCAAGAAAAAAGACCATCGTTCCCAGATAGTAGCCCACATCGGCCACATCGACAACCCCCAGCTGCATCGCCTGATAATGCGTCAGCAGGCTGCATCCCAGCAGCCCCTCCACAAGCGCCTGCGGCAGCCCCCATTGCGACAGCGCCCCCCCCACCGGCTCGAAACCGATCAGCAGCAGAAACAGGCAAAGCCCCAGCGCAATCACAAACCCAATCACCTGGCTCCTTGAAAGCGCCGAAGCGAAAACACCGATCGCCACACACGCCCCCGCCAGCAAAAACGACCCCAGATAGCCACAGAGAATCACACCCGCATCGGGCGAACCCAGCCAGCACGTCGTCCACACCACCGGAAACGTCAGCGCAAGCGCAAGCGCCAGAAACGCCCACGCCGCCAGAAACTTCCCCAGCAGCACCTGCCCCAGCGTCACCGGAAGCGTCAGCAACAGCTCAATCGTCCCCGTCCGGCGTTCCTCCGCCCAGCTCCCCATCGTCGCCGCCGGCACCAACAGCAGATAGACCCACGGGTGCCAGAAGAAAAACGGCGAGAGATTCGCCTGGCGCGCCTCATAGAACCCCGTCGCCACAAACGTCAGAAACCCCGTCAGCATCAGAAACGCAATCAGAAACACATACGCCACCGGAGAAGAAAAATACCATTTGAATTCACGGCGGAAAATCGCCCCCACAGCCTTGCACTTACCCATGAGCCACCTCCTTACCCAGCGTCAACCCCCTGAAAACAGCATACAGGCTTCCCTCAGGATCCATCGCCCGCAGCTCCCCAGGCGTACCGTTCGCCACGATTTCACCCTGCGAGATGACGATCGCCCGCGTACAGACCGCATCCACCTCCTCCAGAATATGCGTCGAGATCACAATCGCCTTTTCGGCCGCCATCTCCGCAATCATCTCCCTGACCACCTGCTTCTGATTGGGATCCAAGCCATCCGTCGGCTCATCCATAATCAGCACCTGCGGGTCATGCAGAATCGCCTGCGCGAAACACGTCCTCTGGCGATACCCCTTCGAGAGCGTCTCAATCGTTTGGTGTCGCACCCCCGCGAGGCGGCTGCGCTCAATCACCGCATCCACCCTCCGGCGGCCCTCCGCCCCGCGAAATCCGCGCACCGAAGCAATGAACGAAAGAAACTCCGTCACCGTCATTGCATGATACACCGGCGCATTTTCCGGCAGATAGCCCACACATCGTTTCGCCTCCACCGGGTTTTCGACAGCATCCACCCCACAGATCCTCACCGTTCCCCCCGTCGGCGGCAGAAACCCCGTGATCATCCGCATCGTCGTCGATTTTCCGGCGCCATTGGGGCCAAGAAAACCGAGCACCTCCCCCTTCCCCGCCGAAAAAGAGATACCCTTTACGGCTTCGAAGGAACCGAATGTTTTTGCCAGATTGCATACAGTCAACATCAGTTTACTCCTTGTCGTATTTCCAAAAAGAAAAGAATGAGCCGTATCTTTACCAAAAAAAGTCATTTTCCGCAAGAAAAAGTCACCATTTCATGAAAATCATCAAAACCTCAAAAATCGGCTTGCTTCATAAGCCCCATTCCACTATTATACCCCGCATTCCAAGTGAATTGGAGAGGTGGCCGAGTGGCTGAAGGCAGTGGTTTGCTAAACCGCCGTATTGCTTAAACGCGATACCTGGGGTTCGAATCCCCACCTCTCCGCCATAAACATGCAAATAAGTCGCTGATTTTCAAAGAAATCGCGGCTTTTTTATTTTTTAGAAATGTGACAATACGTGTCAAATCGGCTTGACTTAAATATATTAAAATGCTTAAAATCAAGGCAAAAAAGGATAAAGCCATGCCCGTATATCAACGACACGGAAGCGCAAACTGGTGGATTGACGTCTGCATCAACGGAAAGCGCAAACGCATATCCTCCGGCTCACCCGACAAAGCCTACGCCCTCATGCTGGAGCAGACGATGCTCCTGGGAAAACGCAAGGCGGATCAGCCCGATAAAATCCGCAAGATGCTCGATGCAATTCTCGGAACAACGCAAGCGGAGCCCCTGCCGAAGCTCCCCGTTGAAACCGTTTGGCATTATTACGAGCGCCACCTGAAAATCATCGGAAGCCGGGTCGGCGACTACACCGTCTGGCGTCGCAAACTGGAGCTTAGAAAAGTGTGCGACTGGCTGGCGGAAGAAGTGGATCGCGAAGTGACGCTCGACGACCTCACGCGCGATGTGGCCGCCGCCTACGCTCAGCACCTGGTCGATGCGGGGCTGAAATCGAAAACCCGCAAAAACATGCTTTCCGAGCTCGCGACCGTCTGGAAAGGCGCGATCCACGAACTCGGCGACGGATGGACGAATCCCTGGCTGGGCGTAATTCCCCGCGTGGTGGATTCGGTTGTCGGTCGGGCTTTTACCCGCGAGGAGGAAGCCCGCGTGCTGGAAGCGTGCAAAGCGAAGTGCCCCTGCTGGCACACGGCATCGGTGATTGCCCGTTACACGGGGCTCCGCTACGGCGACGTCGCCCGGCTGAAATGGGCCGACTTTCAAAACGGCGTCATCTCGCTTCAACCCAGCAAGACCGCCTCACACGGCGTGACGGTTTGCATTTCCGTCTGCAAGCCGCTGGCGGCGGTTTTGAATGCCCTGCCGCATGAATCCGAATCCATCATCCCTGAACTCGCCCGCCGCTACCCCAACCGCCCCGACATTCTTTTCTCCGACATACTGAAAGCCGCCGGCCTTTTACCGGAGCATTACACCTTCCATTCGTGGCGGCACACCTTCCGCACGCGCCTTTCCGAAGCCGGAGTACCAAACGACTTGGCGATGCGCCTCGGCGGCTGGACGGTCACGGAAACCGCAAAGCGCTACGACCATGCGGACAGGACGGCGGATCTGCTGGCGGCCATCGAAAAGAGCGTTTAACCCGCTTACTTCTTATCTTCCCCACCCCACCCTTTTACGACGCGTTTGATGAGGCGGGTGGGCGCGGTGGTTTCGGCGGCAGCAGAAAGGAGGCTGTCGATGCTCTGCTGCCAGTCGGCTTCGGTGGCGCTCATGATGGCGTCGGCGAGGTCGCCTTTGATTTTGAAAAGTTCATCAATGAGCGATGTGGCCGGAATGAGCGATGTGCCCATATTGTAGGCGGTCGCCTTGGGGCCCGACATTGTGGCGTTGACAATCTGCCGTCCGAAGAAGCCGCTGACTTCATCGACAAACGCTCCGGCGATAAAGACGCATCCCCATGACCCGGAAAGGAAAGAGGCAATCATGAATGCCACGCGGCGTTTGCGTTTGCGTTCGTCGCCCCATTCACCTGTCGCGCCGATGATGAGCGAGTCAATTAGGGCGATTCCGGCGGGAATGACCAGATGGTTAAGGGCAATATCGAGCGCCATGCGTTTGATTTTTTCCGGATTCTTTCTATCCGCCCACCATTCCTGAATCGAGACCAGCTCATACTGCATCTGCTGAATGGGGGAAGAGGCGAACTGCAATACCTTGGCGGCCATCCCGCCACGGCGCTGGAGCATGGTCTGGTTGATGACGCGGTTGGTTTGCGCGGTGGCGTCCACCCGTGCCATCACATACTCCGCCGCCATTTCCTTTGCCTCGGCTTCGGCGATGCCTTGTTGCATCAGGTGAAGTTTGCGCATGAGGTAGAGGTGAGCGCCGGGGATGAGGGCACCCCACTGGTCAAACCATGTCAACGGCTTCATGCCTGCATCGAAAACTTTATCCATCTTGCTTCCGAAGACACCCTTGCCCATTGCCGCAGCCATATCCGGCGCGATCGCGGAGGCGTAGCGCCCCTTGTAGGCTTGGCTCGCCACCAGCTCGCGCATGCCCAGCTTGGTTGCCGCCGGGGCGCGAACCCACGCCATGAGATGATGGCTCAACCCGTCCACACGGAAGGCGAGCGCAGGAATGGAGGCAAGCTGTTTCGTCCACGATGACGGATTGCCGAACAGCCAGAAGCGGGAAGACCACTTGGCAAGGCCGGAAAGCAACTGCCCTTCCGTACCCTCGTTGGCGGATTGGGGCCCGGCCAGAATGTCGATTGCGTAGTTGCGCCAGTTGGTCGCCTCCTTTTTACCGTGGGCTCGCTTGATGGCGTCGAGCAATCGGTTGTCGAGCATCACGCTCTCCAAAATCTGCCCGTTTTCAGCATAGGCGAGCGTCCGGGCGGTTTCATCCCGGCGGCGCTCCCACATCTCGATAATACCCGCCTCCTGGTCGAAATCGAGGCCGTTGCGCACGCGGCTCGTGAGCGACGAAGCAAACGGGGTAAACGCCCGCACGCGCACCGCCTGTTCCTGCTCCCGTTTCTCGCCGCGATACATTTTCACGGGCATATAGAGGGGGTTGGGCGCGTCCAGCGGAAGCCCGACCTCCTTTAGACGTGTTTCCGAGATGGGTTCACGGATGCGGGCGTAGTAGTCGCGCAGGGCGTCAATCAGCTTCCAAAAACGCTCGTCTTTACCGATAAGCGATTCCAACAGGGCGAGGTAGGCCCCGTCGCGTTCCCACTTGGCCGTATTTCCGGCGTAGTCCTCCTGCACGATCGACACATACATCTGCAAGACCTTGTTCATGTTCCAGCGCGAGGACTGTCTGCCCCGGTCGAGCTGCGCCCACAGCGGGCGGTCGAGCTCGTTGTACAGCGCCTTCTGCGCCTCACCCGCCGAACCGAAAATGGCGGTGATGGCTTCATGGAGCCACACATCGGCATCGTGCTTGAAATTGCTCTCGACCGTCGCCGCCTTCTGGCCGACCTCCTCCAGCAGTTCAAACGCACCCAGACCGCGTTGCCGCACATCGTTGTCGAGACAGAAGCGAGTCAACTGACGCCCCTTTACGGCCATCATGCCCACAAGGTCGTGCATGTACTGCGCAAAGCGCCCCGGCTCCGGGTTCTCGTTGTCTTTTTTCGGCACGACCGCCGCGCTGGCCTGTTCCGCCGCCGCGTTGGTCTGCGCCTCGCGCTCGGCCTTGCGCATCAAAAAGGCTTGCAGTTCCCCGTCCAGCATCGCCCGGATGCGGTCGCCCTTCTCCTGAATTTCGGCGGGCATGGCTTTACGCAGGGCTCCGAAGGCGTTCAGCACATCGAGCCATTCCCGCGCTTCCCGCACATCGCGGAGCGGCGCGTTCTCCTGCCCCGACTGCTTGGCCGCAATCGTGGCCTCGTATTTCGCAATCTCGCGCTGAAGCTCAAACTCATTCAGGCCGATGGCCTTGTTGACCTTGCGGGCCCACTTCGCCATCAGCGCCGGAACGGTGCGCTGCGCCTCCACTTTGTTTGAATCGCCCGACTCCTTCACAAAGGGTTTCAGGTCTTTTTTGAGGTCGGCAATCATTTCCTGTTGCGTCTGCCGGATCACATCGCGGTTGAGGTCAACGAACACGGCCTGTAGCACCCGTTCCAACTCTTCCATTTTGTTCAGCTTGGAATCGCGCAGGAGTTGGATGCGCGAGGCAATGCGGGCATGCACCCGTGCGGGCGTGTACATCCGCATCACCGCTTCCGTCGCCCGCGCCGCCGTATCCACGAAAACCGCCCGCGCCGCCGGGGAAGCCCAGATGTCGTCACCCAACATCTCGCCCTTGAATTTCGGGTCACTTCGCACAAATTCCTCGGCCACGGCCCGCATCAGCGCCACCATGCTCTCCGGGTTATCAAGGGAAATGTCGTTGCCCTCCAGCAGTTCCAAGAGGTAGTCGTGCGCCAGCTTTTCCTTTTCAATCATCACGGCCAGCTCGCGCAGTTCTTCCGGTAAATCCTCCTCGACGCGCTCCAACGCCTCGCCATCGGCGGCTTCCGCGTCTTTTTTTGTGGACTTCTCGACGGGTTTCTGCGTGTTCGCCGCTTTGATGCGGGCAATCAGCTCACCGCCAATCAGCTTTTTCTTTTCGGCCTTTTGCGCCAGTTTCGCCTTCTCCTCACCGGTGAGCGTCACCTTTTCCCCAGTATCAGCCTCCGCGTCCTTTCGGCTCGACCACCGGGCGACAACCGGAATCGCTTTCAGCAAGGCGTTGAGGTCAATCCCCGTGCGCATCTTCATCTGCGCGTAGCTCTCACCCTTCGCCCGCTGGCTCGACGCCAGCATGGCCTTACTGAATGCCGTTTCCACCCGCGCTGTCCGACGCTGCTGTTCGTCGGCCACCTTGTAGATGGCCGTGCCCAGTGCAAGGCGGCCATCGCCGCCGAAGTGGTCTTTCAGCGCCCGGTTCAACCGGGCATCCGTCAGTTTGCCGCCGATACCCTTGCGGATTTCAGCCGCCGCATCCTCGGCCCACGTGATTTTGCCGTCGGGATTATCCACGCCCGCCGTCAACAGCACCTTCATCGCCTTGCCGCGTGCGCCCTTGCCGCCGCGCATCAGCTCGGCGGTCGCCATCGCCACGGCGGCCTCATCACGGATTTTTGAAAGCGTGGCGAGCTAATACCGGATGTCGGGATTGGTGCCATCGAAAGTACCGATGTTGTCGGTGGCGGATTTGATTTGATTCGGCAAAAAGGCAAGCACAACCGTCGATTGTTTACTGCCCTTTGTCGTGTAGGTATCAATGACATTTTCAACGGCAATACCGTCATACCCTTGCTTTTTGGCTTCGGAGGCGGGGTGGAGCTTCGACATAGTACGCCCTTGCCACCGTTCGCCCCCGGCATCGACCTTCAACGGATTGCGGATATTGAGAAATACGGATAAAACGGCAGGCTCCGCATTTTGAAAATCAAATGCTCGTGAATCATCAGCATATGTTTTCGCTGTTCGGCGGTCATCGGTAAAGAAATAGGCGGCATCGGCGGCGGCCTTGGCGCGTCCTTCATCATCCATGAACGCGGCGGCACGTTGCGCGACCGTTTGAAAGATCCCGTTTTCATTCACGAAACGGGCATCCGGTGAACCGTGATAGAACAGTTTAGGTGCCCCGTTTTCATCGACCATTTTTGATACATCGTTGGGGTTGACAGAATTAAACCATTGTGATAACTTATCATCAATGACGCCACTGTTATTCCAAGTTACCATGCTGTTCATGGAGTTTACGCGGAAATCGGTGGCGTTATACATTTCAATTTGAGAGACAAAAGCTGAATGAAACTGGCCTTTGTCTTCTTTTTTCTGCCGTGTGCGCAAATTCTGAATCGTGAAGCGTACAAAATACTCGTCCTTACCCAGCTTCACTTTTGAGACATAGTTACTGTATCCCGTGAAGTTGGTATGCTGTTTGTGTTCGACATTCACAGGCTCATCATAAGCGTGATAGGCTTGTACATAGGCATCAGCGAGCACCGATATAACACGGGGATCAAAACCTTTGTGGCGTAAAATTTTCCACAGGGAATTGTTCACAAATTGGGCAACTTGACCTGTGCGCGAATTCTCCACTTCGCCAATCGCCTTATACGTTCTTTCGGCCTCTTCATTTGTCATGATCTCAATCGGCACAGGAATTGCTTCCATGTCAAAGATAGCGCGAATCTTTTCAAGCGTCAGCCAGTCGCCGAAATATTTGCTTCGGAAAGAGGGCGTGCGTGTTTCAAGCCAATTCTTTTCGGGAAGGTTGGTTGGTTTCCCGTTGGGCTCATGCATCCAGCCCGGTTTCATCGAACCATCCGGGCGAGTGTACTGCTTGCGAACAGTAGCCATTTCCGGCGTATCGTTACGCGGATTGTGGGCAAGCCCGGCGGATCGCATCAGCGCATCGGCCAATGCCTCTTCGTTGCCCGTGGAGAGCTGGAAGCGGATGCCATTGTCGCCCTCAAGGTCGGCAAGCGCGGCTTCGTGTTGGGCAGCGGCGTCCTCCAACGTCTGATCCATTTCAAAATCCAGATAATCGACCTCGCTGGCGATGGCGTTGGCGAGCGACTTGGCTTCACCGCGAATGGTATTGAAAAGCACATCCGGCGAAGGCTCGGAAAGCAAACCCTCGTTGAAAAGCTCCTGCGCCACTTGGTCGGGCGCGGAGCCGTGCTTGCCGTAAATCCGGCTGGCGACATAGCCCAACTCACGCATCCCCGGTGCACCGTCGTACTCGCCGCCGATGTTGGCATGGCCGTTGCGGCGCTTCTGCAAGGCGGTCGCGCTCACCAGCCGCCCGCCGTCAAGGCTTTCCAGAACCGGATAATTCCCGTCGGTCATGCGCTGACCGGGGCCACGGGTCGCAATCACCTTGGCCTGTTTGTCGCGGGATTCTTTCAGCGCGGCCATTTCGTCGGCATACCGCTTGTGCTCGTCGGCCACGGCCAGTTCCTTGGCAATGGAACCGTCGAACCTCGCCAATGTCCGGCGGGTGGTTTCAAGCCGCTTCTCGGACTCTTTCACGGCACGCCCGGCCTTGCGGATGCGTTTCTGATGGCCCGATGCCTCGGCCTCCTCAAGCGCCTTTTGCGCCTTCTCCACGCCGCGCAAAGCCGCCTTGTTGGCCTCGACCGCCGTTTTCTCACCGCCCCGGCGCACGGCCTCGCCAAGCGACACCTCGTGCATCAGCGCATTGTATTCGGTTTCCGTCATCAAATCCGGGTGCCGGAGCAGAATCCGCTGACCGACCAGCGCCGCCGACCGTTTCAGCAAATCCGCCCGCTCCTCTGCCGGCAATGCAGCGATCGAGGCGGCCTCCTGCGAGAGCAAACGGTTTTCGCCCTCCTCGCGCAATACCGCGCCAAAGGCTTGCCCCAGCTCCGTATCACGCTGGGTAACGGCCTCTTTGAGCGCCGCCGCAAAGAGACGCCCAAACTCCGCCCGCGCCGCCGCGTCAGTCTCGGAATCCACTTGGCGTTGCGTGTCGAGCGACGTGCGCATGTGCCCCAGCAGAGCATCAAAGAACGCTTGACCGGAAAGTACCTCGCCCCGGTTGACCACGGCATCATCCGTAACCATCGGTGAGAATTCGGGAGCCACGCGGCCAAAGGTCAGCAGGCGGACCAGCCCCTTGACCATGTTGCCCAGCACCGCGCCCTTCTGAATGCCGCCTTCCGCGACAACCGGGTTGCCCTCCGAATCACGAGCCACAAGCCCTTGAATGCTGGCCTTGACGGAATCGGCGACCTCATCCACAAGCGCCTCTTCGTTCGCCCTGGCATCGCCCGTCTTGTAGTGAAAATCCAATGCGGCGTTCACATCCGCGCCCGTCTCGGGATTGCGCCGGGCTTCATCCGTCATGGCGTGCCCGGTCTCGTGGAGAATCGTGCCGACCCCGGCCTGATTGGGCGACGCCTCCATGTTGAGGAGCATCACATCGTGGCCCCAACTCACATCGGAAATTTGACCATCCGCGCCTTCCACCTTCAAAGGCGTTCCGGCCTTCAAAAAAACGCCGCGGGCGCGGGTGGTTTCCGGGTTGAGATTCCACCGCTTCTTTGACGAGAGCGGCAACGCCTCAAACGCCGCCAGCTTTTCATCCATCGAAGCGCCCGCCGCCGCGTCGTAAAACGCCTTCAACGCCACGCCGTCCCGGTACACATCCGAATCCTTCTGGCCGTCCTGCTCCAGCTTTTCAAGCGCCGTCTGCGCCTCGGCGCTCAAACCCGCTTCCTTCCCGGCCACGCTCCGCACCACGTCCTCCGGCGTGTAAACCTCGTGCGTTCTGCCGCCCCGACCGTCAACGTTATTAGAGTAGACGACCGGAACCTTCAAATCACCCTTCTCGATGCTCTCGATGCGCCCGGTGCGGCCATTGTAAGTAACGGTGTACCCGGCCTCTTTCAATCCGAACAGATCCATCGGCGAACTGAACCGCGCATCCGCGCCCTCTTTTCCGGCCACCGCCGCGTCCGCACGGTAAGCCATCACATACTCTTCGTAAAACGCCCGCTCCTGCGCCGACATCGTTTCCTGCCCGTCCAGCCACTTCGAGACCTCCCCCCGGCTCATGCCCGCCGTAGCGCGGATAATGCCCCAGCCATAGACCTTGGCATTCGCCACCGCCGCCTCCTGATTGGCCTTGGAAATTTGCCCGGCCTCGTTACGAACGGCATTGATTTCGGCGATGCCGTCAATCATCCCGTCAACATGGCTCATGAATTCGCCCGTGCTTCTGCCACCGCGTACCCCGCCAAGGCCAAAACCGATTGTAACGGGAGCGACCTCAACCAGCGTATCGACAAAGTTTTCACCCAATGCGCGCCCCATCTCCTCCAGCGTAATTTCGGGGTTCAGTGCGTGCACCTTTGCCCCGGTTTCGATTTGTCCTTGCGCAAGCTCCTCCAGCGTTTCCTTAATTGTGGTTTCTGCAAAGACTCTGAAATTCGCTACGCTCGACTTCGTCAACAGTCGAATATCGTGTTGCTGCCCTGCTCGCAAAAGGGCGCGGGGCCCAATCAGCCGCATCGTTTCAGCCGACATCTTCGGGCTGACCACATCCATGACTTGCAGCTTTTCAATCATGTAGCTCGGAATGCCCGCCGCCCAACCGTAGGCCGCGGCACCCATTGCAAATGCGCTGCCGGCACCGCTGATGAGCGTTCCCGTTGCGCCGAGAATCGAGCCGGTCAGTGCGGCATTTCCCTGCTTGCGCTGTTGGCTGGCCGAGAACATATTCATGCTTGCGTTGTTTTGATACCCCCACGAGTTGAGCCGGGCGTTGTGGCGCTCCAGAGCCACATCCTGTTCGGCTTCAAAAGTGGTCGAATCCAAAAAACTCTCAACGGAACCGCCGTTGTCGAGCAGGACGTTGTTTCCGGCGAAA
>JAVBLT010000016.1:0-15960 GCA_031553315.1 Kiritimatiellia bacterium
GATTTCGTTGTTGCCGACATCCCAGGAGAATTCGGAAAGGTAGGGCTTGGAGGTGGGGTGGAGGAATTGGGAGAGGTCGATGCCGCCGCTGTCGTAGTCGACGCCGACGCAGTGGTCGAAGATGAGGCTGGCGGCGGTTTCCTCGGGGTGGGGCTGGAGGTTGCGGGTGTTCACTTTTTCATGGTCGAAGCCCGCGATGAGGAGGGTGGAGGCTTTGAGCTGGCATTGATGGCATTGGGGGGCGGTGTGGTCGTCGCCGGCGAGGCTTTCGCCGGGGATGTGGTCGGCGTACCAGCTGGCGCCGTGGAAATCAGCGGGGGGAAGGCTTTCCCAGTAGGTGATGACGATGTGGACGCGGTACAGGAGGTTGGGGAGCTTGGGGTCGGTGGGGTAACAGGTGGCGGTGAGGGTGTAGGTGCCAAGGGGAATGTCGCTGGGGGTGAAGACGAGCTCGGGTTTGTCGATGGCGAAGAGCTGGGAGGGGGTGCTGTGCCAGTCGACATGGGCAAAGCGGCCGCCGACGGGGGGAAGGCTGAGGCGGATTTCTTCCGTTTGGTGGAGGTGGCAGTAGTCGTAGGCGCTTTCGGGGGCGTTGAGGAGGATCGCGTTGAGGGTGCGGGGGGGGGGGCTTTCGGTTGAGAGGGTTCGGGCGGCGGTGGTTTCGAGCCATTCGAGGCCGTGGAGGGGGAGGGTGGAGACGCCGCGCTCGCGGGGGGTGGTGCCGCCGGGGAGGAGGATGGGCCACTCGGGGTCGGGGCTTTGGGCGCGGAGGGTGTAGCGCCAGGGGCCGGGGGTCTCGGTGGCGGGGGCGAGGGTGGCGGTGAGGGCGGTTTGGGTGTGGCGGGGGATGGGAATGGAGAGGGTTTGATTGCCGACAATGGGGAGGCGGCGGGTGGCGGTGTCGGAGCCATGCCAGGTGAGGGTGAGCCAGGCGGGGCGGCTGGTTTCGATGTGGAGGGTGAGGGGGAGGTTGCGGGGATCGGCGGGGTCGAAGGGTGAGGGGGAGGCATCGGGCCAGTCGGGTCCGAAACAGGCGGTATCGGTATCGGGGAGGATGGGTTCGGCGGGTGTGAGGGTGTGGGCGACCTTCCAGCCATCGGGAAAGCCGTCGTTGGCGGTAGAGGGGTTGGTCGGGTCGGTGTGGTAAACAAACAGTTCTTCGTGATCGGAAAGGCCATCATGATCGGTGTCGGGGGCGTTGGGGTCGGTGGGGGTGAAGGGGTGGAGGGTGAAGGCGGCGCGGTTGGTGACGGCGCCGAGGTTGATGCCGCCGCCGTTGAGCTGCCAGCCGATGCGCCGGGTCTCGGCGAGGTTGCCGGTGATGTCTTGGTAGGCGAGGCCGATGCGGCCGTCGTCATAGAGGGTGGCCTGGATGGAGGCGTAAGAATTGGTGGTATCGAGGAAGAGTTTTTCGAAGGTGATGCGGCGGGTGGTTCTATCCGGCGCTGAGAAATAGACCTTTGACTCGAGCTGGGGAATCACGCGGTTGGGGCCTTGTGCGAAGGCGATTTGGGGAATGGTTCGGCGCAGGGCGTTCGCGAGGGGATAATCCTGAAGGGCAGGGCTGTTGAGGGGGCGGCCAAAGGAGAGGTACCCGGCGGGGGAAACGAAGACGCGGTCGAAGGCGTTGAAGGTAAAACCGCCGCCAAACACAAAAGGCCTGTAATCGCTTGCCACGGTGAAACGCTGCCAGGGGTGAAAGAGGTCGGCTTCGGGGGGCTGGTGCCAGGCGAAGGGTGTTTCCAGAGGATAATGGCCGGATTTTTCAACCTCATCGGGCAGGGTATCGCCATCGGAATCGAGTAGGGCTTCGATGTTTTCACTTTGATGGAAGAGTAACATCCGGTTCAGAGGGTTGAGGTGGGCTTTTTGGCTGAAGCTGATTCCTGCTACAAGGAGAATGAGGATGGAAAGCGAGTAGGCACGATGAGCCAACCGAGCGATCAGGGGGAGAAAAAGAAGAAAAAATGCACTAATGAAGAGTATATACATGATTTTCGCCTCAAAACAGTGTGATTTTCAGGGCGGAGACGCTCACCCCTACACGCACTATTACAGATTCGGAGGCTCCTCGTACGGTTACCCGAAGCATGTTCCACAAGGGAGACTCCCCGTTTGGAAGGCGGAACGCGGTATTTTCGTCAGAGTTAAGCGTTGCTTCCACTTCTTCGGCATCAAGCGTGCCATCACGGTTAAGGTCGTTACCGAAAGAGATGACGACTTGGGCATTTTGCGGGAGGTTGATGATGGCGGCGCGGAAATATTCAGGGGCGGAAATCGGGTAAGGCAAAATTAGCGGACGAGAAAGATCCGTTTCTGAAAAAACCGAAACAGCTGATAACGTAATTGTTTCAGCATGTGTACATGCAACTGCCAGAATAAACCCGATAAATACTTTTTTCATCAGAGCCTCCATACGGATAAAGCACGCCTCACGCTTCTTACTTCCACCAGGGGCTCGCCAAAGCCTACGCCGAAAGCAAGAAGGGAGGCGTGCCAGAGGCACACGCCTCCGCTTACATGTCGTTCGGCTTGAAACTTGGCGATTTCTGGTGAACGATTTAGTATGCGGGTGACGCAAAATTTAATAATACAATCAATCAAAAACGAAAAGGTGAATTCCTGCCTTCATCCATTTTGATATAGAGCGTAAGAATATCAGAAAGGTAATTGGCTCGCAAGGATAAACCTATTGGTCTACCGCTCGATCTTGAAGCGGTCGCTGAGGGGCTGGAAGGTTTTGGCGTCGGGCGGGGATCCGGGGGCGCCGAAAGGCATTTGGGCGACGAGCTTCCAGGTGGAGGGGATGGCGAAGCGTTTGGCGGCTTTTTCGTCGACGAGGGGGGCGTAGTGCTGGAGGCTGGCGCCGATGCCTTCGGAGGCCAGGAGGGACCAGACGGCGTATTGGAGCATGGCGTTGCAGTGCTGGGCCCAGACGGGGAAGTTGGCGGCGTAGGCGGGGAACTGGGCGGCGAGGGATTCGGTCACGGCGGTGTCGTCGTAATAGAGGATCGTGCCGTAGCCGCGGGCGAAAGACTCGATTTTGGGCTGGGTGTTTTTTTCGAAGGAAGCGGCGGGGACTATGCCTTTGAGGATGCCTTCAAGGTCGGCCCAGAACCCTTTGTGAGCGTCGCCCAGGGCGAGCACGGCGCGCTGGCACTGGCAGTTGAAGGGAGAGGGCGTGTGAAGGACGGCGCCTTCGATGAGCTCCACGAGGCGCTCTTCGCTGAAGGGGATTTCGGGCTTGAGATCGTAGATCGAACGGCGGGTTTTGAAGGCTTGGCGAATATCCATGGCGCGCGCTCCTCTCTTTGCGGTTAGATTTTGCGGTCACCGTCGACAAAGACGGCCGCGACTTCGAACGAGGGGTCGTCGAGCACGGTGATGTCGGCGCGGTAGCCGGGCTCGAGGCAACCGAGCTCGCCGCCGAGGCCCTGCTCCACGGCCTGGTTGTGGGAGGTGGCCTTGATGAGGTCGCTGAGGGGGAGATCGGTCACGGCGTAGACGTTTTTGAGGGCGGTGTTCATCTTGAGCACGGAGCCGGCGAGGGCGCCGTCGGAGGCGAGGCGGGCCTGGCCGTCTTTCACGATCACATCGAGGCCGCCGATCGAGGAGGGGCCGTCGGGCAAATGGCTGGCGCGCATGGAATCGGTGATCATCAGGATGGAATCGATCGCTTTGACCTGGAAGATGAGCTCGATCATCTCGGGGCAGAGGTGGATGAGGTCGCAGATGATTTCGGCGCGCAGGTCGGGCAGGAGGAAGCCGGCGCCCACGAGGCCCACGTCGCGGTGGTGGAGGGGGGTCATCTGGTTGCAGAAATGGGTGAGGTGGCGCATGCCGGCGGCATAGACGGGTTTGAATTCTTTAAAGGAGCATCTGGAATGGCCGCAGCTGGGGACGATGCCCATCTCGAGCAGGGCGGCGGCGAAGGCGGCGCCGCCGGGGATTTCGGCGGCGTAGGAGACCTGGCAGACCTTGGCGATGGCGTTGAGGCGCTTCACTTCCTCGATGTCGGGCGGGCGCACGTGGGCGGGGTTCTGGGCGCCGAGGCAGGTGTTGTTGATGTAGGGGCCTTCGAGGTGCACGCCGAGCACTTTGGCGTAGGGGGTTTTTTTCGCGTAGGCGGCGATGTGTTTGAGCGATTGGGCGAGCATGGCTTCGCTGAGGGTGAGGGTGGTGGGGGCGAAGGAGGTGCAGCCTTCGGCGAGCTTGGCTTTGGCTACGGTTTCCACGGCGCTGGGGTCGTCGTCGGTCACGTCCATGCCGGCCGCGCCGTGACAGTGGGCGTCGATAAAGCCCGGCACGACCATTTTGCCTTGCGCATCATACACCCAATCGGCTTTGGGCAGCGGGGAGCCCGCTTCGATCACCCGGGCGATGCGGCCGTTTTCAATGAAAAGGGCTCCGTTTTCACTTTCAAAACCGGGGCTGACGAGATAACCGTTTTTGATGAGACCTGCAGGCATAATGGAAAACTCCTTTCAAATTTCGACCTTAGTGTACCACGCCGCCCCTTCCGCGACAAGGCCGAAAAACACCGGAGCCGTTGAGCGTAAATTGCACAATGAAATGGGGCAGTCAAAAAAGAAGAAAGCCCATGCTCAAACCTTCAAACGAGATGAAGAAGGAGAAAAAAGACTCGTTCGGCAATCTGTTTTTTTGTTAGGGCGCAGCCGTTTCTTTCAAAACCGCCTCGCACGCCGCGTACCATTTCTCCGCATCGGCGGGGGGTATCCAGGCGTAGTGGCGCTCGTGGTTGCGGTAGTGTTCGAGGGCCTGGAGAGCGCCTTCGGGCTCACAGCTGGCAATCACAATGGAGGTTGTCAGGGATTCGCCGGGGGCGAGGGTTTTCTTTGCGTCGAGCCAGGCGGTGAGGCGGGTTTGGCGCGGGGCGCTGATGGTGATGCTTCCGTGGGAGGCGGTCGCCGAATCGGGGGCGAAGCGCACGGTGAGCCAGCCGGGGGCGGCGAGGGGGATGGGTTTCGCAAAGGTGAGCTTATAGGTGCTTTTGTCGCTGTTGAGGGGGGAGGTTGTGGCGCCGCGGTGGGTATCCTCGGCGAGGACGGAGCCGTCGTCGGCGATCCATTTGACCGACTCGATCACCGTCGGCTTTTCGCCCTGGATCTGGTCAAAACGGATGCTCATGCCGTGATTGCCGGCCGCGGGCTTTCTGAAAGGGATTTTCATGAGGCCGTTTTTCAGATCCGCCGGAACCCACCGGAGCGGGTTTTTTCCATCGGGGCACGATGCGATGAGAATGCGCCCCTTCGGGTTTTCAATGGCTCCGAAGAGACCCTTGCCGATGAGCAGAAGCGTGCAGGGGTCGGGGCCGAGCACCTCCATGGCGGACCCTTCCGATGCGGGCTGATCCACGAGGTCGAGGCGTTCGATTTCAATCGGGCTTTCAGAGGCGTTGGCCACGGTGTAGATGAGGCGGCCGTAGAACCAGCCGGTTTCGTTGCCTCCGCCGGCATCGGTTTTGATGCGTGCCGCCGCCATTTTCGATACGCTCGCCCTGAGCCCGCCTTTGCTCATCACGGGATAGGCGGCGCGGGTCGAGAAGGTGGAATCGTCTATCGTGTTTCCGGAGAAGACGGTTTCCGCTTCGCCGCCCGGCTTGAAACAGAGTGAATCGCCGCTCGCCAGGCGCACTTCGAAGGGTGGGGGAACCATGCCGGCCACGAGGTGTGCGGCGGGATTCTTAGGCGCCCGGGCGAAGAGCGGGGCGGTGAAGAGAACCGCGGCAAAAGGGATGAATCGTTTCATGATGTTCTCCTTTTTCAATCGGTTGTTTTCAGTGTAAGGCCTGGCGTTCTGAAATTCAAGGTGAAAAGCGACCGTTTTCGACAGGTAACTGTTTACGGTGCCGGGAAAGTGTGTTACCCTTATGGCATCCTTTTCATCGGATTCAATTTCGGGGTGAACCATGTCTTTTTCAACACCGTATGTATACCGCTTCATGACGGTTTTTCTTCTGGCGGCGCTGGTTTTCTCAAGCGGCTGCCGGGAAAAAACGCACGACGATCTCATCGAAAAAGGAATGGAGGCGTTCAGGGAAAACCAGTTCGTCGACGCTATCCGTTTCTTTGAGGAAGCCTCCCAAACCGTCGCCGACCAGCCCGAGCTCTTCTACAATCTCGGCCTCTCATATTACCGCCGCGGCGAATTCGATTCCGCCGAAAAGGCTTTTCAGAAGGCGCTCGCCCTCGACCCCGCGCACCTTTCCGCGCGCGAGTTTTCAGCCGCCATCGCCATTGACCGGCGCAATTACGGCGCCGCGCAGACCATTCTCCGCCCTCTTTTCGCGAGCGACCTCGACAAGGCCTCCCGCGCCCGCGTGGGCGCCCGCCTCGCCCAAGCCTATTACGGCATGAACCGCCCCGACGCCGCCCACGCCGTGCTCCTCTCCGTAAACGCCCAGGCGCCGACGGATCCCGTGCCCGCCTACAACCTCGGCCAGCTCTACATGGCCAAATACAAGCTCCTGCCCGAAGCGCGCGACTACTTCTCCCTTTACCTCGCCGCCGCCCCCGCCGACGACCCCCAGCGCCAGAAGGCCGAGGCCTCCCTCAGCCGGATCGACGGCCAGATCGAACGCCTCAAAACCGAGCAGGCCAAGTTCACCCGCGACACCGTCCTCGCCGCCAAGCACCTCCAGACCGCCGCCGCCGCCCAGCGCAACCGCCAGTGGGCCGATGCCGAAAAGGCCTTCAAGGACGCCCTCAGGGCCGATCCCCTCTCCGCGGAAGCCGGCAGCGGCCTCGCCGCCCTCCTCGAACTGGCCGGGCGCGAGAAAGACGCCTTCGAAGCCTGGCAGGACTACACCCGCCGCATCGACCCCCGCAACGCCGCCGCCCTCCTCGCCTGCGCCCGCCTCGGCGCCAAACTCAAGCTCTACGGCGATTCCATTCAGCCGCTCACCGCCTACCTCGCCCGCAACCCGCGCGACCGCAAACAGATCGAGCTCATGGTTTCGCTGCTCTTCAACGCCCAGCGCAAGGCCGATGCCCGCGTGTGGGGCGAATACTACCTCTCGCTGATGCCCGAAAACACCCCCGGCTTCCAGGCTTATGCCGACTGGGTCCAAACCCTTCCCGTGGAGTGATATGATCGGTATTTCAAAGCTCTACATGGGCCAGGTCGAAGCCTCGGATCCTCTGCGCTACGGCCGCCGCTCGGCCGATCTGCCCAGCCACCTCCTCCAGTTTTCCAAAGACAAAAAGCCCATCGTCGTCTGGAACATCACGCAGCGCTGCAACCTCAAATGCGTGCACTGCTACGCCGCCGGCACCCCAGATCTCCGAAGCGAATGCACCACCGAAGAGGCCAAAGGCATCATCCGCGACCTCGCGGCCTTCGGGTGCCCCGTGCTGCTTTTTTCGGGCGGCGAACCCTTTGTGCGGCCCGATATCCTCGAGCTCGCGGCCTACGCGAAAGAGCGGGGCCTGCGCGTGGTCTTCTCCACCAACGGCACGCTCGTCACGCCTGAAATCGCGGCGAAAATCGCCGAAATCGGCGTGTCCTACGTCGGCATCAGCCTCGACGGCATGCGTGAGGTGCACGATGCCTTCCGAGGCGTGCCCGGCGCGTTTGACGCTTCCCTGAGCGCCATCCGGGCCTGCCGCGACGCCGGCGTGAAAGTCGGCCTCCGCGTCACCGTCACCCGCGACAATGCGGATCAGATTCCCGCCGTTTTCCGGCTCATGCGCGAGGAAAAAATACCCCGCATCTGCTTCTACCACCTCGTCTACAGCGGCCGCGGCGCCGAAATCGCCGCCCACGACCTCTCCCACGACGAAACCCGCCGCATGGTCGACCTCGTGATCGACGAAACCCGGGCCGCCTTCGCCGCGGGCCAGCCCCTCGAAGTGCTCACGGTGGACAACCATTGCGACGCCCCCTATCTTTGGCTGCGCATGATCCGCGAAGGCAACCCCCGCGCCGGCAGCGTCTTCGAGCTCCTTCAGATGAACGGCGGCAACAGCTCCGGCAACGGCATCGCCTGCATCAGCTGGGATGGCGCCGTCTACCCCGACCAGTTCTGGCGCAACCACCCCGTGGGCAACGTCCGCGAAAAGCCCTTCAGCGCGATCTGGGGCGCCCCGCCGCCCGGATCCCTCCTCGCCCAATTGCGCGACAAACCCGCCCATGTGACCGGGCGCTGCCGCCAGTGCCGCTTTCTCAACGTGTGCGGCGGCAACTTCCGCGCCCGCGCCGAAGCCGTCACCGGCGAGCTCTGGGGCGTGGATCCCGCCTGTTACCTCACCGATGAAGAAATCAAAGGGTAGCGGAACATGGATTTTTCAACAAAGGTCAACATCGCCCTTGCCTGCACGCTCCTCTTCTTTGCCCTTCGCGGCGCCTGGCGCGGGCTTTCGGGCGAGCTCTCTCCCATCATCGCCCTCGCGGTCGGCGTGACCTTCGCGTGGTTCTCCTTTCACCCCCTGCGCGTGATTCTGCTCGAGCGCGCCGGCATCCCCGCCGATTCCGCCGCCTACTACGCCGCGCTCATTGCCCTGATCCTCACGCTGGTGCTCTTCATCGGCCTGCGCACGCTGCTCAAAAAAGCCCTCAAAATCGTGGTCGCCCAACCGTTCGACGCGATTCTCGGCGGCCTCCTCGGCAGCCTTAAGATCATTGTGCTGGTGAGCCTCTTCTCCGCCGTGTACCAAACCCTCCCGGTGCAAAATGCCGCGCCCAAAGTAAAAGGTCTCGCCTCCTTCCTCGCCGCCCCCTGGCTTGACCGCTTCGCCACGACCGACCCACGGCAATAACTCATGGCACGCATCAGCGACACTGCTCTTGAAGACATC
The DNA here is from genome assembly GCA_031553315.1 of Kiritimatiellia bacterium. GTDB lineage: Bacteria > Verrucomicrobiota > Kiritimatiellia > RFP12 > DVOR01 > JAVBLT01. Next base: position 8,817 of record JAVBLT010000016.1, read on the forward strand.
CGCTCGCGCATCGACCTGGCCGAATTCATCGGGTCGCGCATCACCCTCAAGCGCGCCGGCGGCACCTGGAAGGGGTGCTGCCCCTTTCACAACGAAAAGACCCCCTCCTTCACCGTCAACCCCCAAAAGGGGGTTTACCACTGCTTCGGCTGCGGCGCCCACGGCGATGTGTTTAAATTCGTGATGGGCTACGAAGGCCTCCCTTTCATGGATGCCGTGAAGCGCCTCGCCGAGCTGACCGGCGTGGCCGTCGAAGAGGGAACCGACTGGGATGCCGCCGCCCGCGCCCGCCTCCTGCGCATCCACGCCGAGCTGACCGCCTTTTACCGGCGCTGCCTCAAAACCGTGCCCTCCGCGCAAATCGCCCGCGATTACCTCTCCTCCCGCAAACTCCCCGACGACGTGGCCGAAGCCTTCTCCCTCGGCTACGCCCCAAAAGGGCCCGACGTGCTCCTGCGCTGGGCCGAAAAACACAACTACGCCCCCGAAGACCTCGTCAGCGCCGGCCTCCTCGCCCCCTCCGGCGGCCGCAGCGGCTACTATGACCGTTTCCAGGGCCGCCTCATGTTTCCCATTGCCGACGGCCAGGGCCGCGTCATCGCCTTCAGCGCCCGCATCCTCGACAAATCGCACCCCGCCAAATACGTCAACAGCCCTGAAACCGACATCTTCAAAAAAAGCCAGACCCTCTACGGCCTGCACCTCGCCCGCGCCGCCATCGTCAAAGCCGCCCGCCGCGAAGCCATCGTCTGCGAAGGCCAGATCGACGTCATCCGCTGCCACGCCTCCGGCTTCACCGCCGCCGTGGCCTCCCAAGGCACCGCCTTCACCAAAGAACACGTCGAAATCCTCAAGCGCTACGCCGACAGCGCCGTCCTCGTTTTCGACGGCGACGCCGCCGGCAGCAAAGCCGCCATCCGCACCGGCGCCCTCTTTCTCGAGGCCGAGATCCCCACCCGCATCGCCACCCTCCCCGAAGGCGAAGACCCCGATTCCCTCCTCCGCGACAAAGGCCCCGAAGCCTTCCAGGCCTGCCTCGACGCCGCCGAATCGCTCCCCGCCTACCAGATCCGCATCCTCCGCCGCATCGAGCGCGACCCAACCGCCGTCGACGCCGTCCAGCGCATCGCCCGCGCCGTCATCGAAACCATCGCCACCTGCCCCGGAGCCGTCCTCCGCGCCCACGCCGTCAACGACGCCGCCACCCTCCTCGGCCTCCCCCCCTCCGCCCTCGAAGAAGACCTCGAGGCCGAGCGCGCCGCCCTCGCCCGGGAGCAAGCCCGCCGCGACCTCTACGCCCGCAACCGCGAAGAAACCCTCAGCGCCCTTCCCGAAACCCCCGGCCAGGATCCCATCCCCCACGACGACGCCTTCGAACCCGATTTCGACGACCCCTTCCTCCCCGATGATCTCCACGCCCCCGCCGCCCCCGACGGTGCCGAAGCCCCTCCCGCCCCCGCCCCCTCCCTCGTGGGCATGGAGGCCCACAACCGCCTCTCCCTCTCCCTCTGCGAGATTCTCGTTCACCACTTCCAGGATCCCGCCGTCATGGATTGCGTGCTCCGCCACCTCCCCGCCGACCTCGTGACCCAGCCCTACGCCCGGCGCACCTTCGAGCTCGCCTGCGCCTCCTACCTCAACCATGCCGCCGTCTTCGATTCCGGCACCCTCCTCGAAGACCCCGGCTTCCAGACCTTCATCACCGAGCTCCTCAGCCGCAATTCCCGCCTCGAATACGCCCGCGAAGCCACCCCCCTCAGCGCCATCCGCGAAATCATCACCCGCCTCTGGAAAAACTCCTACCGCCAGCAGAAGGAGCGCCTCGCCGCAGACCCCGCCGCCACCCTTCTCCGCCTTCAGCTCACCGAAACCATCCACCGCCTCGAGACTCTCCCCTGGGAAACCGTCGCCGCCTACCTCAACGCCCGCAGCGCCGACCGCACCGCCGTGATCCAGCCCCCTCCTTCCGCCGCCAAACCCAGGAAGCCCCCGCCGCCGCCGGCCGAGCCGAAACCCCGCCCCATTCCCGCGCCCCCCCCGCTCATCCCCGAAGAAGACCCCGAGCCCGACGACGATTTCGACCTCTTTTAATTTTCAGCCCAACAGGACATTTTTTTATTTGACTCAACTCCTTTCATGAGCTAGCATAAAAACGCAATACGGTGGAAAATTCCATCCCGTTTTCCGGTTCGAACAAGGAGCGATCTATGTTGTCAAAAGCTTTGAAAAGCGCCCTCCGCGCCCTGTGTTTCATTTCTGCCGCCACCCTTCAGGCGGCCATCATCTATGAAAACCCCTTCTCCGGTTCGGAAACCGGCCCCACACCCGCCCTCAGCGCCACCGCGTTCACCGAAACCCTCAAGCTCCCCGCAAGCGAAAACCCCTGGGTTTCCGGGCTCATGGCGCAAAAATGGCCCTCCGGAAACCGCGGAGCCGCCGTCGGCGGAACCTACGCCGGGTGGTTCAAGGCCAACGCCATCTCAGGCCAGCAGGAGCTCTTCCGCCTCGTCGGCAATACCGAGACCCCCAACGAGAAAAGCAACGGTTTCCGAATTTTTCTGAACGAAGCCGGTCAGGTCGCCGTGTGCAAAACCGGTGAGAGCTCCCGGCAATCGGCCGTCGCCGTTTCAGCCGGAAGCTGGTTCCATGTGGCCGTGACGATCCCCGATCCGGTCGGCGACAGCTGGTTTTCCGGCGACATCAGGATCTGCGTCAACGGTTCCTCCACCACCGTCGGAACCTGGAACGACCTCATTTACACCTCCTGCCAGGAGCTTTGGATCGGCTCCGCCGGCCTTGCCGCCGCCCAGGTGCGGATCGATTCCTCCCTCTACTCCGCCGACGACGTCCTCGCGCTCATGTACCCCGAGACCCTCATCCACGCCGACCCCTTCTCCGGCCCCGAAACCGGTCCCTCCGCCGCCCTTCCCTCCGCCGCCACCCTCACTGCCACTCAAAAGCTCACCTCCGCCAATCACCCCTGGATCACCTCCCGCATCCTGAAAAACTGGACCGGCAACAATTCTGGCGCCGTCAACACAGCCACCTGCTCCGGCTGGTTCAAGGTCGGCGCCCCGGGCAGCTTCGAGCTTTTCCGCATCGTCGGCAACGCCGCCGCGCCCGACGCCAACCACAACGCCATGCGCGCCTATCTCTCGGCCGACGGCAAGGTATCCGTGACCAAAGTGGGCGGCACTCCCATGACCCACCCCGCCGCCGTCAACGCCGGCGAATGGTTCCACCTCGCCGTGGCCTTCACCACCTCCGGCACCGCCACCTTCAACTCCCACATCACCCTCTACCTCAACGGCGACCCCTTCACCTCCGCCATTTGGAACGACCTCGCCCCCACCTCCGGCGCCGAGTTCTGGATCGGATCCCCCGGCCTCACCCTCGCCGGCTTCAACGTTTACCGCGCCGCACACGACGCCGGAATCCTTCGAGAAATCGCCGAATACACCGCCGCCCTTTCCGCCGACACCCCCTGGAGCGGCCTCGCCTGGTCGCCCGCCGGCGTTCCCGGCGCCTCTTCCCGAGCCTTTGTGGGAGCCGACCGGCCCGCCACGCTGACTCTCGACCAGCCCGCCTCGCTCAACATCTTCTCCACGGGCGGCTCACCTCTCACGCTCGCCGGCGGCCAAACGCTCACCGCGGCCCAAACCATCGTCGGCGGCGACCTCACGGTCACGCCCGGCAGCGCATTCCTCGGGGCCGTCGGCATCCTGCCCGGCAGCACGCTCACCGTGGCCGATCCCGCCCCCATCGGTTCGCTGGCTCTTGCCGCCGGCCAGAACCTGCGCCTCGCGGGCGGCGAAAGCGGGACCGACCTGACCCCCTTCTTCTCCTTCATGAGCGGCGGCCAGGTCGTCATCGGCAAAACCGTCGGCGCCGATATCCTGCGATCGACCGCGGCCAACCAGAAAATGAACATCCTGATCAACGAAGGCGGCGCCGTCAGCGCCAACCGCCTCGTGATCGGATACCACTCGGGATCCTCCGCCTCCATCGTCGTCGACGGCGGTTCGCTCACCCTCGCCTCCACCGATAAAACATACAGTTACGATTCCACCAAAGGAGCCGCCTTCCTCGGCAATTACAACACCTCCCCCGCCAACCTGGAGCTCCGCTGCGGCACGCTCTCCATTGAAAACGGCGTCGTCAACCTCGGGCGCGACGCCACCGGCGTCACCCTCAAAATCGGCGCCGATCCCGACCCCGCCAGAGCCGCCGCCGCCATCGCCAGGATCTACGGCATCGGCACCGATGCCAACCGCCCCGGCAACAGCGCCGTGGTCACTCTCGCCAACGGCACCCTCGCCCTCGGCGCCGGCGGCATCAGCATTCCCGCCGCCAACACCCTCAAAACCGTGGAGCTCACCGGCCCCGCAACCCTCACCGCCTCTGAAGACTGGACCTTCGCCGCCTCCCATGCCGGCGCGTTCCAAACCAAAGCCGCCGGCGCCGCCGCCCCCGCAATCGACCCCGCCGGCCACACCATCACCCTCAACGCCGCCCTCACCGGCAGCGGCGGCATCAGATTCGCCGGCACGGGCACTGTCAACCTCAACGGCGGCGGGACCTACACTGGCGGAACCGCCATCGAAGGCGCCGTCAACGTCAAAGCCGCCTCAATCGGCACAGGCGGCCTCACCCTCGCCAACGCAACGTTTAACCTGGGTCTCATCCGCCCGCCCAGCCTCAGCGTGACCGCCGCCTCCACGCTCAGCCTCACGCTCACCGCCGGCGAAATCGCCCAGGAAAACGCCGTCATCCTCAGCAACGTGACCGAAGCCTCCCCCGGCCTCCTCACCGTGATCGCGGCCGACGCCGAAGGAACCCGCTTCGGAACCGTGATCGACGGTACCGACCTGCGCCTCGCCAAGCTCACGCTCACCTGGAATGGCTCCGTCGCCCTCCCCAATTGGGACACCACCTCCCAAAACTGGCTCGAAGGCTCATCCCCCACCGCCTTCATGGCGGGGGCCGACGTGATTTTCCCTGAAAACGGCTTCAAAGACGTCGTCGTCGCCGAAACCGTCGCCCCCTCCAGCATGACCGTTTTCGGCGAAGACTACACCTTCAGCGGCGAGAGCGCCATTCAGGCCGCCTCCGTCACCGTCTGGGCCGACACCGCCTTCACCGCCCCCGTGCACACCGCCGCCTTCACCGCCCCCGGCGGTTCCACCCAGACCCTCGCCGCCCTCGCCGGCCACCCCGCCTCCACGGCTCGGGCCAAATACATCAAGCTCACCCTCACCGGCCACGCCGCCGATTCCAGCGTCGCGGTCGCGGAGCTCGCCCTCTTCAACGGCGGCGACTACGTGCCCTGGCCCGCCGGCTCGACCCTCGCCCTCACCGAAGGCAACTCCTCCTCCGCCGCCACCGGCAACGAAGGCCCCGGCGCGTTGATCGACGGCAGCTGGGGCGCCGGCAACCCAAACAACAAACTTTGGATCGCCAACCCCACCCCCCTGCGCTACGGCAACGGCCAAGTCGCCGCCATCGTCACCCTTCCCGCCGCCATCGCCTTCAACGGCTACCGCCTCTGCACCGCCGACCACGGCCCCCGCAACCCCGCCGGCTGGCAGCTCCACGGCAGCATGGATGGCGAAAACTGGACCCTCCTCGATGCCAAAACCGGTCAATCCGCCAATCCCAACACCTGGTACGGCGACCCCGCCAAAGCCGTCACCGGAACCCTTCCCGCCGCGCCCGCCACCCGCTTCAGCCCGCTCGCTCTCAACGGCGCCGCCACCTTCTCCATCGGCACGCTGAGCGACTGTTCCATCCAGGCCGGCGCGCTTGAGAAGCTCACCCTCACCGGCAACAACAGCGCCTTCACCGGCGGCATCACCCTCGCCGGCGGCGTTCTTGAGCCCGGCAGCCACGCCACCATGCCCAAAGCCCTTCACCTGGGCGAAAGTACCTTTACCAAAGTCAACGTCGGCGGGAACCCCGTCTTCGCCGCCCTCAACGGCGCCGGCACCCTTGAGCTCCAGTTCAATGCCGAAGCCGGCCTCATCGCTCCCGGCGTCTTCTCCGGCCTCATCCGCCAGCTCGCCCCCCAAAGCGGCAGCAACCCCAAGCTGCGGCTCGACACCTCCCGCTTCTCCACCAACGCCTGGATTGAAGCCATGAGCGGCGCCCAGCTCTGGGGCAACGTGTCTCAAACCCGCAAGATCCGCATCGCCGGAGAAGGCGGCGCCCCCGCCGAACCCTTCGGCGGCGCCCTGCGCCTGCAAAGCACCGAAACCCTCGCCGGCCAAATCGAGCTCATGGATTCAGCCACCGTCACCGGCAACGGCCGCACCCTCGCCGCCGACATCACCCTCGCCCAAAGCCTGACTGCGCCCGCCACCCTCCGCCTCGGCGTGGCCTTCAACACCTACACCCCCCAGGTCGACGGAAACCTCACGCTCACCGGAACCCTCTCCGGCCGAGAAGGCATTCCCCTCAACCTCCTGGTCAACGCCCACACCGTCACCTTCAAAAAGGGCACCGGCGCAGACATCGGCTCGCTCACCATCCGCCACCGCGCCGGCGTGGGATCCTCAAGCGGTCAAACCCCCGCCGCCATCGGCGCCGTGCTCACTGCCGACGCCCCCTCCGCCTATACCTATACCGGCGTTGAAATCGGCGGCGGCCCAAGCGGCAAAACGGAAACACTCACCGTCGGCACCAACGCCACCCTCGCCGTCACCGGCGCCCTTGCCGCCACCGAGAGCGACAGCAAGGTAATCGTGGCCGAAGGCGGCGCCCTCGCCAACGTGAGCGGCACCATCGAAGGCACGCTCGAGCTCCGGGCCGGATCCACCCTCAGGCTCGCCGGCAACCTCCTCACCGCCGGCAGCCTTGCCTTGCCCGCCGAAGGCACCGTTGCGCTCGACCTCGACCCCGGGCTTTTCACGAACGGCTTCATCGTGCCCCTCGTCAAAGCCTCAACCTTGACCGGCGGCCCCGCCAAAAACGCCTTTACCGGCATCCCCGAAAAGTGGCAGATCGGCCATGATCCCTCCAACGGCCTCTACCTCCGCAAAACAGGCCCGCTCTACATCACCCTCTACTGATTCAAAAGCAGGCGTCGGGGGGCGGTTTAATGGGGAAAGGCCCCCCGCCGTTTTTTGAAAACACCCCCCCAAAAAAA
>JAVBLT010000024.1:0-13288 GCA_031553315.1 Kiritimatiellia bacterium
TCTTTTTCTTCCGCCTTACAGCCCCGATCTCAACCCGATTGAGAAGATGTGGAGCAAGGTCAAAACAACGCTCCGGCGCTTGGCAGCCAGAACGAAGGAATGGTTGTCGGCGGCAATTACGGAAGCGATTGCAGGCATTACGCCGAATGACACCAAAGAATTTTTCAAGTCATGCTGCATTAGGAAAGTTCATTAGAAACTTGCTCTAATCGATGCTTAAAAATGCACAGTCAATTGGTTTTTATGATGATATTTAATATTAGAGCATATTTCGATTGATCTTTCCGCTCAGTAGCGCAGCGAGGTCACGAGGAGGTGGGCGGTGGGGGCGGGCTCAAGCCGGGCTTTGACGCCGGCGGGGATCAACACGCTGCTGCCTTTGGGGAGCAGCAGCGCGCCGGCATCGCTGATGAGGCGGCAGGCGCCGCGATCCACGAAGAGGACTTGGAAGGAGGCGGCGGTGTGCTCAAGGAAGGTGGGCTCGCAGAGGTTCATGCAGCGGAAGACGAAGCAGGCGTGGCTGAGCACGCTCCAAAGGGTGTTGTGGTCGGCGCCGTAGGGGATGGCGGGAATCACGCGGGGGGGGGGCAGGGAAGGGTCGATCGTCTGCATGCCTTTTTCAATGTGGAGCTCGCGGGGGCGGCCGGTTTTTTCGTCGAGGCGGGCCCAGTCGTAAAGGCGGTAGGTGGTGTCGGAGGATTGCTGTACTTCGTAGATGAGGTAGCCGGCGCCGATGCTGTGGACCATGCCGCCGGGGATGAAAAAGATGTCGCCACGTTTTGCCGCGAGCTGCATCACGCATTGTTCGCCGCGGTTTTCTTCGAGGGCCTGCCGGAAGGCGGGTTTGGTTATGCCGTCGCGCATGCCGCCGTGGATGCAGGCTCCGGGCTCGGCGTCGAGAATATACCAGAGCTCGGTTTTGGGGTCGCCGCCGGTGAGGGCCGCGGTGGTTTCGTTGGGGTGGACTTGCATGCTGAGTGCCTGGCGGGCGTCGATCACCTTGAAGAGAAGCGGGAAGGTTCCGGGGTCTTGGGCGGCGGTTCCGATGAGTTTTTCTCGATAGGCGGCCACGGCTTGGGCGAGGGTTTGGCCGGCGAGGATGCCGTTGGCGATCACGGAGGGGCCGCTGGGGTGCACGGAGATTTCCCACGATTCGCCGCAGTGGTCGGGGGCGCCGGGCCGGTCGTAGAGCTTGCGGATGCGGTCGCCGCCCCAGAGCATGGATTTGTAAACGGGATGAAACTGCAAGGGATAAAGCGCGTCACTCATCTTTTCTTCACACCTTTCATTGCATGATTATACGGATTGGGGGATGCCGGAGCAATGAAAAAATCATTTCTCTACCGTTGAGATAAGGGTGCCTTGGGCGAAGGTGGTTTGGATTCGGGTGCCGGGGGGGGCCTGATCGGGGGTGCGGAGGAGGGTGCCTTCGGCGGTGCGGGTGAGGGTGTAGCCGCGGGCGAGGACGGTGTGGGGGTTGAGGTCGCCGATCCGGCCGGCGAGGGCGGCGAGGCGCTGGCGTTCGCGCTGAAGGCGGAGCTGTGAGGCGGCGGCCATGCGCTGGCGGGCGCCGTTCAGGGAGAAGGCGAGGCGGGGGAGGGCTTTTCCGCGGAGGGCGGCGAAGCGTTTTTCGAGGGAATCGAGCGTTTGGCGGCGGCGGGCGGCGGTGAGGCTGAGGGCTGCGGTGAGGCGGTTCTGGAGGTGGTCGGTGGTTTGGGCTTTGGTGCGGATGATGTGGCCGGGGTCGCGGAAGAGGGCGGAGGTTTGAAGGGCGCGGATGCGCTGGCGGTTGAGGGTGAGGCGCTGGCTGAGGGGGGCGGCGAGGCGGCGGGCGGTGTGGCTGAGGGCGGCGGTGAAATCGTCTTTTTTGCCGACGATGAGCTCGGCGGCGACGGAGGGGGTGGCGGCGCGGAGGTCGGCGGCGTAGTCGGCGATGGTGGTGTCGACTTCGTGGCCGACGGCGGAGATGACGGGTACGGGGGCTGCGGCGATGGCTCGGGCGACGATTTCTTCGTTGAAGCTCCAGAGGTCTTCGATGCTGCCTCCGCCGCGGCCGACGATCATGGCGTCGACGGGTTCTTCGGTTCCGGGGCCGTGGCGGCGGGCGAGGAGGGCGATGGCGGCGGCGATTTCGCGGGCGGCGCCTTCGCCTTGCACGCGGGCGGGGGCGATGATGATGTGGAGGTTGGGGTAGCGGCGGCTGAGCACGCGGAGCATGTCGTGGATGGCTGCGCCGGTGGGGGAGGTGACGATGCCGATGCGCCGGGGCAGGAGGGGAAGGGGGCGTTTGCGCTCGGGGGCGAAGAGGCCTTCTTCCCAGAGGCGGCGTTTGAGGGCTTCGAAGCGGAGCATGAGGTCGCCCATGCCGGAATCGGCGACGGTGGCGGCGTTGAGCTGGTAGCGGCCCTGGGGGGGGTAGAGGGTGAGCTTGCCGGAGACGGTGACGCGTTTGCCGTCGGCCAGTTGCGGGCATTGTGTGCCCATTTTGGCTTGCGCGCCGGCGAAGAAGGTCACGGCGAGCACGGCGCCGGCGTCTTTCAGGCTGAAATAGAGGTGGCCGGAACCCGCCTGGCGGTGGAGGTTGGAGATTTCGCCGGAGACGGTGACGGCGCCGATGCCGTCTTCGATCATGCGGCGGATGCTCTGGGTGATTTCGCTGACGGTGTAGATGCGGGGTGTGCTCATTTAAATGAAAAGCCAGGCGATGAGGAGGGTGAGGGCGGTGGCTGTGAGGCCTGTGCCGATCCATTCCCAGAAGTAGAGGCGGGAGGGGGCGCGGCGGCGGAGCATGCCGATGGCGATGATGTTGGCGGTGGAGCCGATCACGGTGATGTTGCCGCCGAAGCAGGCGCCGAAGAGGAGGGGCTTCCAGAGGGGGGCGTAGGCGGGGGTCTCGGCGGCAAGCTGCTGGATTACGGGGGAAAAGGCGCTCACGAAGATGATGTTGTCGACGAAGGCGGAGCCGAGGGCGGCTGTGCCCAGAAGGGCGGCGGGCATGAACGCGGGGCTGGTGTGCGCGTGGATGGCTTCGGCGATGGCGGCGGTGACGCCGGTCGTTTGGAGGGCTCCGGCGATGGCGAAGAGGGTGGCGAAGAAGAAGAGCATGGAGCCGTTGATGTTGCGGAGCATGGCCTGGCGGGAATCGGGGGAGCAGTGGAGCATGCGGATTGCGGCGATGGCGGCGGGTGTGACCATGAGCAGGGCTTTGAGGTCGGCCGGGTCGCGAAGGCCGATGAGGCGGGCGATCTGGTGGTTGAGGGCGAGGAGAAAGAGGGTGGCGATCAGGAGGATCATGCCGCTTTTGCAGGGGGGCTGAAGGAGGGGGCCCAGGGGGCGTTTTTCGGCTTGGCGCTCGCGCATGGCGCGGGTCATTTCGCCGATGGGGGCGCGGTACCGGAGGAGGAAAAGGAGGGTGACGGCGCAGAGGCTGAGGAAGACGGCGGGGGTGGCGTGGAGCGAAAAATCCCAGAAGGTGAGGTCGGCTTTTCCGGCGATGCAGACGGATACCGGGTTGCCCAGGAGGGTGGCGGCGGAGCCGATGTTGGTGGCGATGACGGTGATGACGACGAAGGGGGCGGCGCGCAGGTGCAGGGTGTCGCACACTTGAAACACGAGGGTGAGCATCACCGTGATGGCGGCGATTTCGCCTGTGACGGCGGAGAGGAGGGCCGAAAGGAAGCAGAGGATGGCGGTGAAGAGAGGGCCGTTGAGGCGGGGGCTGGTGATCACGCGCTGGATGATCCAGCTGAAGAGGCCGAGCTCGCGCAGGGCGCCGGTGATCATCATCATGCCGCAGATGAAGAGGAGGATGCCGGGCTGGAGGTGGCCGTTGAGCTGGCCGAGGGTGGCGCTGCGGGTGGCGATGAGGGCGCAGACGGCGAGTAGGGCGATGGGCAGGCGCCGCTCCCAGAAGAAGAGGGTGGCGCCGATCATGAGGGAAAAGGCGGCGGCGGCGAGGAGGGAGGGGCGGTCGGGGGCGAGGTGGAGAAGGCGGGCGGCGGCGGTGAGGGTCAGCGTCACGCCCAGGAGGCCGCCGAAACGGCCGAGGGCTGATTGGGTGAGGGCGGTGTTGATGAATTGGATCATGAGGTCAATCCCGGAAGACTTTTTCAAGGAAGCGGGTGAGGGGTATTTCGCCGACGAGCTGGCGGCCGTGGAGCACGTAGCAGCGGTCGAGGCGCCGGCGGGCCATTTCCACGGCGGCCTGGATGGCGGGGGCTTCGGCCTGAACGGCGACGTAGTCTTGGGTGATGATGTCGCGCAGCCAGGCGTTTTGTTCGTTTTGGAGCACGGCGGAGAAGGGTTCAAACTGCTGCATGGCGGAGAGGTCGCGGCTCCAGAGGAGGTAGTCGGGGAGGCAGAGCTGCATGAGGGCGCGGGTATTGACCACGCCGATGAGGTCGCCTTCGGCGTCGACCACGGGGATCTCGTCGAGGCGGCCGGTGGTAAACACGTCGATCGCCATGCGGAGGCTGTCGTTTTCGCGGAGCGGGGCGACGTGGGTGCACATGATGTCGTTGGCGGAGACGAAGGGGGGGAGGGGGGTGCCGCCGTGCTCGAAGATGCGCATGGCTTCGAGGGGGGTCTGGCAAGCGGCAAGGGCGCGGGCGGCATCGTCGTCGCCGGTGAGGATCTCGCCGACGGCGCGGAGGATCTGGAGGTAGAGGGCGGGCTGTTTGAGGGGAATGAGCACGAGGAAGATGATGCGGACGGGGGGCTCGCCGTCTTCAAGAATCACGCCTTCGGGGAAAATGCCGAGGCTGAGGTAGGGCCGGGTGATGGCGTCGATTCGGGCATGGGGGATCGCCACGCCGGGAGCGAGGATGGTGGAGCCGGCGGCCTGGCGGGCGAGGATCTCGGCGAGGTAGGCGGTTTCGTCGGCCAGGCCGTGGTTGGCGGCGAGGGCGCGCAGAAGCAGGCGGAGGGCCTCGTCGCGCGGCGAAGCTCCCGGCGCGATTCGGATGTCGTCGATGCTGAAGAAGGAGGTCAGCGTCAGAATCGGTTTTGAGCGGCGGATCATCATCGGTTTTTCTTTCCCATGTTGGGAAAAGGATAGCCGAAAATGAAAACGGATGCAACATCATTCCCCGTTGACAACCCCAAAGCCCCGGTGGTACCATTCGCGCAATCAGTATAAGGAGCACCATGAACGACACTCCCACGCCTCTTTCCGTTCCCGGCATCATCGACCTGGCTTCGGCCTTCTACGGGTCGGCGGTGCTGTTCAGCGCCATTGAGCTTGATCTTTTCACTCATGTGAGCGAAGCGGGCACCGCCGATCTCGAGACGATCGTCAGGCGCGCGGGCGTTCCCAAGCGCAGCCTCCGCCTGTTGCTCGATGCGTGCGTGGCGGTCGGGCTGCTGCTGAAATCGAACAACGTCTACATTCTCACCCCCGCCTCCGCCGCCACGCTCGTGCGCGGCGCGCAGCAGGATCTCACGCGCGCCATCGGGTACAATCGCGATGTTTACCCCGCCTGGGGCAAGCTCACGCAGTTTGTGCAGACCGGCAAACCCGTGGAGCCTCCCGCCTTGCATTTGGGCGACGACGTGGAGCGCACGAAGCGCTTCGCCTACGCCATGCATGGCCGCGCCATGGGCATCGGGCGCATGGCTGTGCCCATGCTGGGCATCCGCAAGGGCGAAACAATTCTCGACCTCGCCGGCGGTCCCGGCACCTACGCCATGCTGATGGCGCAGCAGGCGCCCGATGTGACGGTGGAAACCCGCGACCTTCCCGCCATTTCGGCCGTGGCCATGGAAATCCTCGCCCGCGCCAACCTCCTTGACCGCGTGACCTGCCGCCCCGGCGACTATCACACCGACGCCTACGAGCCTGAAGCTTACGACATGGTCACCATCTTCGGCGCCCTCCACCAGGAAGATCCCGCCATGATCCTCACCATCCTTCGCCACGCCTACGCCGCCCTCCGCCCCGGCGGCCGCATCGCCATTCTCGATATGATGACCGGCCGCGACCACACCTCGCCCCCCTTCTCCGCCCTCTTCGCCGTCAACATGGCGCTCACCACGGAAGACGGCTGGGTCTTCTCCGACGCCGAGCTCACCGCCTGGCTGGCCGACGTGGGCTTCGTGGGCCCTCACTTCACCCCCGTGCCCCCGCCCATGCCGCACTGGCTGGCCATGGCCTGGAAATAATGACATGAAAAAAATAATCCTTTTTTTATCCGTTGCTCCCTTGTGGGGCTTCGCCTATGAAACCCCCGCCACCCGCCAGGTCGCCCAGCTCAAGCCCCAACGCCCTGCCTTCAACGCGCTTGTCAATCAACACACCTTCACCCAGGCCGACCGCGATCTCGCCGCGAATGCCTGGAAAACCATCAGCGCCTGGCAGGCCGACGGCAAGGCCGATACCCGCAAGCTCCATGTGGTCTACGTTTCCCTCCGCGAGCGCCCCCCGTTGGCCGATTACAAAGGCCGCCTCGACCGCACCGTCAAAAACATCCAGGCCTTCTATTCCGACCAGATGGCCGCCAACGGCTACCCGCCGCTCACCTTCGCGCTCGACCTCGACGCCAACGGCAACACGGTCGTTCACGATGCCTTTCTCGACGCCGCCCTCGCCGACTACACCAAACCCGCCTTCGGCGACCCCACCCGCCGCGCCGCAGATGCCGCCCTGCGCAAAGCCGGCATAGACCCCGACCGCGACTACACCCTCATCGTCTGCCAGATCCCCGACGGTCTCGGCCCCTACTACGGCAGCGGCAGCTCCGTCAACGGTCGCTGCTGGACCTGCGACGCCGCCCACATCGACCCCCTCAACCTCGCCCCCGAAACCCCCGGCCCCTACCGCTTTAAAACCCTCGGCTACGACAACACCGTCTACCTCGGCGGCACCGCCCACGAGCTCGGCCACTGCTTCAGCCTCCCCCACACCATGACCCCTCCCGGCTCCCGCGACGGCGCCGCCTCCATCATGGGCAACGGCAATTACCACTACGGCTCCGAAAAACGCGGCGGCAAAGGCGCCTGCCTCCTCCCTTCCGACGCCCTCCGCCTCGCCGCCATCCCCCTTTTCTCCGGCAAGGAAAAAACCGTGGAAAACCCCGCCCCCGCCACCTTCGCCGCCCTCGCCGCCGAACCTGTGAAAGACGGTCTCGCCATCACCGGCCGCGTCGCCGGCAATCCCCCCGTCTACGGCATCGTCGCCTACTTCGACCCCGCCGGCGGAAACGATTACGACGCCTCCTCCACCCTCGCCCTCCCGGAGGCCGACGGTTCCTTCGCCATGACCGTGACCCGCCCCCGCCACACCGGCCTCTTCACCCTGCGCTTCGTCTTGCTCCAGGTCGACGGCACCTTCGCCACACACGCCTTCACGCTCGACAAAACCCCCGCCGGCATCGACCCCGCCCCCATTCAGGAAGCCCTGGTTTTTGCCGACGTGGCTCGTTTTTGGAAAGCCGGAAACCGCAAAGCGGGGCTTGCCGCCCTTGCCCAAATCAACGCCGCACCCCGCTCCGCCGCCATCTGGAAAAACGGTTTCAACCCACCCTGGAACGGTTCCGCCGGCCTCGACCCCGCCACCTGCCCCCCCGAACAAAAGAGCCTCTCCCTCGCCGAGGCCAAAGCCACCCGCGTCACCTCCGGCTGGGGTCCCGCCTATCGCGACACCATCAACCCCCATGCCGGCGTGAGCCACCCCTTCCCCCTCATCTCCGGTCACGCCGTCAGCCGCTTCCTCTACACCCACACCCCCGGCTCCTTCACCTTCAACCTCGGCGGCGCCTGGACAACCTTTACCGGCCTCCTCGCCTCCCCCGCCCAGGCCGACGCCTCCTTCATCATGAGCGTGATTGCCGACGGCCGCGAGCTTCTCAAAACCGACCCCCTCAAGCCCGGAGCCGCACAACCCTTCACCCTCGATGTGACCGGCGCTTCCACCCTTGAAATCCGCAGCGCCGCGATCGGGGACAAAATCAGCAACGCCCTCGCCATTCTCGCCGATCCGGTGCTGACGCGGTAAAAAGACCTTTATTTCCTCTTTTTCCAATAAGCCGTGAAATTGCGCTGAAGGGCGGGCATACGCTGAGGCGGGAAGGCGGCGTCGAGCGCGGCGCGGGGGTTTTGGGTTTGGAGGAAGGTTGTCAGGTAAGTCTCGAGGGTTTTGGCATAAGCCTTGTGGGCGGGGTCGCGGGTGGTTTCCGCAGCGCGGAGATAAGCCACAAGCCCCCAGGCGAGGGCGTAATTGGCGAGGCGTTCGCTTTGAGAGCCGGCGTAGAAAGCTTCGTGGGAAAGGCTGAAGAGGCGGGAAAGATCCGCGGCATCGGTATCGAGAATTGTTTTAAGCGTTTGCAGCCGCAGAGGGTTGTCGGCGGAGGTCACGGGGCGGCCGAGGCGTTGGAGGAGATCGGCATATTCGGAGCGGGTGGCGTAGGGCTGAGGCCAGGCGGCGGGAGGGATGGCGGTCGGAGCCGCAAGGGTGAGGGTCGCGCCGGTTTTGTCGAGCCAGTCGGCCAAGTGCTGCGAACGGTACCAGACCTGATCGGGGGCTTGAAGATCAAGCGTTTCGCTTCGGCCGTCGGGCCAGGTTCGGATGGCGCGCCGCGTTTCGATCGTGGGCAGGGGGGCCGATTCGAGGTTGGCCGGCAGGCGCAGGCGGAGAGAGCCCAACGCCTCATTTTGGCTGAAACGGGGCGCCGCCGCCTGGAGGGCAAGCGGAAAGGCGGCGAGAAGAATCCACAAAGGCTTCATCGCATCACGCTTTTTTCAGATGGTGGAGGAGCGCTTCGAGGGCGAGGATGTAGCCGTAGCCGCCAAACCCCATGATCTGGCCGACGCAGACGGGGGCGGTGTAGCTGATGTGGCGGAACGCCTCGCGGCGGTGGGTGTTGGAGAGGTGGATTTCCACCGCGGGCAGGGCGGCGGCGGAGAGCGCGTCGCGGATGGCGACGCTGGTATGGGTGTAGGCGGCGGGGTTGATGATGATGCCGTCGAAAACGCCGCGGGCACGGCCGATCTCGCCGACGATTTCTCCCTCGACGTCGCTCTGGAAGGCGGTGACGGTCGCGCCGAGGTCTTGGGCGCGCGCGGCGACGGCGCTGACAATGGCGGGAAGCGTTTCGGCGCCGTAGATGCCCGGCTCGCGGGCGCCCAGCAGGGCGAGATTGGGCCCGTTGACGAGGAGAATGTTCATGGCTGTTCCTTTCTTTCCGGCAGAGGCACGGTGATGAATCGGTGGTTGGCCAGGCCGAGCCTGATCGTGCGGGCGATGAGGTTGCGGTCAACGACCTTGGCGGGAGAACCGTCGGGGGCGATCCACTCCGCGCCGATTTCGGGGAAGAGGGGCGTTTGGGCGCGGTAGAAGGCGTTTTCGTGGCTGAGGCAGCATTTGAGGCGGGTGCAGGCGCCGTTGAGCGCCTGGGGCGAGGTGGGCAGATCCTGGATTCTGGCCATTTTCACGTTGACGGCGGGAAAGCTGCGCATCCAGGCGCTGCAGCAGGTCGGCCGCCCGCACACGCCGATCCCGCCGATGCGGGCGGCTTCTTCGCGCAACCCCACAAGGCGGATGGAGATGCGGGTGTTGTAGGCGCGCTGGACGGGCCCCGTGTGGCGGCGGAGATCCACGGCCTCGGCGGCGCCGACAAACACGATGAGGCGGTCGCGGCTGTGGGAAAAGGTCGCCGAGATGAGCTTCACGGGAACCTCCTCTTTGCACACCGAAAGGCGCAGGCGCTCAAGCGCCTCCTCCGCAAGGCGGCGGTTCTCCCGCGCGGTCGCGGCATCGGCCTCATCCGCGAGGCGCACGAAGGTGTGCGTCGCGCGCGGAGCCTCGGTTTTGGGCAGCGCGGCGACGGTGCCGTAAACGGGGCCGAAATCGGCCGCCACAAGGCAAGCCTGGCCGATCGCGGGGAGAACATCGTCGGGGATGAGGGCGACGGCGCAGCCCGGATGGTGGTCGATGCGGATCCGGGCGCAGATCAAAGAGAGTTCCTCATTCATAGCGATCCTGAACGCCAGCCGTGGTGGAAACGGTCGAACCAGTAGGGCAGGGTTGTGTTTTCATTGATGTTGCGCTCCAGCTGAAGGGCGAATTTTTCGACCATGTCGATATTCTCCAGCGCCTGGGCGAGCGAGAGGTTCGCGGCGCGGGCGAGGAACGTTTCGCGGAATTCCCCGTAATGAAGCGGCGTTTGGGCGCCTGCCGCGCAGGTGCGCAGAAGATCCTGCATCCAGCGCAGGAGCAGAAGAACCGCATCGCCGCGCCACTCGCGGTAACGGGAGGCCACGCGGGCTTTGAACACGTCTTCCTCTTCATCGACGGCGGCCTTGCGGCGCTCCTCCTTCACGCATTTTTCGGCGAGCGCCTCCATCTGGGCGAACACCGCGCAGAAAGCGCCCGCGGCGGCCATCGCCTCAAGGGGCGATGCGATGCGCCGGTGCGCCAGGATATCGAGCAGCATGCCGCGCCAAGGCTCGCGCAGCTCGCGGGTGAGGCCCGCGTCGAGCCGCTGGCAGCGGGAGAGAATCGTCGGCAGCACGCTCTGGGCGCTGTCGGCAAGGAGAATGAAAAGCGTGCGCGGGGGCGGCTCCTCAAGCGTTTTGAGAAACGCATTGGCGGCCGCGTCGTTGAAACGGTCGGCGCCGGCGATCACGGCGATTTTCCAGCCGTTGCCCAAAGCGGTCTGCTGCATCTGCGCCAAAATCCCCTCGCGCATCATGTCGATGCCGATGACGCGTGATTTCTTCTCCGGGTAGAACCAGTGCACGTCGGGGCAGAGCCCCTCCGCCACCGACCGGCACCCCGGGCAGACCCCGCACGGGCGCTCCGGTTCGCTTGCCGCCGAGCAAAAAAGATACTGCCCGATCCAGCGCGCCAAAGCGCTGCCCTCCTCGCGCACAGGCCCCGTTACGAGATACGCCTGCGCGGGGCGGCCCGATGCGAAAGCGTGGCGCACCCAGTTCATAAGCGGCGCAAGGCGCGAAGAAAGGTCGGCCTCCGGCGGCTCCGGCTCCGCGGCGGAAACCGGCTCGGGCTCGAAGGCGGCCTCCTCATCGTCATCCAATTCGGGATCAGTCAGGTAATCAGTCATATCAGATTTCGCCGCCGAGCGTTCGGCGCACGCCCAGCAGAAGAGTGGCGGAGTAGATCATCAGCGCGCAAACCGAAAGATAACCGGTGCACTGCGCCAGAGAAATCATCCCCGTGGAAAAATCGTAGACGTGAGACTGGAAAGGAAGCCAGGTCCAATCCGACCGCACCGCCGGAAAAAAGGCGCGCAGCAACGCATAAGCCGCCGGCGGCAACGCCCCGCACAGCGCCAGAACCGTGATGCCCGTGGCGGCGGGGCGCCGGAAAAAGAGCGACGCAAACACACCCGCCGCGCACCACATCGCGCTTTGCAGCCCCATCGCCACACACGCGAAAAACACCCCCCAGCCCGAACACGGCAGCGTCGCCTCCGGCGGCGCGAAGAGGCTCGTCAGCGGCAGCAGCAGCATCGCCGCCAACACATAAACCAGGCACACCGCCCACGCCGCGATACACTTTCCCAGAACCCAGTCCACATCGCGCACCGGCGTGGAAAACATCAGCCGCAGCATCCCCGTGGCGCGATCCTCCGTGAAACCCCGCATCGAAAGCGCCGCCGCCAACGCCGGCAGCCACGGCGCCACCGCGATTCCCCAGAGCGATTCCATCCCCTCCGTCGTCCCCTCGTAAGCGCGCAGCATCCACACAAAAGCACCGCCCGCCGCGGCGAGCATCACGCCCAGCGGCACCAGCCCCTGCGCGCTTTTAATCAACGCCCGCCACTCCTCGCGGGCAATCAGCACGGCGCCTGGCATGGGGCAACCTCCTGTTTCTGTTGATGAGCCTGCATCAGCGCCAGCGCCTCCATACGCGTATAGTCATCGCCCAGCAGCCTGCTTTTGCGCATCACCGCAAAACGCGTGCAACAGGCGCCCATCATATCCGCGTCGTGGCCGCTCAGCAACACACCGCAGCGATCCGCCAGCGACTGAATCAACTGCGCGCACTGCGGCCGCATCGTCACATCAAGCCCCGCAAACGGGTCATCCAGCACCAGCAGGCGCGGCAGCAGCACAATCGCCTCCGCCAGCGCCACCCGCTTGCGGTAACCCGCCGAAAGCCCCCGCAGCCGCTCCGATTCAATCTCCCTCAGCCCCGCCCGTTCAATCGCCTCCGTCACCCGCCGGCGGATCCTCATATACCGCTCCCCCTTCAGCTGCGCCCGGTAAGCCAGATACCGCCTCACCGACAGCTCCGCATAGACCGGGCAGCTCTCCGTGAGATACCCCAGGTTCCGGCGATAATCAAGATCCACCGCCGCGTCATACACATCCCCGCGCCCGTTCTTCGCCGCGCCCGACAGCGTGATCCGCCCCTGCTGCGGCCTCATCACACCCGCCGCCAGCGCCAGCAACGTGCTTTTACCCGCCCCGTTCGCGCCCATCACCCCGAGAATCTCCCCCGGCTCCAGGCGCAACGAGACCGAGTCGACACCCCGGCCTGCCGAATAAAGAAAAGAAACACCATCCATAATGAACATGATTGTTTTCCAGAAATCGACCACATGAAAACCCACATTCTACCCGAAACAGAAGCGGAAAACAAGCATCAGCCCTTTTTCTTTTTTGTTTTCAACCCCGCGCATCCTCCAGAGCCCCCTCGTGAAAACCTCCCTTGCGCCCCTCTCCCCCCGCCTCCGTTTTGTCATTAAGAATATCTGAAACAGAGAGAAAACCGGAATGAGCGAAACACCGTTGTTTTTTTTAAAAAAACGGCTTGCAAAAAAGCGCCGGGTATGAGATTATTCACCACGTTTTCAACACCTGCTCGGGTGGTGGAATGGCAGACACGCATGTTTGAGGGGCATGTGGAGCAATCCGTGGGGGTTCGAGTCCCCCCCCGAGCACCATCCTTAAAAAGACCGCTTTTAACGAAGCGGTTTTTTTGTGTTTTCATTTTTGAAACACGCCCGTTCAATACCCCACCTTACCCCACGTTCCGCGCGTGCGAGCTTTATTGATATCCCCTGTTTATCCAAACGATTATTTTTTCACGCCTATTGATTTTCCTTTCGAATGAATTTTTCTTTTGCGAGCATACAGCCCCATATGAACCACATGCCTCAATAACTATTTGAAAATCAATACATGTGGTGGTGTTATAGTGCATCTTGTTTTCAGGCAATCCAGGTTGCCACCGGTGACAACCGGGGTAAAGCCTGCGAACCATTCAAGGGCCGAGTGGTTTCTGAATGCGAGTGAGCCGTCAGACGGATAGCGCAAGCTGTCATGC
>JAVBLT010000044.1:0-13770 GCA_031553315.1 Kiritimatiellia bacterium
TGATTAGAGCATGTTTCGATTGATCTTTCCGCTTTTTCTTGGTGCTTTTTGTTTTTGAACTTCACCCTTTCAGATCGCCGTAGCGTTGCTACGGCTCACTTCAAGCGTTTGTCAAAACCAAAATTCACCTTCGCAAAATCCGGAAATCTCATTCGAAACATGCTCTAATCAGCGTTTCCTTAACATGACGCCGTTCATTCGCTTACAGATTCGATCTGTTCGGTTTGAGTTGTGTTGAATCTCGGAACGGAGTGCATCCGTAAAGGGGTGTGGCGGAGGCGGAGCTGGCCGCAGGCGGCGTCGGCCTGTTTGCCGCGGGAGCGGCGGAGGGTGGTGTTGAGGCCGGCTTTGAGGAGGTGGTCGAGGAAGGCGAGGCAGGTGGGGTGCGAGGGGGTCTCGCCGCTGAATTCGGCGACGGGGCTGAGGGGGATGAGGTTGACGCGGACTTTGTAGGGGCGCAGGAGGGCGATGAGGAGGCGGGCGTGTTCGGGGGCGTCGTTGATGCCTTTGACGAGGGTGTATTCGAAGGTGACGATGCGGCCGGTCTTGCGGGTATATGCGTCGCACGCGGCGATGAGCTGGGCGATGGGCCAGCGGCGGTTGACGGGCATGAGGCGGTCGCGGATGGCGTCGCTCGGGGCGTGGAGGGAGACGGAGAGCTCGAACTGGAGGCCTTCTTCGGCGAGGCGGAGGATGCCGGGGACGACGCCGCAGGTGCTGATGGTGATGTGGCGGGCGCCGATGTTGAGGCCGGTCTGGGCGTTGAGGATGCGGAGGGCGCGGAGGGTGTTGTCGTAGTTGTCGAAGGGTTCGCCCATGCCCATGACGACGATGTTGTTGGGCAGGAAGCGGGGACTCTGGGGCTGTTCGGCGCGGATGGCGCGGGCGACGGTCATGACTTGGCCGACGATTTCGGCGGCGGTGAGGTCGCGGCGGCTGCCGAGCTGGCCGCTGGCGCAGAAGGCGCAGCGGAAGTTGCAGCCGACTTGGGTGGAGATGCATTGGGTGACGCGGTTGTCTTGTGGGATGTGGACGGTTTCGATGGTCTCGCCGTCGGGGCAGGCGAGGAGGAATTTCTGAACGCCGTCGGCGGATTTGGTTCGGGCGGTTTCGCGCAGGGGTGTGAGGGGGTATTCGCGGGCGAAGTGTTCGCGGATGGGGTGGGGGAGGGTGGTGAGGGTGGCCCAGTCGGCGGCGAAATCGGT
Source organism: Kiritimatiellia bacterium (assembly GCA_031553315.1). Taxonomy (GTDB): domain Bacteria; phylum Verrucomicrobiota; class Kiritimatiellia; order RFP12; family DVOR01; genus JAVBLT01. The sequence continues at coordinate 1,206 of JAVBLT010000044.1, forward strand.
GTAGAGGCCTTGGAGGATCTGTTTGGCGCGGAAGGGGGGGAGGCCGGCGGCTTTGCAGTGGGCGGGCCATTCTTCGGGGAGGATGCCGTAGGCGTGCATTAGAGGGTTACCAAATTATACTGGCGGGTGCCGAGGTTGAGGCGTTCGGCGTGGTCGATGGCGGAGCGCCAGTTGGTGACGGGGTGGAGGGTGTTGAAGTGGTCGCCGGTGGAGGGTTTGTCGAGGGCGGAGCCGGGGCAGGGGAGCTGGGTGTTGCAGAGGTCGGCGCAGGCCTGGTCGAGGGCGACGGGGTCGAAGGAGGCGAGCATGCCGATGTCGGGGATGATGGGGAGGTCGTTCTCGGCGTGGCAGTCGCAATAGGGGGAGACGTCGCAAATGAGGCTGATGTGGAAGCTGGGGCGGCCTCGGACGACGGCGGCGGTGTATTCGGCGATGCGGGCGTTGAGGTGGTCGGTGGCGAGCCAGCCGTTGGGTTCGATGGCGTCGGCGGGGCAGAGGGCGATGCAGCGGCCGCAGCCCACGCAGAGGGTGTGGTCGATGGCGGCTTTTTTGTCGGCGAGGGTGATGGCGCTGAGGGCGCAGTTGCGGGCGCAGAGGCCGCAGCCGATGCATTGGGCGGTGGCGACGGTGGGTTTGCCGTCGCAATGCATTTCCATTTTTCCGGCGCGGGAGCCGCAGCCCATGCCGATGTTTTTGAGGGTGCCGCCGAAGCCGGTGAGCTCGTGGCCTTTGAAGTGGGTGAGGGTGATGAGGATGTCGGCGTCCATCACGGCGCGGCCGATTTTGGCGGCTTTCACAAACTCGCCGTCGGGCACGGGCACGGCGATTTCGTCGTTGCCTTTGAGACCGTCGGCGATGATGACGTGGCAGCCGGTGGAGAAGGGGGTGAAGCCGTTTTCGTAGGCGGTTTCGATGTGTTCGAGCGCGTCTTTGCGGCGGCCGGCGTAGAGGGTGTTGCAATCGGTGAGGAAGGGTTTTCCGCCTTTTTCTTTGATGTAATCGGCGACGACTTTGGCATAATTGGGGCGCAGGTAGGAGAGGTTGCCGGGTTCGCCGAAGTGGATTTTGACGGCGGTGAAGCGTTTGTTGAAATCGATGGCGCCCATGCCGGCTTTGTCGATGAGGCGGCGGAGCTTTTGAAGCAGGTTTTCGGCGGCGGTGGTGTGGAAATCGGTAAAGTAGACGTCGGCTTTTTTCATGCGGGCGAACCTCTTGTTGGGATTGGGGTGTATCATACGGGAAACGCTCGAAAGAGGGAAGCCTAATTGTTTGCCTTTTCCGGGGGGAATCTGCTATGCTGAGGGTTTTCTTTAAGGGAGGCGGTTTTTATGCTTGAAGATTTGAAGGTGATTGCGTGGGAAACGACCCGGCGCTGTCCGCTCGCCTGCCGCCACTGCCGGGGAGCCTCGCGCGACTGCGACTATGAAGGCGAGCTTTCGACCGCCGAGTGTTTCAGGGTGATGGATTCGATCGCCGCCCACGCCAGGCCCATGATTATTTTCACCGGGGGCGAGCCGATGTACCGCGCGGATCTGCCGGAGCTCGTGCGTTACGCCGCGGCGAAAGGCTTTCGGGCGGTGCTTGCGCCGTGCGGCCTTTTCGCCACGCCCGAACGCCTCGCCGAGCTGAAGGCCGCCGGCATTCAGATGATGAGCCTCAGCGTCGACGGGCCCACCGCCGAGCTGCACGATGCCTTCCGCGGCGTGCCCGGCGCCTTTGAACACGTCCTCTCCGCGATGGCCGCCGCCCGCGAAGCGGGGCTCCCCTTTCAGATCAACACCACCGTGACTCGCCAGAGCGCGGCATGGCTCCCCGCGATGCGCGATTTCGCGCTCGAACAGGGCGCGGCCCAGCTCGATTGCTTTTTCCTGGTGCCCGTGGGCCGCGGCGCTGAGCTGCGCGAGATCGCCCTCTCGCCCGATGAGACCGAGCGCGTGATCGAAGGCCTGCTGCGGATGGATGCCGAAGGCCCGCTGCACGTTCATCTGACCTGTGCGCCGCAGGTTGTGCGCATTGCCCGCCGCCTCGGGCTGCCTCCGCGCCCGGGGAAGCGCCCTGTGACCGGGTGCATGGGCGGGAAGAGCTTTACCTTTATTTCCCACCGCGGGGAGCTGCAGCCTTGCGGGTTCTTTGCGCTGCCCTGCGGCAATCTGCGCGAGTTCAACTTCGATTTCGCCGCCGCCTACGAAGCGAGCAGCGTCTTCGCCGAGCTGCGCGGCGGCCCCGTGCGCGGCCACTGCGGGATCTGCGGCTTTCGCGAGAGCTGCCGGGGGTGCCGGGCGCGGGCGTTTGCCCAGAGCGGCGATTATCTGGGGCAGGAACCGGGGTGCCGTTTCGCGTAGGGTTGCTCATTCATGATTCCACTGGTTTTACTTTCAGCGGTTCTGCTTTCTTTTTACGATCTGGCGAAGAAGGCCGCCGTGCGCGGCAATGCCGTGATGCCGGTGCTCTTCTGGTCGAACCTCGCAGGGTGGGTGTGTGCCGCGTTCTGGCTGCTGTGCCTTCGCCGCCTTGCGCCGGCCTTCTCCGTTTCGCCCGCTTTCCACGGCTGGGTCGCGCTCAAGGCGGCGCTGGTGGGCGCGAGCTGGATCTTCATGTATTACGCCATGCGGATGCTGCCGGTCTCCACGGTCGCGCCGCTGCGGGCGACTGCCCCGTTTTGGACGCTGCTGGGGGCGCTTCTCTTCTTCGGCGAAGCACCCACCCTCCTCAAAGGCGCCGGCATGGCGCTCGTGCTCGCGGGCTACGGCTGTTTCTCCCTCGCCGGGCGGGCCGAGGGAATGGTCTTCCGGCGCCACCGCGGCGTATGGCTCGCCTTCGCCGGCACGATTCTGGGCGCCGCCTCCGGGCTTTACGACAAATTTCTCCTCCAAACCCTCGGGCTCGACCGCTTTTCCATGCAGTTCTGGTTTTCGTTTGACCTGGTCGCGCTCATGGGGCTCTGGTGGTGCGCGCAGCGGGCCGCCGGCCTGAACCGCACGCCCTTTCAGTGGCGCTGGCCGATTCTCTGGGTCGGTCTCTTTCTCATCGCCGCCGACATGGCGTATTTCAAAGCCCTCAGCTTCGACGGCGCCGCCATTTCCCAGGTTTCGCTGATGCGCCGCTCCGGTGTGGCGCTGACCTTCTGGCTGGGTGTGCTTCTTTATAAGGAGAGGGTCACGCCGTGGAAGGTGGCCGGGCTTGCGGCGCTTTTGGCGGGCGTGGCGATTCTCTGCTGGAAGCCGTAGCGTATTTTTGATAGCCTATAACACAAGGAGAGCGTATGAAAGCGTGTGCCGCGAGAAAAATCCGAACCTGTTTTCTGCTGGGCGTGGTCATTTCCATGCCGATGATCGCTTCCGTGTACATCTTCAACTGGATTCTCGGCCTCGCCACCGGCTGGTTTCCCCGCAACCTGCCCTTTATTAAAGATTTGAACATCAAGCCGATCGTCTACGAAAAAAGCATGCAGGTGCTGGCCATTGTGGTGATGTTCCTGCTCTTTTGCCTCATGGGCTGGATCGCGCAGCACTTTCTGGGCAAACGCCTCTACCGGCTCACCGATTTGCTCTTTTCGCGCGTGCCGGTGGTCAAAACGATTTATCTTTTCATCCGGCAGGTGTGCGAGTGGGTGGCCAAACGCAAAAACTCGGTGTTCCAGGAAGTGGTGCTGGTCGAGTATCCGCGCAAAGGATTGTATTCGGTGGCCTTTGTCACCGCCAGCCTGCCGCCCGATTCGCCGACCCGTGTGGCGCTGGCGCGAAGCAAGGGCGTCACGGTGGAGACCTTGGGCGAGGTCGTCAACCTCTTCATCGCCACCACGCCGAACCCCACCTCGGGCATTTACCTGGTCGCCCCCCGAAGCGAGCTGATTCAAGTGGGCATGGATACCGCTACAGCCATCAATCTGGTGATGTCGGCCGGAGCCATTTCACCGGCCGCGACCGCCGCTGCGGCGGCAGACCCCATCGGCGACCTGCTCAAAACCTGGGAATGCGCTGAATCCGAAGCCCGGGAGGAAAAGAAGTAATGCGAATCTATGTGGATTTCGACGATGTGCTGTGTGAAACCGCCCAGGGCCTGCTGGTGCTTGCCAACCGCCTCTTCGCGCGCGACGTGCTTTACCGCAACGTCCGCGATTTCGACCTCAAGGTCACCTTTTCGCTTTCCGACGACGAATACCTCCACCTCATGGCCGAAGCCCACACCCCCGAATTCCTCCTCGGCCTCGAAGAAACCCCCGGCGCCGTCGCCGTGATCAACGCCTGGCTCGCCGAAGGCCACGATGTAGTCATCGTCACAGGCCGCCCGGTTTCGACCGCCGCCAGTTCGCGCCAATGGCTCGCCGGCCGCGGCCTTCAGGGCACGGGCCTCATGCATGTGGATAAATACGGCCGTTTCCGCCACTGGCCGCTCCCCGCCGGCGAACACCGCGCCTTCTCCGCCGACGAATTCAAAAAGGAACATTTCGACTGGGCCGTTGAAGACGCCCCAGCCGGTCTCGACCTCCTGCGCGCCATGCCCGGCGTGAAACCCATCGTCTTCGACCGCCCGTGGAACGCGGATTATCCCGCCACCCCGCCCCTGATCCGGTGCGACAGCTGGCGCAAAATCGGCGAGATTGCCGGATGACCCCACCCCCCGAACTGCTCGCCCCCGCCGGCGGTTTCGATGCCGCCTGCGCCGCCTTCACCTACGGCGCCGACGCCGTCTACCTCGGCCTGCCCCGCTTCTCCGCGCGCGCCGAAGCGGAAAACTTCACCGCCGAGCAGTTCGGGAAAATCGTCGGCTACGCCCGCTCCTTCGCCGTGCCGAAAAAGATTTACGCAACCCTCAACACCCTCGTCTGGCAAGGCGAACGCCCCGCGCTCCTCGAAGCCCTCGGCACCCTCGCCGCCGTTGAGGTCGACGGTGTGATCGTTCAGGATCTCGGCCTCGCCGACCTCCTCCGCCGCAACTTCCCCCGGATCCCCCTTCACGCCAGCACCCAGCTCGCCTGCCACAGCACCGCCGGAGCCCAGGCCCTCAAAGCGCAGGGATTCGCGCGCGTGGTCACCGCCCGCGAGCTCACCTTCGCCGAAGCCGCCCAAATCGGGCGCAGCGCCGGCATTGAAATCGAGGTCTTCATCCACGGCGCGCTCTGCTACAGCTACAGCGGCCTCTGCCTCTTCTCCGCGCTCGCCACCGGCCGCAGCGGCAACCGCGGCCGCTGCGCCTATTGCTGCCGCGATGCGTTTACCCCGGTCGACGCCGATGGCCGCCCCCTCCAGGCCGGCACGCTGTGCCACCCCTTTTCCATGCGCGACCTCGCCACGCTTGAATCGTTGAAAGACATTGACCCAGCCGCCATCGCCTCGCTCAAAATCGAAGGCCGCATGAAAAGCCCGCTCTATGTGGCCGCCGTCACCGACCTCTACCGCCATGCGCTCGACGCCGACCTCCCTCCCGCCGAGCTCGAAAAGAAAGCCGCCGATTTGAGGACCGTTTTCAGCCGCCCCTGGACGCCCCTCTATACAGACACGCGCGCGAGAGAATCCCAAGCCGTCATCGACCCCCTTGGCATGGGCCACCGCGGCGAACGCATCGGAACCATCGAAAAAATCATTGCCGACCGCGACCGCACCCGCTGGCTCTGCTTCACCCCCAGCCGCCCCCTCGAAAAGCACGACGGCATCCAGATCGACCTCCCCTCCGGCGGCCGGCCCGTCGGTTTCGCCATCGACCGCATGCGCGCGGCACGCTCCGCCCGCCTGCTCACCGAAGCGCCCGCCGGAGCGCCGCTCGAGCTCGCGTTGCCGCCCGACCTCCAGCCCCTGCCGCTCAAAGCGCCCCTCTTTTGCTCCGCCTCGCAAGCCGTCCGCCGCCAATTGACCGCCGTCACCCCGCGCGATGCCGCCTGCCGCCTGTTGAGACCCGTCGATGTCCGCGTGACCCTCGCCCCCCACGGCCTGACCGCAACCGGCGGCGACCCCGAAGCGCATGCCGCCGTGGCCGCGCAGCTCACCCCCGCCCGCAACCCCCGCGAAACCGAAGCCGCCGTGGCAAAAGCCTTCGCCCGCATGGGCGACGACGGCTGGTCCGTAGCCCGGATCCATCTCGACGACCCCCTCCGCCTCTACGCGCCCCCCTCCCAGCTCAACGCCCTCCGCCGCGCCCTCGCCCAAGCCCTTGCCGAAGCCCGCGACCGCCGCCTCGCCGCGCGCCTGCAAAGCATTTCGCTGATTGAACCCCAAACCGCCCCCCAACCCGTCGCCGCGCCCCGCTTTCACCTGCGCCTTGCGCCCGATGCGCCACCCGGGCTCCTCTCCGGCGAAGCCCCCGAAAGCCTCATCCTCGCCCTCTCGCCCGCGACCCGCCTCGAGGCGCTTGCCCCCTGGTTTGACCGCATGCCGCGCGACCGGATCCGTTTCGCCCTTCCCGTGATCCTGCGCGACCCTGAGACCGCCCCCTTCACCGCCCTTATCCGCACCCTGCGCGAGACCGGCTTCCAACGCTTTGAAGTGGCCGGCCTTGCCGGGCTGCACCTGTTGAGCACCCACTTCACCGGCCTCGAAATCTCCGCCGACTGGACCTGGTACGCCACCAACGCCGAAGCCCTCCGGGCACAGCGCCAGGCCGGAATCCTCCGCGCCGTGACCTCCCCCGAAGACCCCGTTTCCAACATCCTCCAGACCGCCGGCTGCCCCCAGGCACCCCTTCGCGAAATCCTGCTTTATCAGCACACGCCCCTCTTCATCTCCGAAACCCGCCCCGTAACCCCCTCCGGCGCCGACTCCCTGCGCAACCGCCACGGCCAGCACTACACCGTCTCACGGCTTCAGCAACGCTGGATCACCGCTTCGCGCCAACCCTGGTCGCGCCTGGAAACCCTCCACCTTTTTCTTGCCTCCGGCTATGGCGATTACCGCCTCGACCTCTCCTGGCAGCCAGCCCGGAGCCTGAAGCCCGCCCCCTGGCGGAGCCTTTGCGCGCCACCGGTTTAAAAAGTGCGTTTCTTTTCATTTATCGCTTGATTTTTCCCGCGCACTTGTGTATCCTGCCACCATACGAATGAATGGAGTTTTTGTTTTTTAGCCTTGTTTGAGGTTAAAAGACAGAAACCTTTGCTTAGGTTTTGTGTTTGACAACACAAAGGAGTGTTCTATGAACATCAATGCGCGTTATTTGAAGTGGCTGGTGGTCTTGTTGCCCATCGCCTGTTCAACCTATGCTGCTCCGCTCACGCTCAATTCAAAAATCACCTTCCAGTCCAACGAAGGCGCTTTTCTCAATGCGACGATTCAAGATGCGGGCGGCCCCACCCAGTTCTTCTATCGGTGGATCTACACAGGAACGGAATCCGACAGAAGCCGGATCAACATCATCGACGGCACTTCTGAAGATATAGCCGACGAGACCGGCTGGGGCCTTTACCTTGATACCAATCAGGGCAAGCTCTCCGTGAGAACCGCCGATTCCGACGATCCCTCCGTCGGCGTGGCTATCGCCGATATGAGCGACAACTATCAGATGACGGATCCGTCCACGAAACGTTGGATTTCGATGGACGTCCGCTTCGCCCCCAGCGACGTCCTCCCCGATCTCGCCACATTCGCCCAGGAAGGCACTGTTCAAGGCGCCCGCCTCGCGGTGTGTGCCGCCGTCACGAACAAGGTAGACGATACCTCCGTTGAAGAGATCCGCGTCTTCGTGGCCGGCTACGACGACACCTATACCGTCAACTCCGATATGATGAGACAGAGCCCCAAATGGATTGACACGGGCTACGTCATTGAAAACCCCGCCGACCTTTACACGCTTCAGATCGCCATAAAAGGTTACAGAGCCACGGACTTCACGTACACCGTCCAGACCATGTACCGGCTGAGCATCATCAAAGATGGCACGGTCGAGTGCATCACGGCCGGTAAAGGCTGGACCATTCCCGATACCGCCGCCGGGATGTCCCTTGATGAGTATAGCATCAATCCAGCCTCATTCGTCCCCGGCGGAGAATGGATTGCCGGCCTGAACGCTCCGATCTTCAACGAAAAAAGCGGAGTGTATTACCCCGGCATTTTGCAGCGCGTCCAGTTTGAAGGCACCGGCTTCATCGATAACCTCGAGCTCCTCTCGACCGATCCCACGCCCGATCCCGGCGGCGACGACGTCGAGATCCCGACAACCTGGCCCGACGGCGTCGATCAGGATAAGTTCAACACATGGGCAAAAGACAACTATCCCGCGCCCTACACCGTGCCCGCCGACGCGTTGAACGCCTACCTCCTCAACGTGTCTCCCACAACGAGCCCGATGCCCGAGCTCAAGATCACTTCCGTGGCCGTCACCAACAGCGTGATTACCGTGAAGATTGCCGCCGGCGGCGTCAACCTCACCAACATCAACGGTACGCTCTGCGTGCAGACCACCAACAGCCTGACAAATAACTTCAGCAACCTCACCAGCCAAGGCATCATTGTCAGCACCGACGCTCCCGCCGTTGCAACAATCAACGCCCCCGGCGCCAAATTTGTCAAGGCCACAGTCGAAGTGACCGACCCCGACGCAGCCGAATAAGCGAACACCCCCGCGTTACGCTCAAAAAGCCCTCTCCCCTCGGAGAGGGCTTTTTATTTTCACCCGAACCCTTCATTCGAAACCCACCGATTTAGCTTCACATCTCCCCCTCTTTGCGCTATCTTATCCCCCCATGAACCAGAAACGGAAGCCCCTGAGAATTGCCCTCATCGGCAATCCAAACACCGGCAAATCCACCCTCTTCAACCAATTGACCGGCGCGCGCGAGCGCACCGGAAACTGGACAGGCGTCACCGTCGACCACGCCGAAACCCGCATCCCCCTCCCCCAAGGCCGCGAAGCCCGCCTCGTAGACCTCCCCGGCATCTACTCCCTCTCCACCTATTCGCCCGACGAAGAAGCCGCCAAAAACAACCTCCTCAAACACCCCCCCGACCTCATCCTCAACGTCCTCGACGCCTCCAACCTCGAACGCTCCTTCTACCTCACCAGCCAGCTCATCGAGCTCGATACCCCCATCGTCCTCGCACTCAACCAGATCGACGTCGCCCAGCGCCTCGGCATCACCATCGACGCCGCCCACCTCTCCCACCACCTCGGCGTCCCCGTCATCCCCATCTCCGCCGTCCACGGCCAAGGCATCGAAACCCTCCGCCAAGCCCTCCTCGCCGCCGCCGACCAGCGCCCCCTCCCCCTCAGCCGCCCCGAATACGACCCCCTCATTGAAGCCGGCATCAAAACCCTCCTCGCCGACCCCGACCTCACCCAGACCCTCGCCCCCCACGGCGCCACCCCCCGTTACTGGGCCCTCAAACTCCTCGAACGCGACCACCAGGCCATGACCCTCACCCACGGCCGCTGCCACGAAACCATCCAGCGCACCGAGCTCACCCTTGCCCGGCACGCCCGCCACACCATCCTCGACGCCGTCATGGACGCCCGCCGCGGCTTCGCCCGCGGCCTCCTCCGCCACACCGTCACCCAAGCCCCCGAAAAACACCAGCGCCTCTCCGACCGCATCGACCGCATCCTCCTCAACCAAGCCATCGGCATACCCCTCTTCCTCCTCGTCATCCTCCTCCTCTTCCTCATCACCACCACCTTCGCCCAACCCCTCGTCGCCCTCATCGACACCCTCCTCAGCAACCTCCTCGTCCACGGCGCCAGCCACCTCCTCCACACCCTCCTCGCCCCCCAATGGCTCACCCGCCTCCTTTCCGACGGCATCGGCGGCGGCATCACCGCCGTCCTCACCTTCGCCCCCCCCATCTTCCTCATCTTCTTCTGCCTCTCCCTCCTCGAAGAATCCGGCTACATGGCCCGCGCCGTCTTCGTCATGGATCGCACCCTCCGGCGCATCGGCCTGCCCGGCAAAGCCTTCATCCCCCTCCTCGTCGGCTTCGGCTGCTCCGTACCCGCCCTCATGGCCACCCGCACCCTCGAGCACCGCCGCGACCGCATCCTCACCATGCTCCTCACCCCCTTCATGTCCTGCGGCGCCCGCCTCCCCGTCTACACCCTCTTCGCCATCGCCTTCTTCCCCCGCCACACCGGCCTCATCGTCTTCAGCCTCTACGCCACCGGCATCCTCACCGCCCTCCTCAGCGGCCTCCTCTTCAGCCGCACCCTCCTCAAAGGCAACACCACCGACTTCGTCATGGAGCTCCCCCCCTACCACCTCCCCGTCATCCGCGGCTGCGCCCAACACGCCTGGGCCCACTTCAAATCCTTCGTCTACCGCGCCGGCCAGATCATCATCACCCTCAGCGCCGCCGCCAGCCTCATCGCCCACTTCCTCGCCACCCCCCAAAAAGCCTCCTCCCCCCCCTCCGGCCACACCCCCCTCACCGCCCTCTTCGCCCCCATCGGCATCACCCCCGACAACTGGCAAGCCCCCCTCGCCCTCGGCGCCGGCCTCATGGCCAAAGAAGTCGTCATCGGCGCCCTCAGCGTCCTCTACCTCGGCGCCCCCGCCGACGAAACCCAACCCCAGCCCTTCAGCCTCCGCCAGACCCTTTGCGACACCGGCACCGCCTTTCTCGACGCCCTCCCCTTCACCGCCTCCCCCCAGCCCCCCCCCGATCACCCCCAGCAAACCCTCCACCAAGCCCTCCGCAACCACTTCCACACCCCCGCCTCCGCCTACGCCTACCTCCTCTTCGTCCTCCTCTACGCCCCCTGCACCGCCGCCCTCGCCGTCTTCGCCCGCGAAATCGGCTGGCCCTGGGCCCTCTTCATGCTCACCTACACCACCGCCGCCGCCTACCTCATCGCCACCCTCTTCTACCAAATCAGCCGCCTCCTCACCTAGGAACCCCATGACCCTCCCCTTCCTCCACGAACACAAAACCGCCACCGTCCTCCTCAATCCCGACTCCAAATCCCGCGAAATGGGCCTCTTCCCCGGCGTCACCTGCACCATGATCCGCAACCGCTACGGCGAAAACATGCTCATCCTCGCCACCGGTGCCACCCGCTTCATCCTCACCCGCCCCATCGCCCGGCGCATCCACATCCAGCGCAAAGAAAAAACCCCGTGAAACCCCTCACCCCCCGGCAACGCATCCACAGCATCCACACCCGCCTCGTCGACGAAGTCCGCACCCACCCCGCCCCCGTCGTCGACCTCATCACCGCCCAGACCCACGACCCCTACCGCATCCTCATCGGCGCCCTCCTCTCCGCCCGCACCAAAGACCCCGCCACCGCCCAAGCCTGCGCCGCCCTCTTCACCCGCGCCCCCGATCTAAGCGCCCTCCTCACCCTCACCATCCAAGAAATCGATACCCACATCCACCCCGTCGGCTTCCACCAAACCAAAGCCCGCCACCTTTACCACCTCGCCCGCATCCTCAAAGAACAGCACAGCAGCCAGATCCCCCGCACCCTCCAAGCCCTCACCACCCTCCCCGGCGTCGGCCTCAAAACCGCCAACCTCACCCTCGCCAACGCCTTCCAGATCCCCGCCATCTGCGTCGATACCCACGTCCACCGCCTCAGCAACCTCTGGTTCCATTTCAACACCCCAACCCCCGAAAAAACCGAAGCCGCCCTGCGCAAACTCCTTCCCCGCCCCTACTGGCTCACCTGGAACCCCCTCCTCGTCTCCCACGGTCAAACCACCTGCCCCCCCCGCCACCCCCACTGCCCCCGCTGCCCCCTCGCCGGCCTCTGCCCCCGCCACCCCGACCAAAGCCCCCAGCCCCCCAGCCCAACCCCCGCCGTCACCACCCTCCAACACCTCCTCCAAACACCCCAAAACCCCACATGACAACCTGGTTCTTCGAAAGCATCATGCTCCTCTGCTTCGGCTTCAGCTGGCCCCTCAGCATCGCCAAAACCCTCCGCACCCGCATCGTCCGCGGCAAATCCCCCGCCTTCATGCTCCTCATCATCACCGGCTACACCGCCGGCATCCTCCACAAACTCCTCAACCCCCTCCCCCCCGATGCCCGCCCCCTCGCCCACCTCATCATCTACCTCTACATCCTCAACCTCATCCTCGTCATCCTCGACCTCCTCCTCTACCTCAAATACCGCGACCGCCCCCCCTGCCCCCCCACATAAGCATCCGCCACAGTTCGATTGCCCCTCCATCCAGCCCCCCCGAAAAAAAATATAGAAACCCACATTTTCCACTTGCAAGAAATCATCACATCCTTTATAGTATGCCCCATGAAAGAAGGAAGAGTTTTCGCGAGTGCGGAAATTCTTATTGAAGAGAGACATTGTGCCTGACTCTTTTTGGTCACCGAACCCTTTCAGCGCATAACGGGACATTCATTCACCCATTCATTCGTATAGAGCCCGGAGTGTTGCGGAAGCTGCAGGTGAGAAAGAATTCAGAGAGATGCCTCGAACGGTTTTGAGATGCCCCTCCTGTTTCGGCAGGCCCGGCATCAGATGTGAGAAGACAGCTCCAGCAGTGAACGGATGTCTGATTCGTTTTTTTGTTTGGGGCGGAGGTAAATTTGTTATGAAAAAGATGGTTTTTTCCTTATCGGTTCTCCTCGCCGGTTACACATTGGCCCAAGTGGAAAGCCAAGTCGTCGGCTACAACACCATCACC
>JAVBLT010000038.1:0-2651 GCA_031553315.1 Kiritimatiellia bacterium
CTGGGTCACGGCGAGGTCGAGCTCGCCGGCCTGTTGGAGGCGCCAGGCAAAGACGCGCAGGAGCGCGGCGTCTTCAATCCGCATCTCGGCGAGGTTGGAGAGCATGCGCAGGCCGATGCGTTTTTCGCCGTCTTTGAGGAAAAAGTCGGCGCAATCGAGGAAGAACGCGGGGCTTTTCTCATAGGTTTTTCGCTCCTGGAGGTAAAGGGTTTCGCGGTCTGCCTTTTCCGCGCGGGCGATCAGTTTGAGGTAGGGGGTATCGGGGTTCCAGGCGGTGATCTGCACGCTGGATCTGGGTTCGCGCTCCAGGCTGGCCCGGCTGGCGGGCGTGCCGCTTCTTTCCACCTTCACGGCATCAACCTCTGCCTCTATTCTCGGGACATACGTCATATTGACGGATGCTTCCGGGGCTCTTCTGCTGAATTCCGTCCCCATGCTCATGTTGGGCATGATGCTCCTGCGGTCACGCTTTTTGACATCGCGCGGCGGCTCGATTTTTCCTTCCCACCAGCCCACACGCTGCTCCCATTGGGTGGCGACCTGCGCGAGTTTGCGTTCGGCGGCGTCTCCGGCGGCTTTGGTTTTTCGGGCGACGGCTTGATCCCATTGGGCGCGCATGTCGGCGAGCTGGGCGGGCGGGCGGATTTCGTGGCGGAGGTATTGGTCGAGGTTTTCCAGCACGATGAGCGACGTGGCGGGCGAGACCAACCCAAAGCGTTGGCCGAGCTGGAGCAGCTCCTCTTCATTTTGTTCGGCGCGGGCGGCGAGATGCGTCACGCGCGCGGCTGCCCACACGGTGGCGAGAAGCGAGCCCGTGCCGGCGGTGGCGGCATTGAGCTTGAACACAGAGGAACGATTCCCGAAGGAGTAGGTGATGCGCACTTCGGCGGAGGGCGCGGTGAGGCGGCCCGTGAGGATGATGCGCCCATCGGCCACGGCGCCGATACCCTGAACGGCGGCGATACCGGTACCTTCAATGCCGGTCACGCGAACCTGCGGCACCCAAAAGTGGTAGTAGGCCTGGGTCGTATCGAGGCGTTGAAGGTCGATGAGGTCCCCATTGCAAAGCTGACGGAGCGCTTCGCGGTCGCCGGTCGATTGCGAAACCACGGCCGTGAAGGTGGCTTGGGGCGCGGGAAGCGTTTCGCCGAGGGTATCAAGGCCGTCGGTGAAGAGAAACCAGCGCCCCTCCTTCACGGTTTCACACAGGGCGGTAAGGTCGGTGCCGCCGTCGTAGCGGATGGCTTTAACCGCGGCGATGAAGGAGGCGGCGTCGGCAAAGGTCTGGATTGGGTCGGGACGGTCGCGGAAGACACACAGCTTGAAGGCACCGCTACGCTCCGCGAATTTTTCGAGCAGGGCGATTTCTTTGGCTAAATCGGCGGTGGCGCGGCTGGCGGAAGCATCCCACGCCACCGCGAGAGTCTCGAAACTGAAACTGGGTCTGCTTTCAATGACCGGTGCGATGTCGCTGATCATGAAGTAGGTGTCGCCGCGATCATCGCGTTCAAGTGCGAAGAGCGCACGGGGCGGCTTGGGAAGCGCCACGAGAATGTCGGCGCCGGGGGTGACGCTTTCCAGCACGGTTTCGGCGATCCAGTTGTTTTGGAGCGTTGTGAAGCGCAGGTTGCCCAGACCGCCGATCTCGGGTTTTCCGCAGGGGTTGGCGACCTGCACGCTGATTTTCAGCATGCCGATTTCCTCCCGGGGGAGGCCGATTGCGAGTGCGGCGTCGCCTTTGGCATCGGAGATCAGCTCGGTGACGTAACGGATCCTGACCGTGCGGCTGTCATTCGGCGGCAGGGGGTAAATCCGCGTGCGGTAAACATTGCCCTTCACGTGCTCCACAATGCCGGGATCGACCCGGGCGCGGGTCTCCGTTTCAAAGGCCACGCGCGCCTTCTCCTTTTTCACGACCACGCCGTCGACCAGCGTGCCGTTCACATCCAGCGCATAACCGGAGACGACCGCGCCGTCGGGCAGCGGAAAGACGAGGTCGCCCTCAAGCTGCCGGTCGTTGGGATTGAAGAAGGTGAGCGTGGTTTCCACCTCGGCGTGAAGCCCGGTGATTTTCGCGGAGACCGCCATTTCGTGCGTGCGCATCGGCTTTTCCGGCGCGGTCTTTCCGGCGGGGAACTCCAGGCGCGGCGCAGTCTGCGCGGTGAGGGTGATGAACGGTACGATGAGTGCCAATACAAATGTTTTCATAATCAATTTCCTTTACTGAACCACAATCATTTCCGCGCCTCCGGGAAGAAGCTCGATCACGCGGATGAGCTTCCCGTCTGCGAAGAGGAGTTTCCACTGGCGGGCGCCGCGGGTGTAGAGCCCGGAGGAGTGATCGGGCTTGCCCACTTTGGCCTCGACCTCCGCCGGGGTGCTGCCGATGGCGAGGGCGGCGAAATCGGCGGGGTCGGCGGCGATCACGGTCTTGGCGGCACCCATCGTCACTTTGCCGATTGTGATCATCTCCCGGGCGGTGTTGAGGCGGAAGGTGAGGGTCTCGCATGTCTCGCCGGGGCGGCCCCAATCGGTGTACACGCGGGTGGTGAGGGTGGCGGGCCCGGTGACGGTTTGCTGGCGCGAGCTGTAGTATTTGGCTTTCAATGTGTAGATTCCGGCGGGGGCGCCGCGCAGGAGGTATTCCTCAG
>JAVBLT010000047.1:0-45951 GCA_031553315.1 Kiritimatiellia bacterium
CATCGACGACCGCGGCCGCGTGAAGCTCAGCCGCCGCGAAGCCATGCGCGACCGCGACGCCCAGCAGACCAACGCCTAGACCGGCTTTCGACGGAAAGATCAATCGAAATATGCTCTAGAGCAGGTTTCGAATGAGATTTCCGGATTTTTCGAAGGCGAATTTTGGTTTTGACAAACGCTTGAGGTGAGCCGTAGCAACGCTACGGCGATCTGAGAGGGTGAAGTTTAAAAACAAAAAGCACCGAGAAAAAGTGGAAAGATCAATTGAAATATGCTCTAGAGCAGGTTTCGAATGAGATTTCCGGATTTTTCGAAGGCGAATTTTGGTTTTGACAAACGCTTGAGGTGAGCCGTAGCAACGCTACGGCGATCTGAGAGGGTGAAGTTCAAAAACAAAAAGCACCGAGAAAAAGCGGAAAGATCAATCGAAATATGCTCTAAGCCCAAAAAGCGCCCGCCTCGCAGCGGGCGCTTTTTTATTCGGGCGCCTTTCGATTCACGGATTCGGAATCCGGATTACGCATTGGCAATTCTCACGCGATCCCCGCCAGCTTGTGCGCCTGCATCGAGAGCCGCCAGGGGGATTCTTCCCGGGATAATTCCGCATTGAGGCGCCCGAGCAGAACGACCGCATCGAGCACGGCCATCTTTCCATCTGCGGCGCAGGGTGAGAGAAAGTAGTCGGCGGCGGGAAAGCGCGCGCGGTAAGCTCGGCAGCGGCGGGCCGTTTCCTCAAACGCGTTGCACACCACAATGCGGATTTCATCGGCCCGGATCAGGCCTTTGCCTTCGTAGCGCTCGGGCTTCTCCAGCTTGGGCGAGGCGGCAATGTAATCGAGCGCCGCGCGAAGCTCCGGCGGCGGCTCAAGCGTGGCGTTCGTTTCGAGGCCGAGCCAGAAACCGCGCCGCTTCAGCTCGGCCGCCAGCGCTGAAAGCTCCGCCTGAAGCAACGGCTCGCCGCCGGTGAAAATCACCGAACGGTGCGCCGGATGCTTTTTCGCCAGCGATTCCACCTCCGCCACCAGGCTCTCCAGGGAGAGGTGGCGGTGCTCGGCCAGATCCGTATCGCACCACGCGCAGCGCAGATTGCACCCCGCAAAGCGCACAAAGATACACGGGCGCCCTGTGTTGCGGCCTTCGCCCTGAAGTGTGGCAAAGCATTCAACAAGCGGAAAATCAGCCATGAAATCACTCCCTGTAGGTGGCCGAGCTGGCCGGGGTTTCGCTCACGCTCACGGCGCTCACCGGAAGACCGGCCTTGCGAAGCAGTGAGAAGAAGTGCCGAGCCAGGTTCTCGCTTGTGCTTCTGAAGGGGAGGGCCGCGGTGCGCAGGCCGTGGCGGAGCAGGGAAGCGGCGATGTCGGCCTCGACCTCGGAGGTGGCGTCGTAAATAAACGCATGATCCATGGGTTCGGCGATCACGGTCTGCATGACCTGTTTGAGGTCTTTGAAATCCATGACCATGTCATCGGGCGGCGAATCGGGGCGGGCGGCGGCGCTCAGCTCCACGGTGACCCGATAGGTGTGGCCGTGCAGATTGCGGCACTGGCCGGCGTGGCCGGTCAGCAGGTGGGCGGCGTCAAACGAACAGGATCGGGTAATCACAAGCATGGCAAACCTCCAAATGAGAACGGAGGCATTATTGCCTGAAAACACAAAAGTGTAAAGCCAAAATAAAAAAACAGGCGGAACCGCGAGGTCCCGCCTGTCTGTCGGACCGGGGTGAGCCGGTCTTACCACGCGTAATGGGCGAAGGCTTTGTTGGCCTGGGCCATTTTGTGGGTGTCGTCGCGCTTCTTGAGCACGTTGCCTTGGTTGTTGTAGGCGTCGAGGAGCTCAAGGGCGACGGCTTTGGGCATGGGCACGCCGCGGCGGGCGGAGGCGAACTGGCTCATCCAGCGGAGGGCGAGGGCGAGCTGGCGGGTGGGGCGGATTTCGACCGGCACGGGGTAGGTGGTGCCGCCCACGCGGCGGGATTTCACTTCCACTTTGGGCTTCATGTTGTTGATCGCCTGATCCATCACTTCGATGGGATCTTTGCCGGTTTTGGCGGCGAGCTCTTCGATCGCGCCGTAGACGATGCGTTCGGCAGTGGTCTTCTTGCCGGATTTCATCAGCGTGCGGACGACTTTGGCGACCATTTCGCTGTTAAACTTGGGGTCGGTCATGTGGACCCGCTTAAGTGCTCTGCGTCTTCTTGCCATGATTTACCGCCTTATCTCTTCTTGCCTTTGGCGGCTTCGGCCGCGTTTTTCTTCACGCCGTACTTGGAGCGGCTGCGTTTACGCCCGTTGACGCCGAGGCTGTCGAGCGTGCCGCGGACGATGTGGTAACGCACGCCGGGCAAGTCTTTCACACGACCGCCGCGAACCAGCACCACGCTGTGTTCCTGGAGGTTGTGGCCTTCGCCGGGGATGTAGGCGGTCACTTCGTAGCCGCTGGTGAGGCGCACGCGGGCAACCTTACGCAAAGCGGAGTTGGGCTTCTTGGGGGTCTGCGTCTTCACGACGATGCACACGCCGCGGCGCTGGGGGCAGGCCTTGAGCGCAGGCGATTTGCTCTTTTTGCGCAGGGGGCTTCTCCCCTGGCGCACAAGCTGGTTAATTGTCGGCATTCTGTTCTTCCTTAAACGTAAAACAATCAACGGGCCTTCCAAAAGGGCCGCTGTTTCCGCGAAACGCCGCATCGCTGCGGTTTCCGCACGCTCCATAGATCGCCGGCCGACGGAACGGGGCTCTCGTTCTCTAAGCGCCTGACAGCTACGACAGACACTCCGGTGAATCAATGAACTTCAAACTATATCAAAATAAGCCGCTGCCTGCAATCACAAATTACAGCTTTTTGGGAAGCCAGGTGACGATCCCGGGGAAGACCATCATGAGGGCGATGGCGAAGATGAGGAGGAAGATGTAGGGGAAGGCGCCGCGGAAAACCGTGGGGAGCGGGGTGCGGTCGACGCCGCTGACGACGTAGACGTTGACGCCGACGGGGGGGGAAATCACGCCGATCTGGGTCACGAGCACGATGATGACGCCGAACCACAGGGGGTCGAAACCCAGGCGGGTGATCACGGGAAGGAAGATGGAGGTGGTGAGGAGGACAAGGGCGAGGGCGTCGAGAAAGCACCCGGCGATGACGTAGAAGGCCACGATCATGGCGAACACGAGGAAGCGGTGCAGGGGGAGGTTGCCCATCCAGGTCGCGAGCGCGCCGGGCAGCCCGGTGACCTGCATGAAGTGCCCGAAGACGGTGGCTCCGGCCACGATGAGGAGCACCATGCAGGAGGTGCGGATGGTCTCCTCAACGGAGAGGCGGAGCTTGGCCCAGGTCAGGCGGCGGCCCAAGGCGGCGATGGCGATGGAGCCGACGGCGCCGATGGCGGCGGCTTCGGTGGGGGTGAAGAGGCCGCCGAAGAGGCCGCCCATCACCAGGGAAAAGAGGAGGAGGGTTTCGATGACGCCCATGAGCGAACGCCAGCGGGCGCCCCAGGAAACCTTTTCGGCCAGGGGGGCGAGCCGGGGCTGGATGCTGCAGCGGATGTAGATGTAGAGCATGAAGAGAAGGGTGACGAAGAGGCCGGGAATGATGGCGGCCACGAAGAGTTTGTCGATGGAAATCTCGGTGAGGACGCCGTAGACGATGAGCACCACGCTGGGGGGGATGAGCATGCCCAGGCTGCCGCCGGCGGCGACGGCGCCGGAGGCGAGGGTGTCGGAGTATTTGCGCTTGCGCATTTCGGGAAGGGCCACGGCGGCCATGGTGGCGGCGGTGGCGGGGCCGGATCCGCAGATGGCGCCGAAGATGGCGCAGGCGCCGATGGTGGCGATGGCCAGGCCGCCGCGCACGCGCCCGAACCAGGCTTGGACGGCGTCGAAAAGGCGGCCGCTCATGCCGGAGTGGTAGGCGACCTGGCTCATGAGGATGAAGAGGGGGATGACGGTGAGGCCGTTGGAGCTGAACACGTCGTAAAAATCGGTGACGAGGACGGGGCCCGCCGCGCGCCAGCTGACGGTGAGCCCGAAGCCGAGCCAGCCGATGACGGCCATGGCGATGCCCACGGGCATGCTGAAGACGAGCAGGAGAAGAAGAAGGGCAAGGCCGGTGAAGCCGAGGGCGATGGGGGTCATTGCGCGGTCTCCTTCCCGGTCTCGGCATGGATGGCGATCATGGGCCGGCCGGGGTGGGCGAGGTGATAGAGGGTGACGAAGGCGGTGAGGATGCAGGAAAGGCCGATGACCCAGGGGATCCAGAACACGGGCAGGTAGAGGGTCGGGGTCACTTCGTTGGCCTCGAGGAAGAGGAGGCCGTAGGTGAAGCATTGCCAGGCCATGACGGAGAAGAAGGCGAGCATGAGCAGGCGCGAGAGGGTGTCCATGACGTGGCGGCCGCGGCGGCCGGCGCGGTGGTAGAAGTATTCGATGGCGACGTGGCCTTTGACGGCTTTGGTGAGGGGCACGGCTCCGGCGACGGTGATGGCTCCGGCGATGCCGACGAGGTCGTAGGCGCCGGGGACGGCGAGCTTGAGGGTGCGGGCGATCACGTCGACCGCGGTGATCGCGGCCATGAAGGCGAGGGCTGCGCCGGCGATGCCGGCCATGGCCCAGATGCAGAGGCGGACGGCGGGGGCGGTTTTTTCGGTGAGGAGGATGAGGGCTTTCATGGGGCGGTTTCCTGTTTCAGGCTGTTGCGGACGTCGTCAAGAAAGGGCCGGGCGTCGATCCCGCGGTCGGCGGCGCGCTTGAGGTAACTGCCGAAGAGGCCGGAGAGGCGTTCTTCCCAGCGGGCGTTTTCTTCGGGGGTGAGGGTGATGCGGCGGCGGCCGAGCTGCTCGAGGAATTCGTCGGCGGCGGCGTCGGCGGCGTTCCAGCCCTGGCCGTGGAGGGGCACGTAGCGGGCGCTGACGGCGGTGAAGGCGCGCTGGATATCGGCGGGGAGGCGGTTCCACATGTCTTTGTTCATGGCGACGAACATGGCGGTGGTGTAGCTGAGGGCGGGGGCTTGGGTGACGGTGCGGATGCATTCGCCCTGGCGCCAGCCTTTGAGGGTTTCCACGGGGCAGAGGGTGGCGTCGACCACGCCTTTGGAGAGGGCGTCGTAGGTTTCGGGCTGGCTCATGCTCACGGGGGTGCCGCCGAGGGCTTTGATCATTTGGGAGGAGAGGCCGGTGGCGCGGGTCTTGAGGCGGGCCACGTCGGCGAGGGTTTCGACGGGGGCGCGCGAGGCGAGGACGCCGGGGCCGTGGGCGTGTACGTAGAGGAGGTGGGTATCGCGCACTTCTTTGGGGTTGTGCCTGAGGGCGATTTCGTTGGCCACGCGGGTGGCGGTGGCGCCGTCGGGCCAGCCGAGGGGGAGGTCGAGGCCGGCGAGCAGGGGGAAGCGGCCGGGGGTGTAGGCGAAGCAGCTCATGCCGATGTCGGAGATGCCTGAGACCACGCCGAGGTAGCACTGGCTGGCTTTGGTGAGGGAGGCGCCGGTGTAGACGGTGATTTTGACGCGGTTCGCGGTGGCGGCTTCGACGTCGCGCGCCCAGGCTTCGGCGAGCTTGGCCTGCACGTGGGAGGGGGGAAAGAAGACGCTGTAGGTGAGGCGGTATTCGGGCTGGTTTTCGCGGTTGCCGCACCCTGCGCAAAGGGCGGCGCAAAGGAGGGCGAGGAGGGTGTGGCGGATCATGGCTGGGGGGTACTCCTATCGTCGGGCAAGAGGCAGCAGGCGATGGCGTGGTTGGCCTGGACGCCGGTTTTGACGGGGATCAACGCGCCTCTGAGCGAGGGGAAATGTTCGGCCCACTGGCCCATGAGCTCCATGTGGATCATGCCGTCTTGCGGGTTTGATTTGCGGATGCGCAGGTCGGTGGGGGCGTAGCGGATGCCGGTGCCGAGGGCTTTGGAGACGGCTTCCTTGGAACACCAGAAGCGCAGGACGGCGGTAGGGCCCACGCCGGAGCGGGTGGCGAGCTCCTGTTCCTCGATGGTGAAGACGCCTTGGAGGAAATCGGCGCTGAGGTCGCGGCCGATCTGCTCGATGTCGATCCCGATGCGGGCGCGCTGGGTCACGGCGGCGAGGATGAGCCTGGAGGTGTGGGCGATGGTGAGGTCGAGGGGGGCGGTGAGCTGATCCTGCCAGGGGCCGAGGGGGTGGGGTTTGCCCAGGTCGTCTTTCCAGATGGTGACGTCGGCGCTGGCGCAGGCGATGTTGTAATGGTCTTTGAGGTAGCGGCGGACGGCTTCTTTGGCGGCGACTCTGCCGTGGAGCCATTCGATGCGCCGGAGGGCGCCGCCGGTCATTTCGTTCCAGTCGTCCCGCTCGGTGGGGGAGAGCACGGCGTAGGCGAGGGCTTTGAGCCAGAGCTCCTGGTTCTGTTCGAAGAATTCGGGGGTGGTGTTTTCGTAGATGGCGCCGCAGACGCCGCCCGGATCGCCGGGGAGGATGCCGTGGGGGAGGGGCTGGGTGATGAAGTTGCGGTCGGGGTACATCACGAAATCGTGGAGCTCTTTCTTGGCGCGGCCGCTGACCTCTTCCCAGCCGCGGATGAGCAGGAGGAGGCGGCCGAGCTCGTCGGTCACATAAATGTCGACCTGGTGGGAGCGGGGGGTGACGTTGACGAGGCGGAGGTGGGCTTTGAGGAGGGTGCCTTCGGCGATGGCGGCGGTGTAGAAGCGGATGCTGCGCGCGCGGAAGGGCAGGGAGATGGCGCCGTGGAAGCGTTCGTGGGAGCGCCAGAGGGAGAAGCCGGAGACCACGGCGTCGACCAACAGGGGCATGGCGGAGAAGTGGGGGCGGGTGAGGTAGCGGACGGTGCCTTGGGCGCCGGGCATGAGGATGTCGTAATCGATGCCGTCCATGGCCCAGTTCGAGGCGGCGCGGATGTTGCGCAGGGAGGGGCCCTGGAGGAGGCGCTCGGGGTAGATGTCGGCCTGCTGCCAATCCACGCGGCGGGGGTTGATGAGCGGCTTGAGGTCGAAGGCGGGGGCTTCGGGCACGTGTTCGCCCAGGACGATGGTGGCCTCGATCATGGGCCAGGTGAAATCGGTGTTGGGGGCGTCGTTGCGGAGCTGGACTTTGACGCTGCGGGTCTCGCCGGCGGGGTCGGAGATGAGGGTTGCGGTGATTTTAAGCGCCACTTTGTCAAACGCGAAGCTGAGCCAGCGCTGGGCTTTGAGGTGTTCGACCCGGATGAGCGTGAGGCGGGGGAAGAGGCGGCGCGCGGTTTCGGCCATGACCTCGAGGCAGGAGGGCACGGCGAAGAGCGTGAGCCCCTTGAGGTCGGGATCGGAGAGGGAAATGCGGTCGGTGCCGATGGCGAAATCGCTCAAATAGGGGTAGTCTTCGAGGGGGATCACGCGTTTGAGGGTGATTTCCTTTTCGGGTTCGTGGCTGACCACTTCGGCGCCGGTGAGGAAGGGGAAATCGGTGCCTTTGCGGGGGCGGTTTTCTTTCTCCTCGCAGGGGGCGCAGCTCCGGGGGGCGGCCTGGGTATCGGGCTGGAGGAGGCGGGGATCCACGCGGTCGGGGCGCAGGGCGGGCAGGTCGGCGGAGAAGCGGACGATGGTGCGCTCCCGCACGGGCGCGGTCACGGGGTGGTCGAAATCGAGCCACTTGGCGCGGTTGAAGAAGCGCAGGTGGGTGTAGTCGATCGGCACGCCGTTGGCGGCGAGGGCGCCGAGCGCCTGGCCGACCTGCACGAGGCCGGAGCGGTGGAGCGAGTGCATCTGCACGGTGGTGAAGCGGCGGCCTTCGCCGGTGAGGATCTTGTCGATCATGGGCGAGAGGATGCCGCGCGCGCCGACTTCCACGAAGATGCGGCAGCCGTTGTCGTACATGGCGCGGATGGTTTTGGGGAAGTCGATCGTGTTGAGCATCTGGGCGCAGAGGGCGTTGACCACGGCGGGGCGCGAGGGTTTGACGGCTTCGGCCCGCACGCAGGAGTAGAGCGGCACGGGGGAAGGCTCGGTGACCCAGTGTTTGAAGAAGTTTTTGACGGCGGGGAGGGCGGGCGCCGCCCAGGCGCTGTTGAAGGGACAGGAGACGGTCTCGATCACGCTGAGGCCGCCGAGGGCGCGGATGGAATCGGAGAGCTCCGTGCCGAGCCCGGGCTTGGCGCAGAGCACGCAGTCTTCGGGGGAAAGGCGCTGCGCCATGAGGATGCGGTCGGGGTCGGCGGCGCAGAGCGCTTCGACCTGTTCCACGGGAACGCCGCCGGCGGTGACCAGAATCGAGGGCTCGAAGCCGCCCTGGTCGGCGAGGTGGGCGAGCATGAAGCCGGCGTCGCGCAAGATCTGCACGCGGTTCATCATGGGCTTCCACTGGAGCACATGGTAGGCGGTGAAGGCGCCTAGGCCGACTCCCGCCACGGCCTGGGGGCGGATGCCGACGGAGGCGAGGATGTTGGTGAAGACGAGGCTCGCGAGGTAGGTCGAGGCGGAGGAGAGGATGGTGAGAAAATCGGAGGCGCTTTCGCTGGCGGCGTAGGTGTGGCCGGGGGTGGTGGAGAAGAGCCACTCGGAGGGGGAGGCGACCTCGCAGATATCGGCGAAGGCCTCTTCCATGTCGTCGAACGCTTCGCGGACGCCGTCGAAGGTGAGGGCGATATCGCGCATCATTTCAAGGTGGAAGGATCCGGTGCCGGGGTAGATGAAGGCGATTTTGCCCTCGGCGGCGAGGGGGGTGGCGGTGTAGAAGATGCCGGATTTGTCGCGGATGTGGGTGCGGCCTCCGGCGAGGCGGCGCTGGGCGATGCTGAGCTTCTGCTGAAGCTCGGAGAGGGAATCGCACCAGATGCTGAGGATGCGGGGCTTCCTGCGGGCGGCGCTGGTGGCGGTGAAGACCACGTCGATCAGCGAAAGGCCGTTGCTGTGTTCGAGGAAGCGGAGCACGCGGTCGATCTCGGCGATGAGGCCGGGGGTGTCGTCCGCGCCGATGAGGCAGAGGACGCCTTCCGAGCGCTGTTTCAATGACCCCATGAGGCCCCCCTTCTGCCCTTGGCGGGCGCCTGAAGGATGCAGCAGCCCGCGATGCCGATGGAGGAGAACGTGGTCACGGCCATGCGGCGGGGGCGGTGGGAGGCGGCGACCCAGGGGCGGGGTTCGGTGACCCAGTAGGAGTAGCGGTCGGGGCGGTTGAGGGCGAAGGATTCGCTCTCGGGGGTGGCGGAGGGGGGAAGCACGGTGTGGTTGAGGGCCAAAACGGCTTTGAGGAGGCTGGCCGCGCCGGAGGCGATGTGGGTGTGGCCGATGAGGGTCTTGACGGAGCCCAGGGCGAGGAGCGGGATGTGGGCGCCGCGGTTGTCGGTCACGGCTTCGAGGACGGCAAGCTCGGCGGCGTCTTCCTCCGGTATGCCGGAGGCGTTCATTTCCCAGTAGTCGACGTCGCGGAAGCCGTTGGCGAAGTGCCGGGTGCCGCGGTGGATGGCGCGCAGGAGCGCCTGCCGGCCGCCTTCGGCGGAGACGGCGGTGCCCGAGCCGCGCAGCTGGGCGTAGACGAGGTCGCCGGCTTTTTCGGCGTCTTCCGCGCGGCGGAGGACGAAAAACGCGCCGCCTTCGCCGGGGAGCGTGCCGTCGGCCTCGGCGGTGAAGGGGAGGAGGGCGGGTTTGCGCGAGAAGGTCACGGCGCCGCTGTGGCCGAGGAGGGTGGTTTCGTTGAAGGGCGGCTGGATGGCGCCCACGAGGGCCACGTCGCACCGGTGGCGGCGGAGAGCGTCCATGCCCTGCTGGATGGCGGTGAAGATGGAAGTGTCGCCGTTGTCGCAGATGGCGGCGGGGCCGGCGCCGCCCGCGAGCTGGAGGAGGCGGGTCACGAAGAGGCCCGGCTGGGCGAGCTCGATCTGCCGGGCGCAGAGCGGGGGAAGGGTGGCGGTGAGCTCGGCGCGAACGCGATCCATCTGTTCGCTGCCGGCGCCGGGGAAGAAACGGTCGAGGACTGCCATGGCCTGTTCCACGCCGGCGGCGTGCTGGAGCCAGTTCACATGGGCGGGGGTGAAGGGGGGGGCGTAGGCGAGGAAGAGGCCGATGCGGTCGGTGGAGGGGTGGGTGTGGGAGAGGCCGGCGTCTTTGAGGGCATCGAAGAGGAGCTGGGCGGTGAAGTAGAAGTCGGGATTGTCGCCGGAGTTGAAATCGGTGGGGATGGGCACGCGGTCGGCGGAGCAGGCGAAGAGCTCTTTGAGGAAGCCGCCGAACTGGGGCACGTCGCGCTCCGGGAAGAGGCGGTGGGCTTTGACGGCGCGGAAGGCGTCTTCCGTGGCGGAGAAGGGGGTGAAGGAGGGCACGGCGCGGAGGATGTTTTTCCAGAAGGCGCGCGCGTTGGGCGCGCCGGCGAAGCAGCAGCTCACGCCGGAGATGACGACTTCGGATTGGTAGGTGTCGCGCTGGGTTTCCATGTTATTGGTAGGTGTGTTCGGGGGAGGGGTAGGCGCCGGTTTCCACTTCGGCGGCGTAGGTTTCGAAGGCGTGTTTCATGGCGGCGCCGAGCTCGGCGTAGCGCTTCACGAATTTGGCGTTGCGGCCGGGGTTCATGCCGAGCATGTCTTGGAGCACGAGGATCTGGGCGTCGCACGCGTTTCCGGCGCCGATGCCGATGACGGGCACGGGGCAGATGCCGGTCAGGCGCGCGCCGAGGGAGGCGGGCACGCATTCGACCACGATGGCGAAGGCGCCGGCGGCGGCCACGGCGAGCGCATCGGCCTGCATCTGTTCGGCGGCGGTGGCGGTGCGCCCCTGCACTTTGTAGCCGCCCAGGGTCATGACCGATTGCGGGGTGAGCCCCACATGGCCGACCACGGGCACGCCGGCGGCGACGAGGCGGGCGACGATGGGGGCGCAGGCGGCGCCGCCTTCAAGCTTCACGGCGTCGGCCCCGCCTTCCTGCACGAGGCGGGCGGCGTTGCGCATGGCGTCGGCCTCGGAAATCTGCCAGCCCATGAAGGGGAGGTCGACGACGACGAGGGCTTCTTTAATGGCGCGGGAGACGCATTTGGCGTGGTGGACCATGTCGTCCATAGTCACGGGCACGGTGCTGTCGTAACCCATCATGGTGTGGCCGAGGGAGTCGCCCACGAGCACGAGGGGAATTTTGGCGGCGTCGACCCAATGCGCGCAGGTGGAATCGTAGCAGGTGAGGGTGGCGAAGCGGCGCTGGCCTTTGAGGGCGCGGATTGTATCGGGGGTCCAGGGTTTCATTGGGAAATCTCCAGGTTGGGGACAACGTCGAGCGCGAGGGCGCCTTGGCGGATGCCCGCTCCGGTTCCGGCGAGGCCTGCGATCATGGCGGCGTTGTCTCCGCAGTATTGGGGCGGGGCGAGCAGGAGCTTCACGCCGCGCCTGGCGGCGAGGGCGGTGAGGGTTTCGCGCAGGCGGGCGTTGAGCGAAACGCCGCCGCCCACGGCGAGGGAGCGGTAGGATCCGCTTTGCAGGGCAAGGTCGCAGCGCTCGGCCAGGGCGCGGACGATGGCTTCCTGGTAGGAGGCGGCCACGACGGCGATTTTTTCGGGGGTGTCGGCCGGGTCGCGGCGCAGGTGGTGCATGAGGGCGGTCTTGAGGCCGCTGAAGCTGAGGCAGAGCCCGGCGCGCAGGCCGGGGGGCAAGGGGTGGGCGGGGTCGATGCGGCCGCGGGGAAAGGCGATGGCGGCGCGGGCTTCGGGGGGGGCTTTTTTGGCTTCGCGGTCGATGGCGGGGCCGCCGGGATAGCCGAGGCCGAGGAGCTTGGCGGCTTTGTCGAAGGCTTCGCCGGCGGCGTCGTCGAGCGTCTGCCCGATGAGGTGATACTCGCCGGGCCGGGGGCAGTCGATGAAGCAGGTGTGGCCGCCCGAAACGGCGAACCCGAGCTGGGGATAGAGGTCGGCGGCGGCCAGATCCTCGCGGTCGAGGCGCACGGAGTGGAGGTGGCCTTCCATGTGGTTGACGGCGATGAGCGGTTTGCCCAGGGCCAGCGCGAGCCCTTTCGCGGCGGAGAGGCCCACGATGAGGGAGCTGGCGAGGCCGGGGCCGTAGGTGACGGCGACGGCGTCGACCTGTTTCCAGGCGGCTTCGAGGTCGTCGCCGAAGGCCGCGGCGAGGGCTTCGCGGATGATTCCGGGGATTTTCTCAAGGTGCGAGCGCGAGGCGATTTCCGGGACGACCCCGCCGTAGGGCCGGTGAAGGGGCACCTGGCTGTAGATCACGGAGGAGAGCACGCGGGTGCCGCCCTCCACGATGGCCGCGGCGGTTTCGTCGCACGAGGTTTCGATTCCGAGTATGCGCATTAAAACTCCGCCATGATGAGCGACATGGCCGGGCGGTTGAGCCGCCGGTTCATTTCAAGGAGGGCCGGGTAGAGCTCGCGCCCGAGGATGCCGGGCTTGAGGGTGAGGGTGCGGGTGAAGACGAGGTGGATGGTGTCGTTGCGGAAGTTGCGCGCTTCGCGGCAGGTGAAGGCGAGGGTGCCGGCGCCGCCGGGGAGCTCCCAGGAGAAGGGCTCGGGGCGCATGGCGATGCGTTTGACATGGGGAGGGAAGTAGACGTTCCAGGTGGCGGTGGCGGTGGTGTCGGCGGAGAGGTAGATGTCTTCGAAACGCTGGTCGGCGCGCAGGGGGGCGAGGTCAAGGGCCACGTCGGGGATTTCGAGGGTCATGGTCTGGCCGTCGCGCACGGCGTATTTGGCCACGGCGGCGCTGTACATGCGCATGCCGGGGAAGGCGCGCAGGTCGGTGACGAGCTCGCTGGCGGGCACGGCGGCGGGGTCGATGGCGGTGACGAGGCCCAGGGCGTGGCGCTTGCGGTTTTCGGGGGTCATTTCGGCATAGAGCTTGCGGAAGGGGCCGGCGGCGGCGCCGTGGTAGAAGTCTTTGCGGGAGATGATGGCGTCGCCATTGGGGTCGAGGATGAGGGTGGTTTCGTTTTCGCCGCGGTCGCGGAGGCATTCGGGCACGGCGATGGCGCCGGTGTCGCCGCCGGGGGCGAGGTAGGGGCAGGTGTCGGAGGGGGTGGCGCCGAGCTGGGCGTATTGGTCGGTGTCGTTGAGGGTGATCCAGCGGTCGCGGCCGGCGTTGACGATGACGCGGGGCTGGCTGTAGCGGCGGATCTGGGGAATGTCGCGTTCGCGGTCGGTGAGGAAGCTGTAGGCGGCTTTGGAGGGCGAGGCGAAGACGATCTCCGCTTCGAGCCCGGCGGCGCGGAGCATGGCTTCGAGGAGGAGGGCGCGGTCGAGCGCGTGGCCGTAGCCGTCGGCCAGGGTGGCGTCGGGGGTGGAGGCGGTAAGGAAGGGCAGGTCGAGGAAGCCGGGGCCCGCGGGGCGGATGGCGCGGGCCACATCGTCGCGGACGGCCTTGATTTTGGCTTCGGGGGTTTTCAGGCCTTTTGTGATGGCGCGGGCGTGGAGGCGGGCGGCCTTGTTGCCTTTGCGCAGGGGTTTGAGGAGCGCTTCGAGGGTCTGGGAATAGGCCTGCCAGTTTCCGCAGGAGGCGATGACGGAGGGGCGGTAGTACCAGGCGGGGGGGAGGGCTTCTTCGCGGCGGGTGGCGCGGCGGGGATCGGAAGACCAGAAGTAGGAGACGGTGGCCGCGGCGGCGTTGGTGTAGACCACGCTGGAGACCTGCTCGGCGCCGAGGTCGTTGAAGAGGGTGGCGCGGCAGGCGAAGGAATCGGCCAGGGCGAGGGGAAGGGTCACTTTGAGCTTTTCGGCGGCCACGGGGCTGAAGGCGCCGAAGGCGTAGTCGAAGCTGAAGAAGGCGCCGTTGGTGACGGTGGTGCGGGTTTCCTGGAGGGTGACGCTGCCCACTTCAACGCCCGGAAGGCTGGCCACCAGGATTTTTCCGGCGGGGTAACGGGGCGCCTCGGCGGCCCATTCGGCATCCATCACATTGATTTCGCGCGGCTGGATCCGCTTTTCGGAACCGTCGGGCGCGATCACGGCCGCGCGGATGAGGTCGAAGGTTTCGCGGGCGGGGTTGAAGGTGAAGGAGAGCTCGGCCTGTTCCTTTTTGCCGGCGTAGGTGAGGATGCGGGTGCGCTGTTTCCGGTCAACGGTCCAGGAGGAGCGCGAATGGAGGGTGATCTCGGTTTCGGCGGAGAGGATCTCCACATCGGCATCCTGGGCGGCGGAGAGGGTGAAGCGCGGGTCGCGGCGCAGGTCGAAGCGGATGTCGCCCGCGGCTTTGCGCAGGCCGAGGTAGTCTTCGGGGGAGTAGTCCTGATTGGTGAGGGCGAAGAAACGCTCGGCTTTCAGCTCGCCCTTGGCGGGATCGGCCTCGATGGAGCGGTCGTAGCGCACGCCGGGGATGTCGATCCGGAAGGCTTCGGGCAGGTAGGCGGGCTGGCCGGCGGCGCCCAGGCCGCGAAGGGAAACGGTCTCGCGCAGGCCGGCGGTGGAGGGGAGCTCGAGGTCGTAGGCGCGGGTCTCGAGGGAGAGGCTGTCGACGAGGAAGTTGACGGCTCCGAAGCCTTGTGAGAACCACGGCATGGGGAAGACGGTGATGCCCTGTTCGTTGCGGGCGCCGTAATCGGGCACGCGCACGGAGAGCGTGAGGGCGAGCGGCCGGGCGGTGTTTTGCAGGTCGGCGGGTTCATGATCGAAGGCGGTGAGCTCGGCGCCGGGGAAGAGGCGCTTCACGAGGCCCTCGAAGAGGCGGCGGCGGTCGGGCGCGGGGCGGTTGAGGAGGGCGGAGCGGTAGATGTTGTCGTTGAGGCCGTGGAGGGTGATGGTGGTGGAGAGGGTGAGGGTGTTGTCGGGGAGGAGCTCGCCGGCGGTCTCGAATTGGGCCATGTTGCGCGAGGCGGGGTAGACCTCGGAGGTGCGGAGCACGTCGCCGTCGGGCCGGGCCACGAGGTACGATTTGTTGCAGAGGTAGGCGGGGAAGAGTTCGCGGGTCTGTTCGTCGGTCGGATCCATGAGCACATAGGAGCCGTCTTCCGCCAGGGCGGCGGTGATGGCGTGGTTGAAATAGGGCACGGGCACATCGGGATCCATCCTGGCGCCGGCGTGGATGAGCACGGGGAAGCCTTCAATGCCCGCCTCGCGCAGCATGGCGGCCAGCAGAGCCGCCTTGTCGCGGCAGACGCCGTAACGGTTGTCGAAAGTGAGGGCCGCATCGTGCGGTTCGTAGCCGGGCGCCTCCGATTCGGCGATGATGCCCATGTAGCGGATCTCCTGCGAGACGAATTTGAAGAGCGCCTGGATTTTCTCACCCCCGGTCGCGCAATCCTTCGTGAGCTCCGCGACCTTTTCGCTGATGGCCGGCGTGACCTTCAGGTGCGGCGCCGAAAGCTCCCAGTACCACTTCGAAAGATCCTTCCACCCCGGCGAGGTGCTGACGATGACGCGCTGCACCTGGGTATAAATCGAGGGCATGCGCGGTTCGGGGTGGATTTGCGGCACATCGGCCGTTTCCCAGCGGTAAAGCATGCGGCCGTCTTCCTGAAGCGCATCGGTGAAGCGCACGGTTCCGGGGATTTCGTTAAGCAGGCGGCGGTGCACCAGCGGGCGGTCCGGCGGCGCGGAAACTTCATAGACCGCATGCATGATGGGGCTTGTGTATTGCAGCAGGGTGAGGTCGGCGAAGGTGTTGGGCACGCGCGCCTTGGTCTGCTTCGAGACCGACAGCGTGCGGATGAGGTCGCCCACTTCGAGCCCCGGGCGCTGGATCACGATCTTCTTCTGCGCGGGGTCGTAGATGTTGACGTCCATCGCGCGGTTGTCCGTGGCGGTTTTCACATTGGCCGCGAGATCCACGGGGATGATGCGGCCGTCGGGCTTGATGATTTCCACCTTGAGGATGGAAAGCGTGCCGTAGGTTTCATTGTAGGAGGCTTCCTGCGCGGCTTCCTCGCGGCGGCCCTTCTCGGTGAGGATCTTGATGCACTCGTCTTCCCAGCTCACGCTGGTGCCGTCGGGCTCATACCGCACCTTCTGGTTCAGCTCCAGCCACACGGTGTCGGCATCCGGGAAACGGGCGGCGGTGACCTGCTCCGAACGGATTCGCAGCATATCGGCGCTGACCTGTTCCGGCTGGGCGCAAAGCACCCCCGCGGCCAGCGTGATCCAGATAACAGATGCCATTTCGCGCAGCAAGCTCTCCATAACAATCCTCTTCTCCGCATACGGTTTCGCACACAGTTCTCATACTATATCACATTTCCGCGCCCCGCGCAACCCCCGCCGGCCACCCAAAAAACGCTTCCCGCGCCGCCGCGCGAAGGCCGCATACACACCGGGCAACCCACAGGCGGAAAAGGGCGGAAAAGGGCTGTTTTTTCAAATGTAAAGAGAAATTGTTGTTATCGCCGGCTCCTCCTTTTAAAAGAATGCCACTATATTTAGATATCGGGCTGTTTTTGAACGGAAGAGAGATGTCAAGCTGAAAACTGTATGACCGTTTCAGGATGAAAATCCTGTAACAATAAGCAAGGTGTGTTACTTCGTGAAAAATCGATGTCAAGCTTATCAATCGCTCCATTACATAGACAATGAAAATACTTTTGTTTTGTTTTGACCTAAATTGTTTTCTTTTTCACTTGACCCTCGAAGACTCATTTTTATGCCTTGCAAAGCCGATATGGATATGATATATTCCATTTACTCTTTTTGAGAAACCAGCTTTGACGGATGACAACGCATTAAAATGGTTTTACTCCCGGGCGGCCTTTTCAAAGGAGTGCGTAGATGGTTTTCATGTGACACTTTTATATTTTGACCGAGACGAAGACGGTTTACGTTTGGAGAAATACCGGTGAAATCAGGTTTTTTGCAACGCCTTGCCGGGCTCTTCCGGCCTTGCACCCCGCCCGCGGACGCCTCCCGCGCGGCCGACGCGAAGAGCATGCTGCTGGCCATTTCGGGGGAAATGACGGGGATCTGTCATTTCCTCTGCGACCCATTGGGTAAAAAAGTGCTTTTTTCAACGGGCGACGAAACCCTGTGGCCCACGCGTGCCGGCGAGGCCGTTCCCGCCGAAGCGTGGATGCGCCCCGAAGACCTGGCCCCCTTCAAAACCGCCTGGAAAGCCCTCCTTGAAGGCGCGGAGCCGGAAATCCGCGTGGAATACCAGGCGCCTTCCGCCGGAACCACCCGCTATTTGAAACTGCACGCCCGGCGGATCCACGCCGCCGAAAACGGCGAACCCCGCATTTTCGGCACCATTCAGGATGAAACCGAAAGCCGCCGCAGAGCCGAAAACCTCGACAGCTTCAACACCCTGCTGCGATCGATGCTCGACAACCTCCCCGGCTTCATCTTCGCCAAAGACGTCGACCGCAATTTCGCCTACCTCATGCTCAGCAACAGCTACGAACCCATTGTAGGGCGCGTGCCCGCCGACTGCATCGGCCTCACCGACGAAGTGCTTTTCCCCGACAGCTTCAGAACCATCCGCCAGCAAGACGAGCGCCTCGCCGCCACCGGCGAGGACTTCACCGGCATCTACACCTATCTGCGGCCCGACGGCCAGACCGCCTACGTGCGGATGTCCAAGCGCCTGCTCACCCGCCCCGACGGCTCCCGCGTGATTCTCGGCATGGGGTTCGACATCACCCGCGAACGCGAGCTCGAAAAGGAAAAAGCGGAAAACGGCCGCAACATGGCCCAGCACGTACAGGAAGCCCTCACCCTCAACAAAAGCCTCGAAGCCCTCTCCAACACCGCCGATTTCGACACCTCCATCGCCGCGCTCCTCAAAGAGCTCGGCCTCAAATCAGGCGCCGACCACACCACCATCTTCCTCTGCGAAAAAGACCGCGAAGGCGTCTTCAGCGACCTGCACGAATGGGTCAGCGAAGGCACCGAACCCATGCGCGACATGTTCCTGGGCATGAAGGCCGACGTCTTCTCCGCCAACTGCGACTATGTGAAGGAACACACCTACATCATCGTCGACGACGTGGACGCCCCTCCCCCCGGCCTCGATTACCTCTGCACCGCCCTCAAGCTCATGGGCGTGCAATCCGCCCTCATCGGCGGCATCTGGAAAAACGGCCGCCTCGCCGGCCTGTGCAGCCTCTCCTACCTCCGCACCCGCCACACCTACGACGAATCCGACAAACGCCGCATCGACAACACCGCCAACCTCTACCTCCTCGCCGCCGAACGCGAAGACATGCTCCGCAAGCTCGCCGACACCACCGTCATCTACAAACAGATCTTCGACAGCATCGCCGTGCCCATCATGGTCTTCGACCTCGACCACACCATCACCATGGTCAACCCCGCCACCAGCGAAACCACCGGCACGCCCATGGAAGAGCTCATCGGCAAAAAATGCCACAACGCCCTCTGCTACGCCGACGCCCCGCCCGACTGGTGCCCCATGCGCCGCGTGATCGCCGAGCAGCGCCCCGCCCAGATGGAATACGAAGGCCACGGAAAACAATACATCATCAACGTGCAGCCCATCTTCGACCACAACGGCAAAATGGTCAGCGTCGTCGAAATCGCGCACGACATCTCCCTCCAGAAAGAGCAATCCCGCCAGGTCGCCACCCAGAACCTCCTCCTCAACAACGCCGCCGGCATCGCCCAGATCACCTACTTCCAGGGCACCGCCGAGGCCGACATCGAGATCATCGGCGGCAACCGCGCGATCGGCCTGCCCGAAGGCTACTCCAAATTCTACGACTGGCTCATCCCCGAAGACCGCGAAATGTTCGAGCTCAACCGCAGCCTCATCGTCGGCGGCCGCACAGACCTCGTGGAAATGAAATGCCGGTCCGACGCCACCGGCCAGCGCCGCTCCTACCGCCTCGTGGCCACCCGCGACAAACAAGACCCCACCCTCTTCATCGGCATCCTCCAAGACGTCACCCAAAACACCGTCCTCGAAGAAGAGCGCCTCGACCTCATCAAAGCCCTCAACAACTACATCGAAAACGAAAAAATCGTCAACGCCGGCCTCTCCCAGATCCTCGCCGAGGAAAACTTCGAGGCCAACGTCGACGCCATCCTCAAAATCATCGCCACCCATCTCGACAGCGACCGCTCCTACCTCGGCCTGTTCGACGGCGAAGCCGGCGCCTACCGCCTCCTCGCCGAATGGCACACCCCCGGCGAAGATTCCCTGCGCACCATGCCCAACGCCAAGCTCCGCGCCCAGTTTCAGCAATGGAAAGAAGACATTTTCGACAAAGACGAGCTCCTCGTCATCGAAGACACCTTCTCCTCCCCCTACGCCGACCTCTTCAAAGGCCCCAAATGCAAGACCCTCATCGTGGCCCCCATCTGGGTGCAGAAAGAATTCTACGGCGTCCTGGGCGTGGGCTTCATCCGCGCCCGGCGTAAATTCACCGACCTCGACCGCAACATCATGCGATCCGTCGCCCGCCTCATCGCCCTGGCCCGCGAGCACACCCTCCAGCGCGAAGCCTTCGACCAGCTCCAGCGCTTCAACACCATCATGCTCAACACCACCCCCTTCCCCATCGTGCTCTTCAACACCGAAGGAAAAATCGTCACCTGCAACCAGGCCTCCGGCGCCCTCACCCACCGCACCCCCGATGAAATGTGCCTGCACCCCTGCTACGAAAGCCTCTGCGGCGAACCCGGCGTGCCCGACTACTGCCCCGTGAAAAACGCCCTCAGAACCGGCGAGCCCTACTCCCACGAAATCCTCACCTGCGGGCGCGACTGCCTCGTGACCGCGACCCCCATCCGCGACAGCCAGGGCCAGATCACCCACGTCCTCGAAAGCGCCGTGGATCTGACCGACATCAACGAACGCAAACGCCAGCTCGAGACCGCCGTCCGCACCGCCGAAGCCGCCGTCAAAGCCGCAGAAGTGGCCAACCAGACCAAAAGCTACTTCCTCGCCACCATGAGCCACGAGCTGAGAACCCCCCTCAACGCCGTCATCGGCTTCAGCGAGCTCCTGCGCGACAGCGCCCTCAACGAAACCGACCGCCGCGAAGCCCTCGAATCCATCCACCAGGCCGGAACCTCCCTCCTCGAGCTGATTAACGACGTCCTCGACCTCTCCAAAATCGAAGCCGAGAAGATGGAAATCCTCCCCGAGTGGGTCAACGCCGCCGACTTCCTCAACGGCATCAGCAAAATCTTCATCCTCTCCGCCAAAAGCAAGAGCCTCACCTTCAACGTCGACATCCAGAGCAAAGACCTCCCCCCCCAGGTCTACCTCGACCGCAAACACATCCGCCAAGTCCTCGTGAACCTCCTGGGCAACGCCTTCAAATTCACCCGCCAGGGCAGCGTCACCTTCACCGCCCGCTTCGAGCCCGCCGGCCCCGAAACCGGCGCCTTCCGCCTCCAGGTCGCCGATACCGGAGCGGGCATGAGCGAAGACAACGTGAAAGAACTCTTCGTCGCCTTCAAACAGCACCACGTGCGCGACGCCGAAGGCACAGGCCTGGGCCTCGTGATCTCCCAGCGCCTCGTCACCAAAATGGGCGGCAGAATCGGCGTGGAAAGCACGCTCGGCGAAGGCACCGCCTTCACCGTGGACCTCCCCGGCCTCCCCTACCGCCAAAGCGGCGAAACCCGCCCCGGCCCCGCCCCCGAAACCGCCGCGCCCGAAACCGCCGCCGCGCCCGTGACCTGCGCCGGAAGCGCCCTGCTGGTCGACGACGTGGTCATGAACCTCAAAATCCTCGAAGCCATGATGAAGCGCCTGGGCATACCCTGCATCCTCGCCGAATCCGCCGAAGAAGCCCTCACCCTCATCGCCAAAGAGCGCCCCGGCATCATCCTCACCGACCTCTGGATGCCCTCGATGGACGGTTCCGAGCTCGCCATGCGCCTCGCCGAGCGCGAAGAGACCCGCGCCATCCCCATCATCGCCGTCACGGCCGACGTCCAAGTCCCCCCCGAGCGCCGCGCCCTTTTCAGCGACATCCTCTTCAAACCCATCACCCTCGCCACCCTCAAGAGCACCCTTGAGCGCACCCTCGGCCTGGGCCCCGGCGAAAAAAGCAGCCACCCCGCATAAAAACAGTTGCCAAATCGCCCCGGGTTTGCTATAGTACACCCCGTTTTTCGACGCGAACGTAGCTCAGCTGGTAGAGCTCCACCTTGCCAAGGTGGTTGTCGAGGGTTCGAATCCCTTCGTTCGCTCCATTTTGGGGGTGTAGCTCAGTCGGTAGAGCAAGTGACTCTTAATCACTGGGTCCACGGTTCGAGCCCGTGCACCCCTACCATACAAATGGAAAAGCCGATAGAACAGGCGAACGTAGCTCAGCTGGTAGAGCTCCACCTTGCCAAGGTGGTTGTCGAGGGTTCGAATCCCTTCGTTCGCTCCAATTTGGGGGTGTAGCTCAGTCGGTAGAGCAAGTGACTCTTAATCACTGGGTCCACGGTTCGAGCCCGTGCACCCCTACCATATTGCGAAGCCCGTGTAGAGTAGAAGAAGCGAACGTAGCTCAGCTGGTAGAGCTCCACCTTGCCAAGGTGGTTGTCGAGGGTTCGAATCCCTTCGTTCGCTCCATGTAGCGAAATTGCTGTAACGAAGTTGGAGGCATTAAA
This sequence comes from Kiritimatiellia bacterium, assembly GCA_031553315.1. Lineage (GTDB taxonomy): Bacteria > Verrucomicrobiota > Kiritimatiellia > RFP12 > DVOR01 > JAVBLT01. The sequence continues at coordinate 21,427 of JAVBLT010000047.1, forward strand.
ATGGGTACAGGTCGTACACTCAACAAGAAGCCGGCGACACGCCCGGTCAAGAGCGAAGGCGAGCGCCGTCGCCGCGTAGCCACGCAGCGCAAGCGCCTCATCGCGCTTGGCATGCCCGAAGAACAGGCCGCCAGGCTCAACATCGCCGAGCTCCGCGAAAAGCTGCGCCTTCCCGCGAAGGTCGCCAAGGTTGCCGCTGTCGCCGCCGAGTAATCGCCGCCTTCAGGCGATCGACAAAACACCGCCCCCTCCGGGAGCGGTGTTTTTGTTTTTGAAAAAGGAGCCGGCGTTATTTCTCAAAGAAAACCGTGACCGGGATCATGCCGGTTTCGGGGCTCTTCAGGCGGATCCGCAGCAGGTTCTCCCCGGCCGCCACCGCTTCGACCTCCGCCGCGCTCTTCACGTGGAGCGCCTTGCGCGCGCCCCGGGTCGTCAGCGTGAGGATGCGCAGCTCCACCGGGTCGCCGGCCACGCAGGCGGCCTCCACGGTCAATGAGCGAGCCTGCTCATCCCAGCGCTCCGCGCCGAGGCAGGAACCGTTTTGAACCACATGGCGGCTCGTGCCGATCGCCTGGGGCGCCTCCCCCACCGCGCAGACCGCAAACGATTCCGCGCTGCGCCCCGGCAGCGCGCAGGTCAGCGTGTCGGTGAAAACGGGCGTGAGCGCGCCGCTCCAAAAGCCCAGCGCCACGCGCGCCCTTCCGTCGCCCGCCACCTTCCGGGTGAAAGCCTCCTCGCCGTCGCCCCAATTGAACACGCCGAACGATTCCCGGGCTCCGGAAACGACCCGCCAGAAGGCCGGAAGCGGGCGCTCGAAAAGATCCAGCGGCCTGGCCGCGCCGCCGTGGGCGGGCATGGTGGCGCGGATAATCGCCAGGCGTTCGGGGGGGAGCGCGGCGTAGCTTTCGCTGGTGGTGTTCATCTGCCCCGAGACCGCCACCCAGGTGGCGATGGCGCGGGCCTCGTTGAGGGGGAGGCCGGGGCGCACGTAAAAGGGGTCGGGGTCGTTGTGCCAGAGGCGGCCGTGATAGAAATACTGCCAGGAGCCGTATTTGGGCGCGACCAGCAAGCCGCGCCAGTCGCCATACGCATCGGGGCCCACGCGCATGGCGTCGACCTTGCCGATCACGGCGCCGAGGCTGCGCATGTTCTGCTGGGAGCAGCAGCCGAGCAGAAACGCATCGGGGCCGGCGGCCTGGCGGAGGAGGTCGAGGCTGTTGCGCATCATTTCCGTTTGGGTGATTTTGGGGTTGGAGAGCCGGGCCTCGCCCATGCCGTCTTCCTGAAACGAATCGTTCACGTAGATCTGCCGGTAGGCGCCGCCGGTGAGGATTCCGTCGAGCTTCAGATAGGTGTAGCCCCAGTCGTGGACGATGCGGTGAACGGTATCGAAGAGGAAGGCACGCGTGTCTTCCCGCGTGAGATCGTAAGCGGTTCCCGACCAGGTGTTGTCGAAGGGGCGGCCGTCGGCATGCTTCACGAACCAATCCTGCTTATCGGCGAAGAAAGCGTCGTCATGCGTGCCGCAGAAGGGCATGAGCCAGATTCCGGGCGCCATCCCCCGGGCGCGGATGTGGTCGGCCGCGGCCTTCATGCCGCCGGGATACGGCCCTTTGGGATTGGAATCGGTGAAGACTTTTTTCGGGCCGTTTTTCTTTTCGCCGATTTGCCAGCCGTCGTCGACCTGCACCACATTCATACCGTAAGGCCTGAGCGCCTGCGCGATGAAATCGGCCCGCGCGCGCAGCACCGCGTCGGAAGAGGCGTGATCCACATACCAGGTGCAATGCACTGCGGGCGTCGGCTTGAGCTTCACGTCGTAGAAGCGCGCGATCGCATCGGCATAGCGTTCCAGCCCATCCTGCGCCACCGGGAAGAGCCCCGCCGCCAGCACCTCCGACCACTCCTCCCGCCCCGGCTCCAGCACCAGGCGGCCGTAATCCGCATGGGGCAGCAGCGAGAGCTTCCCGTCGCCCGAAAGCGCCGTGCGCACCACGCCGCTCGCGCGGTCGGTCGAGATGAAGCCCGCCACCGCCGCCATGCCGCTCTCCGGTTCGCCGGCGGCCGACCACATGTAGCTGCCCGCGTTCTTTTCGGGCGAGACCAACCCGCCCGTGCCCAGAATCTTCCACGGTTTTTCCGTGCTCCTGCCCGAAAGCGCAAAGACCGGATACGCCACCCGGTTCACCACCGCGGCCTGCGAAGATGCGTTTTTCAGCATCTTCTGAACAAACACAAACGGCCACCCCGGATAGAGCAGAAAACGCTCCTTTTCGCCCGAGGCATGGGTGATTTCCACGCCCTTGCCCGCCCCGAAGCGCCCGTCGTCCACGGCGACTTCCCTGAAATCGGCCGCGTCGGGATAATGATACGCCAGGCTCGCCTGGGCGCGAAGCGGCCCGGCGGTGAGCGCAAGCATGGTTTTATCGGCGCAGAGCATCAGATCGCCCTGCTCCAGCACCACGCCAAAACCGGATAAAGCACAAACCGCAGCCAAAAGAAACACCTTTATTTTCATTACATACCCCTTGTGGGTTTTACAGTAGCGCATTCACCGCCTTTTCTCAACCGCGATTCGTGTTTTTCTCCCGCCCTGCGCTCAAACAAACACACCCTTCGGCACTCCGAAAGCAGGCACCTGGGCGGGAGTCAAACGGCATCTTAAAAATTTTGACATTTCAAAAACCAACGTAAACGCTTTCGCTTTCCCATTTTTTCGTTGCCGAACCGCACCCGTTTCTGTTATTCTATGGAAATGAAGCACTGCCTTGGCACCCCATCAGGATAATGACACATGACCATACGCGATCTGATCGAAGACGCCGCGCTCAACGAGCCCGCGGATCATCTTATTTATCGCTTTTTCCGTAACGGCGCCTGGCAGGGGCGCACGTATTCCGATTTTCTCAACCGGGTCAGGCGCCTTTCCGCCTGGTTCGGCCTCATGGGCGCCGCCCCCCGCCAGACAAAAGCCGCCATTATCCTCGAAAACGCCCCCGAGTGGCTCGATTGCTACAGCGCGATCACCTCCGCCTCCCTCATCGCCGTGCCGGTGGATCCCAAGCTCACAGCCTCGGAAATCGCCTACATCCTGGGCAACTCGGAAGCCGAATTCGCGGTGACGGATCTCAAGCACCTGCCGGTGATGGAATCGATTCTCGAAGGGCTGCCCGCCATTCGCCGCATCCTGGTGGTCGACCAGGAAGGCGCCCCTTTGCCCGACTGCGCCGGTCGCCCCTGCACCGGGCTCGACGACGCGCTCGCCGCGATCCCCGAAGGCGATCCCTGCGCCTTCTACGCCGCCAGCGCCCCCGCCGGCGACGACCTCGCCTCCATCATCTACACCTCGGGCACCACAGGCTTCCCCAAAGGCGCCATGCTCACCCACGCCAACTTCACGAGCGACGCGCTGGGCTGCCTCGAAATCATCACCCGCTTTGTGACGAGGGACGACGACTTCCTCATCGTGCTCCCCCTCTTCCACGCCTTCTCCTTCACCACCAACTTCATCGTGCCGCTCTGCCGCCATGCCCACGTCTCCTTCGTGCAAAGCCTCCGAACCGTGGGCGACGACCTCAAAGCCCTCCAGCCCTCCGTGATCATGGCCGTGCCCCTCATGGCCGAAAAGCTTTACGCCAAAGTCGAAACCGCCCTCAAAAAGAGCCTTCCCGCCCGCGTGCTCCTGGGCGTGGGCCTCACGGGCATCGTCGGCAAAAAAGTGCTGAAAAACCTCGGCGGGCGCATCCGCCTCATGATTGTGGGCGGCGCGAAGTGCCCTCCCGCCGTGCTCGAAGGCTTCACCCGCCTGGGCATCAACATCATCGAAGGCTACGGCCTCACCGAAGCCGCACCCGTGGTCAGCGTGAGCCCGACCGAAGAAAAACGCATCGGCTCCATCGGCAGGAAAATCGGCGGGATCGAAGTCCGCGTCGTCGACCCCAACGAGCAAGGCGTCGGCGAGCTCCAGGTCCGCGGGCCCATCGTCATGCGAGGCTACTACCGCAACCCCGAAGCCACCGCCGCCGCCTTCGACGGCGACTGGCTCCGCACCGGCGACCTCGTCTCGATCGACGCCGCCGGGTACCTCTGGATCCGCGGCCGCGCCAAAGCCCTCATCGTCAACCGCGAAGGCAAAAACATCTACCCCGAAGAAGTGGAGCAATGCATCGCCCGCGCGCCCCTCGTGCGCGACGTCGTCGTCATCGGCTACCAGACCAGCGGCGACAGCGAAGGCGAAAAAGTCGGAGCCATCGTCACCCCCGACCCCGACATGCTCCGCCAGATGCACGGCAAAGCCGAGCTCCCCCTCCCCGAAATCGAAGCGCTCCTGCGCAAAGCCGTGCAAAAAACCTGCCGCGATCTTGCCGCCTACAAACACCCGCGTAAAGTCGAAGTCCGCCTCGGCGAGCTTGAGCGGACCTCCACCCAAAAGGTCCGCCGCTGCGTCTACCAAGGCCAGCTCGACGAAAAATAACCGCCCCAAGGAGACCCCCTCATGCTCGACATCAAACGCATCCGCGAAACCCCCGCCGAAATCCGCACCGGCCTCACCCGCCGCATGATGCCCACCGACCCCGTCGACCACATCCTCGCCCTCGACGCCGAGCGCCGGGCCCTCGTCACCGAAGCCGACACCCTCAAAAAGAAGCGCAACGACGCCTCCAAAGAAGTCGGCCTCCTCCTCAAAAACAAGCAAGACGCCACCCCCCTCAAAGACGAAATCCGCGCCACCGGCGACCGCATCGCCGCCATCGACGACCGCATCCGCGCCATCGAGGCCGACCTCGAAGACCTCATGCTCCGCATCCCCAACATCCCCTGCCCCACCATCCCCACCGGCCCCGACGCCTCCGCCAACCGCACCGTCCGCGAAATCGGCCCCAGGCAGAATTTTTCCTTCCCCGCCCTCGACCACATCGCCCTCGGCGAAAAGCTCGGCATCTTCGACCTTCCCCGCGGCGTCAAGCTCACCGGCGCCGGCTTCCCCCTCATGCTCGGCCCCGGATCCAAGCTCCAGCGCGCCCTCATCCAGTTCATGCTCGACCTGCACACCACCCGGCACGGCTATACCGAAATGCTCCCCCCCTTCATCGTCAACACCGCCTCCATGCGCGGCACCGGCCAGCTCCCCAAAATGGCCGAAGACATGTACCACTGCGAGGTCGACGATTTCTGGCTCATCCCCACCGCCGAAGTCCCCGTCACCAACTACTACCGCGACGAAATCATCGACAAACCCCTGCCCATCTACCTCACCGCCTACACCCCCTGCTTCCGCCGCGAAGCCGGATCCGCCGGAAAAGACACCCGCGGCATCCTCCGCGTGCACCAGTTCGACAAAGTGGAAATGGTCAAATTCGTCGAGCCCGAAACCTCCTACGCCGAGCTCGAAACCCTCGTGGGCAACGCCGAAGCCGTCCTCCAGACCCTCGGCCTCAGCTACCGCGTCATCGAGCTGTGCAGCGGCGACATCAGCTTCTCCGCCGCCAAATGCTACGACATCGAGCTCTGGGCCCCCGGCCAGCAAAGCTGGCTCGAAGTCTCCTCCTGCTCCAATTTTGAAGACTTCCAGGCCCGCCGCGCCAACATCCGTTACAGGAAAGACGGCAAACCCGCCTTCGTCCACACCCTCAACGGATCCGGCGTGGCCCTCCCCCGCCTCGTCATCGCCATCCTCGAACAATTCCAGCAGGCCGACGGCTCCGTCATCCTCCCCGAAGCCCTCCACCCCTACATGGGCGGCATGACCAGGCTCACCCCACCCGCCTAAAAGGAACCTCATGGACATCCTTACCTACGGCGACCCCACCCTGCGCACACCCTGCCAAAAAATCGCCGCCATCACCCCCGAACACCTCGCCCTCGCCGCCGCCATGATCGAAACCATGTACCACGCCAAAGGCGTCGGCCTCGCCGCCCCCCAAGTCGGGCGCGGCGAATCCCTCTGCGTGATCGACGTGCCCCCCGACGCGGAAAAATCCGACGAAGCCCGCGCCGCCAACGCCGCCCTCGCCATGCCCCTCATCCTCTTCAACCCCGAAATCATCGATTCCGCAGGCGCCCAGCGCGACGACGAAGGCTGCCTCAGCTTTCCCCAGATCCACGCCCCCGTCACCCGCGCCAGCAGCGTCACCCTCACCTACCTCGACCCCACCGGCCGCCGCCAGACCGCCACCGCCCACGGCTGGCTCGCCCGCGCCATCCAGCACGAGCTCGACCACCTCGCCGGCATCCTCTTCATCGACCACCTCGGCCCCCTCCAGACCCTGCCCATCGCCCTGCGCCTGAAAAAGCTCGAAGAGAAAACCAAAAAAAACCGCAGATCGTAAAGGAAGCCCCATGAACAACCAGCGCGAAGCCCTCGCCCAACGCCTCCGCGGCCTGCGCGAAGCCGAAGACCTCACCCTCGAGGCCCTCGCCGCCGCAACCGGCATCGCCCCCGCCCTCCTCGCCGCCTACGAAAACGGCGAGAAAGACATCCCCCTCAGCTACCTCTCCACCGTTGCCGCACACTGCCGCATCGACCCCGCCCAGCTCCTCACCGGCGGCAACCCCCGCGCCAAGACATTCTTCGTCACCCGCCGCGGCACAGGCCCCGTAGTCGAGCGCCGCGCCGCCTACCACTACGAAGCCCTCGGCGCCCAATTCGCCCGAAAAGCCATGACCCCCTTCATCGTCACCGTCGAACCCGGCGACGGCGCCCTGCACCTCAACACCCACCCCGGCCAGGAATTCAACCTCCTCCTCGAAGGCGCCCTCGCCATCGAGGTCGACGGCCACCGCACCGAGCTCACCCCCGGCGACAGCATTTACTTCGACGCCACCACCCCCCACGGCATGCTCGCCCTCGGCGGAAAGCCCGCCCGCTTCCTCGCCGTCATCACCCCATGAACCCCCGCACAAACCCCTTCAAGCGCACCTTTCAGGAACCGCCCACCCAAGGCGGCTTCCGCATGGTTGCCGCCAACAAGAATTCGCGCGGCAGCCTCAGCAACACACCCGAAAAAGACCGTTCCGACCGAGTTGCCACCCTCTTCCTTTACCTCATCGGCGCCATCGGGCTTTTCTTTCTGACCGGTTTACTCATCTCACTGTTCTTCACATGAGGCCCACCATGCTCGACACCCTCCTCCCCCGCAAAAGCTTCACCAGCTACGACGACTTCTTCACCCACTACCGCCTCAACACCCCCCCCGACTTCAACTTCGCCTTCGACATCGTCGACCGCATCGCCGCCCAAGACCCCGGCCGCCCCGCCCTCGTCTGGTGCGACGACACCGGCGCCGAGCTCACCCTCACCATGCGCCAGATCGCCGAAGAAAGCACCCGCACCGCCCACTGGCTCCGCACCCTCGGCATCGCCAAAGGCGACGCCGTGATGCTCATGCTCAAGCGCCGCCACGAATACTGGCCCACCCTCCTCGCCCTCCACCGCCTCGGCGCCATCGCCATCCCCGCCACCACCCAGCTCATGAAGAAAGACGTGGCCTACCGCATCAAAGCCGCCGGCGTGAAAATGATCATCTCGGTCGACGAACCCTCCATCCGCGCCGCCGTGGAAGAAGCCATGCAGGAAGCCCCCGTGCCCCTCCGCGCCCTCGTGCCCTCCAAAGGCCTCGCCTTCCCCCCCGCCGCCGACCTCACAACCTGGCTCAACCTCCCCCAAAGCGTCGCGACCGCCCCAGCCTCCTTCGAGCGCCCCCCCACCGCCGCCACCGACCCCATGCTCCTCTACTTCACCTCCGGCACCACCGGCCTGCCCAAAATGGTCCTCCACGATTTCGCCTACCCCCTCGGCCACATCGTCACCGCCCTCTACTGGCACGGCTGCCGCCCCGGCGGCCTCCACCTCACCGTGGCCGAAACCGGCTGGGCCAAAGCCGCCTGGGGCAAAATCTACGGCCAATGGCTCGCCGGCTCCGCCGTCATGGTCTACGACTTCGACCGCTTCAGCGCCCCCGACCTCCTGCGCGTGGTCGAAAAATACCGCGTGACCACCTTCTGCGCCCCCCCCACCATGTACCGCTACTTCATCAAAGAAGACCTCACCCGATACAACCTCAGCGCCATCACCCGAGCCACCGTCGCCGGAGAGCCCCTCAACCCCGAAGTGTACCAGCAGTTCAAAGCCGCCACCGGCCTCGAGCTCGCCGAAGGCTACGGCCAGACCGAGCTCACCGTCATCATCGGCACCTTCCCCTGGATGACCCCCAAACCCGGCTCCATGGGCCGCCCCGCCCCCGGCTACGACCTGGCCCTTGTCGACGAAGCCGGCCGCCCCTGCGAAGCCGGCGAAGAAGGCCAGATCGTCATCCGCACCGCCACCAGCAAACCCGCCGGCATGTTCCTCGGCTACCACAAAGACCCCGACCTCACCGCCAAAGCCTGGCACGACGACGTGTATTACACCGGCGACGTGGCCTGGCGCGACGAAGACGGCTACTACTGGTTCGTCGGCCGCGTGGACGACGTGATCAAAAGCTCCGGCTACCGCATCGGCCCCTTCGAAGTGGAAAGCGCCCTCATCGAGCACCCCGCCGTCCTCGAATGCGCCGTGACCGGCGTACCCGATCCCGACCGCGGCGCCATCGTCAAAGCCACCATCGTCCTCGCCAAAGGCCGCCAGCCCAGCGAAGCGCTCAAAAAAGAGCTCCAGGAACACGTCAAACACACCACAGCCCCCTACAAATACCCCCGCATCATCGAATTCGCCGAAACCCTCCCCAAAACCATCAGCGGAAAAATCAGGCGCGTCGAAATCCGCAAACAAAATCAGCAATAAGCGATAAAAAGCTTTCCTTTTTAACGTTTAAGCCTCATAATGGCATTACAGTAAGGAAACGCCGCCGCCATGAAAGCAACCGTTTTAGCCCTCCTTCTCCTCATCCTGCCCGCCGCCGCCCAAAGCCCGGAAGAGCCCCAAAACACCGACCCCAGGCAAGCCGCCCGAACCGAGCTCGCCACCCTCAGCCAATGGAAAGCCCAAGCCCAGACCAGCCTCGAAAGCAGCCTGCGCGCCCCCGACCTCGCCTCGCCTGAAATCGACGCCCTCCGCGCAAAGGAAGCCGAGCTGCTCGTGGCCCTTCAGCAAACCCGCAACGCCATCGTCGACGCCGCCCGCCAGCTTCCCGCCATGCAGGAAAAACAAAAAGAAATCGACACCGCCACCCAGCGCATCGCCCAGCTTCGGCGCCAGCTCAACCCCCAGCCCGCCCCCCTTCGAAAAGAGGAAAAGTAAAATGCCCCCGAAAACAACAAAACGCAAGCCCCGCATCCTCATCGTCACACCCGAAATCACCTACCTGCCCGAAGGCATGGGCAACATGGCCGGCAAGCTCAACGCCAAAGCAGGCGGCCTGGCCGACGTCTCCGCCTCCCTCGTCGCCGCCCTCTTCGAGCTCGGGGCCGACGTCCACGTCGCCCTTCCCCACTACCGGCGCATGTTCCACGTCGAAGTCGGCCGCCTCATCAGCGACGAGCTCCGCGTCTACCAGTCCCGCCTCCCCGACAGCCGCATCCACCTCGCCGAAGACCGCTGCTTCTATTACCGCGACACCGTCTACTCCAACGAACAAAACGAAAACCCCCACCTCGCCCTCGCCTTCCAGCGCGAAGTCATCAACAACATCATCCCCACCGTCCAGCCCGACCTCATCCATTGCAACGACTGGATGACCGGCCTCATCCCCGCCGCCGCCCGCCGCCTGGGCATCCCCTGCCTCTTCACCATCCACAACATCCACACCGTCCACATGCCCCTGGGCGAAATCGAATACACCGGCATCGACGCCGCCGACTTCTGGCGCAACCTCTACTACAAGCGCCCCCCCCTCAACTACTACGAAACCCGCAACACCAACCCCGTCGACCTCCTCACAAGCGGCGTCTTCAGCGCCCACTTCATCAACACCGTCAGCCCCACCTTCCTCCAGGAAATCACCAAAGGCTGGTTCGAATTCATCCCCGAAGGCTTCCGCCGAGAAGTCATCTCCAAATACAACGCCGGCTGCGCAAAAGGCATCCTCAACGCCCCCGACGACTCCTACAACCCCCAAACCGACAACAACCTCAAAGTTCAATACACCCCCGAAACCCACGCCCCCGCCAAACGCGCCAACAAAGAACAATTCCAGCAGAAACTCGGCCTCAACGTAGACCCCCAGGCCCCCCTCTTCTTCTGGCCCTCACGCCTCGACCCCGTGCAAAAAGGCCCCCAGCTCCTCACCAACATCCTCTACCGCATCCTCGAAAAACACCGCGACACCAACATGCAGATCGCCATCGTCGCCAACGGCGCCTACCAGCAGCCCTTCCGCGACATCCTCAGCTTCCACAACCTCTACGGCCGCCTCGCCGTCTGCGATTTCGACGAACACCTCTCACGCCTCGGCTACGCCGCCAGCGACTACACCTTCATGCCCTCCCTCTTCGAACCCTGCGGCCTCCCCCAAATGGTCGCCCCCATCTACGGCTCACTCACCATCGCCCACGACACCGGCGGCCTCCACGACACCGTCGAAATGCTCAACCCCGACCAAAACACCGGCAACGGCTTCCCATTCGCCATCTACGACAGCAACGGCCTCGAATGGGCCATCGACCGCGCCATCGACTTCCACCGCCTCCCCCCCCAGCAGCGCGAAACCCAGATCACCCGCATCATGCGCCAATCCAAAGACCGCTTCACCCACGCCAACTGCGCCAGGCAATACATCGACATCTACCAAGACATGCTCAAAGTCCCCCTCGCGCCCCTCTTCGACACCCCCCAGGAAGAAGCCCACGAACAATATTGACCCCCCCCCCCGCAACGAGCCCACGAAAGGAGCCCCCATGATCCCCACCGGCCCCCGCACACACCTGCTCGACGACCCCTGGCTCAAACCCTACCAGCAAGCCATCGAACACCGCACCACCCACACCAGCCACCGCCTCCAGCAGCTCACCGCCGGCACACAAGGCTCCCTCCCCGAATTCGCCTGCGCCCACGAATACTACGGCCTCCACAAAACACCCCAAGGCTGGACCTTCCGCGAATGGGCCCCCAACGCCGCCGGAATCTGGCTCGTCGGCGACTTCACCCAATGGGAAATCCTCCCCCAATACGGCCTCCAGCGCCTCCCGGGGCGCGACGTCTGGGAAATCACCCTCCCCCCCCAAGCCATCCGCCACGGCCAATTCTACCGCCTCCAGATCACCTGGAACGGCGGCAGCGCCGAACGCATCCCCGCCTACGCCCGCCGCATCATCCAAGACCCCGCCACCACCCTCTACGCCGCCCAGGTCTGGGAACCCCCAACCCAGTATCAATGGAAAACCCCATTCACCGTCCCACCCCGCCCCCCCCTCATCTACGAAGCCCACATCGGCATGGCCCAGGAAAAAGAAGGCATCGGCACCTACACCGAATTCACCCTCAACACCCTCCCCCGCATCCACAAAGCCGGCTACAACACCATCCAGCTCATGGCCATCATGGAGCACCCCTACTACGCCTCATTCGGCTACCACATCTCCAGCTTCTTCGCCGCCAGCTCACGCTTCGGAACCCCCGAAGAACTCAAACACCTCATCGACACCGCCCACAGCCTCGGCATCGCCGTCATCATGGACATCGTCCACTCACACGCCGTTAAAAACGAGCGCGACGGCCTCTCCCTCTTCGACGGCACCCCCTACCAATACTTCCACAACGGCACCCGCGGCTGGCACGAAGCCTGGGACTCCCGCTGCTTCGACTACGCCAAGCCCGACGTCCTCCACTTCCTCCTCTCCAACTGCCGCTACTGGCTCGACGAATACCGCTTCGACGGCTTCCGCTTCGACGGCGTCACCTCCATGCTCTACCTCCACCACGGCCTCGGCGTCGACTTCACCAGCTACGCCATGTACTTCGACCAGACCACAGACCCCGACGCCTTCACCTACCTCACCCTCGCCAACACCCTCATCCACCAGCTCCGGCCCGACGCCATCACCATCGCCGAAGACGTCTCCGGCATGCCCGGCATCGCCGCCCCCCCCCAAGACCACGGCGCCGGCTTCGACTACCGCATGGCCATGGGCGTCCCCGAATGCTGGTTCCGCCTCGTCCGCGACACCCGCGACGAAGACTGGAACATCAGCCTCCTCTGGCACGAACTCACCAACCGAAGACCCGACGAACTCACCGTCAACTACCTCGAAAGCCACGACCAAGCCCTCGTCGGCGGCAAAACCTTCCTCTTCCAGATGCTCGACACCGCCATGTACCAAGCCATGCACCTCCACTCCGGCGACCCCCTCGTCGAGCGCGGCGTAGCCCTCCACAAAATGGCCCGCCTCGCCACCCTCGCCACCTGCGGCAACGCCTACCTCAACTTCATCGGCAACGAATTCGGCCACCCCGAATGGATCGACTTCCCCCGCGAAGGCAACAACAACTCCTACCACTACGCCCGCCGCATCTGGACCCTCCGCGACAACCCCACCCTCTACTTCAAAGCCCTCGGCGACTTCGACCAAGCCATCCTCACCCTCATCACCCGCCACAACACCCTCCACAACACCACCCCCCGCCGCCTCCACACCTCCGACAACGAAAAAATCCTCGCCTTCATCCGCGGCGACCTCCTCTTCATCTTCAACTTCCACACCACCCACTCCCACGCCCACTACCCCCTCATCGTCCCCCCCGGCCGCTACACCCACCTCCTTGATACCGACGCCCCCCCCTTCGGCGGCCAGAACCGCATCACCCCCAACCAGACCTACCCCCTCGCCACCCTCACCCAAAACAACGAAGCCAACTTCGCCATCCGCCTCTACCTCCCCTCCCGCACCGCCCTCATCATCCAAAGAGAATCACCCGCCGGGTGATCCCCCCCTCAACCATGAACCGTTTAGAGCATGTTTCGAATGAGATTTCCGGATTTTGCGAAAGTGAATTTTGGTTTTGACAAACGCTTGAGGTGATCCCTAGCAACGCTACGGCGATCTGAGAGGGTGAAGTTCAAAAACAAAAAGCACCGAGAAAAAGCGGAAAGATCAATCGAAATATGCCCTAACGGAAAAGGGGCGCCGCCACCCTCCACCGTCAACCGTCCACCATCCACCAAACCACCCATGACCCGCCGCACCTTCCTCCTCCACACCCTCGCCCTCACCCTCCCCCGCCCCATCCTCGCCACCCCAAAAGAAAGCGGCCTCCCCCTCCTCCCCCCCACCGGCCAAGCCCCCCTCGACGGCACCACCCTCGCCCCCTTCATGCACACCGGCACCCACGACCCCCGCACCGGCATGTACGGCAACACCCGCAAAGACAACGCCGGCAACCCCCGCTTCCATGAAGGCATCGACATCGCCCCCCTCCACACCCACCCCCAAACCCACCTCCCCCTCGACCTCATCCACACCATCGCCCCCGGCGCCATCGCCTACATCAACCGCCACACCCACGAACCCTCCCTCTACGGCAACTACATCATCCTCCTGCACACCGACCCCGCCTTCGGCACCTACTACAGCCTCTACGCCCACCTGCGCACCATCCACCCCCACCTCCAGCCCGGCCAGACCCTCCCCATCCACACCCCCCTCGGCCACATGGGCAACATCCCCGCCATCCCCCCCACCCGCGCCCACCTCCACCTCGAAATCGGCATCATCCTCAGCACCCACTACCACCGCATCGACCCCGAACACGGCGGCACCTGGAACGGCGCCAACCTCTACGGCCTCGACCCCACCCGCATCTACGCCAGCCTCGACCCCCGCGGCCGCTTCCACATCGCCCCCCACCTCCAAAGCCAGCCCCCCGCCTTCACCCTCACCCTCCACCTCCAAACCCTCCCCGACTACTTCCGCCGCCACCCCACCCTCTGGCACAGCCACCCCTTCACCCCCGGCCCCGCCGCCATCACCTTCACCAGCCAAGGCATCCCCCAGCGCGGCCACAGCATCCCCGCCGCCCCCCCCGACCCCACCGTCCACAGCTGCGACCTCCCCCAGCTCCGCAAAGGCCGCCCCTACATCCAGCAGACCCGCCCCGGCCGCCACACCCTCACCCCCCGCGGCCACACCCTCCTCCAAAACCTCCTCGTCGACGAAACCACCCCCCTCCCCTCCGCCACCCCCCCACCCACCGAAATCGCCTGATTCCCCATCAAGCACCCTTCGCTTCGCTTGCCCAACGGAGACCGTGTGCCCCTTTTGACAACGCGTTCATATTTAGGAATCACCGATTATAGCCGTTTGCAATTGACATGCCCGCTTTTTTCCTCGCTTTTCCTTTTTGACTATCGTCCTTTTTGTTCACCGTAGCGCCGCTACGACGACCTGAAAAAGGAAAAGCCCCGAAGAAAACAGGAACGCTCAATTGCAACTTGCCCCAAACCCGAAAATGAACCCTTTAATTTCATTCTCACGCGGAGGCGCGGAGTGCGCGAATAAAAAACCGAAAAAATTAATTTTTTTGTCAAATCCGCCCCCCTCTCCAGCGAACACCCTTATAGAGCATGTTTCGAATGAGATTTCCGAATTTTGCGAAGGTGAATTTTGGTTTTGACAAACGCTTGAGGTGAGCCGTAGCAACGCTACGGCGATCTGAAAGGGTGAAGTTCAAAAACAAAAAGCACCGAGAAAAAGCGGAAAGATCAATCGAAACATGCTCTAGAACCCCTGGAGAAACAAAAGATGCCCCCCGCATTATTTCCCTTGCCCTTTTTGATCAATTCCATTATCCTAATCCCAATCTTTTGGAAGAAGGCACCCGCCTTCCAGCCAAAAGGAACCACACTTGATTTTGCGTTCACCGCATTACAGATCGTTCAAACGAAAATCGACCAAAATTATCTGGAACGACGTGTAAGCGGAGACGTGCCTCCATCTGGGCACGTCTCTCTTCATGTTTTCCAGAAAGGCGCTTGGTCGTGCCTCGTTTGAGAACATGCAACGAGAGGCGCGCCTTTTTTGTTTATAAAAGGCACAAAGGAAACTGAAATGACCAAGAAAAAATCCATCATCCTGATTCTGCTTGCCGTTGCCACGGTTTCATTTGTGGCAGGCGTGAAATGCTGGGCCTGCAACGGAACCGGATTCGGCAACAAAGGCAAATCGGCCTTCACCTGCACCTTCTGCAAAGGCAAAGGCTGGCAATAACATTTCCGAAAAGAAAGGAATGGATATGAGCAGTTCAAAAGAAAAATCCGGAGGGCTTGGCTTCTTCGGTTGGTTTGGCCTGATTGGCCTCGTGGTTATTGCTGGAGGATTAATTGCCTGTAAATCATGTTCGTCTTGTCTGCTTTGCCGGATCGGTTCCCCTGCACCCGATACACTCGCGGATGAAAAAACAGCTCTACAAAACCTTCGCAATCTAACAGATGCTCAGGATCATTATTTCCACCGCAATGAAAAAATGGCCGCCTCCATTACCCAGCTCGAATGGGGCGGGGATTTCGATGCCGTCGGGTGCATCATCTGGCGCGATCTTTGGAATGCCCGCGGCGAAGAGCGTTCCCAATTGAAAGGCCCTTACTGTTACTACACCCTTCCTGTGGTCTCGTCCGAAGGCGAGCTTGACCCCTTCTCTTTCTGCGTGGCTGCAGTTCCAGTCAACACCGCCCATCCGCTTCTGATTGGAATTGTGGGACCGGTTAAAAACAGCCTGGCGTTCAAAAAGCCCTGGCCTTTCAAACGAATTTGGAGAAAAGATGCGATAAAGGCATGGAGCGAACAAATCGCAACCCAAAAGCCAATTCCACAAGCCCAGTATGAGTCAATCAACCCTAAGCAAGCCGATTTCTTCAATTACACGGGTTACACCGATGAAAGCGTCAAATCCCGAACAATTGACAACTGAATTCATTCTTTTCGTGCAAAAAAGGAGTCTCTCTATGAAACGCATTATGTTAAGCGCACTCTTCGCGCTCCCGTTTTTTTCATTCGCCTCTGAACGCGATAAACCCATTGATCAGCGCGACCCCACGCTCCCCGTTCGAGCGGCCAGCACAGACGACTGGCTCAAATCGTGGCAACCGGGTTACAAAGTGCAATCCATGGCAAGTTTCAAGTTGGAAGGGGATATACGCATCCTTGACGACGGCAACCCCAAATTCTGGTGGAATTGGAAAAAATACACAAACCAACGGCTCCACTCCAATTACGAAGGCAAATCCATCGTCAACACCTATTGTTTAACCGACGCGCCCACGTTGAAACTGGTGCGCATTTACAATACCGTGCTTGTTGATCGCACACTTGCGACAACCCTCGAGCCGACCTGGACGCCATTTAAAACCATTATTCAGGTGTTTTCAGAAGGGAAAGGTATCGGCCCTTATATCGAACGGGTGCAAAAATTTCTTGAGAATTTGCCCGTCGTGGGAAAAGATGCGAAAGATTTCGCCAATCCTTTTTTACAACAAGCCGAATCTCTTGCAAAAATTCCGTCTGTGCTTATCAACATGGCAGCAGCGAGTGCAGGTATTCAACTCAAAAACGGCGGAGCCGAAATCGCCACGAATAGCCCTTTTTGGAAAAACCTTCCCGGCTCATCCGCGATCGATCAATATGACAATATGGCGATGACGCTTCGCGACGCTCTCCATGCTCACAGCTTCTATATTGGAAGCAACGGTCGTTGGGATTCCGTTTTTATCTCGCTTTCCGAGGACAACGGTTACCGTTTTGCACAACTTTCCGAAATGCAGGAAAAAGCAAAAAACTCAAATGAATCGTTTGACACGCTCCTGAACACATGGACGGCGAATACGCCACATTTGGCCGATAAAAGCCCTGTTCGAGGGCTCTTTGAGCGGGAAACCTTCGCCCTGACCCGCGCCATTTTCGGCGGCATGAAGCGAAACATCGGCGAGAGCTGGACGGTCGACGGCGGTCTATTCAACTCCTTCCTCCATCCCGATCTTCAAGGCTCGTTCACCGGTAAAGCCATCCTCACCTACAAGGAAACCGATACAATTGCTTCTAAGACCGCTCCTCAAAAGAAGTACAATTGCCGCATCATTGAACTGCGTGATTCAGCCGAAATCAACGGCAGAAAAGAACAAAGCTCACTGAAGTACGACGAAGGCCCCGGCAAATTCAACGCCGCGCTCGATACCCGAGTGAGCACAGCACGTCTTTTCATCGATAACGAGAGCGGCCAGGTCATCCGTTTTGAAACCTATCTGAGGTCAAAGCTCGAAGTGCTCCCGGAACTGTTGCTGACCGAAGGCCTTAAAGGCGATGGGGAACTGCGCTTCGAAGTCCGTTACGATGCCGATGTGGTCAAATCCACCTTTGTAAAGTAATCCATGACACTCTGCGAAATCATGCATTTCAAAGCCCCTCCCATCATTGGGAGGGAGGGTGGTTTTTTGCGCCGCCCCCGGGAAGAACGCATCGGTCTTACCATTCCCCGCCTTCACCTGAAGGCGGGGGCAATTTACGCTTTAATCGGCCCCAGCGGCGCAGGAAAAAGTGTGTTGCAAAGCCTGATCGCCGGGTTTCCCGCCTTCGCGCTCAGATCTCGGAACAGCCATGAGACCTATCAGTGCTTTGGCGTGGAGCTGCCGGCAGAAACCTTCGCTAGCCGCCGGAATCTTGACACAGCCACTGGGAAAATCTTTGAACGGGGGGCGGTGCTCTATCTGCCGCAAAGCCTGCCGACCGACAAATCTTTCGCTCTTAAAACCGAAAGCCTAATGCGAGATGTTATAAAAGCGGCTCAGGAAAATTTTTCGATTACCGGTGAAATTGCCCCCCTTAAGGCTCGTTTCATAGAAATGAACATGCCGGTCGTCCTCAAGAAGAAATTGACCGCGCTTTCCGGCGGTGAACGCCGCCGCGCCGAATTGCTTACGCGCCTTCTTCTGCTGGAACACTCCCAAAAACCCTCTTTGGTCATTCTCGATGAACCGACGACGGGGTTCGACACCGAATCCGAAGCTGCCTTCCTCAAGGAAATCCGGCGCTATGCCGATCACTTGGCCAAACGAAAGGTTCCCGTCTCTTTTTTAATCAGCACCCATGCCATGCACCACCTCGGAGAAGGATCCGTTTTCGATGAAATCATTGTGGTCAACCGCGATAAAAACGAAACCGCCCATGGCGATCACCTCACGTGTTGCGTGGTCTGGCAAGGTGCCGCCGTTGAAGCACCGCAAACACTCATTCGCCCTTTTAAAGAAGATATGCGGGAGTTTTCATGGTCGAAACTTTTCCATGCCTTTGAAAAAACAACAACCGAAGCCCTGACAAGGAGTTACAATGTGTAAAACCCTGTCAGTAGATCTCGGCCGAATCTTGCGCCGCCGTTTTTGTGAAAACCCAGTTCGGGTCGTCTGTGAATTTTTTCTGATGCCCGCTTTGGTTGCATTGGTTATCACACTTGCCTTTATTTTGCGCTATACCCCGGTTCAACACCGTGAAGGCCTCGCCTTTTTTGCCACGCTCTATGCCTTTTGGTGCGGCCTTTTTGGAAGTTGCCAAAGCATCAACACCGAGCTTGCCACCGGTGAATGGAGTTACTGGGTGTTGGGTATGAGGCGGCGCTTCGGATGCCATCTGCTGGCTCACATTTTTTCCGGTATTCTTACAGCGTTTTTGCAGGTAACCGCTTGCGTGGCGGCGATAGGGGCGATTAATTTTTTAACCGGCGGCCTCGTCATGCAAAACCTCTGCAATGTTTACTTCAGCACCGATGTGTTCTTCCAGGATATACTCAACGCCTGCTCCGGATTTTGGGCAATGACCGGCACAAACCGATACCTGGCGCTTGAGATCCTCTACCTTGCCATGTTTGTGGCGCTGATCTCGGGTGTGGGGTTTGGAATTCTTTTCAGCACTTTTTTCAAAGAACCGATCACCTCGCTCAACGTTTCTGTTGCCTTCATCGTCATTCTGGCAATTCTTTCCTACACGACTCTTCACGACCCAAGTCGCAAAGACGTCACCTACAATCCCCCGGGAGAGACGCCGCGTTCCTTCATGCCGCTTTACCTGACTCTCCGGCAGGAGAATCTCCCGTATAAAAACCTAAAAATAGAATCAGATCTTGGGAAGCGCCGTGATGCCGACGTCCTTGAAAATATTTCCTGGGCATTTCCCCAACGCTACTTCTTCAACATTGCCCGCCTCACTTTCGGCAACGTTCCGTACCTGAATCGGCGTTGCGGTAAAGAAAACAACAAAATCTGCCGTTGCGCAAAATGCCTGGGTATCACTGAATGTGATGGGCGTTGGGCTGAAATTTATTTTTCGTCTAAAATTGCCGATACAGCCACATTCGAGCCCAACTCCGTCTGGCGTGAAACAATCGGAAAAACCAACGCCGACATTATAGCCTTTTACCAAGCACACGGCGGCCTGTGCAAAAGCAATCTGTGGGATGTTCGCTCGCTCTTTGGACTGCTCAAAAAAATTATTTTTTTTGAAACGATGGCTGTTCTCGGAATTTTTATTCTAACGATTGCCGGCGCTTATCTGTGTATGAAAAAGAAGGAGATCTACTATGTCTTGCGTTAAACGGGTCATTCTTATTTTCGCGGGATTTCTCGCAACTGAATATTCATTTACTCAACAACTCCCCTATCGCATCGAAAATGTGCGCGTGACGCCTTGGCGCGAAAACGTGGAGTATCTGACAAAACTTACCTTTAAACTGGCCATGAGCGATTCCAAGCTTTATCTGGATGTGCAAAACGGCGTGTTTGAATCGGAACTGAATAACTTCGGCGGTCAATACACAATTGGCACCTTGGTATCAACAATTGGGCTTCCAAAAGACGAGACCGGTCGTTTTGGAATCAAACGATCCTATTCCGCTCAAGCGATTCAATTTATAGCCTACCGCCCGGAACACGAAAAGGAATTAAAATTACGTTTTAAACGCAACAATGAACGTTGGTATCATATAGTAGGCTTTAAAAATGAAAAAATACCATTCGAGGAACTTGAAAATTTTGCAAAGGGAAAAAACGAATACCCGTTCAGAGAAGTTTTCGATTCCACGGGTTCAGGCGTAGACTATGAACTCAGATGGGGGGAAAAAGACTTTAAAACACATGGAACATCGCTCGACTTTGTAAAAATCGAGAAACGGAATCCAGAAGACAACTCAACAATTGAGATCTCAAAATCCAATCTCGCGAAAGAAACGCTGGAAAAAGAAGTTAAATTTTTGCATTATGCCATTTTCGGCCAAGACAAGCCTCGAAATCCGGGAGAGTACTGGTCTGTTGATGCACAGCTTCTGGATAATTTTATCCCAACAGGTTCGCTACGCATCGCTTATAAGGGAAGACTTGTTCTCAAAGCCGAAAAAGTGCCTCCTCAAGAGATTATTGAAAAAAAACAGCGCACATATGAGGGCTTGAAAATTATCGCTGTTCACAGTGGATACGATGCAACGGGCAAAAAATTGGAAACATCACTTGAAGCAGAGATCAACCAAAAACCGATCCAGGGCACTGTTCCGCGTTTTGGAAAAAACGACAACCGATTCATACTCCACCTTGATACCAATTTTGAACATATTCGTTATGTCAATGCCCGCTTATGTTTTGAAAATTTCAAGGGAGAAATCCCCGAGATTGGAAACGACCTTGCCATGAAAGGACGAATGGAAGGCCGCTTGCACATCGAATTTGAATCGACAACTGAAATCAAAGCAGCCAAAAAGGAATAATAATGAAAGCTTTTCAAGTGTTAATTGCCGGTTCGGGCATTTGCCTGTTATCAGGATGCGCGTCGATGCCGGAATATGAGTCGGAAAAAAAATCAATATGCACGATCAAAACCGGATGCTATCTCAGCACAACCGAAGAGCACATAATGAAAATAAGCGAAACTAAAATCGAGCTGTTTTACATCTCTCAACCTGAGTTTCCATATGCGGTTGTGCCGCATTCAATCGGGCATGTGAAAAACACCATATGCGTCGGCGAGTGTATGTATGGAGGCCGATTTCTTTTTGAAGATATGGGTGAAGGCGAAATTCGCGTAGGTAAAACCGCAACGTCCACTCAGATTGGCGAACCATTGATATTTAAAAAAAGGTAAACGATGGAATCGAACAAAAAAAAGATCATACTTAGCGTGGCGGTGATTTTTTTTACAACGTTGATTCTCCGTTGGACGCTGGCGCCGCATAACCGGTGTATGTTGCCAAAAGGAAGCTACACTTCGGAAAATGGCGTGCATGGGATGGTCGTGGAAAAGAATTGCATTCGTATATTTTATCTTTCCACGCCAGAGATTCCATACGCGACGATTCCGCATACATACTATCACCGAAATGTTGAGTGTGGCGGAATCTGCAATGAAGGGATTTTTTATGAGATTTCGTACAACAACAATAATAAAAAGTGTACAGTAAAAAAAATAGCCAAAGATCGCCCTCAAACGGATCCTGTTGTTTTTATCAAATATAGTCGATAGATTTAAGGTTACAAAACTATTTAATTCAGGTATCATTCTCTCAAAACAACAAGGGGTGATGCGTGGCGCAGATGTATGATCGAAGTGAGGCGACTCGGTCAAGTGTGATCGAGGGGATCAAAAATCCTGAAAACCGTTCCGCATGGGAGCGGTTTTATGCGTTGTATGCGGGGTTTCTGCTCAATGTGGCGTATCGGAAGGGAATTCGGGAGGCCCAGGCGGAGGAAATTCTGCAGGGGGTGATGGTGGAAATCTGGCGGGCGGCGCCGGAGTTTGTCTATGACCGGAAAAAGGGCTCGTTCAGGGGCTGGCTCACGGTGCTGATGCGCCGAAGGGTGATTGATTGCCTGAGGAAACGGGAGCGGGAGGTGAAAGCGGTTCCGCTGGATGAAGTGCAAGAGGAGGCGGCGGTCGAGGATGAGGGGTTCACACGCCTAATCGAGGAGGAATGGCTGGAGGCGGTGAGGGAGGAGGCCTTGGCGAGGTTGAAAAGGAAGGTCTCGGTCAGGCATTTTGAACTGTTTCACGCGGTGGCGGTGAAGGGGTGGAAGGTGGCCGAGGTCGCGGAGATCTACGGCATTTCGCGGATGGGGGTGTATCAGGCGAACCGGAGGGTTGGCCGGGTGTTTGACCCGATTGCGCGGGCGGTGGCGGAGGAGTTCGACGCGCCGCCGCCGGGGGTGTGCGGTGAATGAGGAGCCGCTGATTCTTCCGGGGTATTCGCTGCTCAGGCGCATTGGCGCGGGGGCGTATGGCGAGGTGTGGCTCGCGAAGAACAGGGAGGCCTGTTTTTGCGCGGTGAAGGTGGTGCGCCGGAAGCCGGGGCTGGAGGAACGGTTTGAAAGGGAGTGGCGGGCGGTTGATTTCCTCTCAACGCAGGAACCGATGCCGGGGGTGATTCGGATTCTGCGGGCGGTAAGGTTCTGTGAGGATTTTTTCTTTTACGCGATGCCGCTGGCGGATGATTTTTCCACGGGGCGGAAGCTGAATGTGAATCATTACCGGCCGTCGACGCTGAGGGGGTATTTGGATGCGCACCGTTCGCTGCCGGTGGAGGAGGCGCTGGCGCTGGGGCTGATTCTTTGCCGGGCGCTTCTGGCGCTGCACGCGCGCAACCTGGTTCACCGCGATGTGAAGCCGGCGAATGTGATTGCGATTGACGGTTCTCCGGTGTTGGCGGATGTGGGGCTGGTGACGTTTGCAAGCGAGGCGCAGTCGATCGTAGGCACGCCGGAGTATGTGCCGCCGGAGAATCACGGATCGTTTGCCGGCGACGTCTACAGCCTGGGCAAGCTGCTCTACGAGTGCCTCACGGGCAATGCGCCGGGGGCCTACGGAGAGGCGCCGCGGGAGGAGCGCAACATCCGGGATCGTCGGTTTTCGCGGTTTCTGGGGGTGATTCACCGGGCGTGTGAAGAGAATCCGCGCAAACGCTATCACTCGATGCGGGCGATGCTGGCGGATCTTGAGGAGATCGAGGCGGAGACGAAACAAAAGCGGCGCAGGAAGCATCTTCAACGCGCGGTGTTGCTGGCAATGCTGGCGGCGGGTGCCTGGCCGTGGGCGCATCGGTATTTCAAGCCGGCGGAGGCGGAGCCCGAACCCGCGCCGGTCATCGAGGCCGAGGCGCCGGCGGAGCGGTCGGCGGAGGCCATTTTCCAGGAGGCGGAGGCTTGCCGGGCGACCGATGCGCGGATGGCGGCGGGGCTTTATCTGGAGGCGGCGGAGCGCGGTCACGCGGAAGCACAATACCGCCTGGGCCGCTGTTTTGAGGAGGGCAAGGGCGTGCGGCTGAGCCGGGCGGATGCGGTGGCGTGGTATTTCGCGGCGGCGCGGCAAAACCACCGGTCGGCGCAGGTTGCGCTCGCGGGATGCTATCTCCACGGGCGCGGCGTGGAGCGGAGCCGAAGCGAGGCGCTGGGGTGGTATCGCCGGGCGGCGGAGCTGGGCGATGCGGAGGCGCAGTTTTATCTGGGCGAGGCTTATGCGGCGGGAAGCGGCGTGCTGACCAGTGCGGCGCTGGCGGCGGAGTGGTATATGAAGGCGGCGCGCCAGGAGCACCGGGAGGCGCAGTTTCGGATGGCGGAAATGTTCAGCGAGGGGAAGGGGGTGCTTCGCGATCCGCTCAAGGCGCTGGGGTGGCTTCAACGGGCGTCGGAACAAGGCCACGAGGAGGCAACGCTGAGAATGCAGGCGGTGCATGAGGCGTTGCTGGCCAATGAGCGGAAGGCAGAATCTGCCGCCGTTGAGGAAAAGCCAGCCGCTCCCGATTATGAGGCGCTCAATGCGCAGGGGCTGCGGCTGATGCGGGAGCAGGATCCGATGGGGGCGGTGATCTGTTTTCAACAGGCGGCGGAAGGAGGGGTGGCGGAGGCGTTTTTCAATCTGGGCGTTTGCCATGAAAAGGGCTACGGCGTGGTTCGCAACGCGCCGAAAGCGGCGGCTTATTACCGGCTGGCGGCGGAGCGGAATCATTTCCCGGCGCAGTACAATCTGGGGCTGTGCCTGCTGCGGGAAGACGAAGAGGAGGCGAAGCGCTGGCTCAGCCGTGCGGGGCTCAACGGGCACACGGAGGCATGGCGCCTTTATCTCGCGCTCACGGAAAAAAAGGAAGCGCCGGCTCAAAACACGCCGGACAATCTGATTCTCGCGCCATCGGTTCTGATTCGCAAGCCTTTGACCATGCCGGAGCATTTCCGGACATCAACCCAGTTTGCGCCCCCCGTTCCCGCCAATACAAAACGGTTTGAACCGGCTCAGTTTTACCGGTTGCACACGGATATCAGGTAAATGACATAAACCCGAATTAGAGCATGTTTCGAATGAGACTTCCGGATTTTGCGAAGATGATTTTGGGCTTTGACAAACGCTTGAGGCGAGCCGTAGCAACGCTACGGCGATCTGAAAGGGTGAAATTCAAAAACAAAAAGCACCGAGAAAAAGCGGAAAGATCAATCGAAACATGCTCTAGTACATAGTAAACTTTAAAATATCGGGTATAGTCGTTTCAATTTTATACGAGCATCCTCTGTTGTGAATTGCCATTTTACCGGGGTTTGTCTGGCATTTCGCTCGCAGTTCCATGCGGCAGTCATTTCCCTTATAAGG
>JAVBLT010000043.1:0-2948 GCA_031553315.1 Kiritimatiellia bacterium
GGCGATGGCGCGGATATCGGGATCGGGGATTTGCGCTTCGATCACGAGGGTGCGCACGCACCGCTCCACGAATTGTTCCAACCAGGCTTTGAGCTCGGGGCCTTGGATGAGGTCGCGCTCCAGGGTGCGGGTGCCGCAGACCGTGAGGCCGCAATCGGAACGGTCGCGGATTTCGCGGATCCATTCCATCACGCGGATGGGGTTTCTGCCGGATGTCATGGCGAGCTGATGGAGCTCGTCGATGATGAGCAGGGTGTTTGGGTCGAGTGCGCGGGCGATGCGGGGGCGGAGTTCGTCGACCGAGCACCGGTTGTTGATGCCGCAGGCTTCGGCGATGGTCTTGACCACGAGGCTGAAGCTCGGCGCGGCGGGAATGCGCACGAAAATCACGCGCTGGGGGCAGCGGCGCACGAATTCCTCCAACGCGTGGGTCTTGCCGACCTGGGAGGGGCCGGTGATCATGGTTGTGGTATTGTTGACGAGGGCGAATTGGCAGGCATTGCGCACCTCGCGCCAGAGCTGGGTCTCGATGTAGTCGGGGCGGGTCATGCGGGCGCGTTCATCATGGAGCTCTTTGTAGGCGCGGATGGCGGCGGTGAGCTTGGCGCAGTCGGCCCCGTATTCGCCGCGCTGGAGGCGGGAGACGGTGGAGGCGTTGTAGCCGATGAGGTCGGCGAGGGCGGTCTGGCTCAGCTTGCGGTCGCGGCCGTGCTGGTAAAACCAGAGGATGACGGCTTTGTCGGCGGGATCGAGCTTGCCTTCGGCGATGAGGTTTTCGAGGGCGGTGGCGATCGCGTCGGCGCTGATGATGCCCGCGATGGGCGCGGGGGTTTTGGGTGTTTCGCTCATGTGTGTTTCTCCTTGGGTGTTAACAAAATTCGGGAAGGGATTTTTTGGGCGCGGCGGCGGTTTGAGGCTCGGGCGGCATCAAATCGACGATTCCGCATTCGGGAGCGTCGGCGGCCTTCGGCGGTTTTTCCGCTTTCGGCGGCGGTTGCTCCACGGGGTCGTAGCCCGCAATCTCGCGGACGTTGTGCGCGGCGGCGGCGTCGGCCTCCTTGAGGCGGTGCAAGGCAATGGGGCGAATTTTCTCGACTTCTTTGGCGATGACGGCGCTACGGATGCCCAGATTGCGCTGGAGAGTTTCGAGATCATCCCCATGGCCGGGAACCATCACGGGCGCGGTGCCGAGAAACCCTTCATTCTTCCCGGCTCCGTTGATATAAGCAATGGTCGGATCGAGGGGATTCACCCACACCAGTACCTGTGTGCCGCGCTCAAGAAGCGTCTGGTTACCGAATTCATCGGAAACCAACGCCGCCACAAGATGCTTGCGCCGGGTGGATTCCTCCACAAACAGAAGCTGGCATTTATCGTCGACCACGGCGGCGCATGCGAGGCCGGGGCCGAGGATAACCGGCACGGCCCAATCCTCGATGCGCACCACATCGCCCTCGCGCAATTCCCACGCTTCGGCGGGGCTCATCCGGCGCTGACGGTAGTATGTGGGATTGCCGGCCACGATGGCGTAAAGGTCGCCCGCAGGGTCGAGGTCGGCGAGGGGCTTCCAGCCGTCGGATTCGCTCACGCGCCACTCGCCGGTGATAAAGCCTTGCTCCGACCAGCCTTCGAGGGCGTGGTCTTCGCGGCGGTTGATGCGGTCATAGGCTTCGGCGGTGAGGGCCGAAAAATCGGAGAAGGGAATCCACGGCAAAATCAGCCGGTCTAAAATGCCGGGTCTTTCGGGCTCAAGGGCAATCGCGGCGGTAGTCAGCGCGAGCATGGCCTTGTCGCGGCCATAGATATCCTCGGGCGCGGTGTCGCGGGCGCTGCCGACTTGCCCCTTGATGTCGGCGGTCTCATTCTGTTTCAAGGAGTGGAGGCACTCCAACAGCCCTTTGTAGCGGAAGTTGCCGCGCGGGCGGGCATCGTAGAGGCCGGCGGCGAGGGGCTTTGATAAAATGCCGCCTTCGCCGAAGCTCACCTTGCCATCGGTCACATCGGCCACGGCTTTGCGCAGGTAGTCGTTGGCGCGGGCGGCGGCGTGTTCGCCCTGGATGAGGCTCCCATCGGGGCAATAGCCGTTGGTGCGCAGGTGGTGGGCAATCACATAGGGCATCATGCAGCTTTGCAGGTGCTCTTTGGTGCCGTCCTCGCGCTTCAAGACGGGCTTCATCAGCCAGCAGGCGAGGTAGCCCGTGGCCACATCGACAATCGAGAGCTCGACCACCCGCTCGGCGGTGCGGCCGTTCTCGCCGTAGGCCACCTTCACGTTGGGATACATATCGTCGATCTGGATAATCTGGCCGCGCTTCAAACCCGCCCGCGTCTTGGGAATCATCGGAATGAGGTTGGCGGCGGCGAGCATCCCCGTGCGGGTGGCCGCGAGCCCGAAGGCATTGGGTTTGATTTTGCCGAGCGTCGACTCGCTCCATCCGACCGGCATAAACACCTTCGCCTCATAGGGGCACGCGGGCGGCAGCCCGTTGCGCGGAAACTCCGCCCGGTAAATATCCTGCCACGTGCCGTAGCCCGGAATAAACTGCCCCATGCGGAGCAGCACAAACAGTTTGCGATACGCCGGCGCCGTGGCCCGCTGATTCTCCGCGCACAAATTCTGCCAAAACGCCACAAACTCCGGGCGGCTCCTCACATCGCTCCGCGAGCCCAGCGCCTTGGCCAGCGTGCGCCCATCCACCAGCCCCCGCCAACCGTTGACCTTCGCCGCCGCCACCTTTCTATAAAGACTTTTCACCGAAAGCCCCCCGCTCACCACCCCCGCAAACCGCCGCGCCAACTCCGCCGCGCACGCCTCCTTATCCGAAGCCCTATCGAAAACCGTCACGATTTCACACCACGCCCGCAGCTCCGCCACCCGGGCGTGCCCCAGATTGGCATAAACAAGGCGCAAATCAGTTTGAGGAATGGTTAAAGCGTTCATTGTGGTT
>JAVBLT010000008.1:0-58455 GCA_031553315.1 Kiritimatiellia bacterium
TAGCGCAAGCTGTCATGCACGGCGGCTCGAAACCGAGGAGAGGCGATGGTCAACGCCATGCCCCTCCAAAAGGGTGGAAACACCCGGTTGTTTGTACAAACACAAAGAAGGAATGATTATGAAGAAGATGTTATTTGCCGCGATGGTCGCCTGCGCCGCCGGCGCCTATGCGCAGTGCGTAGTTGATTCGGAGACGCCCCCCCCTGACACTGACTACGTTTATGTTTATGATTTCAAAGCATCTTTGAAGACCCCTATCGCTAAGTATGCCTCTGTCACTGAGAAGGCCGATTGTACCGCGACGGGTAAAAGCCCCACGTTTTACCGTGTAAAAGGAAGCCTCACTTTGAAGGGTCTTGTAATTGCGTGCGGCGGTTGCGCTGATTTGGCTCCTGGAGAGGGTAATTTTTATACCTTTATTACCTCCTCTACCTCGAAGTATACAAACGGCTATGCAGTTCCTCAGACTGAAGCGCAGTTTTTGATGCTCAATTACTTTGGGAGCTGGACTTATAAGAAGGCCACAACTGCTCAAGGGTATCTTTCAATTCCTGCATACTATGATTGGACTGAAACAATTTTGAATGCTGATCTTGAGCCTGAGATCCAACCTCGCATCTTTGATTTGCGTGCAGCTGGTTTTGGCACGCGCTTCATTGATGGCGGCGCTGGTGTTGTACAATCTATTTCAGGGCAGATGGTTGGTCTTACTGCATCGCCTGCTCTTTATGTTCGCAATTGTACATCAGTGGTTCCTGCTCTTTGTTTCACTCCTTGCGATATGGCTGTTTCATGTGAATATGAAGGGGATTCAATGCCTTCCTCGAAGAGTGTACCTTGGCGAATTGAAGCTTTGCCTAATGAGGATGTCGACTATGTCGGGGATGTTGCTTTCGGTTCGTGGTCGATGAAACTCAACAAGAGCCTCAGTAAGTATGCAGTGGATCATAGCGCATTGCAGACCGCCCAAAAGGCTTACCCGAAAGTTGCTTGGTTGGATAGTAGCGCTACTCTTGTCGTTGACAATTTGTAAGCCGGTTTTTGCAAAATGAAAATTTTGTAACTTATTGCGGGAGATGGTGTTGTGCCGTTTCCCGCAGTTTTTTTGAGGGTTTATGCCGCATTTATTTAAAGTATCTTTTATTTTAGTTGTTGCTGTCTGCCTGACGGCATGCTCCAGGCAGGAAAAAGTGGTAGAGGCGGTTGTTGAAAATGGTGGTGTAGTTACAAATATGGTGTCTCGTCTTCTACAGGATCTTTCTCCTGATGATCCCCTTGTTATTGTAAATGGAGCTATACTTACACGACGAGCTCATGAAGAGTTAATTCAGGAGGATTTGGCAATTGCCTATGCGAAAAACCCAACTATTTCCGCAAAAGAACGTGACGTGTTGTGGAATACATTTAACGAAAAAAATGTTTTTCTTTTTATTAATCGTCAAGTTATGATCTCGGAGGCAAAGTCACTTGGTATAGAAGTGACGGATGATGATTGGGCGGCTGCTAACAAATTCATTGATAAGATCTGTTCAACTAGAAAAATATCACGTGAAAACTATATAAAATGCTTTTCAGAAGGAGAGATTGCTGTCAATCGGCGAATTCAAGAAGAAGCGCTTTTACGTGCTCTTTTTAGAAAACAATTTGGTAACTCGTTGACGATTACTCGTGAAGAGGCTCTTGTCGTGCAAAAAAACCTTGAGGTCTCGAATCAAATAGCCCTTGAAAAAAACGCAGAGCGTAAAAATAGGCTTGAGGATATCCGTAATCATTTTCTTTCCGGTAAATTGGAATTTGATGAAAATGGAAATCTCATTCTTGAAAATTTAAGTGATGTTTTTTGCGAAACCATTGATAAAAGTGATCTTGATCTTAATAAGCTGGAGGATCAAATTGTGATTGATTTAAAAAATATTTGTCCTAATCAGACAACGGGAATCTCTGATAATGACGAAAATTTTGAGTTTTTTATTTATACTGTCAATACAAATTTTGTTCGAGTTTTTGTCGAAAAGGATTTGGGATATATTGTTCCGTCTCTGGCTGAAATAAAACGTGATTTTGAGTGGTTGCGCCGGGAGCAATATCAGAAGCCATGGATTGAGGGCCTCTTAAAAAAGGCTGCGATTGTTTATCCAAATGGAGTGGATTGGTTTTCAAAAAAGTAAACTCAGGTAAACTGCTTTCTTTGAAAAGGGGGATTAAGTTATGAAAAAAGTTATTGCCTTTGTGTCCGTTGTTTTTTGTGCGGTGACTGGATTTTCGGCAACTCCGGCTCCGACATTGGATATCGCGGATATTGATGATCCTGTTATTCCCGGGCAGTGGCATTCAAATGCCAAAGAGCTTCGAAATTTGAGTGACAGCCAAAATATTCCTATTTTTGCAGTATTGGGAACTGTAACGTGTACCTATTGCAAAAAATTGGATAAAGCTCTTCTCTCAGATGAATTTATAAAGTGGCAACAAAAAGAAGGATCCCAGTTTTTATTCCTTGCTGTGAAGGGAAATAATAACTGGTATTCCAATCCAAACTGCACATTTGCCCTTAACTGGATTGGCGGTGGGTCATTGCCGCGCGTTATGGTTTACTGGCCGAATAAAAAAGGTGGATCAAGTGTTTTTGAAAGACGTTTGGCTCGTTCAGGCAACTCTACCTCATGGAGCGCCTCGGAAACAATCGCTTTTATTGAGGCGTATACGTATGGAAAAGGTTATAGCCAAACTCCGCCGGCTGATGAATGGGATGCCTCGGATGGTCAGCCGAATGGGGCTACCGAGTTGACGGATTTTCCCGTCTCTTCCGGGCTTCATACGCTGAGCGGTTCTGATTGTGAAGACTGGTTTAAATTGTCGACGACGGGCACGCAGTATCGCGTTGTTTTTAAGAATGTGGCCGATAGCGCATCGATAAGGCCTTCGGTTCGGTTTTATCGCTCTGAAAATGATGCCACAAATAAGGTGAATGAGGTTCAATCGGGCATTCTTGCTCAGGGAGCGAATTGTGTCTTTAAGGCCGAGGATGCAACGTATATGGGCATTACCCGGCCTGCGAATGCCGCCGCGACCGTTTCTTACGCGTTTACGGTTGAGGAATATCCCAATATTCAGTTTTCTCTTGACAAGGATGCTTATTCCATTGGCGAAACGGAAGGGCCTCTTGAAATCACGGTGAAACGTTCCGGCCGTTTGGATGAGAGCACGGCGGTCACGTTTATGGCTGTGGTGGATGCGGATGGCGAAAATCCCGCTAAAGATGTTGATTTTGGTGCTGTAACGAAACTGGTTCCTTTTGCCGCGCATGAAACAAATAAATGTGTTTCTGTTACGGTGAATAATTGCGATGGTTTTACATCCGACAAAACGTTTCGTGTGAAGTTGGCGCTTAGCGAAACGGCTCCGTATACAGAGCTTGTCGCTCCTTCGGATGCGGTCGTGACCATTCAGGATGAGGACAAGCTTAACGATGAGCATGATGAGGCGGTGAATGGCGGGGATTCCATTGGAAATGAAAGTTGGGAAACGGCCACGGAACTTCCCGGTTTTTCGGGCTCTTCTCCTGAAGCTTCCAAAATCAACAATCTCGCCTCAGGTGAAGATTCATGGTTTGCCCACTACATGAGCTCGACCGATACCACCGATTGGTTCAAAATGAAGCTTGATGTGCCGGCGAATGAAACGGTGAGCTATCAGATCTGTGTGACGAATGCCGTTTTCCGGGGATCTTTGAATGGCGATCCGGATCCCACGCGCCTTGTGGTTCAGTTTATGCCTGATTCTGCCGCCGATGGCGCTGAGCCTGAAGCGGTCACGCCGAAAGAGGGTTCTCTTGGTTCGCTCAGCGAGATTTTGAATCGGCGGCTGTCGTTCACGGCCTCGGAATCGGGAACGGTTTATCTTGGGGTTTCGGCCGGTGAAATCGGAAACAGAAATGTGGCCTACGATATCGCGTATTGCCTGTGGGCGGAGCCGGTGCTTTCCTTTAAGCCGGAAGCCGGTAAAGACCATCTTGAACACACATTGGAGACGGCTGCCGGAAACGATTCCCGCACGGTGACTGTGGTGCGCTCCGCAAATACGCAAGGCTCTCTTGATTTTACGGTTTCCACGCTCGATGGAAACGCCATGGGGGGTGTTCATTATGTGGCTCTTGATGCGAAAGCGTTCACTTTTGCAGACGGGGAGTCTGAAAAAGAAATTCCCATTGAAATCATTGCGAAGGATGATGGTCTCTGGCACCCTGACCTCACCTTCACGCTGAAGGCGGAATACGCGGTCGAAAAATCGGCTGAAGTCGAGATGAAGTTGATTACTGTGCTTCCCGAGGGGGATGGCCGCGATGGAGGCGATGTCGCTGATGGCGGCCAGGATGGTTCTGCCGGCGGCGCTGAAGCGCTTGAGAAGTTTGATAGTGCCACGCGCGGTTCACTGAGCGGCACGCTTAACGGTAAGGATTGCGAGGATTGGTTTGTGTTGACCAATTGCCTGGCCGGGGTGAAGTATCGGGTGAGGTTGAGTGACGTTTCCGGCACAACTGATCTCCTTGCCGTTGACGGTGAGCTTTACTATGGAAAACCTGAAGGAGAGGTTCAACCTTTCTGCACGTTTGGGGCTTTGGATGATTATATCGCGAAAACTGAAAACGACGACAGCAAGGTTCCTTATTTTGAAGGCACCGGGGAAGATGTGTATCTGAGGGTTTTCCGCTCTGCGAATGAGAAGGCGTGCGTGACGTATACCGTTGACTACGGCAAGTGGATTGAGGCCTCTGTCGAGTTTGTTGACCGCGTGGTTTACGTGTACAATACCGAATCGGTTGTCTCTGTCGGCATTCGGTGTTCCGTTGCCGAAGCGCTTGGCGCCGGGGATAGCGTGAAGGTTAAATTTGAAACAACGGATGATAGCGCTCATGCGGGGGAACATTTTACAACAGGCG
This sequence comes from Kiritimatiellia bacterium, assembly GCA_031553315.1. Lineage (GTDB taxonomy): Bacteria > Verrucomicrobiota > Kiritimatiellia > RFP12 > DVOR01 > JAVBLT01. Next base: position 4,937 of record JAVBLT010000008.1, read on the forward strand.
CCGACGACACGGTCTTTTGGGCTCCGGTTGACTTTGTCACCCCGGATACAACGGCGGTAAAGACGGTCGATTTCGGAATTGAAGCACAGTTTGGCTCTCTGGAGCAAACCGACAAACGTTTCTATGTGCAGTTGAAACACGATGACGATCCCTCTGTTGGTGTTTCTGCAAATCAACTTGAGGTGGTTATTCTTGGAACGAATCAACCCCGGCACGGAACGCTTGCGATTACCGGCTTTGCCAAGGATTTTACGGTGGTTGAGGGAACGGATCTCGCCGTTTCCGTTCAACGGAGTGATTCCAGCGTGTATCCGGGCAGTAATGCGGAAGCGGTCATCACGCTGACCGGTACCGGTGCCGCGCGGTTTACGGAGCAGAGCCAAACCCTTCGATGGTCCTCTTTGGAGGGCGACTCTGTAAAAACGGCGACATTTGCAATTCCTGCCACGGATGATATCGAGGGTGATGTGAAGGTGTCGCTGACGCTGACAAGCCCGACCACCACGCTCAATGCAAAGGCCGTTAAGTTTACCGGCACGATTGTCGATCAAGCCTTCACACAATCTTTGGCCGACTATGTGAAGGCCGGCGATTCTCCCTTGGCGTGGAAAACGAGCGGTTCCCGCTGGTTCTGGAACGACGGCGCCGGCCTCTCCACCGATACCCTCGCCGCCAACGCCAAGCCCGCCGTGCTGACCGCCTCGCTCGCCACCCCCGGCGTGCTGACCTTCACCGCCAAGGGCGGCAACGGCACGCTCACGGCCAAGACGGGCACCGTTACTCAGGCTTTCAAGCTCGATGGAGACGACGTGCCTGTGGTTCTGTTCTCAAAGACGGCAAAAACCGCTGTCACCCTTTCCTTTAAACCGGATGCCGCCCGTGCGCAGGTCGCTTTGGCCGATGTGGCGTGGTATCCGCTGACGGCTCCGGCGATTGTGGCTCCTTTAAGTAAATCGGCGTTTGCCGTGCCGGATTCCGGGCGTGACCTCACGCTGAGCTGGACGGGGCCCGACCTGACGAATCTTCCTCAGGGCGTCGACGCTGCTTATTGGTTCAATGGGAGCGTGGTGAGCAATTTTGGATCTGCTTTCCAAGGTCGTGTGGCGCTTCCCGCGAATGTTTCCGCCTTTACCGGAAAGCTTGAGCTGCGGGTCAGCTATGGAGGGAATGCCTTCACGTTGGAAGACAAGGCTGTCAGCTGGGCGCTTCTGCCTGAGGGTGCCGTTCCGGCATTTGAAGGCTCGCCCGACAGTGTGCTCACCGAAGATGGTCTCGCCTCGGGGGCAACGGTCGATGTTGCGCTGCGCAAGGCGGTTTATGCCGAGTTTGGCCCGTTTGCAATTCAGAATCGGGGGGAGAGCGCCCTTGCGAAAGTGGTTTCGGGTAAGCTGCCTGTGGGAATGGCGCTTTCTGTCGAACCCACAGGGCTTGTGCTGAAGGGGTCTCCCTCGGTTGTGGGGCCGGGCGTTTGTTTGATTCAGGTTGAAAGCAAAAGCGGAGGCGCCAAAAGCTATACAAAGGGTGAAACCATTCTCATCAGGTATGAGGTGAAAGATCTTCCTCCGTGGTCGGTGGGTACTTTCTATGGGCAGCTCCAGCCCGGAAGCTCGCCCTTCCCTGGCGCTTTGAGCGGCGGAATGGTGACGCTGACGGTGGCTTCCAAAACCGGTACGATTACCGGCAAATACACGGTCGGCGGCAAAGGTTATGCCTTCAAAGCCTCCGGGTTCTCCGGTGAAAACGAGGACGGGGTGCTTGATTTCGAGACCTTTGTTATGATCGGCAAGGAGAAGGCGCCGTTGTTTGCAACGCTTTCCGGCGATCTGCAGGGCGTTGTTGCCTTCACCGATTCGGAAGACAACCCTGTGGCCGCGGCCTGGCAGCAGCAGTGGTCTCTCCCCGGGCAGGATATCACGCCCTATGTGGGCTACTACACCTTCTCTCTCGCCGATCAATCTGCTGAAGCCACCGGTTTCGGCTACATGACCGCCACGATCGACAAGAAGGGCGCCGTGAAGCTCGCCGGCAAAACGACCGACGGCCAGGCCTTCTCCGCCAGCGCCGGCCTTTTCAATCTCTTGGAGGGCGAGGCCTATCAGGCGCAATTTGTGTTCGGCGCTTCGCCTTCGGCCTACAAGGGTGGAGATCTGACCGGGCGGGTTACGCTTAGCGCGGATCGGGTGGCTGTGAATGGAAAGAGTGATTTCTCTTTCTTCACGAAGAACCCCGCCGCCCTTCTTCCCGCCAACACCAACTTCACCGGGCGGATCATCGGCGGCTGGTTCACCAAAAACGAAGACCTCGCCGCACGTTACGCCGATGGTCTCGTCTTCAACCTCGCCGCCATGCCCGATCTCACCGCCGCCCAGACCGGTCTCGACGGTAAAGCCACCACGGTCCGCTTGCCAGCGGTCAACCCATCGCCCGCCGGCCTGCCCATCGCCATCACGCTCGATCGAAGAGGCGTCGGGACCGGCATCGAAGCTCCTGCTGCCGGCAAGCCGGTGAAAAACTCCGATGGTTCTTACGCCTATTCCGCCGAAAACACTGCGGCGCTGACCGCCAAGGTGACGCGCACGACCGGCCTCTTATCCGGCTCCGTCACCGGCTGGTACGATTACCCCGCCAACCTTGGCGCTCCCGCCAGGCTCACCCATGTTTCGAAGAAGCTGACCTATTCCGGCATTTGGATCCAAAACGCGGATATTTCTGATGATGAAGGGTTTTTCGGAGCTCTTCCCGTGCCTTGCACGCGGGTGGGATCCGACAATAAGGCCTACACCTTCAACGAGCAGATTCAGGTCAAAATCCTTCTCCGTCCTCCTCGCTGAGGAAGGGGCAAGACCAGAAGTAAACGATCAGCGGCGATGCTTTCGGGCATCGCCGCTTTTTTGCTGTTGTGGAGGGGGGCAGGAAGGGGGTCAATGGCCTCGGCGGGAGCCGCCGCCGTGGCGGCCGCCGCCTTGGGGCACGCGGCAGGTGCCGCTGTTGACTTCGAGCCAGGCGATGCCGAGCTGGCGCCAGGTTTCGTTTTCCCAGATTTGGAGCTGGGCGCAGTAGGTGCAGCCGGGGGTGGTTTCGCCGGTGTCGAGGTAAAGGGGGAGGTGGAGGGTGATGTGGTTCTGCCAGGAGAGGCTGAAGGGGCTGTTGGCGGGGGCGGTGGAGGCGTCGAGGGGGATGAGGCGGACGTCGCGGAAGGCGGGGAGAACGAGGCCGTAGCTGGCGGGGGGGATTCGGGTGGCGCCGTCTTCGAGGTAGCCGAAGGGTTTGGCGGCGGCGGTCCAGGTGGAGGTGTCGGTCTGTTTGCGGCTGTCGGGGCTGCTGAAACGGGTGAGGGGGGCTTCGATGCGGATGGCGGTGTCGGCGCCGGTGTAGTCGTATTCGGGGCGGACGTCGGCGGTGGCGGGGAGGGCGTCGGGGTGGCCGTAGTGGAAGGCGTTCCAGGGGGCCCATTTTTCGGGGTCGTAGTAGATCCAGCTGGTGGGGATTTCGAGGATGTATTGGCGTTCTTCGGGGAGGGGGGTGGGGATGGCGGGGTGGCCGAGCCGGGTGAGGGCGGTGTTGAGGGGGGTGGCGCTGAGGAGGGCGCGGAGGGTTGTGGTGCGGGGGGTGAGGCTGAGGCCGAAGATTTCGGCGTTGTTGTAGGTGTTGTTTTGGGCGGGGTCGGGGAGGGGGGGCCATGAGGCCCAGCCGCTGTAGCTTTGGAGGAGGCCGTTGGCGTAGAGGTGGAACCAGCACCAGTTCTGGCCGGCGATGGCGTTGTAGAAGGCTTGGCTGAGGAGGGGGTGGCTGTCTTGGGGGTCGGTGAAGAAGCGGGCGTTTTCGGGGGCGGCGGCGATGCCGTCGGCGGCGACGATGTCGAGCATTTCGGCGTATTCCTGCCAGGCGCCGGGGTAGGGGGGGCGGAGGTAGGCGCTTTCTTCGGGTTGGTTGGCGTAGATGTCGCGGACGCGGTTGGCGTGTTGTTTGAGGAGGGTTGTGGCGTCGGTTGAGATGTGGATGCGGTTGTTTTTTGCGGTGACTTGGGCGGCGGCGAGGGCCTGGAGGGGGCCGGTGAGGCAGAGGCGGATCTGGATGTTGGTGATGGTGTCTGCGGCGGTGAAGTCTTCTTCGGCGAGGGCGAGGGCCTGGAGGAGGTTGAGCTCGCCGATGAGGTTGAGGGTGGTGCCTTGCCAACGGGCGGCGGCGAGGGTGGAGGCGTCGCCGGCGTCTTGGGTGTCGAGCTTGAGGGCGATGAAGCGGTGCTGGTCGATGATCCAGAGGGTCATGAAGGCGAGGGCGAGGAGGATCATGAGGAGGAAGATGATGGTCTGGCCGCTTTTTTTGGGGTGTTTCACCATTCGGTTCCTTGGAGGTAGAGTGAATAGTGGTTTTCGATTTCGTAGAAGGCGGTGATGGGGATGATGGTTTTGCCAGCTCCGCCGGGGGCGGGTCTGCCCAGGCCGGGGATGAAGGCGGGGACGTGGTAGCTGAGGGTCACGCGGATGGTGTCGCCGTCGGCGAGGGTGCCTTCGGAGATGGTGGATTCGAGGTCGTTCCAGCCTTCGTAATCGAGGAAGCCGCTGGCGGTGGCGTCGTTTTCGGCGGTGAGGTAATCGGGCACGCGGGCGACTTCGAGCTGGGAGAGGTTGCGGTTGGCTTGGCCGCGGGTGACCATGTCGATGGCTTGGCCGGGGGTGAGGTCGCCGATGGCGCGGAGGGTGGCGGCGTCGAGGAAAAGGCCTTCGGGCTGGAGGCGTTTTCCGGCGATGGGGATCATGCCGGCGCGGGCGGTTTTTTCAACCATGAATTCGTTGAGGCCGACTGTTCTGGCGCGGGCGGCGCGGGCGGCGGCGTGGGTGAGGATGAGCTTGCTGCTGACGCCGTAGCCGTATTGGAAGATGATGAGGAAGCACAACACGGCGAGGAGGACGACGAGTAGGGATTCGATCATCGCCTGGCCGTGTTGCGGGGTGTGGCGTGTTGCCTTCACGGTGGACCTCAGAAGGTGCCGTCGGTCTTCAGGTCGCGGAGTTTGTCTTCGCCGAGTTCGTCGGCCTTCTGCTGGGCTTCCTGGCCGGCTTCGGAATCGAGCGCGGAGGTGGCGCCCGCGAATTTTTTACCGACGCTTTTGCCCAGGAGGCTGACGAGGCCGATGAGGGCGATGGCGATGAGGACGACGATGATGATGTATTCAACCATGGTCTGACCGCGGCGGCTTCTGATTTTCATGCGTAAAACTCCAGGTTAGGGATAATTGGAACCGATCAGGTCGAGTGAGCGGTTGGTCTGTTTGCGAACGCCGTAGACGAAGTAGGTGAAGATGGTGACGACGCCGAGGAAGAGTACGAAGATGATGATGTATTCCATCATGGTCTGGCCGCGTTGTCTTGTTTTCACCTGTTTTGTCATACGGTTTTCCACGTTCTTGTGTATGAGGATAGCGCTTTCGGTTTCGTTTGGCAAGGGTTAAAGCGCGGGGGCAAGGTGAAGGGCGCTCTCCTGCTTACGGGAGAACGCTTTTGTCGGGGGTCTGGTGTGGGGGCTCAGTTTTGGCTCTGGCGGGCTTTGTAGACGCGTTCCATGCGTTCGCCGATGTCGAGGAAGCCGATGTCGGAGGCGTAAACGTCTTTGTAATATTCGAAGGCTTTGTCGAGCTTGCGGGATTCTTCGGCAATGACGCCGAGGAGGTAGACTACGCGTTTTTTGAGGTCGTCCATGACTTGGAGCTGGCTGTTGGCGGCTTCGAGCTGGAGGACGGCCATGTCGGGCTGGCCTTTTTCTTTGAAGCAGCAGGCGAGGTAGTAGAGTGATTCGAGGCGGTCTTTGGGGCTGCGCTGGGAGAACTGGAATTGCTGGATGGCGTCGTCGTAAGCTTCGTAGGTGTAGTATTGTTTGCCGAGCTCGAAGTGGAGGTGGGTGTCGTTGGGGTATTGTTCCACGCGGCGGAGGAGGTCGTCGAAGACGAACTGGCATTTTTCCTGTTCGAGTTCGTCGGCGGCGTCGTGGCTGCCGGCGGCGCGCAATTCGTCGATCCGGGTTTCGAAGGCCTGGGTTTTGGTTACGGACCAGGTGCGGTCGAGCTCGGGGTCGGAGGGGTTGAGCTCGCGGGCGGCGGCGAGGGTTTGGAGGGCTTCGTCGAAGCGTTTGTTTTGGGTGAGGGTGCGGGCGAGGGCTCGGTAGAAGTTCATGTTTTTGGGTTCGCGGGCGATTTTTTCTTTGAGATCGCGGACGACTTCGTCGGCGTCGTCGCCGACGGTGATGGCTTTGTTTTTGGTGTCGAGCTTTTTGGCTTGTTCTTTATCGCGGATGAGGTCGCGGTAGCCGCCTGCTTTGCCGGCGGTTTCTTCCCAGCCGCCGGCGGTCATGGTGTTTTTGGCGTCGGCGTCTTTCAGGAGTTTGAGGACGGCGAGGTCGCTGGGGTTGAGGGCGTTGACTCTGGCATAGCAGTCGCGGGCTTTGTCCCAAAGCTGGGCTTCGCTGTAGGCCTGGGCCATTTGGAGGAGGAGGGGGATGTCGTCGGGGTCGCCGTATTCGTGGAGCACTTCGAGTGTGGCGAGGACGGCTTCGGGGCGTTCGGCGGCGGTGGCTGCGGCGAGGAAGATTTCGATGAATTGGGGGTTTGTGGGGTTGATGGCGAGGAGGTCTTCGGCTTCGATGAGCGCTTCGCCGGTTTTTCCGGCTTTGATGAGTGATTGCACTTTCATTTTTTTGGCGATGGCGCTGAGCTCGGCCATTTTGAGGGAGAGGCCGCTTTTCTTTTCTTTTTTGAAGCGGATCATTTGAACCTGGTGGAGGAGCTTGCGGGCGCGTTCAAAACCGGGGGAGAGGGCGAGGCTCTTGCCGAGAAGGTCGACGGCGATGTCGTAACTGCCGCGCTCGAATGCGGTAAAGCCTTTGTTGAAAAGCATTTGCGCCTGTTGCTGGCGCTGGAGGTCTTGTTTGGCTTCTTCCATGGCGATTCCTTAATGATAAAGCGATTTCAGTATTCTTATAAAGTGTACCTGTAAATGTGGGGGGATGTCAAGCATCGGGGTGGAAAAGTGGGCCTGGATTTTTTTTAGGGCTTTTCGCGGGGTGCTTTTTGCTGGCTGAGGGCTTTTGTGAGGTCTTGGAGGAGCTCGCGCAGGGTGGCAACTTCTTCTTTGTGCATGGCGCGCAGGCGTTTGATTTCTTCCTGGAGCTGGGCGGCTTTGGCTTCGGCGCAGATGGCGCGTTCGTGGAAGACGGTTTCGGCGGTTTTGACGGTTTCGTAGCCGGCGGGTTCTTCGTGGAGGATGAGGCCGGGGGCGGTGGGGGTGGCGGATAGGCCGAGGAGCCAGTCGGCGGAGATGTCGAGGGTGCGGCAAATGGCGGTGAGGGTTTGGGAATCGGGGGAGCGAATGCCTTTTTCGTAATCGCAGTAGGAGGTGTAGGGAATGCCCAGTAGCTTTGAAAACGCGCTTTTGGTGCGTTTCCCGCGAAGCGAGTTGAGGCGGGCTGATAAGAAACGTTCCATGAATCTCCATTTTCAGTTGAAGCTTTAACCAAATTCGGTTATACTGAATGTTGCCCCCAGTAGCCGATAAATCTATTTTACGCGTTTGGCGGGGCTTTGTAAAGCGGGAAGCGCGGGGGGATTTTTAAAGGGGGGTGAGGGTGAGGGTGAGGCGGCCGTTGGTGAAGCTGACGCGGTCGGGGGTGAAGGCGATGGTCCATTCGAGGCCGGCGAGGGTGCGGAATTCGAGGTCGAGGCCGAGGCGGTCTGTGCGGCGGATGGCGGGGAGGTTGAACCAGGTGGCGGTGGCGGGGTCGTGGGGAAGGAGGGTGACGGTTTCCTGGCGCATGTCGACGCTGAACCATTGGTAGCGGTTGTCGATGATTTCGGGCAGGCGGATGTAGAAGCGTTGGGGCAGGCCGAGAAGTTTGTAGACGGCGGGGGGGGGGAGGGGCTGACCGGCGCAGGTGGCGGTGGCGTGGAAGTCGTGGGCGGGGATGAGGGGCGGGGTGCGCCAGATGCTGGCGCCCAGGAGGATGGCGAGGATGACGAGCAGGCCGATGAGCAGATCGAGGCGGTGGAGGAGGCGGAAGATGCGGCGCTGGCGGTGGAGGTCGGCGGGGGATGCGGGGAGGGAGGCCGGGGCGGAGGGGGTGGGTGGGGCGCCGGCTGTGGGGGGGATGGGGGTGTTTTCGGGGGTGCTATTCAATGTTTCCCCAGCGGGGTGAGGTGAATGGCCAGTGGACGAAGGTGGCGGGGCCGAGGAGGTTGCGGGCGGGGACGGGGCCCCAGTAGCGGGAGTCGAGGCTGCTGAAGGTGTTGTCGCCCATGGCGTAGTATTGGAGGGGGGGGAGGGTGACGGTGTCGGCGGGGTTGACGAGGCGGCCGGGGGCGGGGGGGGTGGGGGGCTGGTTGTAGCCGAGGGCGTGGAGGTGGCGGTTGACGTCGGAGGTGGTGTTGAAGCCGGCGTAGGGGGGGGCCCAGGCGTAGGCGGTTTCGGGGTGTTGGAGGCGGGCGATCTGGTCGATGCGGGGGGGGGTGTGGAGGGGGGCGCCGTTGATGAGGAGGTTGGGGGTGGCGATGGAGAGGGTGTCGCCGGGGGTGCCGGTCATGCGTTTGATGTAGTGGGTGTTTGGGGGGAGGCTTGGGATGTTGCGGGTGGAGAAGACCATGACTTCGCCGCGGCGGGGGTGGCGGAAGTTCCAGATCCAGCGGTTGACGAAGAGGAAGTCGCCGCTGCGGATGTGGCCTTTCCAGATGATGTCGCCCTGGCGGAAGGTTTTGCCGGGTGGGTTGCGGGTGGCGAAGGCGGGGAGGGAGTCGGTGGGGATGTGGTAGATGTGTGGGGTGCTGGTGTGGATTTCGGCGTAGCCGGGTTTGCGGGGGGAGTCGCTTCGGAAGCCGGTGACGGTGGTGGTTCCGACGGCTTTGGCGCGGAGGGTTGTGTAGGAGGTTCCGGTGAGGAGCCATTTGGGGAATTTGAGCAGGGGTGTGTCCCAGAGGGTGGGTTCGGCGGGGGGGAGGGTGTGGATGCCGTAGAGGGTGGGCTGCATGGAGCCGGTGGGGATTTTGAAGGGCTGGTAGTAGTAGGCGCGGAAGGCGAAGGCCACGGAGAGGGCCACGACGAGGGTGTCGAAGAGGTCGCGGGCGGGGGCCCAGGGGGGCGGGGGGGCGAATTCGGCGCAGCGTTCTTCGAGGGTTTGGGTGGCGGCTTGGATGGTTTGGGGGTCGCGTGTTTTGCGGGCGGCGCGGAGGTCTTGGATGAGGGTGGCGAGGGTTTCGGTTTTTTCGGTGCTCCAGGTGCCTTCTTTCATGGAGCGGAGGGTGTGGGCGTGGTGGAGGGTGTGTTGGGCGTGTTTGCGGATTTTGCGGCGTTGCCACCAGGTGAGGGGGGGGGTGTCCATGGGTGTGGTATCCTTTAGGGGAGGGTGCGCTGGAGGGCCATTTCGAGGGCTTCTTTTTCTTTGAGGACGGCGTCGGCGCCGGTTTGGATGATTTCGGCTCCGCGGTAAAAATCGAGGGTGGAGATGTGGCCGACGCAGGGCTGGATGAGGATGTCGGGCGGGGTCTGGTCGAGGATTTTGCGGGTGATCTGGTTCTCCATGAGGCGGACGGAGCGGGTGAGGACTTCGATGATGGAGGGTTCGGACCGGACGGTTTTCTGGGGGGTGAACCAGCGGGTGATGAGGTCGCTGAGCTCGCCGTGGACCTGGGGCATGCGTTTGCCGACGGATTCCATGATGCGCTGGATGCGGGGGCTGGGGCGGGCGGGCGGAACGGGGGCGGGTTTGACGGTGTCGGCCTCGGCGCGGTTGAGGTTGATGTCGATGGCGATGACGAGGTCGGCGCCCATGGCGCGGCAGAGGCGGATGGGGAGGGGGTCGGCCATGCCGCCGTCGACCAGGAGCTGGCTTCCGTTGCGGACGGGGGTGAAGATGCCGGGGATGGCGATGCTGGCGCGGATGGCTTCGACGACGGATCCGGTGCGGAGGGTGACGGCGCGCTCGGCTTCGATGTCGGTGGCGATCGCGGCGAAGGGGGTCTGGAGGTCTTCGAAGGCGGCGGAGCCGATCATGTCGTCGGCGCGCAGGAGGTTGACGACGTTCCGGCCGGTGAGGATGCCTGATTTTTGGAGGCGCATTTCGAGGAAAAGCTGCATCACGCGCCGCCAGTCGAGGTGTTCGGCGAGGTCGACGAGTGATTCGAGGTGCCCGGCGCAGTAGACGCCGCCCACGAGGGCGCCGATGCTGGTTCCCGCCACGCAGTGCGGGCGGATGCCGTAGGCGGTGAGCTGGCGGAGCGCGCCTACATGCGCCCACCCGCGCGCGCCGCCGCTGCCGAGGGCGATGCCGATTTTCATTTCCTGTGCCATGGGGGTAAATGATAGTGGAATGGGGCGGCGGCGTCAAGACGGGAAGCGCGGGCGCGCTTTTCACCATGCACTTTTGCTCTTTTACAAAGAAAAGTGATTTTACGCATTGTGATTCGGCGTAGACGTGTTATCATGGGCAGGTATTTTGAATTCGGCCTGCTTTTGAGCGCGGGTCACGAGAGAGGTTTTCCTTATGAGCAAAGAGATGTTTCGCTACGCCTTGCCGGTTGAAGCCGGTTTGCCGCGCAAAACGGTTCGGGCTGGCTCGGCGGTTTTCGGGGGGGATGACCTGGTGTTGATTGCCGGGCCGTGCACGGTGGAAAGCCGCGATCAGATGATGGAAATCGCCTGTGCGGTGAAGGAGGCGGGCGCAACGATGCTCCGGGGGGGGCTTTTCAAGCCCAGAACGTCGCCCTATTCTTTTCAGGGGCTGCTTGAAAAAGGGTATGAGATTTTCGACGAGGTGCGCGCCCGCACCGGTCTGCCCATCGTCTCGGAAGTGATGGATATCGAGCACATCGCCTCTCTCAGCCAGCATGCCGACATGCTCCAGATCGGCGCGCGCAATATGCAGAACTACAGCTTGCTCAAAGCCGCCGGCGCCTGTTGCGCGCCTATCTTTCTCAAACGCGGCATGGCCGCCACGGTCAATGAGTTTTTGCTGGCGGCGGAATACATCCTCGCCGGCGGCAATGAAAACCTGGTGCTTTGCGAGCGCGGTCTGCGCACCTTTGAAAGCGCCACGCGTTACACCTTCGATATCAATGCCGTGGCGCTGCTGCGCCAAAAGACCTGGCTGCCCGTGATTGGCGATTCAAGCCACGGCACGGGCCAGGCTTCGCTTGTGGGGCCGGTCGGGCTGGCCGCGATCGCGGCGGGGGCCGACGGGTTGATGACTGAGGTCCACTGGGATCCGGCCGAGGCTCTGTGCGACGGCGACGAAAGCCTCACGCCGGAGCAGTATCACGAAATGGTGAAGACTGCCCGGGAAATCGCCCGCGCCGTCGGCAGAACGCTTCCTTAAACGAATCGTGTTTTTTTCAGAAATTGACTGAACGCGGGGGGCTGTGGTATCGTTTTCCCTTTACGGAAAGCGAGGTTGGGTTCATGTTCTTTTCGTTGATGGCGACCGCGGGCGAATCCGCGGGTGTTTTTGACCGTTTTCATCAGATGATGACGCGTGGCGGCCCGTTGATGTGGCCGATTCTGGTTTGCTCGGTGGTGGCGCTGTCGGCGGCGCTGAACCGGTGTTTTTTCTTTTTTCATTACCGGGTGCTTGTGAAGATGGGCGCCGCGACGTTTCGCGCCATGCTGGCCGATGTGGCCGCGGGCAGGGTGAAGGAGGCGCTGGCGGCTTCCGAGGGGGTGCCGTCGGCGCAGGTCGCGGTCTTCCGGGCGGGGCTTGAGGTTCCGCGGGCGGGGTTTGCCGATGCGCTGCGCCATGAGGCCGTCGGGCAGATTCAGCTGATGCGGAAGAAGATGATGCTGCTCGATACGGTGGTCACGGTGGCTCCGATGTTTGGCATTTTGGGGACGGTGACGGGGATCATCAGCTCGTTTGACCTGATGGGCGAGATGGGGGTGGAAGATCCCACAGGCGTCACGGCGGGTATCGCGGAGGCGTTGCTGACCACGGCTTTCGGGCTTACGGCTTCGATCACGGCGCTGCTGCCGTTCAATTATTTTGGCGCCGTCACGCGGCGCAACACGCGTGAGCTGGAAGAGTTTACCCGGCAGATGGAAGCGGCGGCGCTTGCCGCGCCCGGCGGCGGAAAGTGAGGCGCGATGCGGTTCGACGATCTGGAACAGGAGCGCGGCGCGCGCGTGGAAATGATTCCGCTGATGGATGTGGTCTTTCTGCTGCTGGTGTTTTTTATCTATTCCTTTCTCTCCATGAGCGTGCAGAAGGGGGTGAAGGTCAATCTCCCGCAAAGCGGCGGCGACCTCCAGAAGGGAGAGGCGATTCAGCTCGTTATGACGGCCGGCAAGGGGCTCTTCTTCGAGGAGCAGCCTGTGACGCTTGCCGAGGCGGCGGCGCGGATTGCCGAGCGCCATCGCGAGCGTGCGCGCCCCGTGCTGATCCGGGCCGACCGGGAGGCGCCGCTGGGCCCCGCGATTGAGCTGATGAGCGACCTGCGCAAGGCGGGGGTAGACCGGGTGGCTTACCAGGTGAGCGGGCGGGAACGCGATGACTAAGATCCGTGCCGTGTGGGCGGCGCTCCGGCCTGTCGGCCACTGGAACGGAATTCCCGGTTCCCTATTGCTGATTCTGGGCTCGCTTGCCGTTCATGTGTTGCTGATGGGCTTTTCGCTTTCGGGCGAAACCCGGCCGCCCGAGCTGATCCGCCAGACCCTGACGCTTGAAATCGCCGAGCTTGAGGCGGAGCGGCCGGTGGCCGTGCCGCCGGCGCCGGCCGCGCCGCTTGAGGAGGCGCCGCCATTGCCCGATGAACCCGAGCTTCGCGTGCCGGATAGCGACGTCGCCTTGCCGATGCTGCCCGATGCACCCGATGCGCCGGCCTTGCCGGATCTGCCCGAATGGCCTGAACTGCCTGATCTCCCGCCGCCTCCGCTCCCGCCTGATCCGCAAACGCCGCCGCCGCCCGCCCGGCAATCGCAAGGCAATACGGGAGGCCTCAATTTGCCGATCGCGCGCGACCATGTGATTAAACCGCGTTATCCCGAAGCGGCCCGCCGGGATCGGCGCGAAGGCAGGGTGCTGTTGCGCATTGCGGTGCGGGCGAGCGGCCGCGTGGGAGATGTCTCGGTGGTGCGTTCCAGCGGGCATGAGGATCTTGACCGCGCCGCAATCGAGGCTTTGCGGCGTTCGCGCTTTCACCCCGCCACGCGTAACGGTGAGGCTGTCGAAGGCGCTTTGGAGCAGGAAGTTGTTTTTGAGCTGGAGGGGAAATGAGCCGTTTTTGGGGATTGATCCTTTCGGCGTGTTTGCTCTTCGGGTGCTCCGGCGAGCTTTCGCCCGAACCCGCTTCGCCGCGCATTGTCTCGCTTGCGCCGAACCTGACCGAAATGCTCTTTGCGATCGGCGCGGGCGATGCCGTGGTCGGGCGTTCCTCCGCCTGCGCGGCGCCGCCCGAAGCGAAGGCCGTGCCCGTGGTCGGCGCGTTTGCGCGGCCCAATCTCGAAGCCCTGCTGCGGGTGAGCCCCACGCGGGTCGTTGCCACCGCTCTTGCGGAGCGCGCCATGGAAGAGGCGCTGGCCGCGCGCGGAATCGCCGTGGAGCGCTTTGCCGATGCGGCCCCCGGCGATGTCCCCCGCATGCTCCGCCGCCTGGGTGCGCTCACCGGGTGCGATGCCGAACCCCGCGCCGCCGACTTGGAGGCGCGCCTGAAACGTTTTGAAGAAGACCGCCCCGCCGCCCCGCTCCGGGTCATGCCGGTTATCTGGCACGCCCCGCTCATGACGGCCGGCAAGGGAAGCTACATCGACGGCGCCATTGCGCTGGCCGGCGGCGAAAACATCGGCGGCCGCGAGGACACGCCCTATTACCGCGTGTCGCTCGAATGGTTGCTCCGCGCCGATCCCGATGCGCTCCTCTTCACCGGCGAAGGCGTCGCCGGCAATGCCCTCGCCGCCGTGCTCGCCCAGCCCGGCTGGCGCGATCTGCGCGCCGTGCGCGCGGGCGCGGTGCTGATTCCGCCCGACCCCGCCTGGATTGCCCAGCCGGGCATTCACCTTGCCGACGGGATCGATTGGCTGAAAGCCGCGCTGAAGGAGATTGCGCCGTGAAAGCCTTTTTTCTGTGCGTTGCGGCGCTGATTCTCTGCCTCTTCACGGGCGAAGGCGGAATCCGCTGGCCCGATTGGTCGGAACCTGTGGAGCAGGTGATTTTCCGGCTGCGCCTTCTGCGCGTGGCCACCGGGTTCACCGTCGGCGCCGGGTTGGCGTGCGCGGGCGCGGCGATGCAGGCCGTGTTGCGCAATCCGCTGGCGGATCCGTATGTGCTGGGCGTGAGCAGCGGCAGCGCGCTCGGCGCGGCATTGATTATTGCCTTTGGCGTTGCGGCGCAATCGGTTGTCTTTTTGCCGCTGGGCGCTTTCCTGATGGCGCTGCTCACGTTGGCGCTCGTCTGCGGCGCGGCCTGGCGCGGTTCCGCCGCCACATTGATTCTCTGCGGCGTGGCCGTCAGCGCGATTTTTTCGAGCTTCCTGATGATGGTGCTCTCCTTTTCGTCATCCGAAGCGCTTCAGGGAATCACCTGGTGGATGCTCGGCGGCCTCCAGACGCTTCGCCCGGAAATCCTCATCTGCACCGGCTGCGCGGTTGTCGCCGGCATCGCCGGGCTCACGGCTGCCGCCCACACGCTCGATATCCTCACCCTCGGCTCCGAAACCGCCCACACGCTCGGCCTTCCCGTGCGCCGCGCCGCCGCATTGACCCTCGCCCTCGCCACGCTCGCCACAGCCGGCGCCGTGGCATTGGCCGGCCTGGTCGGTTTCGTGGGGCTCGTGATTCCCCACGCCGTGCGCCCCTTCTCCGGCGCGCGCCACCGGGCGCTTCTCCCTGCCTGCGCACTGGCGGGCGGCCTTTTTCTCGTTGTGTGCGATACTTTGGCCCGCACGCTCTTTTCACCCGCCGAGATTCCCGTGGGCGTGGTGACGGCGCTCCTGGGCGGCCCCGCGTTCATCGCGATCCTCCGCAAAACACAGGGAGGCGGGCATGACGGCGTTTGAGCTGATACGCGTCTGCGCCGGTTACCGCCGCCGGCTCATTCTGCGCGACCTCTCGCTCAGCGTTTCGCGCGGCGAATGCATTGGCCTCATCGGCCCCAACGGTTGCGGAAAAACGACCCTCCTGCGCCTCCTTTCCGGTCGCATCGCACCCGCGGCCGGCCGATTTTCGACCTCCATTTCCCGTTTGCGCCTGGGCGTGGCGCCGCAGGAGTTGCCCGCCCAGACGCCCTTCACGGCGCGCGAAATGGTCGCCATCGCCGCGGAAACCCGCCGTGCCCCGCCCGGAGCCGTCGACCGTGCCCTGGCCCAGGCTTTGGCCGGCGCCCTGGCCGACCGCCCCTTCGCCGCGTTGAGCGGCGGCGAACGCCAACGCGTCGCCCTCGCCATGGCGCTCACCGGAGCCCCCGAAGCATTGCTGCTCGACGAACCCGCCGCACACCTCGACCTCCGCCACCGCTTCGAGCTCCTCGCCCTCCTGCGCCGCCTCAACCGCGAAGCGGGAATCACCGTGATCATGGCCGTGCACGAGCTCAACGAGGCCGCCGCTTTCTTCCCGCGCCTGCTGCTCCTGCGCGATGGCGCCATCGTCGCCGACGGCTCTCCCGCCGAAGTCTTCCGTGCCGACCTCCTCAGCCGCGCCTACGGTTGCCCCCTCCACATCTCCCACGACGAAAAAGGAACGCCTTATGTTGACCCTCTTCCTGATGCTCGCCATGCAGGTCTGTGATCCCGCCGAAACGCCCATGCGCATGGCCGTCGAAGCCTTCAACAACGACCGCTTCGCCGAAGCCTCCGAAATTTTCGAAGCCATCGCCACCCAATCGCCCACCAACCGCTACACCGAAACCGCCCTCCGCTACAGCGCCTACGCCGCCCTCGAAACCGGCGACAAACCCGCCGCCCTCACGCGTTTTACCCGCGCCATGGAAAAATGCCCCAAGGCCGATTGGTTCCCGCGCATGGCCTATGACCGCGCCATCCTCCTCCTGCCCGCCGCGCCCGAGCGCGCCCTCGAAGCGCTCGGCGCGCTGCACACCGCCGACCCCGGGCTGAAGGCCGCCGCCTCCGCCGCGCAGACCCGCGCCGCGCTCACCCTCGGCGCGCGCGAACAGGCCGCCGGGCGTTACGCCGCCGCCGCGCGAATCTACGCGCTGCTCCCTCAAAACGACGCCGCCGCCCAAGCCCGGAAACAGCTTGCCGGGCGCTTTCCCGAAACCAACGTGCCCCAGATCCGCTGCGAGGGCTTTTCCGCCGGCCGCCGCGCGGTTCTGGAAAGCCTCGCGACCTTTTATTGGCCGCAGATCGTCGCCCGGCTCGGCGCGGAAAAAGCGGCCTTGCCCGATCGCATCGTCTTCAGGCTCAGCGAAACACAGAGCGCGCCCGGCGTGACCTCCGGCAACGTCGTCACCCTCGGCGCCGCCTGGCACAGCGAACACCCCGACGACTCCGGAATGATCATCCACGAGCTCGCCCACGTGGCGCAAAGCTATCCCGCCGGCGTCCCCTCATGGCTCACAGAAAGCATCGCCGATTACCTGCGCTATTGCATCCTTGTGCCCGAGCCCCTTCCCGCCCCCGGCCCCGCCGCCTCCTACACCGAAGGCTACCGCACCGGCGCCTGGTTCCTCGCCCGCCTCGCCACCCTTTCCGAGAGCGACACCTTCATTCAGGAATTGAGCCAGACCTGCCGGCGCGGCGCCGACGGCGTGAAATTCATCGAAGAGCGTTTCGGTAAAACCCTCGAAGCTCTCTGGAAGGAGTGTTTTGAATAGCCTTTCGATCCTCATTGTTTCCTGGAACGGCGCGCCCCTCCTCGAAAGCTGCCTCGCCTCCCTCCGCGCCACCCTGGGCGATGTGGAGATTGTCGTCGTCGACAACGCCTCTACAGACGCCACCCCCGAAGTCTGCGCCCGCCACGCCGCCCTCCGCGTGGCCGCCGGGCGCAACCTCGGTTTCGCCGGCGGCAACAACCTCGGCCTTCCCCACTGTACCCGGCCCTACATCCTCCTGCTCAATAACGACACCATCGTGCGCAGCGCCGCCAGCGTCACCACCCTCCTCGCCTTCATGGAAGCCCGCCCCCGAGTCGGCGTCGCCCAGCCCAAGCTCATCCTCACCCGCCAGAACGGCGTGCTCGATGCCTGCGGCGCCCTCCTCACCCCCTTCGGCTTCCTCTGCCACCGCGGCTATACCAAACCCGACTCCCCCCGCTACGACACCCCCGCCCCCGTCTTCGCCGCCAAAGGCGCCGCCATGCTCATCCGCCGCGAAGCCATCGCCGCCGCCGGCGGCTTTCTCTTTTACCCCGCCTTCGGCTCCTACTACGAAGAAACCGATTTCTGCCACCGCGTCTGGCTTTCCGGCCGCGAAGTCTGGTTCGTGCCCACTCCCCCCGTCGAACACCTCCAAAGCGCCACCGCCGACCGCCTCGGCTTCAACACCGTGTGGCGGCAATACCTGCGCAACCTCCTCTTCTCCTTCGCCACCCTCTTCGGTGCCCGCGCCCTCTGGCGCATCCTGCCCGGCTTCCTTCTTCTCTACACCGCCAGCGCCGCCTTCGCCCTTCTGCGCGGCCGCTTCGGCTTCGCCTGGATCCACATTGCCGCCCTCTTCGGCCTCCTCCCCCGCCTTCCCGAAATCCGCCGGACGCGAAAAAAAATCCGCCCCTTTAAAAAAGAGACGGAAAAAGAACTGTTCAAACGCGTTTTGCGCAATCCCGGCCTGCGATACTTCCTCCACTCGGCCCGCGGAACCCTCCGCGATTACGACGACGGCGCATTGCCCTGACGCACCCTCCCCCCCGAAAGCCACGCCAGCAGCCACGGCATCCACCGTGCAATCACATAAAACGCCGCATAGCAAATCAGAATCGTCAGCCCCACCACAATCCAGAACGCGGTGAAAAACTGCCATCCCCTTTGCAGCATCCCCGTCATCAGCAAAATCCGGTCCAGCGTCGTCGCCACCGGCGCATGCGCGCAATAGAGGAAAAACGTCCCCGTCGAGAGCGCCATACACGCCGCGCTCGCCTTAGGCGACCCCAGGATCGCCCCCCCCGCCTTGTAAAACAGCGCCAGCGTCACCACATAATACAGCGGCTCGCAGAAAAAGACCTCGAATTGCGCCGCCAGCGTCAACGCCGCAAACACCGCCAGCCACCCTCCCCACGTGCGGTCGAAGACAGCCAGCTTCACCGGGTAAACACCCAGCCACGCCCCCAAAAGAAAGAATCCCGCCCCCATCTCCGGCCACACCGCGATCAACACCCCCGCAACCGCGAGCGCCGGCCACTTCCCCAGCACCCGCAGCAACGGCAGCCACAGCGGCGTGAAAAACATGAAAACCAGAATATTGCGCATGTACCACAGCGGCTCCACAATCGGGCGGTACGCGGAGATCCCATACGTCCTGCCCAGCACCTCCGGCACCCCCATGCCCTCAAACTTGTTTTTCGGCAGGAACGCCGCTCCTCCCAGCAATTTCGGCAACAGGTAATGCGGAATAAACAGCAGCGTGTTCCAAATCAGATAGGGGCCGAGAACCGTTTTGAGTTTTTTCAGATAAAACCCGATCGTCGGCCGCTCCTCCGGCTTGAGTTTAAACGTGACCAAATACCCCGAGATGATGAAAAACGCCGCCACCGCCACAATCAGAAACTGCGGGAAAATGCGATCCTGCAGCCACAGATACATCTCGGGCTGCGGCCTTCCGGCCATCATTTCCCCGGAGAACCGCGCATGCACGCACACAATCAGAAAAAGCAACGGAAAGCGCAACACCGCAATCCGCTTCGAAAAATCGATTGAATCTTCCCGCGTCATATCATCCTGTTTCCTTTGAACCCACTATACCAGAAACAGCCCTCCCGCGTGAAGAAAAAACAGGCTCTTCACACAGAATCGCAGTGACCCGCGCTACAGCGTGCCTTGGGTTTGGCAGGCGCGGTAGCGGGCGAGCCATTCGGCGAAGGCGAGGTCGAGGTAATCGGGGGCGGCGGCGGAGAGGTGGGGCATGAGGTAACAGCGGGGGGCGGTCATGAGGGGGCCGTCGGCGGGATAGGGCTCGCGGGTGGCGACGTCGAGGCAGGCGGCGCGGAGGTGGCCGGAGCGGAGGGCGGCATCGAGGGCGGGTTCGTCGACGGCGTTGCCGCGGCCGATGTTGTAGAGGGCGGCGTCGGGCTTCATGAGGGCGAGGCGGCGGGCGTTGATGATGCGGTCGGCGCCGGTGTCGCCGGGGAGGGCGAGGATGATGTGGTCGGCGGCGGGGAGGCGTGAATCGAGGGTTTCGATGGAGGCGCTTTCGGTGTCGGCGGGGTCGGGGTTGCGCCGCAGGCCGGTGATGCTCACGCCCAGGGGGCGCAGGCGCGCGGCGATGCGTTGGCCGATGGCGCCGTAGCCGAGGATGAGGGCGCGGGTGCCGGTGAGGCGGCGGGTGCCGGTAATCTGGTTTTCGGGCCAGGGAATGCCGCGGCATTGGAGCTCGAGGCCTTGGAGGAGGCCGCGGTTGACGGCGAGGATCATGCCCAAAACGGTCTCGCCGATGACTTCGCCGTGGAAGGCGCCGGTGGTGACGCGGATGCCGGGGGGAACCCAATCGGGGAGGAGGTCGCGGCCGGCGCCGGGGCTGGCGAGCCATTTGAGGCGCGGGGCGAGGCCGAACCAGGTGGGGGAGAAGTTGTAGGCGAAGGCGTAGTCGGCCTTTGGGAGATTTTTGATGAAGCTCTGTTGGTCTGGGGCGTGGATGATTTCAACATCGGGAAGCATCGCCTGCCAGCGGGTGATTTGTTCGGGGGTGGCGGTGAAGGCGGGGTGCCGGAAAGCGAGGTGGATGAGGAGGGTTTTCATGGGGTTAACGGTTCCCGGTGAGGATGGCGTTGAGGCGCGGGGCCGAGCGGCGGATGGCGGCGGATAGCCCGACGCTGACGAGGAGGGAGGTGAAAAAAAGGATGAGCCAGGAAACGGGGAGGGGAAGGTGGAGGCGGGGGGCGAGGAGGGCCTGGATGATGCTGTGGGAACAGTAGACGAAGAAAGTGGTGGCGGTGAGCCAGGCGGGGAGGCGGCGTTGGGTGGAATCGTAGGCGACCCAGATTGCGAGAAGGCCGGTGAAGAGGGAGGCGCGCTGAAGAAGGCCGCCCCACCCGCTCCAGAAGAAGGCGCCGGGGTCGGTTGAGAATTGGATGGCGGTGGCAAGGGCTATGAGGCTGAGCCAGGCCGTGAGGAGGGGGAGGGGTTTAAGGGGGGGGAGGGTGGGTTTGCGAAAGGCCAAAACGGAGCCGATGAGGAAGAAGAGGAGACCGTCGAGGAAAATGCAGTAGTAATTGCGCCGGCCGAGAACGAACCAGAGCAGGAAGGTGGGGACGAGGGGAAGGATCCAGAGGAAATCGTAGTTCCGTTTTTTTACGAAAAAGCCGATGACGGGCGAGGCGATCACGAGGATGCAGAGGTTTTTGATGTACCAGAGCGGGGCGTAGGCGGGGAAGAGGTGGAAGTCAAAACCGAGGAGGTGGGGTACGTTTGAAATGGAAAGGGCGGATGGGGCGAAGAGGATGGTGTAAATGAATATATTCCAGCAGATGAATGGGATGTAGAGGCTGAAAAACCGGCTTTTGCAGATTTTGAGGTACCAGGAGAGGGTCGGGGCGTAGTTTTTGAAAAGGAAGAAGCCTGAAACGGCGAAGAAAAAGGGAACGGCGCTGCGGCCTATTCCTTTTGAAAAAAGGTGATGCAGCCACCATGCGGGGGTCGAAGGAGGGGCGTTTTCAAAGATGCCGCCTGTGTGGACGAGGACGACGAGGCAAACAAAAAAAAAGGAAAGCTGGTTGATTTTTTCGCTGGTGTAGGTGCCGATTTGCATGGTCAGAGCATCCAGGCCATGAAGGTTTCGCGGGGGAGGGGGGCGATGGTGTGTTCCTGGGTGGCGCCGTCGCGATGGGTTTTGACGGTGACGGTGTCGCGCCCGGCGGAGTCGCCGTAGGCGGCGCAGATGCCCATGACGCGGAGCAGGTCGTCGGAATCGGCGGGGCCGAGGATGAGGGCGGTGGGTCCGGGCACGCTGGCGGTGTGAACAAGGGTGTCGCCGGGGCGGGGGAGGGTTTTAAGGGTCTGGTTGTCGGACCGGTCGCGGCCGACGATGACCTTCGCTCCGCCGGGCAGGCGGAAGTGGCGGCCGATTTTGAGGCGGTCGGCGTCGGCCCCGCAGGTGCATTGGTTGTGGTCGAGGAGATCTTTGAGTTTGTTGCAGAAGCCTTTTTCGGTGAGGAGGCAGCCGCCGGCGGGGGAGGGCCAGGCGGTGTAGCCGAAGGATTGAGCGAGGGCGATTTGGGGTTTTCGGTTGCGCCCTTCCAGCGCGAGAAGCTGTTCGCGGTCGACGAGGCCTTCTTCTTCGGGCCGGGTGGGGGGGAGGAGCTTGGCGGAGAGGGGGCGGAGGAGGCGGCCGGGGATGCCGGAATCTTTGGCGACCGTTTCGAGGGATCGGCGGTTCTGGCTCATGGGGCGCTGGTTGAGGACTTCGCCGGTGGCAACGAAATCGAAGCCTTCGCGCTGCATGAGCTCGCCGGCGCGGCGGATCATGGTGGCGTGGCAGTCGATGCAGGGGTTGAGGGCGCCGCCGAAACCGTGGGGGGGGTGGTGGATGAGGGTGAGGATGTCGCCGGTGAAATCGACGATGTGGAGTTTCACGCCGAGCATCTTGGCTGCGCGTTCGGCGGCTTCTGTTGTAAAGAAGGGGCTGGAGAAGACGATGCCTTCGACGTGGATGCCTTGCGCCCGCAAAACGCTGATGGCGAGCATGCTGTCGAGCCCGCCGGAGAGGAGCGATAAGCCCTTGACGGGCTTATCGGTGGAGGGTGGAGGGTGGAGGGTGGAGGGTGGTGGAGGGGGCTCTGCCCCGGCGTTGACCTGGTGGTCATGCTCCTCCTGTTGCAAGGGTGTAAGTGGGTTCATAAGGGCCTAACGGGATTTCTGTTGGGTAATCATGGCACTGAGCATTTTACCTATGCTCCGAATCATGATACTTACCTCATTTGGAATTACAATGTAGCCAAGCTCATGTGCAAGAATCAATTGTGTTTCGACTTCATTTAAAGAACCGCGGGCAATCGCAAGAAAGTGGGCATAATCCAATGAGGAAATCCGCCCATTCCCTTCTGCAATATTGGAAGGAATTGAAACAACGGCGCGTGAAAGCTGGTCGGAGAGACGATAACGTTCTTTATCAGGGAATTGCTCAATCAACCGGTAAACGTTTTTGACAAGCGCCATTGCCAGTTGCCAAACCTCTAAGTCCTTGAAATACATCGTGTGCTCCAATTATTAACCGGGGAGCGTGACCGTCAGGTCAACGCGGGGGCAGAGCCCCCTCTATCACTCTTCACTCTCCACTTTCCACCAACATCGCCGCGATTATTTCGCGACGATGTTGATCAATTTCCCCGGCACGGCGATCACTTTCATGATGGTGAGGCCTTCGAGGAATTTAAGGACGGTGGCGTCGGTGCGGGCGGTTTCCTCCATCTGGGCGGGGGTGACGCCGGCGGGAAGGGTGACTTTGCCGCGGAGCTTGCCGTTGACCTGGAGGATGATTTCCACGCTGTCGGCCTTCATGGCGGCGGGGTCGGGCCTGGGCCAGCCGGCCTGCATGATGCCGCCTTCGGCGCCGGTGAACTCTTTCCAGAGCTCTTCGGCGATGTGGGGGGCGAAGGGGGTGAGCATGCGGGCGAAGGTGATGAGGGTCTCGCGCAGGGCGGCTTTGGCGGAGGGGCTGCTCTTTTCGGTGACGGCGGCTTTGTCGATGGCGTTGATGAGCTCCATGAACTGGGCGATGGCGGTGTTGAAGCGGAAGCCGTTTTCAATCGCTTCGGTCACGGTCTGGAGGGTCTGGTGAAGCTTGCGGTAAAGCTCGCGTTCATCGGGCGTGAGGGCGGCGAGGTCGATGGGCTGCGCGCTTTCGGGGACGAAGGTTTTGGCTTCCCACGCTTTGCGCCAGAGGCGGTTGAGGAAGCGGTAGGGGCCTTGGATGCCGGCGTCTTGCCATTCGGCGTCGAGCTCGGGGGGGCCGATGAAGAGGGTGTAGAGGCGGACGGTGTCGGCGCCGTAGTTGGCGATGAGCTCGTCGGGGGAAACGGTGTTGCCGACGGATTTGCTCATTTTGTAGAGCTTGCCGTCTTTCTCGGAGCGCTTGCAGATCATGCCTTGGGTAAAGAGGGCTTTGAAGGGCTCCACGCAGGCGCAGCAGCCGGCGTCGTTGAGGATTTTGACGACGAAACGGGAGTAGAGCAGGTGAAGCACCGCGTGTTCCACGCCGCCGATGTATTGATCCACGGGCATCCAGCGCTTGGCGAGCTCGGGGTCGAAGGCGGCTTTTCCGTTGCGGGGGTCGATGTAGCGCAGGAAGTACCAGCAGGAGCAGAGCCACTGGGCGAGGGTGTCGGTTTCGCGTTTGGCGGGGCCGCCGCAGGTGGGGCAGGCGGTGTTGACGAAGCTCTCGCAGCGGGCCAGGGGGTTGCCCTGCTCGGTGGAGGCGAAGTCGACATCATCCGGCAGGCGCACGGGGAGCTGGTCTTCGGGCACGGGCACCGCGCCGCAGCAGGGGCAGTGGATGATGGGGATGGGCGCGCCCCAGTAGCGCTGGCGGGCGACGTTCCAATCGCGGATGCGGAAGTTGGTGGTGGCTTGGGCGAAGCCTTTTTCCGCGCCATAGGCGATCATGGCGGAGATGGCTTCGGTATTGGCCATGCCGTCGAACGGGCCGGAGGCCGTGAGGGTGCCGGGCTCTTCGTAGGCGGCGGTCATGGCATGGGCCGCGAGATTCTTTTCCGCGTTTTGAATGACGACGATCTTCGGCAGGCCGTAGGCTTGGGCGAAATCGAAATCGCGCTGGTCGTGGGTGGGCACGGCCATGACGGCGCCGGTGCCGTAATCCATCAGCACGTAGTTGGTGACCCAGAGCTGGATTTGTTCATTGCCGTTGTAGGGGTTGGTCACGTGGAAGCCGGTGAAGACGCCTTCCTTGGCGGTGGCGTCGGCCACGCGCTCGGCGGCGGGGATGAGCGCCTGCCTGTCGCAAAAGGCGCGGACTTCGGCCTCGCGGGGGGAACCGGGGAGGAGTTTGGCAAGGAGGGGGTGATCGGGGGCGATGGCCATGAAGGTCACGCCGTAGATGGTGTCGGGGCGCGTGGTGTAAACGGGGCATTCGTCGCCGGTTTCGGTCACGCGGAACATCACGCGGGCGCCTTCCGATTTGCCGATCCAGTTGGCCTGCATCTGGCGGACTTTTTCAGGCCAGGCGCTGAGCTGGTCGAGGTCGTTGAGCAGGCGGTCGGCGTATTGGGTGATGCGGAAAAACCACTGTTTGATGTTCTTCTTCTCCACCACTTGCCCGCAACGGTCGCAATGGCCGTCGGCGGTGACTTCTTCATTGGCGAGGTTCGTGCAGAGGGGGCACCAGTTGACCGGCGCTTCCTTCTGATACGCCACGCCCAGGCGGTACGCCTGAAGGAAGATCCACTGCGTCCAGCGGTAATAGTCGGGGTGGCAGGTGGCGATTTCGCGGTTCCAATCGTAGCCCACGCCCCATGAGCGGATCTGTTTCTTCATTTGGGCGATATTCTTGACCGTCCACTCGCGGGGGTGCACGTGGTATTTCTTCGCGGCGTTTTCGGCGGGGAGCCCGAAGGCATCCCAGCCCATCGGCGAGAGCACATTGATGCCGTTCATCATCTTGTAGCGGCTGATCACATCGCCCATGATATAGTTGCGGCCATGCCCCACATGCATGCTGCCGGAAGGGTAGGGAAACATGGTGAGGCAGTAGAATTTATCGCGCGAGCCGTCGGCGGTGTCGCACTTAAATGTGTTGTTGGCGTCCCACCACTGCTGCCAGGTGGGCTCAATCTCATGAAAAGGGTATTTTTCCTGCATAATCAACCTCTAAAGGGGGCTTGGTGAATGAATGCTCAATTATTGCCGTTTGATGGCGGAAAATCAACATTTTTACATCAGAAAAAGCACATGCCGGAATTTTTCAGGCAAAGCCGCAAAAAAAGATGAATGGCAGGTGAGAGAAAACCATTGGATTCGAGCCGGGGGGATGAATCGTTTAAAATTTCGGGCGGGTCGTGGAGGCTTGCCAGATTTCGAGGATGGCGATTTTGACCACATGATAATGATGGATGAGGTGGCCGGTGAAGAGGTCGAGAGCGGCGGACCAGGGGGTCTGGTAGAAGAGAATGAGGCCGGTGGCGATGATGAGGAGGTTGGCGGCGGCGATGAGCGAGTAGGAGAAGAGGCGGCCGTAGACCTGGATGTCGGGCTGGGCGACGGTGACGAGGGCGTTGAGGGTGTGCTGGAGGTGGAAGCTGAAAAGAAAGCCGATGCCGAAAAGCCAGAGCGGCTCGGGAATGAGGCCGGGGAAAAAATGCTGGATGGCGAGGCGCAGGGCGAGGAGGAGGAGGAGGTAAAAGGGAACGAGATAGGGGGAGAGGGTGATGAAAATGTTGTCTTTGGAGAGCTCGACGAGGCCGCCGTCGCGCCGGATGACCATGCGGTGGACGCGGGCGCCGCAGAGGAGGCCGGCGATGGCGTGGGTGAGCTCGTGGGCCCAGATGTAGCTGACGGCGGTGCGGCGGCGGATGAAGGAGATGATGATCCAGCTTGTGAAGCCGCCGAGGAAAGTCCATTGGCCGGGGGTGAAGAGACCGTTTTGGGCGGGGTGGGCGAAGAGGAGCTGCCAGGTGGCGGCGCCGAGGGCGCTGAGGGCGGGGAGGAGGGGGAGGGTGAGAATAAAGAGAAAAAATCTCATGGGAGGGCTTCGATGAAGCGTTCGATGAGGGCGGCCATGCGGGGGAGGGCGGTCTGGCTGCGGAGGAGGACGTCGTCGTGGGTGAGCTTGGGGGCGTCGATGCCGGCGGCCATGTTGGTGATGCAGCTGAGGGCGGCGACGCGGATTCCGGCGGCGTTGGCGACGATGGCTTCGGGAATGGTCGACATGCCGATGGCGTCGGCGCCGAGCCTGGCGCAGGCGCGGATTTCGGCGGGGGTTTCGTAGGTGGGGCCGGTGCTGAAGATGTAGGTGCCTTCGGCGATGGGGCTTTCTCCGGCGGCGGTGTGCAGGAGGGCGCGGAGGGCGGGGTCGTAGAGGTGGGTCTGGTCGGGGAAGCGGGTGCCCCAGCCGGGGATCTGGGGGCCTTGGAGGGGGTTGAGGCCGGTGAGGTTGATGTGGTCGGCGATGACCATGAGGTCGCCGGGGGCGAGGCGGGGGGAGATGCCGCCGGCGGCGTTGGTGAGGAGGATCGCGGGGGCGCCCATGCGCCGGAGGAGCTCCACGGGGAGGATCACGGGGAGCCAGCCGGCGCCTTCGTACCAGTGGCGGCGGCCGGCGAAGGCGATGACGCGGCGGCCGCGGATGTGCAGGAGGAGGAGCTCGCCGGCGTGCCCGGCGACGGTGCTGGCGCCGAGGTGGGGGATGGAGGAGTAGGGGATGCGGATGGGGGGGGCGTCGGGCGAGAAGGCTTGGCTCCAGCCGGATCCGAGGATGAGGCCGCAGGCGGGGGGGGCGGTGAAAAAGGCGGCGGGGAGGGCGGCGGCGGCTTGGTCGAAGGCGGCGGGGTCGAACATAAGGGAGATCCTTTATGCGATGCGGCGGGTGAAGGCCATGGCTCCGAAGACGGCGAGGGCGAGGAGGGCGGCGCCGGTGAGGAGCCAGGGGGGGAAGTGGTCTTTATAACGGGTGTAAACCTGGCGCTGGACGCGGGTGGTTTCGAGTTTGGAGATGTCGTCGAGGGCTTGCTGGAGGGCGTGGGGGGTGGTGACGTTGAAGTAGAGGGCGCCGGTGGTGGCGGCGATTTCGCGCAGGGTGGCTTCGTCGAGGTCGGGGGGCATGCGGCGGGTGAAGAAAAAATCCTGGACGATGCGTTCGCTGGGATCGCCGACGCCGATGGTGTAGACGCGGATGCCGAGCTTTTGGGCGGCTTGGGCGGCTTCTTTGGGCTGAACCACGCCGAAGTTGTTTTGGCCGTCGGTAAGGAGGAGGACGATTTTGGTTTTGGGTTCGGCTTTTTCGAGGCGGGCGAGGGCGGTGCTGAGACCGTCGCCCAGGGCGGTCATGTTTTCTTCGGGGGAGACGGGGCGGCCTTTTTCGTCGAGTTTGCGGGGGTCGATGAGCTGGGCGCCTTTGAGGGTGTGGAGGAGGGCGCGGTGATCGGCGGTGAGGGGGGCGCGGGTGCTGGCGTAGCCGCCGAAGGTGACGAGGCCGATGAGGTCGTCGGGGCGGGCTTCGACGAAGCGGACGAAGGTTTCTTTGACCACATCGAGGCGGGTTTTCTGTTGGTCGCCGATGCTGAGGTCGGTGGCGGCCATGGAACCGGAAATATCGACCGCCATCATGACGGCGAGGGCGTCGGCCTCGCGGATGTCGCGGGAGACGGCGGTGCGGGGGCCGGCGGCCGCGACGATGAGGAGGAGGGTTCCCGCCAAAAAGCCCCACGGTAAAACCTGCGCGAGGTGCCGGCGCCACCCGGCGGCGTTGCGGGGGAGGCGGCGGCTGGCGGGTGCGAAGAGGATGCCGGCGGAGTGGCCGCGGCGGAGGAGGCGCCAGGCGGCGAGGAACCAGGGAAGGAGGAGGAGGAGGGCGAGGGGAGTGGCAAAGGAGGGCGTCACGGCGAAGTCCTTTCCAGTTGGATGAGGGTTTCGAAATGGGGGGTTCGGGGGAAGAAATCGATCAGGCGGGCGTAGATGGGGCGATACCCGTTTGCGAGGAGGAGCTTGAGGTCGCGGGCGAGGGTGTCGGGCCCGCAGGAAATGTAAAAGAGGGCGGCGGGCGGGTGGCGGATAATGGCTTCGAGTGCTTTGGGGCTCAGGCCTTCGCGGGGGGGATCGACCACGAGGGCGGTTTCTTCGGGCTTGGCGAGGGCGAGGCGGCCTTGGGCGATTTGGGCGGAATCGGCGCAGGTGAAGGTGGCCTCGAGATTGCGTGCTTTGGCGTTGAGGCGGGCGCTGTGGATGGCGTCGCTGTTGAGCTCGATTCCGGTGATGCGCCTCGCGCCGGCCTGGGCGGCGGCGCAGGCGAAGAGACCCGCGCCGCAGTAGAGGTCGATCAGGTGCGCCTTGGGCACGCGGTCTTGGGCAAAACGCTCCATAAAGCTCTGAAGCAGCAGATCGGCGGCGGGGGTGTTCACTTGAAAGAAGCCGCCGGCCGAGACGCTGAGCTCGCCGATGGAGAGTTTTTCCGTGAGGCGGGTTTCGCGCGGCGGGGCATCGACCCAATGCAGCACGCCGTCGGTTTCAGTCCAGCGAAGGGTGAGGTTGTCGCCCGTGCGGAGTTTTTTCAGAAAGCGCGGGTCGTGGCGGAGCTTGGCGAGCTCGGCGTTGATGGGGGCGGCGGCGAGGGGGCATTCGGGAACGTCGATTACAGAACGGTTGTCGTCGCCTTTGTAGCCGAGCGTGCGGTAGCCGCGGTTTTCGCCGGCGTGAAGCACGATTTTGTTGCGGTAGTGGAGCTCGGCGGGCGATGCGCCGGGGGGCTGAATGATGGCGGCGAGGGTTTCGGCGGGGATGGCGGCCTGGCGGGTGAGGAAGTTTTCAAGCTGTTTTTGCTTGGCGGCGAGCTCGGCGGGGTAGGCGAGGTGGCCGTAGGCGATGCCGGGGAGCGGTTCGCAGGCGGGCGGGTCAAGGCGGTCGGGGGAGGGCTGGATCACTTCGAGAAGGCGTGCGCGGGCAAAGCCTTTTTTCACGTGGGTGATTTGCACGCCGACGGTCTCGCCCAGGCAGACGCCGGGGGTGAAGACCGCTCCTTCATCGGTGCGGCTGACGCCGGATCCGAGGTAGGCGATGTCGTCGATCTTCAGGGTGCGGGTTTCTCCGGAGGTCATGGGCATGATGGTTTCTTTCTTTTATTGGAGAGCGTTGAGGGCGCGGGCGAGGCGGGGAAGGTCGGGGTCGCGCGCGCCGAAGGTCGCGAGGATGTGGCCGGGGGCGGCGTCGTCGATCAACGCTTCGCGCGCGGTGTCGATGGAAGGGGTGAAGGAGACGGGGGCTCCGGCGGCCTGGAGGCGCTCCACGAGCATTTCGCTGGAGACGTCTTTGGCGGCGGTTCCGCCGGCGTAGAACACGGGAAGAATGAGGAGGCGGTCGCAGGGGCGCAGGAAGGCGGGAATGGTTTCGACGAGCGCCTCGAACATCTTGCGCAGCGGGGCGAAACCGTGGGGGCGCCACACGGCGGTGACGCCTTCCGGGGCGAGCGCGGCGAGGGTGCGCCAGGCGGCCGCGAGCTTTTCGGGGTTGTGGGCGTAATCGTCGATCACGCGCGCGCCGCGGCAGGTGCCGATGGGCTCGAGGCGGCGGCAGACGCCTTTATAGCTCGCGAGCCCGCGGGGGAGGGCTTCGGGATCGGCCCCGAGGCGGAGAGCCATTTCGATGGCGTGGCAGGCGTTTTGGATGTTGTGGAGGCCGGGCACGGGAAGGGCGTAGCGCTGGGCGCGATAGGTGAAGTGAGAGCCCCAGGCGTCGGCCTCGACCGCTTCGGGAAGCTCGAGCCCGGCGATGCCGTCGACCACGATTCCAGGCACGCGCCTGCGGAAGTCGTCGAAGAGCGCGAGGGTCTCGGCCAGAGGGAAATGGTCGGCGGAGGCGTTGGTGATGATGGCGTGCTCGGGGGCGAGGTTGAGGAGCGAACGGTCTGATTCATCGGCTTCGGCAACCATCCATGCGGCGTTTCCGGCAGGTTTGCGCACGGCGCCCACCCGCGTGGCGCCATTGTCGAAACCGGCCATTTCGGCGCCGTTGAGCACGAAGGGATCGAAGCCGGCGGCCGTGAGAAGGGTGCCGAGCATGGCGGTCACGCTGCTCTTGCCGCAAGTCCCCGTCACAGCGATGAGGCGAAGGCCTTCGGCATAGGAAGCGAGGGCTTGGGAGCGGTGAATGACCGGAATGCCCAAGGCGCGGGCGGCGGCGAGGTCGGGGTTGTCGTCTTCAATGGCGGTGCTGTACACCACGCGGGAGGTCTCGGGGGTGATTCCCGAACCGTCTTGCGGGAAGAGAGCCGCGCCCTGATTCTTCAGCGCGGCGAGGATCGGGGTGAGGTCGCCGTTGTCGAGCGTGCGGTCGGAACCGGTCACCGTGTGGCCGCGATCCAGCGACGCCTGGGCGAGGGCGCTCATGCCCACGCCGCCCATGCCGATAAAGTGTTCTGTTTTCATTGTGAAACAGTATACCGAAAGGCGGGTGGGGGTTTCAACTGTTTTTATTCCGGTAAATTTCAGCGGGGCGCCGGTATAAAAAATGCCGGAGCGGCAAACGATCAGCTTTCAATGCCTGCCGCCGGCGGTGTAAAAAAAAAACGGCGCCGGAAAAGACCGTTTCCCGAAAAAGATGTGTGTAATTCTGTATGCACAATGAAAAAAATCAAGATTGAATTTGATGGCGGTTAAGCTTTTTATGACAATTGAAAGTCTTCACGGCGTTCATTTTTTTTCGCCAAACGCAAAAAACGGTTGTCCCCTTTTTAAAATTTTGCTATTCTTCCACCATTGAGATGAAAAGTATTTTTTCCGGTTTGTCGGTAAATACTTCAGCCTTTTAATATGCGTGGCGCCGGAAAACCTGTTCACAGATGTTTTCCGAGCCGAAAGAGAGGAAGAGATGAAAACCTCGAAGATTGTCATGGAATTAGTGGCGGCGTTGACCTTCGCCGGTTTTGCCGGAGCGCAGGCGTTGACGATTCCAGCCAACTGGAACCAGAATCCCGTTACAGACGGCGTTCGAATTGTCGAATCGCTGGCCGGAGGTGCGCAGGCGCCCTGTTCACCCAACGGTTCCACATGGTTCGGCGCCGGCAAAAAGGATACGGTCGGCGTTGCTCCAAAGGTTTATGAATTCGACACAGCGGCAATCCCTGAAAAACCGTTTTATACGCAGATCATGATGCAAAATGTGCCGCTTTATCCTGAACAGGATGCCAAAGAGGGTGAATTTCAGACCTTTGTCAAAGAAAAAACAGGCGACGAGACCGTTAATCAGCTGGTTTTGCGCTATGGGCTCGGTTCCGAATTTTTGATTCCCCTGCAAGGCGTCGCCGACGACGACTGGTTTGCAATCACGGTGAAGACCACCCCCGGCAGCGGTTACGATGTATCGGTCTGGAAAAGCGGAGCCACCGTGCCCGTTGGCACCCAGAACGTTCCCGCCGGTGTCGTCATCGACGATACAACCACCCTTCAGGTTTCCGGTGTGGGCAGCTTCGCCAACATTCTCGCCTCCTACGGCGATCCCGACCGCTATCCGCTGGTGTATGTGACCCCCCCCGCGCCTACAGGCGATCAGCCTGCCGCCGAGCCCGCCGCCGTGGACTATGTCGTCAATCAGCTTTATGCCTTGGACGATTTTGATGTGACCGCCTCGATGCCTGCGCTGACCGGCACAACGAAAATTCAGGGCGAAACGGTCTCCATCGATTCAAGCGCCGCCATTGACGCCGCTTATCTCCTCAATGTGCCGATCACCGTCGAAGGCAACACGATCACCTTTAATTACCAGCTCGGCCTTTGCCATTTTGAGCACACCCCGGAGGGTCAGCTGGAAGCCCGCGTTTCCTTGAGGATCAACGGAGCCAAAGCCGTCAACCAAAAGCTCAACGGCACGCTTGTCGTACAAGCCTCCAATGACCGCTCAACATGGAATGATCTGGATCTTGGAACGCTGACGCTTGGCGAAAACGGCGAAACCGCTACCCTTACTCTGCCCACCCCTCACTCCAAATTCTATCGCGTTGTTGTTCAGTAAGCCCTTTGGGCGGGAGAACGATTATGAAATCAACATCTTGTGCACTTTTAGCCCTTGCGCTGTCCCTCGGGAGCGCATTCGCGGCGGAGCTGGTAACCAAATCGGTGCTGACCTTCAGCACCCCCGGCCCCGATGTCTATGCCGACGGCACCCCCATTGCCGACGGCGAGCGTTATTATCTCGTGTTTGTACCGACCGGAATTGAAACCTGGTCGGTGACGAATACGGGGGAAATTGAAGGCGGCGCCAAATTCGTGGCGCAATCCTTTGCCAAAAACGGCGCCTGTTTTCCCAATAACGTGAACTTCGATATTTCCGACCCGACTTATTCCGACGGTCTTTTCCAGATTGTGGCGCTCGATACCCGCAGCGACAACGGAACCCCCGGCAGCGGTTACGTCTACAGCTACGGCGTCGCCGGCGAAATTCCAGGCGTCAAAGCCGGATCAGTCACGCTCGCCGGCACCGAAGCCCAAGTGGGCGGCATGACGATCAACGCGATGCCCGTGCTGCCTCCCGGTTTCAAATCGCCCGTGATTACCGGGTTAAAGATTGAAAACGGCCAGGCCGTCATCTCCGCCGCCGCCGCCGACGGTTCACGCTACAGCATCGAAACCTCCGACAGCCTCACCGGCGAATGGAAAAAAGCCGAAAATACATCCTCCTTCTCCTCTTCCGCCTTGAACGCCGAAGGCGGTATTGCTATTCCCGTTGATCCGGCAAAGAGCAGGCAGTTCTTCAAAATTGTCCGCGGCGAATAAACCGGAAAGGAACACGTTATTATGAAATCACTTTGTTTTGCAGCGATTTGCCTTGTAGCAGGAGTTGCTTCGGCGGTTATTCCGGTTGAAGGCGGCAATGTGGCCGCATTGATACCTGTGACCCTTTCAACAGCCACAAAAACCACGCTTATTTCGGTTCCCCTGACGGAGCTCGACGCCGCCGGCACAGGAGACAACATCTCGTTCGTGAATCAATTCCTCCCTCCCGCGAATTACCCCGAAGGTTCCCGTGTTTTCCTCTACAGCGGGGCAGACGCGAACTATTACGGCTGGGAAAACGGAAAATCCGGCGAGACGAGTGTTTGGAATCCGATGCTCTCAAGCGAGGCGGGAAGCCCCACAGTCATCGAAGCTCCTCCGGCCGGCGCCAAAACGTTGAATGTGGGAACCGCGCTTTGGCTGCAGTTGCCCGCCGACAGCACCGAAACGACCGCTTATCTCGCCGGCCAGTGGACGCCGCTGAACGCCCTGCCGGTTGAAACGGGGCATAACCTCGTTGCCTTTGGCGGTGCGGATCCTGTGAAATTATCAGCAATCACCGTTCTTAATCCCGTCGCAGGAACACCGGGGAAAACGGCCACGTTTTATCGTGTTTTGATGCCTCAGGACGATGGAACAAATATATCGTTTGCATATATGGGCGAAAAATGGTATAACATGTTGACAGGAGCAGAGATTGTCGGTGATGCGGTTTTAATTCCCGCCGGCAAGGGATTTTGGTTTGTAAATCCCCATGTCGCAACGACGATTCAGATTCCACAATGATTTTTGAACAGGAGGGTTAATTGATGAAAAAGTATGTAATCGCCGGTGTGACAGCACTGATGGCGGTCTTCTCCGCTCATGCGGTTCTGTTGGACTGGACGGTTGATAGCGTTTCTTATGACTCCGGGTCAGTTGAGTTCAGCGATGTTGACACGATTGCAATCTATTATAGCGACTCAGCCGATTGGACGCTTGCTTCCAGCCACTACACGGACAAAACGACGGCTTTGACCGATAGCGGCTTTGTTCAGCAACGCGCCAAGCCTGGATCTACGACGCCCTTTTGGGGGCCGACGGCAGCCTCCGGAACAGTGGACGCAACAGGGAAGACGGGGTATTTCTATATCGTTGTCTTTTCCGGCGACACCTACTTTCAAAGCGGCGGAATGACGAACAGTGGAGACTCTGCGGCCTTTTTCACTCAAGACGGCCCCACACCCCCCCCCGTCAACGTCTGGAACCCTGCCAGTCAGCTTCAAGGAAACGCCACCTGGTCTTCGACCGGTGTGGTTCCCGAGCCGACCTCGTTTGCCTTGTTTGCGCTGGGTGTGGCCGCAATCGGCCTTCGCCGCCGCGTGAAGAAATAAGCGCATTGCTTTTTTTCACTGAAAAAAGAACCGGATTTAGTTTCGGTTCTTTTTCATTTGTAAAATCAGCCGCCTCTGATCAGCTGCGCTCGAAAGCGATCACACGGATCACTGAGACCGATGCCGACTTCTTTACACTATAACCTTGCGGTTTTTTCCGCCGTGCTGTATGCTCATCCATCATTGAAAGGAAGCGTTTTATGCCGACACCCGATGCGCAGAACCCAGCCCCTCTCGCGGTCGCCCTTCACGGCGGAGAGGAAGAATTTCCCGTTTTAAAAGCCTTTGAAAACTATCTTGAAGCCGAGCGCCAGAAATCCCGCAGGCGGATCATCGGCCTGACGTGCGTTTTTTCAGGGATCTTGCTGATGGTGATTGTGCTTTTCATTGTGATCGGCGCGCTGCTCATCAATAAAATGTTCTCACAGCAGGATCGGTTATTCGATCACATGATCGCCCAGCAGCGGCCTCAACAGGTTCAGGCGCCCGCCGCGCCCCCGCCGACGCCCGCTCCTCAACCGCAACCGGTTGCCGTTGAAAAAACCGCGCCCGCGGCTGAAAGGATCACAGCCGCCGAACCGCAACCGGAGCCGGTCATTGAGAAACCGGTTCCCGTTGTGGCGGCCATGCCGGCCGCCCCGGTCAAACCCAAACCGGTGATTGAAATTCCCATGCCGCCGCCGAAACCGGAAATACCCAGGATTCCGCCGCCCCAAACGCCCGAAGGCGTTGTCGCGCCCCCGCCGCCCAACGGGCTGAAAGTGGAAGGCCGTTACATCAAAACGCCCAATTCCCCCGCGGTTTCCTGGCAAATTTGGACGCGTTGATTATGGAAAAAACCTATCTTTCCGCAGAGACCTATCAGGAAGATTGCTTTCGCCTCGCCCGCCAGGTCTACGATTCCGGCTGGCGCCCCGATGCCGTGGTGGCTCTTTGGCGCGGCGGCTCCGTGCCGGGGATGGTCATCCATGAAACTTTCGATTTCTACGGCATTCCCATCAGCCATTATTGTGTGATGTGCTCTTCCTATACGGGAATCGGCGAGAGCGGTTGCGTGCAGTTTCGCTGCGCCGAAGAGATCTTCGCACAGCTCACGCCCGAAATGAAAATCCTGGTGGTCGACGACATCTTCGATACCGGAAGAACCGCGGCCTGCCTGCTTAATCGCCTGAGCGGCCCCAACACCCGCTTCGCCGTGGTCTACTGGAAGCCCTTCGCTGCCAAAGTCAGCTGCGCGCCGGATTATTTCGTGGCGAAAACGGATAACTGGATCGTTTTCCCCCATGAACTCAAAGGGCTCTCACACGACGAGGTCGCTCGAAAAAGCCCTGTGATCGCCGATATTCTCCTGCCTCAATCGAAATAAGGCGCGGGGGGGGGCGCAAGCGGCGCAATCGCCTTGACCGGAACCGACTGCGCCTGTGCCGGGGTGGGGGAATCGGGTTGTTTTTCCGCGGGGGCGGCATCGGGATTCCCCGTCATGGTCATGTAAATGGCCACGCCGACCAGCAGAACCGCGCAGGCGACCGATGCAATCAATGCGACTTTTCTGACGTTTTCCGTTTTAAAGGCAATCCGTTTGGCGCCGCAGCGCGCGCGGCACGCCGTGAATGCCCCCGAACAGGCAACAATCACTTTTCCGCAAAAACCGCGCGCACAAAGCGCGATTCTGGCCATTGCGCGCGCGCCTTCGCGCGGTTCTTCAGCTTCTTCGGGGCGTTCGTCCACGCCGGGGCGGCGGAAAATCGGTGCGTTTTTGGGCCGGTTGAACAGCGCGCGGCGATCCGGTCCCGCAGGGGGAATCGGTTGGGCAAGCGGGGAACCGGCCGGTTGCGCGAATGTTCTCTTCCGTTCATCGGCCATGGTAAAGAGATCGGGTTCGCCCACGGGGGGCGGCGGAGTGACCTGCGGCATAACCAGAGGAATGTCTTCGGGCATGGGCGCAATGGGCGCGGGAGCTTTCACGGGGAAGCGCACCGGCTGGGGTTCTTCGGGAAAGGGTGAAACGGGCTCGGGATCGGCATCGAGCGGTTCAAGCTCTTCTTCGCTGACGACCACGCCGTGGAGCGGGCTTTCGACGGTTTCGGGGGGCAAATCGCTCTCCGGGGAGCCGTCTTCCCAGACGGGGTCCTGATCCGCGTCTTCCTCAATCATCGTCACGCCGTGAAGGCCGCCGGCGGGTTGGCCTGGCGAGGCGGCGCCGGGCTTCACGAGAATCAGGTCGGCGGTGCGTTTTT
The DNA here is from genome assembly GCA_031553315.1 of Kiritimatiellia bacterium. Lineage (GTDB taxonomy): Bacteria > Verrucomicrobiota > Kiritimatiellia > RFP12 > DVOR01 > JAVBLT01. Next base: position 41,099 of record JAVBLT010000008.1, read on the forward strand.
CTTCGGCCATGCGCTGTTCGAGGATGCGGGCAAGCGCGCTTTTTTCATCGCCGGCGGGCGCGGTTGCGGCGACAGGTGGGCGCGGCGTGATTGGCGGCGGCGGGTCGGCGGGGCGGCGGTCGCCTCCTGAGACAATGGCGTTGTATTCATCGAGCAGGGGGTCGGGGTCAAGGCCGAGGATGCCGGCGTAGAGCTTGATGAAGCCGCGGCCGTAGATGGGCGCGGCAATGCGCTTGAAATTGTCGCTCTCAAGGTCTTCGATCACGCGCACCATGATGTTGGTGAGCTCGGCGACGTAGGAGATGGTGTAGCCTTTGCTTTCACGGGCGGCGCGTAGAGTGGTTCCGATAGACATAGCTGCGTTCCTTGCTGCCGGTTAAGGGGCGGGGGCTTCTGAAGATGCGTCCGGATCATCGTCGGAAGCGGGAGGGAAATCATCGTCGTCGCCGTTGCCGACGGTGGGGTCGGCGTCGGTTCCGGCGTAGTGGGAGGGAATTTCGGCGCTGAGGTCCACGAGGATTTCGCGGGCGTTGGAGCCGTTGGCGGGGCCGATAATGCCGCGTTCTTCGAGGAGGTCGGCGATGCGGCCGGCTTTGTTGTAGCCCAGGCGCAGGCGGCGCTGAAGGAAGGAAACGGAAAAGCGGCCTGTTTCGCGGATAATCTCGATGGAACGTGCCACGAGGGCGTCGTCGCTCGTGTCATCGGGGTCGATGGTCGTCCCGGCGGGGGTGGCGTCGTCATCCTCATCGGGGTCGAGCTTGCCGCCGGAGACGGCGGCTGCGGCATCGTGGAGGGCGTCTTCGGGTTCGTCTTCGCGGATTTTTTCCATTTTTGCGGCGAAGGCCATATCGAAGGCGGGGCCGGCCTGCGCTTTGATGTGCTCGGTGATGCGCTCGATTTCCTCATCGGAGACCCAGGCGCCCTGCGAACGGATCAGGAGGTTGTTGGTGGGGTTGAGGAAGAGCATGTCGCCGCGGCCGATGAGGTTTTCGGCGCCCTGGGAATCGAGAATGGTGCGGCTGTCGTTGCGCTGGGCGACTTTGAATGCGATGCGCCCGGGGATGTTGGATTTGATGGTGCCGGTAATGACGTTGACGGTGGGGCGCTGGGTGGCCAGAATGAGGTGAATGCCCACGGCGCGCGCAAGCTGGGTCAGGCGGGCGATGCTCTGCTCGATCTCGGCGCCGACCTGCATCATGAGATCGGCCACTTCGTCGAGCACGATCACGATGTAAGGCAGGCGCACGGGGTAACCGTCGGCGGCTTTTTCCTCGCCGATGCCGTCGAAAAGCGCTTGCTGCACGGGTTCGTGGCGGGTGTTGAAGGAGATGATGTTGCGCACGCGGCAGGCCTGAAGCATCTTGTAGCGGCGATCCATTTCAATCAGCGCCCAGCGCAGCGCGAAGGCCACCTTTTTGGCATCGGTCACCACAGGCACGAGCAGGTGGGGCAGATTGTCGTAGGCGGTGAACTCCACGCGCTTGGGGTCTACGAGAATCAGGCGAAGCTCATCGGGCGCGCGGCTCATGAGCAGGCCCGCGAGAATCGCGTTGAGGCAGACGCTCTTACCGGAACCGGTCGAACCGGCCACAAGCAGGTGGGGCATTTTGGCGAGGTCGGCCACAAGATCATTGCCGCTGGCGTCTTTCCCCAGCGCGAGCGGCACGGCCATGCGCTGGTTGCGCTTCCAGGTTTCGCCTTCCATGACCTCGCGCAGCGTTACGGTGCGCGCCACGGGGTTGGGCACCTCGATGCCGACCACGCCCTTGCCGGGAATCGGCGCCTGAATGCGCATACTGGCCGCGCTGAGCGCCATGCGCAGGTTCGCGGCAATGTTCTGAATGCGCTCGACTTTCACGCCGACCGCCGGAAGAAGCTCGTATTGCGTGATCACCGGGCCGCTTTCGATGTGGGTGACTTCGGCCTCGATTTTGAACTCGCGCAGGGTGGAAATGATGCGCTCGGCGGCTTCGCGGGTATTGCCGGCCTCCACGCGCTGCTCGGCGGGAATCGGGTCGAGCAGCGCAGTCGTGGGCAGCGAGAAGGCTTTTTCACCGGCAGGTTGCGCGACCGGAGCCGGAACCGGCGCAGGCGCGGCCTTCGGTTTCGGAGCCGGGCGGGGCGCAGGCGCGGGAGGCGGCGCTTTTTCAGGAACGGGCGGCGGATTGGGCGAACGCGGAGCTTCGCGCGACTGGCGCAGCAGGTCGCGCCCGGCTTCACGATTTTCCTTCTCTTTTTCAGAAGCATACAGATCGCGTTGGGCGCGGCGGTCCGAAAACCAGCCGCACAGGCGAACCACACCCGTGACCAGATTGCGGAAGCCAATGAAAAAGACCACGCTGAACGCAAACGCCGTCCAGATCACCACCAGGCTGCCCACGCGGCTGAGCGTGTGTTCCAACACGTTGGAAACGAGAACCTGACCGACCGCGCCGCCGGCATTGGGCAAGAGATTGCGGCGCTCAAGCGTCATGTAAAACGCGTCGCGGTGAAGCTGAAAGAGGCAGGCGGCGAGCAGAATCATCACGATTAGCCACAGCGAACGCCGGCCGAGGCGAACCGTTCTGCCGTAGATGAGCATGCCGCAGCAGGCGATAATCCACAGCGGAATCAGCCACAGGGCCAGGCCGATCACGCTGTAGCCGATGAAGGTGAACCAGGCGCCCAGCGCGCCGACGGCGTTGGCGGGGGGCGACTGCACGGGCTGGGCAAGCCAGGAAATGTCGTGCCAGTCGTACGTGACAATGCTGAAAAACGGCAGGAGCGCAAGCGGCAGCAGAAGCGCGCCGAGAATGCGCCGGTGCATCACGATTCGCGGGTCGAGAGGTTCAGGGGCGGGTGTCTTCTTTTCGTTCATGCTTCCAAACGTTTCCACGGTTAAAAGAATTCGTCTTGCCGGGCGGCGGGCCTGAGGCCGAGGCGCTCATAAGCTTTGGGCTGAGCCACGCGGCCTTTGGGCGTACGGTCGAGGTAGCCCTCCTGAATGAGATAGGGCTCGTAGACCTCTTCCACCGTATCGGGCTCTTCGCCGACAGCGACCGCCACCGTGCCAAGCCCCACGGGGCCGCCCCCGAATTTAACGACAATGGCTTCAAGGATGCGTACATCCATTTCATCGAGCCCCTGCGGGTCGATTTCAAGCAGCGCAAGCGCCTGATCGGCCACGGCGCGGTCAATGCGGTTGTCGGCGCGCACCTGGGCATAATCGCGCACTCGCCGCAAAAGATTGTTGGCGATGCGCGGCGTGCCGCGCGAACGGGCGGCGATTTCCAGCGCGCCCTCCGCATTGATCGGCACGCCAAGCTTGCCGGCGGAGCGTTCGACAATGCGCTGAAGATCGTCGATCAGATAATAATCCAAACGGTTCTGCAAACCGAAACGCGAACGCAGGGGCGATGAAATCAACCCGCTGCGCGTGGTCGCGCCCACCAGCGTGAAATGCGGCAGTTCAAGGCGAACCGAACGGGCATTGGGACCCTGATCGATCATGATGTCGATCACAAAATCTTCCATCGCCGAGTAAAGATACTCCTCCACGGAGCGCTGCATCCGGTGAATTTCATCGATGAACACAATATCGCCCGGTTCCAGGCTGGTCAGCAGCCCGGCCAAATCGCCCGGTTTGTCAATCACCGGTCCCGAAGTGGCCTTCACATGAACGCCCATCGCTTCGCCGAGGATAAACGCCAGCGTGGTCTTGCCCAGGCCGGGAGGCCCCGAAAGCAGCACATGGTCAAGCGGCTCGCCGCGTTGCCGCGCGGCCTCCACGGCCAGCATCAGCCGGTCGCGCACCTTTTGCTGACCGCAAAAATCCGCAAACTGCGTGGGGCGCAGGCGGTTATCGAATGATGCGTTTTTCTGATTGAGCTCTTCGGTCGGGCGCGAATTCATGGTTTCCTTTATACCATAACCCCGCGAAAATGGCGAGACAGAAAACAAATGCGTTGAAAAACCCTTCACACGCACCCCGTTTTATTGGCTTGCAGTCTGCGCCGGATTTCCGCTATAATCAGGCACCTTGTTTCGAGGTTGAGTCTAATAAGGAGCTTGTATGCCCAATACGATTCTCATCGGATCCCAGTGGGGAGACGAAGGCAAAGGGAAAATCATCGACGTTCTCACGTCGCAGGCAGATGTTATCGTGCGCTACCAGGGCGGCAGCAATGCCGGCCACACCGTGATTGCCGAAGGAAAGAAGTACGTGCTTCACCTCATTCCTTCCGGAATTCTCCACGACGGCAAAACCTGCATCATCGGCAACGGCGTGGTCATGGATCCGCTCGACCTGATCAAGGAAATCGCCATGCTCCGCGGCTACGGCATCGAACCCAACGGCCGCCTCTTCCTCAGCTGCCGCACGCAAATGGTCATGCAATGGCACCGCGCCCTCGACAAGGCCGACGAAGCCCTCCGCTCCGAAGACAAGAAAATCGGCACCACTGGCCGCGGCATCGGCCCCGCCTACGCCGCCAAAGTGTCCCGCACGGGCCTGCGCTGCGGCGACATGCTCGACCCCGATTTCCTCGACCGTGTGGAAGAACAGATCGAAGAAACCAACCTCAAGCTCACCCAGATGGGCGCCGAAAAGCTCAACGCCAAAGAACTGATCGCCACCTACCGTAAAGCCGCCGAAGAGCTCCGCCCCTACATCGCCGACACCGTCGACATGATCAACCGCCTCGACCGCGAGGGCAACTCCATTCTCCTCGAAGGCGCCCAAGGCACCATGCTTGATATCGACTTCGGCACCTATCCCTTCGTCACCTCCTCCAACCCCACCTCCGGCGGCGCCTGCATCGGCTCCGGTCTCTCCCCCCGCCGCATCGACCGCGTGGTCGGCGTGATCAAAGCCTACACCACCCGCGTGGGATCCGGCCCCTTCCCCACCGAACTTTTCGACGATATGGGCGAAAAGCTCCGCCAGCGCGGCGGTGAATTCGGCGCCACCACCGGTCGCCCCCGCCGGTGCGGCTGGTTCGACGCCGTCGTCGGCCGCTACTCCGCCATGGTCAACGGCGTCGACTTCTGGGCCGTTACCAAGCTCGACGTGCTCGACGATTGCGAAGAAATCAAAATCTGCGTGGCTTACGAGTGCGACGGCGTGCGTTACGACACCGTCCCCTCCTCCACCTCTCTCCTTGAGCGCTGCACCCCCGTTTACGAGACCATGCCCGGCTGGATGACCGAAACCAGCCATCTCACCTCCATGGAGCAGCTTCCCCTCAAGGCCAAAGCCTATGTGGAGCGCCTGCTTGAGCTCATCGGCGGGCGCCTGGGCATTCTCTCCATCGGCCCCGCCCGCGAAACCACCCTCCGCGTGGGGATCTAGAGCATATTAAGATTGAATTTTCTCTTTTTCTCTGTTCTTTTCCTTTTTGCTTTCATCCTTTCAGGTCGCCGTAGCGCTGCTACGGCGGCCTGAAAGCATTTGCCAAAAAGAAAAATCACCGTTCTATTGCAGCGCGGGAATCACTTTGGCGATTTCCATGCTCCAGGAATCGAATTTATCGCGGGTGCCGACCATGCGCACGCCGACGGGGCGGTCGTTGACGCTGACGCACCCCTGGTAGATGCCGGGGGTGTTGGCGTCGTCGAGGCGCGTTTCAAGGGCATTGGCGTCGCCGAGCATGCCGAAGAGGTGGAGCTCCACCTCTTCGGCTTTCATTTCAACGGGAAAAACGGTTCTTTCCCAGTTTTTTTGTTTTTTTCCGGCAAGGGCGGCGAGAAGGTTGGCGGCGGCGAGTTTGCCGTGGAGAATGGAGCGGCGGGCGGAGCAGACGGCGGGAAGGCCGCGGGGTTGGGCCACGTCGCCGGCGGCATACACGAGCGGGGCGATGTCGAGCGCGGGACCGGTGGATATGCCGCGCTCGATTTTCAGGTCGGAGGCCTGGGCGAGGCGGATGTCGGGGTGGCTGCCGGTGGTGCAGAGAATCCAGTTGGCGTCGATGATATTGGTGTTGACGAAGTGCGCCTCCACGCCGTTGCCCTTTTTCATGAGGCGGGCGATCGCCATGTCGCGCCGGACGGTGACTCCGGCATGGTGAAGCGTGTAGAGAAGGGCTTCTTCGCCGGTTCTTCCAAGCTGGCCGCCGAGCAGGTGGGCTTCATGCTCGACCAGGACGGGCTCAAACCCGGCTTTTGCCGCGCGAACGGCGGCTTCAATGCCGAGAATGCCGCCGCCGAGGATGATGATCCGGCCTTTTTCGGGAAGGCGCCGGCGAATGGCGCGGGCATCGAGCATACAGGAAAGGCTGAAGATGTGGGCGGGGTCGGCATCGCCCTCATACCGGAACGCATTCGGCTGGGAACCGGTGGCGATGATGATGGCGTCGAAATGGTCGGTCGGGGTGTCGGCGGTCGTCACGGTTCCGGTCAGCACGTTGATTCCGGTGACCCGGGTGGAGAGGCGGAGATCGATTTTGCGTTCTTCATACCAGGGCCGCTGGCGGATTTTGATGGTCGCGTCGTCGACCTGGCCAAAGGCCACGGCGGGAAGCCTGGGGCGGAAATAGGGCGGAACGTTTTCATCTGAAAAGAGAACCACGGAGCATCCGCCGGCTGTCAACACATCGGCGGCGGCCACGCCAGCCTGGCCGGCTCCGATCACGGCGACTCGTTTTTCCTGGGGCAACATTGTAATTTCCGTCCTTTCAACGTCATTGACGCGTTACAAAAAATAGCAGATTTCACGCTGAGCGAAAAGAATAAAAAGCGAGTTTTTCATCCGCGCGGAGGCGTTGGGCAAAGGATGGCCTTCTGGGCGGCTTTTCCTTTGAGGCCGCGCTCGGAAAAGAGCGGGGTCTTGCCGTCGGGGCCCAGCCCCGTCCAGTAGAAGGCGGTGGCCCAGGTCGAGGGCGTGGGGGTGAAGATCTGCACCTGTTCGGGGCAGAGGCCGAGGTCGCGGCGGGCGGCGGTTTTGAGCGCGCGCATGTGGGCCTCGGTGGAGCCGGGGTGAGCCGCGATGAAGTAGCAGGTGACGAACTGCCTGAGGCCGCGCGCGCGGTTGAGGGCGTTGAAGCGCCGGATAAACGCTTCGGTGGGGGCGATGGAGGGTTTGCCCATGATGTCGAGCACCGCTTTTTCGCTGTGCTCGGGCGCCAGCTTCAGCTGCCCGGAGACGTGGTGAGAGGCGAGCTCTTCGAGGTAGGCCTCGCCGTGAGCCCTATCGGCTTCCACGAGATCGGGGCGAATGCCCGAGGCTGAAAAAACGGCGCGGATGCCGGGAACCGCGCGCAGGCGCTTGAGCAAACGCGTGAGCGGTCGGTGATCCACGGGGAGCGACGGGCAGGGCTCGGGATACAGGCACTGGCGGTTCGCGCAGGCGCCCTTTTCGGTTTTGCGGGGGCACTCGAAGCCGTACATATTGGCCGTGGGCCCGCCGGCGTCGCTCACGATTCCGCGAAAGCGCGGGTTCTTCGTGAAAGCCGTCACCTCGCGCACCACCGATTCCTCGCTGCGGCTCACGACGCGCCGCCCCTGATGCGCGGTGATGGCGCAGAAGCGGCACGCGCCGTAACACCCGCGGTGGAGCGTCACGGAGAAACGAACCGTGTCGAGCGCCCGCACGGCGCCGCCCTTGAGGTCGCGGGGATGCGCGGCGTTTTCATAGGGCAGCTCGTGCACGCGGTCGAGTTCGGCCGGCGTCAGCACCGGTTGCGGCGGATTGTGGATCAGCCAGCGGGTATCGACTTTTTGCGCGAGGGTTTTTGCGGTGACCGGGTCTTGATTGTCCGAAAAAAGCCGAAACATCTCAAAAAAGCGCTGTTTCCCTTCCGGCGTGGCGGGCGAGGCCTCGGCATAGGCGGGCAATTCAAGCACGCCTTCGGGCAGAGTGGGGGAGGCGTGGCAAATGCCGCGGATACCGCGCCACTCGCGACCGTTTTTGATGGCATCGGCGAGCTCGACCATGCAGCGCTCGCCCATGCCGTAGGAGAGAATGTCGGCCTTCGCATCGAAAAGAATGGGCCGGCGGATTTTATCGGTCCAGTAATCATAATGCGCGATGCGCCGGAGGCTCGCCTCAATGCCGCCGATCACGATGGGCGCGCAGGGCTTGAACGCGGTGCGGATGAGGTTGGAATAGGCGATGACCGCGCGGTCGGGGCGGCGGTTGTTCTCGCCGCCGGGGGTGAAATCATCCTGACGCCGCCGTTTGAGCGTGGCGGTGGTGTTGGCCACGAGCGAATCCACGCACCCGCCGTTGACGCCCCAGAAAAGTTTGGGCGCACCGAGCCGGGTGATGTCTTCATGGTTTGAAATATCGGGTTGCGCGATGATGCCCACGCGATACCCGGCGGCTTCGAGCACGCGCCCGATCACGGCGGTTCCGCTGAAGGCGGAATCGATGTAGGCGTCGCCCGTCACGAGGATGATATCGAGCTCATCCCACGTGCGCGCCTTCATTTCCTCCCGCGTTTCAGGCAAAAACACGGTCTCTCCTGCTTTGGATGAGCTGCATCACATATTCAGAGTTTTCCACATTGTAAAGCGCGGTGGGCGGAAGCATGAACCGGAGGAAATAAAGAGTGTTCTTATCGCCTTCTTTTAATTGCACATAGCCATAGCCCGCCTTCCCGGCTTTGAATTTGAGCGCGGTGATTTCGGAAAAAGGAATGCCAGCGAGCAGATGAAAACGTTCGCCCTTATCTTTTTTCAGGATGAGCACGCGCTGGTCGGTGATGCGGTAGGAGAGGCGGCGCAACGGGCGTTTGAGAAACCACGGCGAGAGAAGAAGGGTGCCGCCATCCAGTAAGATCATCAGAGGAACCAATCCCAGCACCCGGGGAATTTGCTGGCCTGTGGCGGTTGTGGCGATCACGGCTAAAATGATGAGCACGGGAAACATGCTGACCCCGATGAGCGTGAAGAGCCAGGTCAGCGGCGTGCGCACGGGAGCGATCACAGGGTCGCCGCGCCAGATTTCGCGTTCATCGGGGTGGAGGCTGAATTCAGCTTGATTCATGGGCGGAGCCTTTGCAGTTCGCCGCCGGCGCGGCGGCTGGCTTCGGCGGCGAAGGCGATCCGGTGGCTCTCAAGAGAGGCTTCGAAGGTCGCGATCCATTGCTCGGGGGTGCCTTGGGTGAGGCTACGGACGAATTCGCGCATGAGGCCGAAATCGCCGCCGCCGTGGCCGGAGGCGAGGAAGGCGCCGGCTTCGGTGAGGCTGTTCCAGAGGGAGGTGGTGCGGTCGGCGAAGTGGTGGATGGTGAGGGTCTTGCCGTCGCCGATGATTTCGCCGCGGGTGCCGAAAATGCGGGTCTGGCGGCCGCCCGCATAGCTGTAGGATTCCATGGTGTGGGAAACGGTGACGCCGCCTTCGAATTGCATGTTCACAATCTGGTGATCCACCGCGTCGTTGTCGCACTGATACACGCAGCGGCCATAAGGGCCTTCCACGATGAGCTTTTCGGAGGTGGCGTCGGTGCGGTCGGTGAAGGCGTAGCGGAAATCGGTGCGTTCGCGGTAGATTTTGATGGCCGAGAAGGGGCATTCCCGCTCGATGCTCGGCGGGCAGTGGATGCAGCGCTCGGCCGCGCCTGGGGGCATGTTGGCGCGGGTAAAGTGCAGGAGGCTGCCGAAGGAGGAGACCGCTTTGCAGGGGCGGCCGAGCCACCACACAAACTGGTCGAAATCGTGGGTGCATTTTTGCACGATCATCGGGGTGGCGCGGGCAGTGTTGCCCCAGTTGCCGCGGCAGAAGGAGTGGGCGGCGTGCATGTAGCCGGCGGGCTCGAGGTGTTGGATGCTGACCACATCGCCGATTTCGCCGGAGTGGATGCGGCGGCGCAGCTCGGTGTTGTAAACCGTGTAGCGGAGCACATGGCCGATAATCACGAGGCGGCCCGTCTCGCGCACTTTGGCATGAATGCGCTCGCACTCCTCCCACGTGCGCGCCATCGGCTTTTCGAGGATGAGGTGGAAACCTTTGTCGAGCGCGCGGAGGGCGGGCTCCACGTGAAGCGCATCAGGCAGCGTGATGGCGGCCACATCGGCCTCGGGCGGGTTTTCAAGCGCTTTTTCCCAATCGGTGAAGCGCGCTTCGGGCGGGAGATTCCAGGCGTCGGCGAGGTTGTTCATGCGCGCTTCATCGGCATCGGCCACGGCCACGACCACGGCTTCGGCGGGGTTTTCCCTGGCGTAGGAAGCATAGGTACGGCCGCGGTCGCCCGCGCCGAGGATGATCATTCGAATCGGTTTCTTCATGGGGTCAATTCCTTTTTGAAAATTCGCAACCGCAATAATCCTGGCGGTAGAGGCCATATTCCGCGGCGAGCCGGAGGCTTTCCTGAAAGCCGTTTCGTTTTTTGAAATCGTAGGGGATGAAACAGGTTGCGCCAACCTCGCGCGCCGCCTCGAAAAGAAGCGCGCTGCGTTTGTGCGGGCTCACGCTGAGCGTGGTCGTGAAAGCTTCGCAGCCGCTTCGCTCAAGGGCTTGGGCAGTTCGCGTGAAACTGAAGCGGAAGCATCGGGCGCACCGCGCGCCGCCTTCGGGCTCGGCCTCGAAACCGGCGGCCGCTTCGGCAAGCCAACGGTCATGGTCGGGCGGGTCTTCGATAAAATCGACTTTTTCCAGCCGTGCGAGAGTCTGGGCCGCATCGCGGCGGAGCGCGTATTCAGCGGCGGGGGCGATATTACTGTTCGAAAAAAAGAGCACAGGCATGTGGCCCTCGGCCTTGAGCGCGCGGATGCAATGCGCGGCGCAGGGGCCGCAACAGGTATGCAGCAAAACACGGCTCATGCGCCCTCCGTGAGCGATTGCAACACCGCGATGAGCGCAATGCACGCGGTGTCGGTGCGGAGCGGGCGTTGGCCGAGGGAGAAGGGGGAGAAGCCGTTGGCGAAGAAAAAAGCGCATTCGTCGGCCGTCCAGCCGCCGTCGGGGCCGACCGCCAGCACGGGGCGGCAACCGGCGCCGCACCGCGAAAGATCGGGGCGGGCGATGGCGCCGGGGTGTGCGAGGAGTCGAGGCGCGTCGGCGGGGAGGCGGGCGGGGAGCGAGGCTAGCCGCTGGAGAATCTCAACGGAGGGTAGGGGGGTGGCGCCGGCCTGCATGAGGCCGTCGATGAGGAGCGGGCGATATTCCTCTTCGCGGAGGCAGTGGCTGGAGAAGTAGCTTTTTTCGACCTTTTCGGCATTGACCAGCCAGATGCGCCCCACGCCCATCGCGGCGACTTGCGCCCAGAGGCGTTTCATGGCGCGCGGGCGCGGCAGGGCGAGCACAAGATCGAACCAGGGCTGAAGGGAAGGCTCGGCGCAATCGGGGCGGATTATCACGCAATCGGGGGTCACCGCGAGGATCTCGGCTGTGCCGACGGGGCCGTTGAGCCGACCGGCTTTGATGCGTTGGCCGGGGGTGGCGTGCAGAAAGGTGCGCACATGCTCGGCACGCGTGCCGGTGAGAGGCACGGTGCCGTCGGGGGCTGTTTCGTGAGGCTCGAAAATAATCCGGTTCATGTCACTCCGCGCCGGCCATGTCGAGGGCGTCGAGATCCACGCATCCCTCGTACACCACTTTGGCCGGGCCGGTGAGGGTGATGCCGGTGCATTTGCCGCTGCGCCAGTCGCCGTCGATAAACAGCTCGAAGCCGCCGGATGTTTTCACGCGCATGGGCAAAATTCCGCCGTGCGCTTCGACCGCCGCGACTGCCGCCGCGACCGCGCCTGTGCCGCACGCACCCGATTCGCCTTCCACGCCGCGCTCGTAGGTGCGCATAGTCAGGCGGTTGGGGGCGCGCTGGGTCACGAAGTCGACGTTTACCCCTTCGGGCGCGAACACCGGGTGCAGGCGGATGGCCCGGCCTGTTTCCTGGAGTTTGACCGCGCTGAGATCATCGACCCGGATCACGAAATGCGGCACGCCGGTATTGATGAAATCGCCTTCGATGCGCTGACCGCCCACGTTGACGACCATGCCGTAGGCGCGGGCTGAGGATTCGGGCATCCAGACCTTCACGCCGTTGTCGGTGAGCTCGGCGTCGAGCAGGCCGCAGGAGGTTTCCATGGTCATGGAGCGCCTGGCCGCGCCGATGCGGTGGGCGAAAAGAGCGGCGCAGCGCGAACCGTTGCCGCACATGTCGACTTCGGTGCCGTCGGGGTTCAAAAAGCGCATGCGGAAATCGGCGCGCCTGGATTCCTGAATCAGGATAATGCCTTCACAGCCCACGCCTGTGCGGCGGGTGGCCAGGAGCGACATCAGCACATAATCTTCCCAAGGCACTTTGCCTTCGCGGTCATCGATCATAATGAAATCATTGGCCGCGCCGTGCATTTTCGTAAAGTGTAAGGTCATGGTTTTCTATCTCCAGAAAAACACCGCTATTCTACACCATTTCGTGAAATTGCGCATCTGATTATTTTATGCCGTGCAACTCCGCCCCGGCTGTTGCGCTTCAACCCACATATTTTTTAGTGTTTGCGCGCGCGAAAAACAATGAAATTGACAAAATGGCTTTTTCAGCTTTCATTTTTTTAAAAATCGTGATATTTTACACCGATAATTTTCGCAACCCTAATGGAGGCGTATTATGCTGGCACAAGGTTTAGTCTTGCTCGTAGCGGGGATGGCAATCGTCATGCTCTTCCTGTTGCTGCTCATCCTCGTGATGAACGGCCTCGAACTCGTCGTTCCGTATATCAACCACATCCTCCCCGACCCGCAGCCAAAAGTGCTCAAAAAGCCCGCCGTCGCCGCTGCCGGTTCCAGTGATGAAGCCGTGGCCGTGGCGATTGCGGCCGCCGTGGCAAAAGAACGTTCTTAATCCCCCCCCTTCACCGTATTGAGTTGAATGCAACCAGGAGTTTCAAATGAGCAGCAAGAAAAAAATCAAAGTCATGTGCACCGCCTTCCGCGACGGCTTCCAGTCCGTCTACGGCGCCCGCGTCCTCTCCAAAGATTTCATGCCCGCCGTCAAAGCCGCCTACGATGCCGGCATCCGCTGGTTTGAAGCCGGCGGCGGCGCCCGCTTCCAATCCTGCTACTTCTACTGCCAGGAAGACGCTTTCGCCGTGATGGACGAATTCCGCAAGACCTGCCCCGACGCCGACCTCCAGACCCTCTCCCGCGGCGTCAACATCGTCGCCCTCGATTCCCAGTCCAGCGACATCATCAAGCTTCACGCCGACCTTTTCAAGAAACACGGCATGACCTCCATCCGCAACTTCGACGCCCTCAACGACGTTGAAAACCTCAAATGGTCTGGCCAATGCATCCACGACGCCGGCCTCAAGCACGAAGTCGTCATCGCCATGATGGGCCTTCCCCCCGGCGTCGACAACCAAGGCACCCACACCCCCGAATTCTACGCCGACCGCCTCAAAAAAATCATCGACGCCAAGATCCCCTTCGACCGCGTCTGCTTCAAAGACGCCTCCGGCACCGCCACCCCCACCACCGTCTACAACACCCTCAAGCTTGCCCGCAAGCTCGTCGGCGACAGCACCCACCTCCACTTCCACTCCCACGAAACCGCCGGCAACGGCATCGCCTGCTACCTCGCCGCCATCCGCGGCGGCGCCGACGGCCTCGACCTCTCCATGTGCCCCGTCTCCGGCGGCACCTGCCAGCCCGACATCATCACCATGTGGCACGCCCTCGACGGCGACCCCGATTTCGAGCTCGACGGTATCGACGTAAACAAAATCCGCGCCGCCGAAGACACCTTCCGCGCCGCCATGGCCGACTACTTCCTCCCCCCCGAAGCCATGGCCGTCGACCCCGTCATCATCTGGTCCCCCATGCCCGGCGGCGCCCTCACCGCCAACACCCAGATGCTCCGCGACAACAACATGCTCGACCGCTACGACGACCTCATCGCCGAAATGTACGACTCCGTCCGCCTCGGCGGCTTCGGCACCTCCGTCACCCCCGTCTCCCAGTTCTACGTCCAGCAGGCCTTCAACAACCTCCTCTTCGGCAAATGGAAGAAAATCGCCCCCGGCTACGGCAAAATGGTCCTCGGCTACTTCGGCAAGACCCCCGTCGCACCCGATCCCGAAATCATTAAAATCGCCTCCGAGCAGCTCGCCCTCCAGCCCACCGACAAAACCGTGTTGGAAATCAACGACGCCGACCCCAAGAAAGGCCGCGCCCCCGCCGAAGCCCTCCTCAAAGCCGCCGCCCTCCCCCTGACCGATGAAAACATCTTCATCGCCGCCTCCTGCGCCGAAAAAGGCATCGCCTTCATCAAAGATCCCAAGTCCGCCCCCCTCGGCGTGCGCAAGATCGAAAAGAAAGCCCCTGCCCCCGCCCCCGCCCCCGCCAAAGGCGGCGCCTACACCGTCACCGTCAACGGCAAAACCTACGGCGTCGAGCTCACCGGCAGCAAAGCCACCGTCAACGGCAAAGCCTACGAAATCAAAGTGGAAGACGGCCTCAAAGCCCACCCCGCCCCCACCGCCCCCGCACCCGGCGGAGCCGGCACCCCCATGGCCGCCCCCGTCCCCGGCCTCATCCTTCGCATGACCGCCGATGTCGGAGCCACCGTCAACGAAGGCGACGAAATCCTCGTGATGGAAGCCATGAAAATGGAAATGCCCATGAAGGCCCCCTGCGCCGGAACCATCCAATCCATCAGCGTCGCCACCGGCGACAAAGTCAACGCCGGCGACGTCCTGGCCATCATCGGTTAAGACCATCACCCCACAAGGATTTTTCGAATGAAACACCTCAAAAACGCCTGGATGGCCGCCGTGCTCCTCACCCTTGGCGCCATCCTGCCCGCCACAGCCGCCGAAGGCCTTCAAGCCGCAGCCGCCAACGCCGCGCAGCAGATCAACGCCGAAGCCGCCCCCCGTCCCGACAAAAAAGACATCTCCATGGTCGCCCTTGTCGCCGAGCGCCGCGCCTGGCTCAACGAAAACCCAAAAATGCACGGGAAAATGATCCCCGATCCCGACGGCGTCGTCGAAGGCGAAATCCATTCCCACCAAGTCGGCGACTGGCGCCTCACCTTCCAGCGCATCACCGGCCTCGCCGACGATACCGGCGTTGCGGGCTTCATGCTCAAAGCCCCCCCCGCGCCCCGCGCCCCCGTCAAACCCTTGCCCACAAGCAAATCCAAAACCGTGCTGCCCTATGGCCTCAGCCAAGGCATCATGATTCTCGTTTGCCTTGGGTTGATTTATCTTGCCCTCGTCAAAGAATTCGAGCCCCTCCTGCTCCTGCCCATCGGTTTCGGCGGCCTCCTGGCCAACGTCCCCAATGCAGGCGTTACAGCGGCGCCGCTTCTCGACACCTTGGGCAACGTCGTCGAGCCTGGCGGATTCCTTTACTACACCTTCAGCATGGGCGTCAGCACCGGCCTCTTCCCCATCCTCATCTTCATGGGCGTCGGCGCAATGACCGACTTCGGCCCCCTCATCGCCAACCCCCGCACCGCCCTCCTCGGCGCCGCCGCCCAAGTCGGCATCTTCGTGGCCCTCATGGGCGCCCTCATCCTCACCATGAGCTTCGAGAGCATCAACTTTTTCATTACCGACGCCGCCTCCATCGGCATCATCGGCGGCGCCGACGGCCCCACCGCCATCTGGCTCACCACCAAGCTCGCCCCCGACCTCCTCGGAGCCATCGCCGTGGCCGCCTACTCCTACATGGCCCTCGTACCCATCATCCAGCCGCCCATCATGAAACTCATGGTTCCCAAAAAAGAACGCATGATCAAAATGAAGCAGCTCCGCCACGTCACCAAGATGGAAAAAGTGCTCTTCCCTATCGTCGTCGTCCTCCTCTGCGCCCTGCTCCTGCCCTCCGCCGTCCCCCTCCTGGGCGCGCTGATGCTCGGCAACCTCGCCAAAGAATGCGGCGTCGTCGATCGCATCTCCGACACCATGGCCAACTCCCTCATCAACATCGTCACCATCCTCCTCGGCCTCTCCGTCGGCTCCAAACTCGCCGCGGAAAAGTTCCTCAACTTCGAAACCCTCGGCATCCTCTTCCTCGGCCTCATCGCCTTCGCGCTGGGCACAGCCGGCGGTTGCCTCATGGCCCGCCTGATGAACGTCTTCAGCAAAAACAAAATCAACCCCCTCATCGGCGCCGCCGGCGTCTCCGCCGTCCCCATGGCCGCCCGCGTCGCCAACAAAGTCGGCCTCGAAGACGACCCCACCAACTTCCTCCTCATGCACGCCATGGGCCCCAACGTCTCCGGCGTCATCGGCTCCGCAGTCGTAGCCGGCGTCCTCTACGCCTGCTGCCGCTAGAGCAAGTTAAGATTGAAACGTCTCAATTCTTCGAAAGGTATTTTTCTTTTTGGTGAATTCTTGAAGTGAGCCATAGCAACGCTACGGCGACCTGAAAGGATGAAAGCAAAAAGGAAAAGAACAGAGAAAAAGAGAAGTTTCATTCTTAATATGCTCCAACCCCAGCAACACTCAAAAGACCGTTCCGCCTCACCGAGGAACGGTCTTTTTATTTTAATCGTGTGTCATTTTGCCGCCAACATGACACAAAATTGAGCCACCTTGTCCCATTTTAAGTATTTTTTCATCCATTTCCCCATTGGCACGCCCCATGCTAAACAATAAAGCGTGTAACCCAACGAAAGGAAAACAGAATGAAAACCTACACACCCGCTTATCCCACCGCAAACATACTCGACGCCCTCCTCGACCCCCGCGCAATCCGGAATCGTTCCAATCCGAGAATCTTCTTCCGGGAAATTGAAAAAGGCCTCCTCCTCGAAGCCGAGCTTCCCGGCTACGAACCCGGGAAAATCGACATATCCCTCGATCGCGCCGTTTTTCAGATAAAAGGCGAAAAGGTCGACTTCGCCGGAGACCCCCTCACCTTCGAGCGCCGCTTCGAGCTCCCCTACACCCCCGCCCCCGACGCCATCAAAGCCGAGTTCCGCAACGGCCTCCTTCGCGTCACCATCCCGCAACCCGAATCAGCAGTCCAGACCAAAATCGCCATCACAGTCGCGTAAAAACGCCACATAACACCATCAATACAACCCAACGAACCCAGCCCCCCCCGCCGGAAACGGCAGCGGGGGGCTTTTTCATTTCGGTTTTTCAATGAGTTATTTTATCATCGAAAAAAAATTAATTTTGCTGTTGCCACACCCCAGCCCTTTTGCTATATTGCCATCCGTTTCGCCCCACTAGCGGGCTCGCTCTTTGAAAAGTGGAATCGCTCAACGGCATCTCTTCAGGCTCTTGGTCTGGAAGGGATGCGCAAGAACAGTAAGAAGCTTGTGCCGGATCAGGACCTATCAATGAAACCGAGAGATGAACCCGAAAGGATTCATCGGCTCAACAATTTTAACTGAGAGTTTGATTCTGGCTCAGAACGAACGCTGGCAGCGTGGATTAGGCATGCAAGTCGAACGGGATTGACCAAGTAGCAATATGCGGTCATG
>JAVBLT010000003.1:0-14973 GCA_031553315.1 Kiritimatiellia bacterium
GAGGGTTTTGCGGTGAATTGAGTTGATGTGGTTTTGCACATGAGCGATGTCCTTTCGGGTGTAGGTTTTCAAATCGATGCCTTTTGGAATGAAGCGGCGGATGATGCGATTGGTGTTTTCATTGGTGCCGCGCTCCCAGGAACAGTAAGGATGGGCGTAGTACACGTTCAGCGGGCGGCGATGGCGTGCGAAAAGGGCTTCAAGCGCCTGTTGGTCAAGAAACTCGCAGCCATTGTCGCTTGTGAGGGTCGAAGCAAAGGGAATCTCGCCGCGCCCAAGAAGACCGCTCAAGGCGCGAAGGACGCAGCGTTGGTTCTTGACCGGTAGTTTGCACATCCATAAGTAACGGGTTTTGCGTTCGACCAGCGTGAGGATCGCGGTGCCCGTGCCCTGCGCGCCGACCACGCAATCAATCTCCAGATCGCCCGCCGCCCGGCGCGCTTCAACCTCGGGCGGGCGCTCGCGAATGCTGCGGTTGCCTTTGCCGGTTCGAGCGGGGCGCACCGCGATGCGTTTGGATTGGCGTTTCTTGCGCTTATACGGCAAATCCTCCCGGCTGATGCCCAGCGAGCCTGCATTAATGTGGTAATAAATGGTTCGCACGCACGGCACATAGCCGATTGCTTTTTCCTTCAAACAACACACCGCATCATACGGCGACCTTTTTTCATCGACGATGAGCCGACGCAGTTGTTCCTTGAGTTGTTGCGTCATTTTCATTCTTGGTCCTTTTTGCGCGTGACCCTCCGCGATGACCTGCTGCGCTTTTTCGGCGGAGTAGACGGTGAATTCGGCAACTGCGAATCGCGGTTGACCACGGCTCCTCGCCTCAACTCCCTTGAAATCGTCGCCGGAGAATACCCCATGATTCCGGCGATTTCTCTTTGCGTGAGTTTCGCTTTTCTTCGCGTAAGGCTTTCCAGAACGAGTCGATCTTCGCTGTTGAAGTGTTGCCATTTTTTGAAGGGTGTGATAGAGTGTTTGCAGTCCATAAGGGTTTTCTTTCTGATTTTTTTAGCGACTGATCAGTTTACCTTCATGGGCTTTTTTTGTCTTGTTTTTCTGCCGCCCGTGTTCGGGAATACCCTCACCCGTGCGGCAGAAAAAGGCCTTCATCCTCCCTGAAACCTCCTTTGGATAGATGTTGCATCTATTACTGCAAATCACGGCGGCGGAAATAAAAAGCCTGCGCACTTGTCTTTTACAGGCCAATGGTGTATGCTGATGCGAATCTTTTTTCAACACAGGAGGTAACATGAGTTGTCCATACGCATGCTCGCACGAAGTCGAGCAAATGTGCACGGTCGCCAAAGGCCCCAAGCACGGCCCGGCGCCGATCCCCGAAGAAGGAAAATGGGTCAAATCCACCCAGGTTTCCGATATTTCCGGTCTGACCCACGGCGTGGGCTGGTGCGCCCCCCAGCAGGGCGCCTGCAAGCTGACGCTCAACGTCAAAGACGGCATCATTCAGGAAGCCCTCATCGAGACCGTCGGCTGCTCGGGCATGACCCATTCCGCCGCCATGGCCGCCGAAGTGCTCCCCGGCAAGACCGTGCTTGAAGCGCTCAACACCGACCTCGTGTGCGACGCCATCAACACCGCCATGCGCGAGCTCTTCCTTCAGATCGCCTACGGCCGCACCCAGAGCGCCTTTTCCGAAGGCGGCCTGCCCATCGGCGCAGGTCTCGAAGACCTCGGCAAAGGCCTCCGCTCCCAGGTCGGCACCATGTACAGCACGCTCCAGAAAGGCGTCCGCTACCTCGAAATGGCCGAAGGCTACGTCAGCCGCATCGCGCTCGATGCCAACAACGAAGTCTGCGGCTACGAATTCGTCCACATGGGCAAATTCATGGATGCCGTCAAGAAAGGGACCGATGCCAACGAAGCCCTCAAAAAGAGCACCGGCACCTATGGTCGTTTCACCGCCGAAGCCGGCGTTGTGAAATTCATCGATCCCCGCCACGAATAGTTTGATCTGGAAGGAACACGACAATGGCACAGTTATTTGAAAGTTATGAACGCCGGATCAAGCAAATCGAAGCCGTGATGGCGCAATACGGCATTGCTTCGCTCGAAGACGCCCGCACACTCTGCACCGGCAAAGGCTTCGATCCCTACGAAATCTGCAAGGCGATTCAGCCCATCTGCTTTGAAAACGCCGCTTGGGCCTATGTGCTCGGCGCCGCCATCGCCCTCAAAAAAGGCGCGACCAAAGCCGCCGACGCCGCCGAAGCCATCGGCATAGGCCTTCAGGCCTTCTGCATCGCCGGCTCCGTGGCCGACGACCGCAAAGTCGGCATCGGTCACGGCAACCTCGCCGCCATGCTCCTGCGCGAAGAGACCAAATGTTTCTGCTTCCTCGCCGGCCATGAATCCTTCGCCGCCGCCGAAGGCGCGATCGGCATCGCCACCAAAGCCAACAAAGTCCGCAGCACACCCCTTCAGGTGATCCTCAACGGCCTGGGCAAGGATGCCGCCTACATCATCAGCCGCATCAACGGTTTCACCGCCGTGGAGACCGAGTTTGACTACTACACCGGCGAGCTCAAGATCGTGAAGGAAACCGCCTTCTCCGCCGGCCCCCGCGCCTCCGTCCGCTGCTACGGTTCGGACGACGTCCGCGAAGGCGTGGCGATCATGTGGAAAGAAGGGGTCGACGTTTCGATCACCGGCAACTCCACCAATCCCACCCGCTTCCAGCACCCCGTGGCCGGCACCTATAAAAAGGAATGCAACGAGAAGGGCAAAAAATACTTCTCCGTGGCTTCCGGCGGCGGCACAGGCCGCACCCTTCACCCCGACAACATGGCCGCCGGCCCCGCCTCCTACGGCATGACCGACACCATGGGCCGCATGCACTCCGACGCTCAATTCGCCGGCTCCTCCTCGGTCCCCGCGCACGTTGAGATGATGGGCTTCCTCGGCATGGGCAACAACCCGATGGTTGGCGCCACCGTGGCCGTGGCTGTGGCCATCGAAGAAAACACCAAGAAGTAATTCACCGAGCCGGCTCACAAAAAAGGAACCCGATTTTCGGGTTCCTTTTTTGTGAGTTTCCATTTACCCGGATTACGCTCACGAGCCGTTTTTTAAATCATTTCCCAGCCGACGCGGGTGACCTCTTCGTCGAGGCTGAGGCGGCCGATGAGGCGCTCGACCACGCGGTCGCGGCGGATGCCGGAGGTCAGGAGAGTGGCTTTGATTTCGGCCTTGCCATCGGCAATCTGGGCGCTTTCGAGGTTGCTGAGCTGGTTCTTCGTGTCGCGGATGGCGTTGATGACGAGGGAGCGGATGCGCAGCTCGTGGGCGCTGGCGCAGACGAGGGTGAGGCGGTAGTAGTGTTCGCGTTCATCGAAGTAACGCAGGGGGCGGATGCGGGGAGCAAGGAGCTTGAGGAGGAGGTTGGTGGCCAGCAGGAGGAGGGTGGCGGCGGCGGCGGGGAGGAAGGCGCCGGAGCTGGTGAGCACGCCGATGGCGGCGGTGCACCAGATGGTGGCGGCGGTGTTGAGGCCGCGGACGCTGACGCCGTCTTTCACGATAATGCCGCTGCAGAGGAAGCCGACGCCGGTGACGATCTGGGAGGCGACGCGGGTCAGGTCGGGGGGCAGTACCTGGAAGGAGAAGAGGACGAAGATGCAGGAGCCGAGGCAGACGAGGACGTTGATGCGGATGCCGGCGACGTTGCCGGTGAGCTGCCGCTCGAGGCCGATGAGCAGACCGAAGAGGGTGGCGGTGGTGATGCGGATGATGAAGTCGGTCAGGGTCATGGAGGCGTCCTTTTCTCAGTGAAGGTTGTATGCAGTATAGCGCAATGGGGGATTTTGTCAATTTACAAAGGGTGGGGGGGGTGCTATGCTTACCGCATCAATCATGTTACGGGAGAAAAAAGATGCGTATGGTTTCTGTTTTGATGGTTTTGGGGATGGTTTCGGCGGCGGCCGGGGCGCCGTTGAAGGCGTTTAACAACGGCGAGCTTTGGCCGGATGACAAGGGCGTGCATATCAACGCGCACGGGGGAGGGATGCTGAAGCACGGCGCCCGGTGGTATTGGTTCGGCGAGCATAAGATTGAGGGGGGGACGGGGAACAATGCGCATGTGGGGGTGCACTGCTACTCTTCAACCGATCTTTACAACTGGAAAGATGAGGGCGTGGCGCTGAAGGTCTCGGATGACCCGCAATCGCCGATTGTGAAGGGGTGCATTTTGGAGCGCCCGAAGGTGATTTACAACCCGAAGACGAAGCAATTCGTGATGTGGTTCCATCTGGAGCTGAAAGATAAGGGCTATGGGGCGGCTTACAGCGGCTGCGCGGTGGCCGAGAAGGTGGCCGGGCCGTATCGGTTTCTCCACGCGGGGCGGGTGAATCCCGGGGTGTGGCCGGCGAATCTCGATGAGAAGCTGCGCACTGCGGATCCGGTCCCGGGGAGCATCAAGAAGCTGGCGCGGGATCTTCCGGGCGGGCAGATGGCGCGGGACATGACGCTGTATGTGGATGACGACGGCAAGGCGTATCACATTTATTCTTCGGAAGATAACGGCACCACGCAGATCGCGGAGCTGGATGAAACGTTTACCCGCCATTCGGGGAAATACGTCCGCGTGTTTATCGACAGCTACATGGAGGCGCCCACCGTTTTCAAAAAAGACGGCAAGTATTATTTCATCGGCTCGGGATGTTCGGGCTGGGCGCCCAACGCGGCCCGTTCGGCGGTGGCCGATTCGCTTTTGGGCCCCTGGAAGGTGCTGGGCAATCCCTGCCGGGGGCTTCCGGATCATGTGAAGGTCACGTTTAGCTCGCAGAGCACCTATGTGCTGCCGGCGCCTGGAAGACCGGGCGAATTCATCTTCATGGCTGACCGGTGGACGCCTAATAACGCCATTGACGGCCGCTACATCTGGCTGCCGGTTCTGTGGGAAGACGGCGTGCCGGTGTTGCGCTGGATGAAGGAATGGGATCTTTCCGTTTTCGATAAATAAGCGCCGGAGTGCGTTTCTTCCTTCCCCCGGTCTGCCGGTTGTGGTAGACTGGGGGCGTCTTGGAAAGGAGTGCATGATGGCAAACGAAAACGAAGGCATTGCTCTGACCGGGTTTTTCGGTCTGGAAGACATTGTGATTTCCGATGAGCAGCAGTCGCACTTCAACGCCGTGCGCGCGCTGGTGCACCGCGTGGTCGAACGCCACGCGCTTGCCGATGAAGCCGATATTTTCAACGCCGTGCTGATGCGCGAACGCGTGGCCACCACGGTTTTGGGTCACGGCGTGGCCCTGCCGCACGCCCGCGTGCAGGGGCTCGACCGGCCTTACCTGGCGGTGGGCGTTTACCCGCGGGGGGTGGTGTTTGATTCGCGCGATGCGGCGGCGGAGCCGGCCAGGCTGCTCTTTCTGTTGCTTATTCCGGAGAGCCAGCCGGGGCGCTATCTCCAGATTCTGCGCGCGCTTACAACGGTTATCCGGGATCCCGGCGCCACGGCTAAAATCGTCGCCATGAAATCGCCGGAAGAGGTCATGGCCTATTTTCGCCGGGGCGAGCTCACGTTGCCGGTCTACGTGTGCGCCGCCGACCTGATGAACGAGCATTTTCCGGTGCTCAACGATTCCGAACCGCTTTCCCATGCGTTTAACTTCTTTGTGGAGCGCAGCATGGAGGAGATTCCCGTCGTCGATCGCGAGGGCGACATGCTGGGGGTGATCGATATCCGCCTCATCCTGAACAAGCTGATGCCGCTCGTTTTCCGCCGCTCCGACGATGATGCCGCTCCTGCCGATCTCGGTCCGCTTGTGGAGCTGGTGAACCGTTGCCGGCAGATTCGGGTCGGCGATGTGTTCAGCCCGGATTACGCCTCCGTGAGCGTGGATGCGCCCGCGATGAAAGTCGCCGAGGCGATGGCCGCCCGCAATACGACCACCTGTTATGTGCTGAGCGGCAAAGAGCTTGTGGGCGTGATTCCGCTCGGGCGTTTCTTCGGCCGCATCTTGCGGGAATGACGTGTGAGCGGGGCGGTGTTCAGCAGAGGGTCGCGTTTTTCGGAAAACCTCCGCCAGAGCGGCTGGTTTTCCTTTTCGTCGGCACTGCTCTTCTTTCCCTTGACCACCGTGCTGCTTGCGGCTCTGGGATTGCTGGCCGGTATCCGCGTCAACGCCGGTTGTGCCGTTGTCGGAATCCTCGCCGCACTCGCCGCCGCCTGGCTCTCGCCTGAAAAAGGCAGAGGCGTGCTCCGCGCGGCGGGTGCGATTGCCGGTTTGATCGGCCTCAACGGTCTTGCCGTGATGTACGCCTCGGCCGATGCCGATTTGTATCACCTGCCCGCCGTGCGGATGCTGGCGGCGGGGTGGAATCCGCTTCAGTGCGGCAACCCCGCCGCGCTCGCTCAAGCCTTTCCCGAGCTGGCGGGGAGCC
The DNA here is from genome assembly GCA_031553315.1 of Kiritimatiellia bacterium. Classification (GTDB taxonomy): domain Bacteria; phylum Verrucomicrobiota; class Kiritimatiellia; order RFP12; family DVOR01; genus JAVBLT01. The sequence goes on from JAVBLT010000003.1 coordinate 6,400, forward strand.
GCCTTGCCCATGTGGCCTTTCTGCCCAAGGGAAGCTGGCTTTTCGGCGCGGCGATGATGAGGCTGCTTGGCTACGCCGATGCGGGCAACGTGTTGGCGATGCTTCTCGCGGCGGCGCTTTTCCCTGTGCTTCGCGCACTGCTGGCGCAGTGTTTTCAGCTGGAAGGGCGCTGGGGCTCGGTGATGGCGCTCACGCTCACCTTCAGCCCGGCCCTGATCGACAACCTTTTCGATGCCACCAACGACGGCTCCCTCTATGCGCTCCTTCTCCTCTCAGCCGCCTCCGCTCAGCTCTTTTTGAAAAGCCGCGAGAACCGCTGGCTGTTGCTTGCGCTGTTGCCCTTGCCGCTGCTGGCGAATCTGAAATTCTCGGGAGCCGCCGCCTGCGCGGTGATTGGCCTGACCGGTCTTGTTGCCGGCGGCGGCCGCCGCTGGTTCACCGGATGCGCCCTTGCCGCCTGCGGGGCGCTGCTGATCGGCGCCGTTTCCTATTTGCCGCAATGGCGTGAACACGGTTCCCCGGTTTACCCGCTTTTTGAGAAAGACCTTCCCGCCGCGCACAACCTCACGGCCGATTTCGGCGAGCTCAATGCCGATGCCGCCGAGATGGGCTATCTCGGCCGTTTTTCCTATGCCTATCTCTCATCGTTCGCCACCAAAACAGTGTATCGGCTGCTGACCGGCCGCCCCGATTTCAACCCCGAGCTGCGCATCGCCCAAGGCGGCATGAACGGTCTTGGCCCCGTTTTCTGCAGCTTCATGGTGCTTGGCGTGATCGGATGGTGCATTTCCGGAAGGCGCCGCGAACACTGGCCGCTCGCGGCGATGCTCCTCGCCAGTGCCTTGCTTCAGCCGACCGCCTTCGTGGGGTATGCGCGTTATGTGCCGCAGCTCTACGCCTTCGCCGTGTTGGGGGAGTTGACAATCAAAATGCCTCGTTCGACCTTGAAATATACGCTTTGTCTTCAAATCGCGATTTGCATCGTTCCCATTGCCTGGCTTGCCTGGAAAGGAATGCTCTCCCTGCAGAATCTGGCGGTGATCGCCGCTTTCGGGCCGGGCGAGGCGGCCCTCGAAACGCCTTATCCCAACATCCGCGAAGGCTTTCGCGAGTATGGCATTGTCTGCCGGCCTCACCGGCCCGATGAAATCAAAACCGTCACCTCCGGCTCCATGCTCTACACGGTCTGGCGTTCGCCGGAAATGCCCGACCCGGGCATTCCCTCTCTGCGCACGGGGTTCGACGCTGAAACCGAATACCTCAAGCCGCGCACCGCCAAGCTGATTCAAAATGCGGCGGATATCCCAAAAACAGTCATCCCCTGGGTAATCCGCTCAACCCCGCGCCTGAGCCTCACGCTCCTCGAAATACGCCTGAAACAACTGTTTTCAACGCCTCCGGGCGATCGAGACGCCGGGCCGCCTCGCCGATCAGGCCGGCATCACCCTTTTCCAAAGTTACCAACGCGTGGCCAAAAAGAGCCTTCGTAAAATCGGCGGTTATGGCAAGGCCAAGCAGTTCAAACGCCTGAAGGCCGAAACCAAGAACGCTGGGCGGCGTAATCTGTGTTTTTCAGGAACGACTGTCTAAAGAAACACTGATTAAATCCAAAGGCCGACAATCAGAATTTAAATTCTCATGCGGAGGCGCGGAGTTCGCGGAGAAAACACACTTTTTTTGATCCTATTTGGTATCTCTCTCTCCGCGTACTCCGCGCTTCCCTAAAACGAATCTGCCGGAATTTGGTGTCTTCGTTTTAACTGGATCCTTACCCGATGAGGAAGAGGAGGGTAGCGAGAAGAATGAAGAAGAGGGCGGTGAGGATTTTGAGGAGGCGGAGGTGGCGGCGGCTGAAGGCGGCGAGGTCGATGGCTTTGAGGCCGAAGTGGCAGAGGATGGCCACGAGGATGAGGGGGAGGATGAAGAGGAGGTTGTAGAGCAGGAGCATGGCCCAGATGTGGGCATTGGTGGGGGCGTGGCGGAGGATGAGGGTGAGGACGGGGATATAACCTTGGCCGGTGCAGACGCTTTCTAAAAGGGTGACGAGGAGGCCGGAGGTGAGGCCGCTTAACAGGGCGGCGGGGGCGCGCAGGCCGCTGGTGAGGGTGCGGCGGATGCGCTGGCGGAAGGTGTCGGGCAGGGCGAGGAGGGGGGCTTTGCGGTTGAGGGTGAGGAGGGTGGTGAGGGCGGCGAGGAGGAGGAGGAGGGCGATGAGGTAAATGAAGAGGGTGCGGAATTGTTGGAAGAGGGGGATGTGGGTGAGGAGGCGGATGAGGCCGAAGCCGAGGAGGGTGTAGAGGAGGAAGGTGGCGAGGATGAAGCCGAGGGTGAAGTGCAGGCGGGTGCGGGTGGGGGTGCGGGTGAGGGTGAGGAGGCTGAGGAAGAAAATGAGGGTGGTGAGGGCGCAGGGGTTGATGCCGTCGAGCAGGCCGCCGAGGATAACGGCGCTCCAGGTGAAGGTTTGCCGGAGGGTGTGGGCGTGTTGGAGGGTGGTTTCGGGGGGCGGGGGGGGCTGGTAGGCGGGGTTTTCGAGGCGGCGCTGGAGGGCGGTGTCAATTTCTTCGGAGAGGTGGGCGCGGATGGGGGCTTCGCCTTGGAGGAGGGTGGCGCGGTCGATGACGATGGAGACGGGTTCGTTGGCGTGGCCGTGAAATTGGGTGCGGTAGGCGAGGAGAAGGAGGAGGGAATTTTCAACGGTGATGTCGTGGTCAGTCCAGGCGATGTCGGGGCCGTAGGTTTCGAGGATTTCGGGGATGAGGGTGGTTTTGAGGCGCTGGCAGGTGTCGCACCCGGCGGTGCCGAAGAAGTCGACGGGGATTCGGGCGAGGCAGAGGGTGGGGAAGAGGAGGAGGAGGTATTTCATTCGGGGAAGTGGATGGTGAGGGTGGTGGTGCTGTCGCCCATACTGAGGGGGATGGTGAGGGGGTTTGGATTTGCCTGGGGGGTGTAGGTGAGGGTGAGGGGGAGGCCGCGGGGGGTGACGTTGGTCCCGGCTTGCAGGGTGAAGCCAGGTGGGAGCGGGGGGAGGATGAGCCGGGCGGGGTCGAGGGTGCCGCCGCTGGCGCGGAGGTGGAGGTTGAGGGTGAGGGGTTTGGCGGGGTCGTTGATGCGCAGGGTGCGGGGGATGCAGGCGAGGCGGAGGCCGGTTTCGGCGGTGACGTGGAGGCGGATGGGGTGGGGGTCTTCGGGCGCGGTTTCGAGGAGGATGGTCCAGAGGTGGTGACCGGCGGGGAGGGCGGCTTGATTGGCGGCGAGGGAGACGGTGATTTCGGTGCCGTTGGTCTGGAGGTTGAGGGTGCCGGGGGGGCTGTTTTGGAGGCGGGCGGAAACGATGCGGCTTTGTCCGTGGGGGCGGAGGGTGAAGGTGGATCCAAGGGGCAGGGTGGATTGGGGCGAAACGCTGAAACGGGGCTGTGCAGTGCCGGTGAAGGCGAGGGTTTCGAGACCGCTTGGGGTGCGCAGGAAGAGGCTTTTGGTGAAGGGACCGCTGAGGGAGACGGGCTGGAGGCGGAGGTGGAGGCGGGTGGTTTCGCCGGGCGCGAGGGTATCGGATTCGAGGGTGGCTTCGGAGCAGCCGCAGGTTTTGACCACTTCAAGGATTTTCACCGGCTCGGCGCCGGTGTTGGCGAGGGTGACGGTGGCGGCGGGGGAATCGGTCTCCGGGAAGGTGCCGAAGTCGACGCGGTCGGGGGTGAAAACCAACGCACACAGCAAAGCAATCATGGGTGGCGCTCCTGGATGCGGCGGAGGGCGGTTTCGCAGGGGATTTTGAGGCGGGGGGATTGGGCGAGGTCGAGGGAACGCAGCCAGGCGGCATCGTCGGTATCGCCGATCAGGCCCAATGCGCCGAGGGCGGCGGTGCGGAGCGAGGTGCTGGCGCGGGGGGAGGGAATTTCGCGACGAAGAAGGGGTTTGAGCTCGCCGACACCCATTTCGGAGGCGATTTGGATGGCGGTGATGCGGGCGGCTTCGTGGGAGTCGGGGCTGGTGGCGGTGCGGAGGGCGCGTTGGCGCACGTAGTCGCGGGTTTCGCCGGGCAGAGGGGCTCGCTGCATGAGGGCGATGAGGGCGGTGCCGGCATAAGGCACGCCGGGGGTGCGCGCGGCATCGCGCAGACACTCATCAATGGCCGTCAATGCCGCTTCATCTTCGGTTTGTTGCTGTAAAAGCCCGAGGTGTTGCACGCAATAATCTTTGATCACCATACGTTGCGCGCGGTCATTGTAAATCGCGATGAGACCGGAAATGAGGGGGGCGGGCAACGGCTCCTGGCTGCGCAAAAGATTCATGATGTCATTCTTCAACGCATCCACCCGTTCGGGTTTGAGCGGATCATTTTCGGTGGGTTCGGCAAGATACGCCAAGAGCGCCTCAATCTCCCCCTCCGGCAAATCCTTCGGTAGTGTGGCGAGGGCGCGGGTGCGGCGTAGGTAGCGGCTGGCGGTTTCGGAGTCTTTCCCAATCACGCATAAAACCGCTTCGCTCACGCTCTGCACGGATTCGGGTTTGAGCGGCTCGCGGGTAAAGACGTTTCCCGGCGCCACCGGGCGAATCATCAGATTGGTCTCGGTGCGCACGGGCACGGGCGGCGGAACCGGCTGCGCGGTCTCACCTTCCGGCGGATCGGTGCGGAAAAAACAAACCGCACCGCCGACCGCGATGAGAGCTGCCAATGCGATACACCACTTCCAGTTGTTTTTCTGATTCATAATAAACTGGAGTATACCTGTTTTCCGTAGGCAATCAATCGAAAAAACAAATTAAAATGAGTGTTGGTTTTTGTGACGCAAGATTTGATATGTTTACATAAATTTTTAATTTGCAATTGCGTTTGATTTCAATTTATGTGAAGATACGAACCAAACTCAAAGGAAATTTGTTATGAAATCAATTTTTGAATGTGTTGTTTTGTCATTTCTTTTTGTTTTTATGGGGGAGATTGCCTGCGCGGATGAGGGGGCGGTGCCATCGCGGGTGATTGTCGATTTTTTGTCATTTACCGAAGAACCGCAATCGAAACCGCTATGGCTGGCGGATTTCGGGGTTGGCGGCGGTTCGCTTTCGGCGGAGGCGGGCTGGGTCTTCACGGGGGCGGGAGGCGAAAATCTTTCTTTTTTAATCGATCGCGCGCTTCAAGGGCGCCCGCTGACGGTGAAGCTGGATGCGGGGGCGGCGTTTGAGGCGGTGCTGTTTGATGCGGATCTGAATGCGCTTGTTGCGCTGGATGCATTTGAAGGAATGGCGGTGGCGCCGCTGAATGAATATCCGGGGGCGGTTTGGGTCTTTGTATCGCCGCTCGGGGAGGGGGCGCTGAAGTCGATTTCGCTCTATGTGGATGAGGATGGCGACGGGCTGGATGCGGATCAGGAGGCGGCGCTGGGCACTTCGGATCGCAATCCCGATTCGGATGGCGATGGATTCAGTGATTATGAGGAGTGGCTGGCGGGGACGAACCCGCGATTTTCGGCGGAGGGGATTCAGCCGGTGATTCGGGAGGTGACGGCGCCGTTGCCGCTGGCGGATGATTTTTTCCCCTCGGCATTACCTACGCTGACCTATGGTGCGCTGACGCTGCGGTTGGCTTCGGAGGATCCGTTGGTGTTTTTGGCGGGCTCGCGCCGGGCTTCGGTGCGGGCGGTGGGCGATTCGCTGGGCGACCCGATGGCGGGCGTCGTTGGGCCGGGCGAGGGGCGTGTGGTGCAAAACGCGCTGGCGGGGCCGAATATTCCCTTTGAGCGGGCGATGCGTTTCGTCTATAACCGGGTGACGTTGAATGATGCACCGGCGCTGAAAATTGTGGGGCCGATTACAATTTCAGCTTGGGTGCGCCCGTTCAAGCGCACGGAAAATCAGGTGATTGCGTTGGCGACCTATCTTTCCAACGGCACGAAGCAGGATTTGTATCTGCGGATGTCGGGCCCGTATTACCAGCTTGCTTATGGGAACCTGAGCAATGCGATTGTTTCGGCGCCCGCGCCTGCGGGCGATGTGTATCAGTGGGTGCATGTGGCGGGCGTCTTCGATGGTTCCTCTTTCCGCATCTACCGCAACGGCGAGTTGGCGGCGTCGAGGCCGATCACCAATTTCAAGCCTTCGTCGATTCTGACGCCGTGGGTCATCGGCGGCCATCCCACCGGAACGAACCAGTCGTTTTGGGGCGACATCGGGGAGGTTACATTTTGGTCGGAGGCGTTGCCTGATTACGCTTGCCGCGCGCTCTACGAGCAGGGCCTCTCCGGCGTCGGCGCCGCTTCGCTCGTGGCGGTGGGGCAGCGCTCATGGACGCCGGATGGCGAAGGCGAAGGCAGCGCGGGGCTTCCTCAATTGCTGATTGCGCGCGATACCACGCCGCCTGCGCTCGAAACGCCGCCCAACGCGACCTTGACGCTTCCCTGCCGCTCATTCCAAACCGAAAACTTCGGGGTTTCCATGGCCTCCGACAGGGTGACGCCAAGCCCGCTCGTGACCTGGCGCGATCTGCCGCTGCTGTGGGGGCGCACCGAAAGCGGCATTTCGCTGACCTTTGACCGGGTCTGGACGGCGTGGGATGAGGCCGGCCTTTCCGCGTCCGAAACACAGCGCTTTACCCTGCGCGACGACACTCCGCCCGTCATTGCCATCCCTGCCGACATTACCGTTCACGCCCATCAGGGAACCCATCCCGGCGTGACCGGTTTCGCCACCGCCACCGACGATGCCGACGATGCCCCGCGCGTGACCTGGCTCGACATCCTCGATACCGGCCTGAGCCTCGATAACCTCTACTGGCGCAAATCCCCTATTCTCTACGTCGCCGGCGACAAGGGCACCGTCTCGACCGACCCCGCCCTCAACGCCTTCGATATCACCCGCCCCCTCACCCTTTCCGCGTGGATTCGCCCCGCCGCCTGGCACGATTACCACGCCATTATTTCCAAAGGCCTCGTCGCCAACCGCGGCCTCTTCCTGCGCATCAATACCGGCCGCTATGAATTCGGCTACTGGAACGGCACCTCCTACACCACCGCCCTCTTCACCATGCCCGCCGAAGACCGCAACGCCTGGGTGCACCTTGCCGGGCGTTTCACCGGCGCCGCCTTCGAGCTCTACCGCAACGGCCAGCTCGTCGCCACCACAATCGGCACCCCTCTCAACTTCACCGCCGAATGGGGTTTCGGAATCAACAGCCAAGGCTTCACGCGCACCTTCAGCGGCATCATCTCCGATGCCGGCATCTGGGGCAGGGCACTCGCCCCGCGCGAAATCGCCACCCTCTCCGCCCCCGCCTTCCGCGCCACCCCCGAAGCCACGCTCGACCCCCTTCAGGTTGGCGGCGACGCCCTCGCAGAAACCGGAATCGCCGAAAAAGACACCCTCTTCTGGCGCGCCGAGAAGACCGCCTGCAACGGCGCCGGCACCGGCGGCCTCAGCCTCGGCGACCCCGCCCTCAGCGCCTTCAACGTGACCAACGCCTTCACCCTTGCCGCCTGGATCAACCCCGCCGATTGGAGCAGCTACCACTCCATCTTTACCAAAGGGTTCACCGCCAACCGCGGCCTTTTCCTGCGCATCAACACCGGGCGTTACGAATTCGGTTACTGGAACGGCTCCTCCTACACCTCCGCCCTCTTCACCCTCCCCGCCGAAGACCGCAACGCCTGGGTCCACCTCGCCGGCCGCTTCACCGGCGCCGCCTTCGAGCTCTACCGCAACGGCCAGCTTGTCGCGACCAAAACCGGCGTGCCGCAAAACTTCGATTGCCTCTGGGGATTCGCCCGCAGCGGCGCCAGCGACGCCCGCCAATTCAAAGGCATCATCGCCCGCGCGGGCATCTTTGCCCGCGCCCTCACCGCCGCCGAAATCGAAACCCTCGCCGACTCCGCCTTCCTCGCCCCCCCCGCACCCGAAACCACCCGCACCCTCCGCCGCCTCTGGACCGCCGCCGACCACTTCGAAAACACAACCGCCGGCCTTCAGACCATCATCGTGGAAGAAGCCTACAGCGATGCCGATTCCGACGGCCTTTGCGCCTACCTCGAAGAGCTCTACGGCACCGACCCCCTCAACCCCGATACCGATAATGACGGCCTCACCGATGGCGATGAAGCCCTCATCCACGGCACCGACCCCGCCCATCCCGATACCGACGGCGACCTTCTTCCCGATGGCTGGGAAGTGATGCATGGCTTCAACCCCCTCAAAGCCGGCGAGACCTACCTCGACCCGGATCAGGACGGCCTGAACAACCTCGCCGAATACCGCTCGGGCACCCATCCCCTCGTGGCCGATACCGATGGCGACGGCATTTCCGACGGCATCGAAATCCTCTCCGCGCGCACCAACCCCCTCGAGCCCGACTTCGCCGGCGCCACCCTCGCCACTCAAGGCGGCACCGTCAGCGGCGCCTCCGCCGTCCTCACCACCGGCGCCTGGACCCGCGAAGGCACCGCCATTCACGCCCGCGAACGCGCCGGCTCCCTCACCTACACCCTCCACGTGCCTGCCCCCGCGCCGCACGCCCTCGGCGTCGGCCTCACCCAGCACAACCGCCTCACCGACCAGGACACCTTCGACCTTACCCTTTATGTCGATGGC
>JAVBLT010000009.1:0-26330 GCA_031553315.1 Kiritimatiellia bacterium
TTTTTTCGGATTATTAGAGCATGTTTCGAATGAGATTTCTGGATTTTGCGAAGGTGAATTTTGGTTTTGACAAACGCTTGAAGTGAGCCGTAGCAACGCTACGGCGATCTGAAAGGGTGAAGTTCAAAAACAAAAAGCACCGAGAAAAAGCGGAAAGATCAATCGAAATATGCTCTAGCAGAGGGAACGGATGAAAAAGCTTACGAAGTTGAATCGATGCGTGTGTTGGGTGATGTCGGTCGTGATGCTGTTGACTTCGGGGGGGTGCGGAACAAGCGGGCCCGTCGTCAGGAAAAACACGAAAGATCTGAAAGCGCTGGAAGAAACGGCCAATCAAGGCCGGAAACAGTTTTTCAACCAGGACTACGCCACCGCCGGGCGGCATATCGAACCGCTCTCAGCTGAGTTACACGTCAACAAACCGCTTTATGAGTGCGAGCTTGCCTCCATCGCGATGATGGCCGGCGACACGGATCGGGCCGAAGCGCATATCAAGGAGGCGATTGGCTTGCTGGAAGGCCTTCACGATGCGGGCGGCGAAAAGGCCGCCGCCAGCATTTGGGGGAGCGAAAACAAAAAAGTCTACAAAGGCGATCCTTACGAAAGAGCGTTGCTCTACACCTTTTACGGCACATTTTTATTGAACCGGGGCGAAACGGATAACGCCCTGGCCGCCTTCCGGCGCGCGCTGCTGATGGATGGCGACACGCAGCAGGGGCAATATCAGTCAGACTTCGGTCTGATTCAGTTCCTCGCCGCAAAGTGTTATGATCTGCGCGGCGAACCCGGCCCGCGCGATGCCATGTTGCTTGCCGCTTTCGATTCGGCCATGGCCGTGCTCACCGCCCATGAGACCGCCTCCAAACGCCCGGATCGATTTCTCCACGCCATTGAGGAGGAGTTTGCTGTGTTCGGAGCCGCGGGTGAACCGCCATCGCCCTGGATCTCCGCGCTGGCCTCATGGGGCGGCATTGAGAAAATCAGAAGCATGGGCGGCGGGGTGTCGGAAGAAGCTCTGGCGTGGCTTGAGCAAAACCTTCCCGCCGATAAGGGGTTGGGGTTCAACACGCTGCTTGTCGGGTGGGATGGCTTCGGTCCCTCTATGGCGCGAACCGGTGAATACGGTGAAAAACGCATCATCATAACAGGGGCAAAGAAAGATACGCGGCAGGCTTTTTCGGTGAGCGCGGGGGGTGGAAAAGCCATCGATGGGTGGCCTTGGCTGGGCAACGTCACATTCCAGGCTTCCACGCGTGGCGGTCGCGAAATGGACAATATCCTTGCCCGGCAGGCGGCTCTCAAGGCGGGTCTCGACAAATCGGGCAACCTCATGCTTGCCGGCGGCCTGGGCGGCGCTGCCGTGGCGTCTTCATTCATCAACAACAACAGTAATGCGGGCGGCGTTGTAACCCTTGTCTTTCTCGGTATCGCAGTGGTGGGGATGACGGTCAAACTCGTTCAGCGAGCCATAACGCCAGAGGCCGATACACGTTGCTGGCAGTGCCTTCCCCATGAGCTGGTCGTCGTGCCGGTCACGCTGCCCGATGGTCTGAGCGAGCTTTCGGTGAACACATGGATCGCGAGTTACCCTACAGCCCAAAAGACGATTTCCATCGAACGGAAACCGGAGGCTCCAATCACCGTGGCTCACCTTTCGTTGCCTCATGCCGATGATCCGCTGGCGAAGCTGCCAAGCCGGGCGCTTCTAATGGCCTACGCGGCCGATCACCGCGAGGTCGACGCCGATGGCGACGGCGAGATTTCCCACGCTGAATATCAACAGACCATGCGGAAACTGCTGGCCGCATACGATTCCGACCGAGACGGCACGCTGGCGGATCTCGAATGGGTCGGATTGCAGGCCGCCGTCTTCTCCGCCATGCGCAAACGCCTTGGATTCGCACACTAACATTTTCAGATTGGAACCAGCAGGATGCACATTTCCCGATCTACGCTTTTTCGCACCGGCGTGATTCTTTTGGCGGCGGTTTTCATTTGCGGCTGCGGCTCGCCACAGCGCAAGCCAAGGCCCCCGGCAGCCGCATCCATCCCGCCGCAACCGCTTCCGGTGGAGTATCCCGATGAACGAACGGACTGGGATACAGGCGCCCCTGTCATGATCTTTTCTCTTCCCTCCCTCCCCGGCACCGTGCAATTCGTCGGCGCGCTCAAGCCCGCACTCGTGAAACGCGGCTATACCGTCGTCGACATGCCTTTTCACGAGGGCGACTGGATGGCTTCAGCCATGCGCGCAAAAGCGAGGCTTGTCATCCCTGAAACCTATGTCAGGCAAGACGGGCCCCTTTATCAGGGAACACAGGTTGCCGACATCTGCCAACAAGTGCTCGTGGCCGATGCCGGCGACGAGGCAACTCCCGGCGCGCCCCGCATCAGAACGTTTCATGTTTGGGCGCGGCAACAAAAAGACGCCCCGCCGATGGAGACGCTTGTTGAAAACCTCATGCGCCTGCCCGCCTTCCGGAAAGCGCTCGAACCCACACAAGGAAAAACAGATCAATGAAAACATGCAACCGTGCACTCTTCTTTGCAGCCATCGCGCTGACCACGCTTCTGACCGGATGCGGCACACCCAGGGAACTGATCGTGAAGCCGACCGACCTACGCGTTCACATCCTCCCCGGAAGCCCGTTTTCCGGAAAAATCGGCGTGGGAACCGCACATGATGAAACAACGGAATCGATCTTTAACGACGCCAAGGTCGGCGCGGGCATTGTATCGCTGTCCCTTCAGGATTCGTTGGAGAGCGTGGGATATCTTGCTCCGAAAGGCGAAAATTCATGTTACACGGTTCACGCGGTGATTCGTGGAAATTCAATGTCGAAAGGCTTCATCGATGTGACCTCCAAGGTCTCGATCGACTACACGCTCGAGGAATCATCGAGCAAGGCCGAGGTTTATCACAAAACGCTCAACGCGGAATATACGGCAGGAATGAAAGATACCTGGTCTGGCCCCAACCGGCCGACGATGGCAAAATACAATGCAGTCCGCCTCACTGTGGAGCAGTTTTTAAACGACATCACATCCGTGGCCGGCGGTCAGTGATCCGGCCGTTCAAAGCAGACTTTTTCGCACGGTCGCCTCGTCGATGCCGGGGAGGTACCAGCGTTTGAGGCGACCGGTTTGACCCGAGATGAGGGTAGGGGCGGTGCGGGGAAGGTTGAAGGTCTCGCTGAGCCAAAGGCGGATCGCGTCGTTGGCTTTGCCGTCGACCGGCGGCGCCTTGACTGCCACCCGGAGCCAGCCCGCCTCTTCTCCGAGGCAGGCGGTGCGTGAGGCGCGGGGGGTGGCTTTGATGATGATCGCCACGCCCTCTTTCCACGGCTGGTGCCAGCTCATGCGCCGGCCTTTGTCAGGAAGGTGTAGAGGAAACCGGCGGCGAAGTTGATGGCGCTGATGAAGATGCCCATGACGAAGATGAAGGCGATGGGGCCGAGGTTGAAACCGCCCAGAATGAGGGCGGGGGAACCGGCGCTGCGCCCCATGAGGGAGGCAATGCCTTCCTGTGTGATGGCCATCCAGCCGTTTTGCCGGGCCAGAAGGGCGGCGAAATTGAAGATGATGAAAACGAGCATGAGCTGTTGAAGAAGAGTCGGAATGGCGGTGAGGGCTGTCAGGGCTATGGTGAGGCAGGTGGGGGTGAAGGCGGCGGAGGCGGGATCCCAGGTGAGTTTGCTTTCGGTGATCTGCCGGGTGGCTGCGACCTGAAAGTAGTTGACGAAGCTGATGCTTTCGGCTTGGGGGAAGGCGATCAGCGCGGCACCGACCAGGAGGATGAGGAGCGTGGGGAGGCTGAGGGTGAGCGACCGCGCTGAAAAGGGGCGGCTGAGGAAGAGCAGGGCGTCGCCCACGCGGCCGGGGTAGGGGAAGGTGCCGTTGCGGTTCCAAGGGCGCAGGAGGGCAACGGTGAGGGAAAAGGTCGCCCAGAAGAAGGTGAAGTGGGTCAGGGCAATGGCGAACCAGCGGGGAAAGGATTGGGTGGAGGGGAGTTTGAAGAGGATGGCATTGCCGATCACGAGGCCGGAAAGGGTGGCGGATTGTCGATAAAGCAAGGTGGCTTTCACGCTGAGCAGCAGCAGAAAGAGAATCAGGAGGATCCCGCGCCGGGGAAGGGGAAGGGCGGTGCGCAAAAAGCCGTGGATGCGGTCAACGAGGGTGAGCATCCAGACGATGAGGGGGTTGAAGGAGAAGAGGACTTCGCCGGGCAGGATCAGGCAGGCGAAGGTGAGAAGCATGGCAAGGTCGAGCAGGGTGTTGATCGCTGAAACGAAGAGCATGAAGGGAAAACTCCTGAAAGTGTTTAATCGGAACCGCCGAGCTCGAAGATGACGCCCAGGCCGAAGAGGGTGAGGTCGGGGTCGATGGGGATGTCGATATCGGAACCTTGAAGCACCCACCGGGCGTAGCCGCCGGTGGCGACGATGTGGCCGGGGGCTCCGCCGAAGAGGTGCCTGAGGTGGGCGACGGTCTCGCGCACGATGCCGCGGTAGCCGACTTGGGCGCCGAGGCGGATGGCTTCTTCGGTGCTGCGGCCGATGGCGGGGGGCTCGCCTTCGCCGAGGGCGACGCGGGGGAGGAGGGCTGTCTTTTCGTGAAGGTAATCGGTCATCAGGGGGAGGCCGGGGGTGATGACGCCGCCAATGTAGGCGCGGTCGGCGGTGATGACTTCGAAGTTGAGCGCGGTGCCGAAATCGACCACGATGAGCGGGGCGCCGTAGCGGGCGACGCCGCCGGCGGCGTCGGCAAGGCGGTCGGCGCCGATGCGCTCGGGGGAGGGGTAGTCGATGGTGAAGTTGAGCGGGCTTTGCGCGCTGACGAAGCGGGGCGCGCACCCGAGCTCGCGCCGGATGAGCCGCCGCCATTTGGGGGCCACGGCGGGAACCACCGTGGCGATGATGGCGCCTTCCACGCTGCCTTCGGAGATGGCCCGGACGGCTTGGGCGCAGGCTTCGGGCTCTTTGCGGATGCCGCCGCGGATGGAGACCACGCGGGAGACTTTGCCGTTGTGGTAAAGGCCGAGGGTGGCGGCGGTGTTGCCGATGTCGATCACCAGCACGCGCATGTTAAACGGCGCTCCATTCGAGGGCCAGATCCACGGAGGGCGCGGAATGGGTGAGGGCGCCCACGCTCATGGCGTCGACGCCGGTGGCGGCGACGGCGTTGGCGGTGGAGAGGGTGATGCCGCCGGAGGCTTCGAGCCTGGAGGCGCCGCCGGTGATGGCGACGCATTCGCGCATGAGCTCGAGGCTCATGTTGTCGAGCATGATCCAATCGGGGCGGGCGCGGAGGGCGCTTTTGAGCTCGGCGACGGTTTCCACTTCAATCTCGATGGGCAGGGTGGGGTAGGCTTTGCGGGCGGCTTCCACGGCGAGGTCGAGGCGGTCGGGATCGCCGCCGGCCCAGAGGCGGCGGTGGTTGTCTTTCATGAGGATGCGGTCGTAGAGCCCGAAGCGGTGGTTGACGCCGCCGCCGCACATGACGGCGAATTTTTCGAAGACGCGCAGGCAGGGTGTGGTTTTGCGGGTATCGAGGATCTGGCAGGTGTGGGGCTTCACGGCTTCAACGAAACGGGCGGTAAGCGTGGCGATGCCGCTCATGCGCTGCATGAAGTTGAGGGCGGTGCGCTCGGCGGTGAGGATGGCGGCGGCGCGGCCGGTGAAGCGGGCAAGCACGTCGCCCTTCTTTGCGAAGGAGCCGTTGGGCACGAGCACTTCGGAGGTGAGGGCGGAGTCGAGGGTCTGGAGCACGTAGAGGCCGACCATAATGCCGGAGACGCAGCAGTCTTCACGGGCCTGGATTTCGCCGGTGGCGAGGATGTCGGGGCAGACGAGGGCGCGGGTGGTGGCGTCGCCGGGGCCGATGTCTTCTTTGAGGGCTGCGCGCACGGCGAGCTGGGCGCGGGTGTCTTGCATGAGGTTGGGGAGGGGTTTGTTCATGGGGAAAGTCCTTTACAGTTCGGGGGTTAAATCGGGGTTGGGGGGGAGGTCGCGGATGGCGGCGCACAAAAGGGTGATGATTTGGTCCACATCGTTCAAATCGAGCACTTCAACGGGGCTGTGCATGTAGCGCAGGGGGATGCCGATGAGGGCGACGGCGGCTCCGCCGCGCTGCATGCGCATTTCGTAGGCGTTGTTTCCGGAGGCGCGGGCGCGGACTTGTTTCTGGCAGGCGATGCCGGCGGTTTGGGCGGTTTTAAGGATGTGGGCGCGGAGCTTGGGGTTGTAGAGGGGGCCGCAGCCGAGGATGGGGCCGTTGCCGAGGCGGACGTCGCCGACGGTGCGGCGATCCTGGGGCGAAGCGTCGGTGGCGAAGCCCACGTCGAGGCAGATGCCGATGTGGGGGTGCACGGCGTAGGCGGCGGTTGCGGCGCCGATGAGGCCAAGCTCTTCCTGCACGGAGGAGACCATGTGCAGGGCCACGTTGAGCGGTTCGTTTTTGAGGCGGCGCATGGCTTCGGCGATGATGAAGGCGCCGATGCGGTTGTCGAAGCCGCGGCAGGCCACGCGGGAACCGGCGAGGGGGCGCCAGCCGGCGTCGATCACGGCGGGCGCGCCGGTTTCCACGAGCGTTTCGGCCTCAGCGCGGCTGCGCGCGCCGATGTCGACGGCGATTTCTGAAAGCTCCTTCGGCGCCACTTTCTCTTTCTCGGCCGCGCCGAGCAGGTGGGGCGGGCGCACGCCGAAGACGCCGTTGACGGGGCCGGCGAGGCCTTTGATTACGATGCGCTCGCCCGCCACGGCGGGCACGGTCACGCCGCCGTTGGCGATGAGGTAAAGAAAACCGTTGTCGTCGATATATTCCACGAGAAAGCCGATTTCGTCGCAATGGGCTTCGATCATCACGCGGGTGGGGGCGGAAGCGTTGAGGGCGGCGTGAAGGTTGCCGTGGACGTCAAACGCGGCGGAATCGATTCCGTTTTCGCGCAGGTAACCGGCGATAAGGCGCATACCGTCCTGCTCGAAACCGGAGGGTGTGGGCAGGGCGACGAGGCGTTTGAGAAAATCGAGCGTGGCGGCTTCCATGGTTTGTGCTCCTCATTCAGGAAAAAAAAGCGAGGTAATTCCCTATACAATACCACGGATGCGCGCGAAGAGGCCAGTGTTTATTTTAGGCTTGTTTTCAAGGCCGCTTTTGCGCTATAATCTCCAGATATCTGTTTATTGACTGAGGAGTTTTTGGCCTATGGCGAGTGATGATTCAATTGAGGTGAACGGCGTGGTCGTAAAGGTTCTGCCTGCGACGATGTATCGCGTGAAACTGGAAAACGGCCACGAAGTGCTGGCGCATATTTCCGGAAAGATGCGTAAATTCTTTATTAAAATCGCAGCCGGCGACAAAGTCACGCTTGAAATTTCGCCCTATGATTTGACGAAGGGCCGCATTATTTACCGCCACAAGGTCTAAGCCATGCACCGCCGGTTTCTCTGCGCGCTCGTCTTTGCCGCGGCCTGCGCGTGGCGGGGCTGGTGCGCTTCCGTCGCCGTGATTCACGGCGATCTTTCCGTGCCCGAAGGCGAGCGGCGCTTTGCCGGGGTTCTCGCCCGGCA
The DNA here is from genome assembly GCA_031553315.1 of Kiritimatiellia bacterium. Lineage (GTDB taxonomy): Bacteria > Verrucomicrobiota > Kiritimatiellia > RFP12 > DVOR01 > JAVBLT01. The sequence continues at coordinate 7,569 of JAVBLT010000009.1, forward strand.
CATCGAGCGCTGGTACGCCGATCAGGGCGTGCCCTTTGATGCCGCCGACGACCGCACGCTGGGCGCCGTTCTCCGCGATAAAAAATTCGCCGTTCTCGTTTATTGCGCCCACCCCACCGCCGCCCAGCTGGCCGATTTAAAGGCCTTTTCAGCGCGCGGCGGCAAGCTTGCCGTTTTCTACTCCTCCTCTCCCGGCCTTGCCGCGCTGATGGGCGTGAAGCCGCTCGGCTACAAAAAAGGCGCGCCCGGCGAAGGCCGCTGGTCGCAGATGTTCTTCACCGAAAAACGCCCCAAGGGCGCGCCGCTGCGCATCACCCAGACCTCCCCCAACATCTTTGCCGCCGAACCGCTCGAAGGTTCGCAGACCGAGGTCATGGCCTGGTGGCTCAACCGCGCCGGCGAACGCACCGAAGCCGCCTGGCTGCGCGGCCCCGCCGGTTATTGGATGACCCATGTCTTCACCGGCGACGGCGATGAAGACGGCAAACGCATGTTGCTGCTCGCGATGGCCGCCGAGTCGGTCCCCGGCACGTGGCAGCAGGCCGCAAACGCCTTTTTCGCCGCCGCCGAAAAAATTCAGGCCGGTCAGCGCCTGGCCCGAGCCGTGGCCGCGCTTCCCGCCGCGCCCCGCCGCAAACAGGCCGAAAGCGCCCTGTGCGAGGCCGATGCCGCCAAAGAGCAAACCCGCAAACTTCTCACCGGAAAAGACGGTTACGCCGCCCTCATCCAGGCGCAGGGCCTGCGGCAGCGTTATTACGAGGCCTACGGCCTTTCCCAGCTCCCAAAGAGCGGCGAAATCCGCGCCGTATGGGATCATTCCGGCCAGGGGCTCTACCCGGGCGATTGGGAAAAGACCTGCCGCCTGCTTGCCGAATCGGGGATCACGGATCTCTTCGTCAACGTCGCCGGGAGCGCCTTCGCCCATTATAAAAGCACCGTGCTGCCCCGATCGGCGGTTTACGAGGCCCAGGGCGACCAGCTCGAGGCCTGCATCAAAGCCGCCCGCAAGCACGGCCTGCGCGTGCACGCCTGGATGCTCTGCTTCTCCACCGAAGGCGCCACCGCCGACCGCCTCGCCGCCTTCCGTAAAAACGGCTGGACGCTCTCCGACGAAACCGGCAAACCGCTCAACTGGATCGATCCCGCCAGCCCCGCCGTCCGCGCCTACCTCGCCAACGCCGCCCTCGAAATGGCCACCCGGTACAAGCCCGACGGCATCCACCTTGATTTCATCCGCTATGCCAGTTTCAACTCCGCCCTCGGCCCCGAAACCCGCAAACGCTTTGAAAGCGCCCTCAGGCGCAAGATCGCCTCCTGGCCCGCCGACGTGCAGAAAGGCGGCGACCGCGCCGCCTTCGTGCGCTGGCGCGCCGAACGCGTGACCGACGCCGTGGAGGGCATTCGCCGCCGCCTGAAGAAAGAGGCGCCCGGCGTGCTCCTCTCCACCGCCGTCTACGGCAAATACCCGTCATGCGTCGACGCCGTGGGGCAGGATTGGGAATCGTGGCTGCGCCTGGGGCTTGTGGATTACATCCTGCCGATGAACTACTCCGAAAACCTCGAGACCTTCGATCAGTGGCTCTCGCAGCAGACGGAAAACCCCCGTTTCGCCCGAAAAGTCATTTCCGGCATCGGCGTGACCGCCGCCGAGAGCCGCCTTGACCCCGTGCAGGTCATTGACCAGATTCGCCTCACCCGCCAGCGCGGCGCCGGCGGATTCGCCCTTTTCGATCTCGACCTGACCCTCCGGCAGGAAATCCTGCCCGTGCTCCGCCTCGGCGTCAGCGCCAAAAAAGAGTAGCGGAACAACCCTTGCTCTGGGAATGGAAGCACACAGGGAAATTTATTCTCACAGGCAATAATCCATTCCCGAAAACGTCTATCCGTACAACACGATGCGCAGTGCGTCGACCCCTTAGGAAGGAACCAGCAATGAAACACCTGATTGTGATGGCTCTCGCCGCAATGGCGATCCCCGTTTTGGCGCAGGATGCGCCCGAACGCCCGATGCGCCAGCGCGGCGCAAACCCCCAGCAGCAGCCCGCCCTGCCCGAAGCGCTCATGAAGAAGTATGACAAAGACGGCGACGGCAAGCTCTCCCCCGAAGAACGCACCGCCATGCGCGAAGAGATGCAGAAAGGCGCAAAAGAGCGCCGCGCCGAGCTCTTCAAGACCATGGATAAAGACGGCGACGGCAAAGTCACCCTCGAAGAATTCCTCGCCGCCCAGCCCGCCGCCCCCATGCCCCCCCGCGAAGGCATGCCCGACCGCCCAAAGCCTCCCGTGAACGAGCAGACGAAAAAATTTGATAAAGACGGCGACGGCACGTTTTCCGATGCCGAGCGCGCCGCCATGCGCGCCGAGCTCAACAAAGAGCGCGGCGCCCGCCGCTTCTCGGTGATGGATAAGGAAAAGAAGGGCTACATCACCCTCGAGGAATTCAGCGCCCCCCCCGCCATCCCCGAAGGCATCGGCCCGGCCCGCCCCGGTGCGCCCGGCGCCCGCCGCGCCCGCGGTCCCCGCCCCGACATGCCGATGATGGAGCTGCCCAAACCCCAGCCCGCCGCCCCCCAGCCCCCGGCGGCCCCCGCTGAATAAGGTTTGCGGATTGAGTGTGAAAAAGCGCGCGACCCCTTGTGGCCGCGCGCTTTTTTTACTCGCCCCAACCGATGGAAAAGCATCTGTCAGGAAAAAAGAATTGCCCTTTCTCTTCAAATCTGCTATTCCTTTTCGCCGTTTTACCGCCGTTCTCTGGAGCAAACGGCCTATACAGAATTGAGGCAGACCGAAATGTCGAAAAACCTGGTTATTGTGGAATCGCCTGCCAAGGCAAAAACAATCGGCAAGATTCTCGGCGAAGACTATATCGTCAAGTCTTCCGTCGGGCATATCCGCGATTTGCCCGAGCGCTCGCTCGGTGTGGACGTGGAGCACGGATTCGCGCCGAAATACGTGGTCGCGACCGGCAAGGCCAAAGTCATCGGCGACCTCCAGAAAAGCGCCAAAGGCGTCGACGCCGTCTACCTTGCGCCCGACCCTGACCGGGAAGGGGAAGCCATTGCCTGGCATTTGCGCGAAGTGCTCGAACCCGTGGCCAAAGGCGTGCCCTTTTTCCGCGTGCAGTACAACGAAATCACGCCCCGCGCGGTGAAGGAAGCCTTCGACAATCCCAGCGAAATCAACATGGAGCGCGTCAACGCCCAGCAGGCCCGCCGCGTGCTCGACCGCCTTGTGGGCTACAAAGTGAGCCCGCTGCTGTGGCGCCAGGTCAAAAAAGGCCTCAGCGCGGGTCGCGTGCAATCCGTCGCCCTCCGCCTGGTGTGCGAACGCGAACGCGAAATCCTCGGCTTTGTGGCCGAACCCTACTGGGTCATGGGCGCCGTCCTTAAAAAGGGCGCCTCGGAATTTGAAGTGAAGCTCGCGAAGATCGACGGTGAAAAGCCTCAAATCACCACCGATTCCGCCGCCCGCGCCGTGTTGACCGAGCTCGAAGGCCGTTCGCTTGCCGTGAGCGATGTGCGCATCGTCGAAAAACAGCGCCGCCCGCTTCCCCCCTTCATCACCTCGACCCTGCAGCAGGCCGCCTCCAGCGTCTGCGGTTTCTCCCCCAGCCGCACCATGAGCCTCGCGCAGAGCCTCTATGAAGGCGTCGACTTCGGCGGAGCGACCACCGGTCTCATCACCTACATGCGTACCGACTCCACCGCCGTGGCCCGCGATGCCCAGGAAATGACCGCCGCTTACATTTCCAGGCAGTTTGGCGACGCTTTCCGCCCTGAAAAGTTCAACGTTTACCGCAACCGCGAAAACGCCCAGGGCGCCCACGAAGCCATTCGCCCCACCGATGTGGCCCGCACCCCCGAGAGCCTGAAGAAGGTGCTCAAACCCGCCGAGTATCGCCTTTACGACCTCATTTGGCGCCGTTTCGTGGCCAGCCAGATGACGCCGGCCCGCATTTCCCAGCGCACCGTCGAGATCGCCTCCCGGCCGCCGCCCGCCCAGGCGCACAGCTACCGTTTCACCGCCACCGCCTCCGAAGTGCTCTTCGAAGGCTTCCTCAAAGTGATGGCGCTCGACATCCGCAAAAAGAAGCCCGAGCGCGACGACGACGCCTCCCCGGAAAATGAAGACGAGGTCGAGGCGCTCCCCATCGTCGCCGTCGGCGATTCCGTCAATCTCGTGAACTGGCTCAGCGAACGCAAGGAAACCAAGCCCCCCTCGCGCTACAGCGAAGCCTCCCTCATCCGCGCCCTTGAGGCCGACGGCGTGGGCCGCCCCAGCACCTACGCCTCCATCATCGAAACGCTCGATTCCCGCAAATACATCAAGCGCGAGAACCGCCAGATCGCCCCGATGGAAATCGGCTTCAAAGTCAACGACCTGCTTGTGGGCAAGCTCGGCGAACTTTTCGACGTGGGCTTCACAGCCGAAATGGAAGAAAAGCTCGATAACGTGGAAGAAGGCAACGCCGACTGGACCCAGATGCTCGCCGAATTCTACACCCGGTTCGCCCAATGGCTCGACCGCAGCAAAGAACCCCCCGCCGACCAGAGCCGCGTGACCGCCGTGCTCGACCTTCTCGGCCGGGTTCAAAACTGGGCCCCCGCCGTCAAACTCGGCAAACGCACCTTCGACGACCGCAAATTCGTCGCCTCCGTGCTCGACCAGTGCCAGGAAGGCAAAAAAGCCGTCTCCGAAAAACAGCTCGAATCGCTCGTGAAAATGGCGATCCGCTACCGCGACCAAACCCCCGGCGTTCTCGAAAGCCTCACCGCCCTCGGCTTTGCCGGCCTGATCGAAACCGACACCTCCGGCCCTTCCGACGCCGCGATCCGCCGGCGTTTCGAGCTGCTTGAACCCGTGCCCTTGGGCGACAGCGAGAAAACCTTCCTCGAATCGCTCCGCAAACAAGTGGAATCGGGCCGCCGCCTTACCCCCGCCCAGCTCCAGGCCCTTGACCGCATGCTCCTGCGCAACGCCCCCGCCATCGAAGGCTTCGGGACCCAAACCGCCGACCTCGGCCTTTCCGAAGCCGAAGCCGCCATCATCCAGGCGCCCGAAACCGCCGACCCCCAAAGCACCGATCTGCTTGAAGCCATGAGCCACGTGACCCAGTGGGCCCCGCCCGCCATGGTCGGCAAGCGAGAGTATAACGACGAAGCCTTCTTCAACAGCCTTCAGTCGCAATACACCCGCAAACGCGTGCTCTCCCCCCGCCAGCTCGCCGCCCTCAGCCACATGACGGCCAAATACGCCGCCCAAATCCCTTCCTTCGACGCGCTAGCCAAGCGCTACGGAATCAAACTGCGCCCGGCCAAGCCGGAAAAAACCGCCGAAAAACCCGGCGATGAACCGGTCGAAACACCCAAAACCGCCCGGCCCCGGAAACGTGCCGGCCAAGAGAAGCAAAAAGGAGAGAGCCAATGAGTGACCCCATCGCACGCGGAATCGTGATTGAAGCCGACGCCGTTCTGTTCAACAGCCTCGAAACCGCCGCCGCCGCCATGAGTGAAAAGCTCGAGAAAGTCGGCATCAAAGCCGATGCGTTCACCTTCCTGCGCACCGTTTTCGGTTCCTCCTTCAAAAAAGGATTCGAAACCCTCGAACCCGCCTACGACAAGCGCGACATCATGCACGAGCTCGCCGCCGAAGCCAAAGCCGCCTGGCTCGCCGGCCTTCAGCAAAACGCCTCCATGGGCGACGCCTTCACCGCCTTCACCCGCGCCGCCTTCGCCGAAAACCTCCAGATCGTGCTCCTCACCCGCCTGCATCCCGATGTGCTCGAAGAACTCTTCGCTCCGATCGCCGCCGAAGGCAGCCTCCTTGTTGTGGCCGATTCCGGCGAGACCATCGGCGCCGTCACCCCCGACAACTGGCGCAAAGCCCTCAGCCGCGCCAACCTCGCCCCCCAAAACGCCGTCGGCCTCTGCGCCTCCGGTTCCTCCATGCGCGGCGCCCTCACCGTGGGGATGCACAGCGTGGTGATTCTCGACCCGCTCGTGGCGTTTGAAGATTGCGGCGGATCCGATCTCATGGCCGAAAGCCTCTCCCCCGCCCTCATCCCCGCCGCCCTCCGAATGCTCAAGGTGTAATTTCTGAGGATTTAACTTGATTTTTGAGCCTGTTTGGGAAATACTACGCCAATTCAGCAGGCACATGAGGTTTTACAGGTTATGACACTTACACTTGGTTTGCCCAAAGGCAGTTTGCAGGAAGCCACCTTCGCCATGATGCGCAAGGCCGGGTTTTCCATATCGTGCGGTTCGCGCTCCTATGTGCCCTGCGTAGACGATCCCGAATTGAAGTGCCGCCTGATCCGCCCGCAGGAAATCGCCCGCTATGTGGAGCTCGGCCTGCTTGATGCCGGCATCACCGGTTACGACTGGATCTACGAAAACAATGCCGACGTGGTCGAAATCTCCCAGATGTGCTACTCCAAAGCCACCTCCAACCCCGTCCGCTGGGTGGTGGCCGTGCCCAACGATTCCCCCATCACGACCGCCAAAGACCTCGAAGGCAAGCGCATCGCCACCGAAGCCGTCGGCATTGCCCGCCGCTACCTCGAGCAGCACGGCGTGAAGGCCGAAGTGGAATTTTCCTGGGGCGCCACCGAAGTGAAAGCCCCCGAATTGGTCGACGCCATCATCGAGCTGACCGAAACCGGTTCCTCCCTGCGCGCCAACAACCTGCGCATCATCGATACCGTCCTCACCTCGACCACCCGCCTCGTGGCCAACAAAGCCGCCTGCGCCGACCCCGAAAAGAAGCGCAAGATCGACCAGATCGCCCTGCTTCTCGAAGGCGCCCTTGCCGCCACGACCCGCGTGTTGCTCAAGATGAACGCCCCCGCGGCCAGCGTGGGGACCATCGCCGGGATCCTTCCCGCCCTTCACGCGCCGACCGTCAACACGGTCAACGACGCCGGCTGGGTGGCGATTGAGACCGTCGTCAGCGAAGACGTCGTACGCGACATCATCCCCCGCCTGCGTGAAGCCGGCGCTCAGGGAATCATTGAATTGTCGCTCAATAAAGTGATTTTTTAACACACCAGAACGAGGAGAAAACCGTGGGTTCGATCAAGAAAAAGCGTCGGGCGAAAATGGCGAAGCACAAATACCGCAAACGCCTGAAGTCCAACCGTCATAAGAAGTAAGCCTTCTTTTTCGCGTGATGCTAGCGCGAAGCGAAACCGCCGGAAGCTCCATGCCTCCGGCGGTTTTCGTTTTTTCAGGTCAGGAAAGGTGCGTTCCGCGCAATACAGTAAACGAAGCGGGGTGTTTCCTTTGCTTGCCGGAAGAAAGGGGCTTTGTTAATCTCCTCATCAAAGCGAGAGGTGTTGTTGCCATGATGAAGCACATATTTGTATCGGGAGTTCTTTTTTCCGCCGTGGCGCTTGAAGCGGCCACAGACCGGTCGGCGCGTTCCTTTTGGGGGCGCGACACGGCCGACGACAAAGGTCGAACCGCGATTTCGCTCAGCGCTCCGGCAATGGAAGACTGGGTCGTGAATTGGGGCGACGGTTCCACCGAGCGCCGCAATGCCGCAGTTGCCACCCTCACGCACACCTACCCCCAAGCCGGCGTGTACGATGTTTCGGTCGGCATCGAGAAAAACGGCGCCCGAGCCTCAGTCTTCCCCGATTACGGCGAAGATGTGCTCCGCTCCCGCCCCTTGGCCTACTTCCGCTTTTCCGATGCCGCAAACGGTAAAACCCTCGATTCCGCCGCAACGATTTCCGCCGCCCTTTCCAAAACAGCCGCCCCGCTTGAAACCGGCATCTCCCAGGCCACCGGCCCCGCGCTGCGCATCGCCTCGGGCGGCGGCGTGCAGATCGCCGATGCGCTCACCCAAAACAGCGATGCGTTCAGCATTGAGTTTTGGGCCAGGCCCGCCCCCGGCAAAGAACGCCAGACCGTTTTCGCCGGAAAGGGCAAAAAAGGGCAGAACACCCCTTACGTCTTCTTCCAGGGCAACCGCCTTTTCTTTGTGCTGCCCAAGGCGGGCGGCGTTTTCGCCGACCTGGGCAAGCGCCTTTCCGACGGCAAATGGCACCATTACGCCATCACCTACGAACGCGTCTACGTCTACCCCAAAAACAACCGCGTCCGCTTCATGTGCGACGGCGAGCTTCTTTCCGCCACAGCCTTTGACCGCGTCGACCCCGGCGCCGTGACCTACACCGGCGCGCTCATCGGCACCCGGCTCGACGCCAACGGAAAGGGAACCGACTTTTTTACCGGCTCGCTCGACGAGCTCGCCGTCTACGACACCGAGCTCCTTCAAAGCCACGCCCTGAACCGCGTGAAGCTTGCCCAAACCGTGCCGCCGCCCTTCCGCGTGGCGGTCGGCACACCCGGATCCGAAGCGTTCACCGTGGAACAGCCCCGCATTACCCAGACCGTGAAAGTCATGCTCGATCCCGACCCTCAGGTCGATAACCGCCCCGCGCTCAGCCAGGCCATCAATCAGGCCCAGCCGGGCACCCGCCTGCTCATCTGCGATAAAACCACCGGCCGACCGGGCGGGACGTTCCGCATCAAGACCGTCGGCCACAAAGTCCGCGAATGGGTCTACATTCAGATCAACGATAAAACCGACCTGGAAATCGACGGCGGCGGCGCGCTGCTCCTGTATGAAGGCATGGCCAAAAACTTCGCTTTCTCCAACTGCACCCGCTTCGCCTTCCGCAATCTCACGATGGATATCGACCAGGAGAAGAACCGCGTGGCGTTTTGGGCGACCCTCACCCGCGTGGATCCCGATGAACAGATCATCAGCTTCCGCACCGTCGGCGGGCTCAATAAAAAGCCCGAAGTGATCCCCACAGGGGTGAGCATGTGGCGCTGGCGGCCCCACAGCGCCCAAACATACCGCATTTGCCCCGGCCCTTACTTCAACAGCGGCTCCTACAACGGCAAACCGTGGCGCGATGAATCCGACCCCACGCTCTGGCATCTCAGGCTCAAGGAAAAACCCGACCACGCGCTTTGGAAAAAACTTGCCGACTACAAAGCCGGCAATAATTTCTACCTTGTGAACAACGCCTTCTTCGGTCACACCGGCATCGCCGGCGGCGGAACGCACATCACCCTGGAAAACCTCAATTTCCACGGCATTCTCGGCATGGCCGTGCTCTTCGACAACGCCGATTACGTGTGGGTCAAAAAGTGTAAAATCGGCATCCCCGATGGCCAGACCGTGGCCGACCGCCCTCTTTCATCCGCCTCCGACGGCTACCATTTCCACTGCTGTTACGGCCACTTCCTCATTGAAGACAGCGAAATCACGCTGACCGACGACGACCCCATCAGCATCAAATCCAGCCTCTGGCGCAACGTCAAACGCATCGACGACTACACCCTCGGCGAACACTTCGGCGAAGGCCTCAAAGTGGGCGGCGAAATTGAAGTGCGCGACTACACCATGAAACCCTGCTATCGCGGAATCATCGTCGCAAACGAAGGCAAAGGCCGCATCACCCTCGACAAACCCCTTCCGCCCCAAGCCGAGAAAAACGACTACTACGTGAACGATCTCCGCCGCCCCACCACCAACTGGATCATCCGCAACAACTACCTCCACGATTACTACGGCCGCGTGATGCTCTACACCCCCCGCGGCACCGTCGAAGGCAACCGCTTCGTCTCCACGCTCTTCCGGCTGGGCACCACCTTCGCCAACTGGGAAACCGCCGGCTTCCTCACCGATGTGACCGTGCGCGACAACCTCTTCGCCTCCACCCTCCTCGAAGCCAACATCTGGGTCGGCGCCTCATGGGGCAAAGACCCCTGGCCCATCTTTGAGCGCCTCCTCATCCGCGGCAACAGCCTTTTCGACCTCACCGCCGGCGCCGGCGGCAACAGTGCGGGCATCTCCCTCAATTTTTCGCAGAAGGGCTATGTCTTCGAAAATTACCTTGAAACCGCCAAACCCGTGCGCGAGAAAGAAAGCCGCGACCTCGTCATTTTCGACAATATCCACATCCCCGTGGAAAATTGACCCATGAAACGCCTCCTCCTTACTCTGACACTTCTCGCTTCCGCCGCCGGCGCCCGTACCTTTGAAATCGGCGAGACCGATTTCCTGCTCGATGGCCAGCGCCTTCAAATCCGTTGCGGTGAGATTCACGCCGCCCGCGTGCCTCAGGCCTATTGGCGGCACCGCCTGAAGATGTGCAAGGCGATGGGTCTCAACGCCGTATGCGCCTACCTCTTCTGGAATCAGCACGAGCCCCGCCCCGGTCAGTATGATTGGAGCGGACAGGCCGACGCCGCGCTCTTCTGCCGCCTTGCTCAGGAAGAAGGTTTGTGGGTGATTCTCCGCCCCGGCCCTTACGCCTGTGCCGAGTGGGAAATGGGCGGTACCCCATGGTGGCTGCTCAAGCACACCCCCATTGCCCTGCGCTCCCGCGACCCCAACTACCTCACGCCCGCCGCCGCTTACCTCCGCGAAGTCGGCCGCGTGCTCGCCCCGCTTCAAATCACGCGCGGCGGCCCCATTCTGATGGTCCAGGCCGAAAACGAATACGGCTTCTTCGGTTCCGATGCCGCTTACATGGGCGAAATCCGCCAGGCGCTGGTCGATGGCGGCTTCGACGTGCCTCTCTTCGCCTGCAATCCTCCCGGCGTGCTCCGCCGCGGCTACCGCGAAGACCTTTTCCAGGTCGTCAACTTCGGCGCCGATCCCGCCTACGCGTTCGGCAAGCTCCGCGAGCTCCAACCCAAAGGCCCGCTCATGTGCGGCGAATTTTACCCCGCCTGGTTCGATTCCTGGGGGCAGCCCCACCACACCGGCGATACGGCCCGCTACCTTCGCGACCTTGAAATCATGCTCAAAATGGGCGCGTCTTTCAGTATCTACATGGCTCACGGAGGCACCACCTTCGGCCTCTGGTCCGGCGCCAACGCCCCGTATGCCCCCGAAACCTCGAGTTACGACTATTCCGCTCCCATCAGCGAAGCGGGCTGGGTAACGGAAAAGTTTGAGAAGAGCCGCGCCCTCATGGCGAAGTATCTCCTTCCCGGCGAAACGATCCCCGAACCGCCGCCGCCCAATCCCGTGATGCGTTTCCCGCTCACCGCGCCCGAAGCTTCCGTGTCGCTTTTCAACGCCCTGCCCGAGCCCCGCCGCGAAGACCTTCCCCGCACGATGGAGGCCTACGACCAAGGCTTCGGTTGCATGCTTTACCGCACTGAAATCCCCGCAGGTTCCGCCGCCGCGCTCAAGGCCGCCGCGGTGAAAGACTTCGCCTATGTGTATGTGGATTCGGTCTATATGGGAATTCTCGACCGCCGCTATCCCGGTCGCGCGCTGACGCTTCCCGCCCGTGGCAAACCCGCCCGCCTCGATATCCTTCTCGAAGCGATGGGGCGCATCAACTTCGGCGGCGAAATGCTTGACCGCAAAGGCCTTCACACCCCCGTGACCCTCGGCGGCGCCGAGCTCAAAGGCTGGGAAATCTTCAATCTGCCGATGGAAAACCCCGGTAACCTTCCCTTTTCCGCCGCCGGAGCGAAAACGCCCGCCTTCCACCGTTTCAACGTGGACATCGAAGCGCCTGCCGATACCTTCCTCGACCTGCGCGCCTGCGGAAAGGGCATTGTGTGGGTCAATGGCATCTGCCTTGCCCGTTATTGGAACATCGGCCCCACCCAGACCGCCTACCTTCCCGGTTGCTGGCTCAAAAAAGGCAAGAATGAAATCATCGTGTGGGATCTTGCAGGCACGGCTCAACCGACGATTCAGGGGCTTGAGAACCCCATCCTTGATCAGAACCGCCCCGAGCTTGATTGGGCGCAGTTCAAACGCCCTGCCGTCACGTGGAGCCTTGGGAAACCTGTGGCGCAAGGTGAATTCGCCCGTTCCAAAGATGCGCAGACCATTCGTTTGACCATGCCTGCGAGCGCCCGTCAGGTCTGCCTTGAAGCCATTTCCTCGTATGATGGACATGGTTTTGCGGCGATATCGGAAATCGATTTCCTTGATGCCGATGGCAATCCCATCAGCCACGATGGCTGGACTGTGGCGGGCGTCGGCAGCGAAGAGCTTGTCGGCGAAGACGGTTCCGCCGAAAACGCCATCGACGGCCAAACCGCCAACCATTGGCATACTCGCTGGAAGGGCTCAGGAGCCAAGCCGCCCCACCGCCTGGCCATCGACCTCGGGAAAGAACAGATTGTCGGCGGTTTTCGTTATGTGCCGCGCCAAAGCGCCGCGCGCGGCTGGATCAGGGAGTTCCGCTTTTACATTGGAAACGATTTGGTATCACTTGAAAGGAATGAGAAATGAGAAATGTGTTGTTTGCCCTCTGCCTGGCCGCCAGCTCGGTCACAGCCTTCGCCGCCGCCCCGGCAGCGAAGCACACCTTCGAAATCGGGGAGAACGATTTCCTGCTCGACGGCCAGCGGTTGCAGATCCGCTGCGGCGAAATCCATGCCGCCCGCGTGCCCAATGAATATTGGCGCCACCGCCTGAAGATGTGCAAAGCGATGGGGCTCAACGCCGTCTGCGCCTACCTTTTCTGGAACTTCCACGAACCCGTCCAGGGCCAGTTCAACTGGGAAGGCGATGCCGACATCGCCCGCTTCTGCAAAATCGCCCAGGAAGAAGGCCTCTGGGTCATCCTCCGCCCCGGCCCCTACGCCTGCGCCGAGTGGGAAATGGGCGGCCTGCCCTGGTGGCTGCTCAAGCATGAAAAAATCAGCCTCCGCTCCCGCGACGCCAAATACCTTGAACCCGCCAAAGCCTATCTGAAAGACGTCGGCCGCGTCCTCGCACCCCTCCAGGTCACGCGCGGCGGCCCCATCCTCATGGTGCAGGCCGAAAACGAATACGGCTTTTACGGCGGCGACGCCGCCTACATGGGCGAAATCCGCCAGGCCCTCCTCGATGCCGGCTTCGATGTGCCCCTCTTCGCCTGCAACCCCGGCAACCAGCTTCGCAACGGCTTCCGCGACGACCTGTTCGCCGTCGTCAACTTCGGCGCCGACCCCAAATGGGGCTTCGGCAAGCTGCGCGAAGTGCAGAAAACCGGCCCGCTCATGTGCGGCGAGTTTTACCCCGGCTGGTTCGACACCTGGGGCAAAGGCCACCGCGAAGCGAGCTGGACCTATCTCCGCGACCTCGAAATCATGACCAAAATGGGCGCCTCCTACAGCATCTACATGGCCCACGGCGGCACCACCTTCGGCATGTGGGCCGGCTGCGACGGCCCCTTCATGCCCGACACCTCCAGCTACGACTACTCCGCCCCCATCAGCGAAGCGGGCTGGGTCACCCCCAACTTCCACAAAACCCGCGAGCTCCTCGGCCAGTATCTCCTCCCCGGCGAAACCCTGCCCGAAATTCCCGCCCCCCTGCCGGTCTTCTCCTTCGCCGCGCTCAAACCCACGGGAGCCGCCACGCTCTTCGACAACCTCCCCAAACCCCGCAAAGAAGAAACCCCCCGCAACATGGAAGCCTATGACCAGGGCTTCGGCTGCATCCTCTACCGCACGACCCTTCCCCCCGGCCCCGCAGCCCTCCTCTCCGCCGCCAACGTGAAAGACTTCGGCTTCGTGTATCTCGACGGCAAACCGGTCGACGGCCTCTTCGACCGCCGCCGCGGCGGCAAAAGCCTCATGCTGCCCAAGCGCGACAAAGCCATGCGCCTCGACATTCTCGTCGAACCCATGGGCCGCGTCAACTTCGGCCAAGGCATCCACGACCGCAAAGGCCTCCACGCCCCCGTGCTCCTCGCCGGCAAAGAGCTCACCGGGTGGGACGTCTTCAACCTCCCGATGGACAACACCGCCAAGCTCGGCTTCAAAAACGCCGCCCCCGCCAAAGGCAACCCCGCCTTCTGGTCCTTCTCGCTCGACGTAAAAGACCCCGCCGATACCTTCCTCGACATGCGCCCCTGGGGCAAAGGCCTCATCTGGGTCAACGGCCGCTGCCTCGCCCGCTACTGGAACATCGGCCCCACCCAGACCGCCTACCTCCCCGGCTGCTGGCTCAAAAAAGGCAAAAACACCATCGTGATCTGGGACATCACCGGCCCGAGCGAACCCCTCCTCGCCGGCCTCGACAAACCCATCCTCAACAAACTCCGCCCCGAGCTCGATTTCGCTCCCGTGCACAAACGCCCCGCCGTGACCTGGAACCTCGCGCAACCCGTGAAGACCGGCGCCTTCGAAAAGGGCAAATCGACCCAGACCGTGAAGCTCGATAAACCCGCCAAAGGCCGAGTCGTCTGCCTCGAGACCCTCACCTCCCACGACGGCCACGCCTTTGCCGCCGTCTCGGAAATCGACTTTTTCGACGCCGCCGGCGAGATCATCAACCACGACGGCTGGACCATCGCCGGCGTGAGCAGCGAAGAAACCGGCGGAGAAAACGGCGCCGCCGAAAACGCCATCGACGGCCAGACCGCCAACCACTGGCACACCCAGTGGCAATCCGCCACCCCCAAGCACCCCCACCGCCTCGCCATCGACCTGGGCAAAGAGCAGACCGTCACCGGCTTCCGCTATGTGCCCCGCCAAAACGATACCCGCGGCTGGATCAAAGAGTACCGCTTCTATGTCGGCAACGATCTGGTCAAACCCGACGTTAAAAAGTAACCCAAGGAAAACCACACCATGAAGAGATGCATCGTTCCCTTGATGATTGCCCTCTGCGCCGGCCTTGCCGGCGCGGAGCAGGTGCACACGCACCACTTCGCCGCGCAATCGTTCAACGACGGCTGGAAATTCGCCCGCTACGGCCTGCAGCCCGATGGCGACTCCATTCCCGAACCCGGCGTGTTCCGCTCCAGCCCGATGGAGGTCGTTGCCTCCTCCGTGGAAAAAGACGCCACCGGCCCCGAAAAAATCTTCGACGGCGACAACGCCACCCGCTGGTGCGCCTCCAACGCCAAATACCCCCAAAGCCTCATCGTCCGCATCAAGAAGCCCGTGACCGTTTCCGCGGTGAAATTCGCCTTCGAGTTCAAGCCTCAGGATTACCTCTACACCCTCGAAGGCGAAACCGACAAAGGTCAAAAAGTCACCGTCGCCAGGCGCGAGAAGGCCGAAGACCCCGCCGTCAGCGAGATCAGGCTTCCCGCGGCAACCACCTTCCGCAACCTCACGTTCACCTTCACGGGAGCCGTCAAATCCGGCGCTTACGCCAGCCTGCGCGAGCTGACCCTGCTCGACCCCGGCGGCAAGCGGATTGAAAACCCCGAAACCGTCGTCGTGACCACCACTCCCGAAAAGGTCAATTTCGACGATTCCTCTTGGCGCAAGCTCGACATCCCCCACGACTGGGGCATCGAAGGCCCCTTCCGCATTGACCTCAACGGCAACACCGGCAAGCTTCCCTGGGCCGCCATCGGCTGGTACCGCAAAGATTTCTCCCTCCCCGCCTCCGCCGCCGGCAAGCAAATCTACCTCGATTTCGACGGCGCAATGGCCAATGCCCAAATCTATTGCAACGGCGAATACGTCGGCGAATGGCCCTACGGCTACGCCTCCTTCCGCATGGATCTCACACCCTTCCTCAAGCCCGGCGCGAAGAACAACGTGGCCGTTCGCCTCGACACCGAAAAGTGGGGTTCCCGCTGGTATCCCGGCGCAGGTCTTTACCGCAACACCTGGCTCGTGACGGTCGACCCCGTCCACGTCGCCCAATGGGGAACCTACATCACCACCCCTGTGGCCAGCGACAAAGAAGCCGATGTCAACCTCGAGCTGACCGTCGATAACAAAAGCGCCGCCGACCGCGCCGTCACCGCCAAGACCGTGATCTACACGATCGACAAAGACAATGCCATCGGCAGGAAGGCCGGCGAGTTTGCCGACAAAACCTTCACCGTGGCCAAAGGCGAGCAGGCCGTGGAGAACTTCTCCCTCAAGCTGAAGAATCCCAAACTGTGGGACCTCGACAGCCCCAACCGCTACGTCGCCCGCACCACCCTCACCGTCAACGGTAAAGTGACCGATACCTACGATACCGTCTTCGGCGTGCGCACCGTGAGCTGGGATCGCAACGGCATCTACATCAACGGCCGGAAGACCTTCATCAAAGGCGTCTGCCAGCATCATGACCTCGGAGCCCTCGGCGCCGCCATGAACCGCCGCGCGCTCGAGCGCCAGTTTGAGATCCTCCGCGAAATGGGCTGCAACGCCATCCGCACCTCGCACAACCCGCCCGCACCCGAAGTGATGGATCTTGCCGACCGCATGGGCATGTTCATTCAGGTTGAAAGCTTCGACTGCTGGGGAAGCAGCAAAAGCGCCAACGACTACGGCCGCCTCTACTGGAAATGGCACACCGCCGACCTGGGCGCCATCGTCCGCCACTACCGCAACAACCCCTCCGCCATGATGTGGAGCATCGGCAACGAAGTGCACGAGCAGGGCGACACGAAAATGACCCGCGATTTGTGCGACACCGTCCGCAAATACGACAAAACCCGCCCCATCTCCAACGGCCTCAACAACTCCACCTGGGCCCGCGATTCAGGTGCCGCGCTCATTACCGACGCCGTGGGCATCAACTACCAGTTCCACCTCCAGCCCAAGTACGACAAAGACCCCCGCTACGCCAACTTCCCCACGCTGGGAACCGAAACCTCCTCCTCCATCAGCTCCCGCGGCGAGTATTTCTTCGACGGCAAGCAGGAAGGCGGCTATCAGATCACTTCGTACGACACCAAAGCCGTGCCGTGGGGGTGCATTCCCGATCACCAGTTCCGCGTCAACGCCAAATATCCCTATTCCTGGGGCGAATTCGTGTGGACCGGTTTCGACTACATCGGCGAACCCACCCCCTACAACTCCGACGCCACCAACCTGCTCAACTTCCGCAACGATCCCGCCAAAAAGGCCGAGCTCGAAGCCGAGCTGAAAAAGCTCGAGGAAACCAGGTCGCCCTCGCGCAGCAGCTACTTCGGCATCGTTGACCTCGCCGGGTTCAAGAAGGACCGCTTCTACAGCTACCAGGCCTACTGGCTGCCCGAGAAGCCGATGGCCCACATCTTCCCGCACTGGAACTGGCCCGAGCGCGTCGGCAAAAAAGTGCCCGTCATGGTCTACTCCTCCGGCGACGAAGCCGAGCTCTTCGTCAACGGCGCCAGCCAGGGCAAGCGCGTGAAACGCCCCAATGAGGATTTCCGCTTCCGCTGGGACGATGTGATCTACACCCCCGGCACCGTGAAGGTCGTGGTCACCAAGGCCGGCAAAGCCTGGGCCGAGCAGACCATCGCCACCACCGGCGAGGCCGACAGGCTGATGGTTGAAGCCGACCGCGCCACCCTCAACGCGGCCGACAAAAACGACCTCTCCTTCATCACCGTCCGCGTGGCCGACGCGAAGGGCGTCACCGTTCCCCGCACGCACAACGACATCCGCTTCCGCATTGAAGGCGAAGGCGAAATCGTGGCCGTCGACAACGGCAACGCCATCAGCTTCGAGCCCTTCCAGGCCGATACCCGCAAAGCCTACAACGGCCTCGCCCTCGTGATTGTGAAGGCCCGGCCCGGCGCCAAACAGTTCACCCTCCACGCTGAATCAACCGGCCTCAAAGCCGCCAGCGTGAAGATCGGCAACAAGTAACGCCTCAGGCAAAAAAAGGGCGCCCCGTGAAAACCGGGCGCCCTTTTTTCATGCCTTGTAAAAACCTTACTTGGCGGCTTCGCGGGCTTTGAGAGCCTTTTCGAAGAGCGCGTTCAGCTTCTTTTCAGAGGCCTCGATCGAATCCCGGACCGGCTTCATTTCGGCGCGGGCTTTTTCGAGGAGCTCATCAAAGGCCTTCTTGGTTTCGGCGGCTGTTTTTTCGGCTTCGGCCTTGGCTTCCGCGGAAGCCCTCTTCACTTCGGCCTCGGCCTTGCGATTCGCTTCGTAGGCTTTTTGCAGCGATTTGTTGTAGGTTTCGCCGATTTTTTCACCGGCCGCCTCGGCTTCCGCTTTGGCTTTTTCGATGGCTTTCATTTCCTCAAGCTCGGTTTTATCGAGCCATTTTTCGATCTCGTCGGGGCGGTTGAGCTCAAGCTTGCGCACTTCGAGGATGAACGATTCGGGCGTGGCTTCCTGGGATGCGCCCAGCTGGCCGAGCTTAGTCGTGCCGTCGGATTCCAGGATGATGTAGGTCGGGTACCCGCGCACGCCGTATTCGCGTTGCAGGGCTTGGTTGCGGGCAACGAATTGTTCGGGCACGAGGGTTTTGTCGCTGGGAAAATCGATCCAGACCAGCATCAGGTTTTCCTTGGCGTAGGCCTGCCATTCGGGTTTTCCGAAGACGTTGCGATCCATGAGCTTGCACCAGCCGCACCAGTCGCTGCCGGTAAAATTGAGGAAAAGGGGAATTTTCTTTTCGGCGGCGACCTTCTTCGCGGCGTCGAAATCCATTGTCCATTCGCCGGGCACGGCGCCGGTGACGGCGGGGCCGCTTTTCTTCTCTGCGGCGGGAGGCGCTTTCGCGGGGTCGGTGGAATCCTTGAACGTGATGGCGCTTGCTGAGCAGGCGACCAGGGCGATGAGGGCGGCGGCGGCAATACGTTTCATAATGAATCTCCTAATGATTATTCACTTTTGATAGTGTGAGGCAATCGGAGGCGAAATGCAAGCCAATTTCAGAAAGTAAATTGCTAGAGCAGGTTTTGAATGAGATTTCCGGATTTTGCGAAGGTGATTTTTGATTTTGACAAACGCTTGAAGTAAGCCGTAGCAACGCTACGGCGATCTGAAAGGGTGAAGTCAAAAACAAAAAGTACCGAGAAAAAGCGGAAAGATCAATCGAAAC
>JAVBLT010000046.1:0-34130 GCA_031553315.1 Kiritimatiellia bacterium
ACCACTGCGTCGGCGTCGACTACGACAGCGGCGGCATCGACCTCTCCCAATTCCTCCACCCCACCTCCAAGCCCTACCTTTCCGAATTCTCCTGGGATGTCGGCAACAACGAAATCCTCTACGACAATCCCCGCCTTTATATTTCAAAAACACCAAAAGAGCTCTACCCCGAAATCCGTGAAATTATTCTGCGCAACCGTGCAGGCGATATCATCTACGACCAGCTTTTCCTCGTGATTCTCCACCCTGACACACGAAACGAATTTACACATTGGCAAAATAGAAACACGGATCTTTCATGGATCAGTGCACTACCCTTTCCACCGAAAATGCTTATATACTCCGGAGGTGAAAAGTTTCCGCTTTGTCAAGTCCCTGATAACGTTTGGAAAACGCCTGGATACTTTGAGAAGTCGTATTACCATCACCTTGCCCATCTGGATATTCGCACCCGCGAAGCCGTTAATGGCCACGGGCATCAAGCCTGTTACAATGAACAAGGACTGCTCATCACAGGTGGCGTCTCCGCCGGGAGCGCCGATAAAATCAGTGCCCCATCTTTAGGTCATCGCGACCAAGATGTTAAACCGTTTATTCGCGCGTTGCAACTGGATGGGAACCCCATTCACCCTACAAATGGGTTTGGCGGAATTGGTTCAACAATGGCCCCGACTCATTTGACGCGCCCATTCATTTATGGAGGTTCTTTCACAAAAGAATACCTTCGCCTTCGACCACCACATGTTCAATAACCCAATAGAAAGGATTCATTTATGAGATGCATTTTTTTTATCTTTTGTCTTTTATCCGTAGTTACACAAGCAGTTATGACAACCTCCACGAATCAGATTAACTGCGTGTATGAAGATACCGCACTTTCCGAGCGTGAGCGCACATTAATCCGCGAAGATCTGAGCCGATCAATGGCACGTGATTTGGAGGAAGAGGGATGGTATGAACCTTATCCAATTGGGGCAATCAATAATACAAATAATACTTTCCGTCTCAGAAATCGCTATGCGTGCAACCGGCCTGATGAAATTTACAACGAATTGGATAAAGTTATTCCTGGTACAAATGGAGTTGCATGTGTTTTCATTTCACAAAAGTGTTCGAATTTTTACAAGCAGAAGATCGCATTGATTGACCAATACCCCACTGTGTATCCATCGCTTTGCATGCTGGTTGAGTTTTTATCAAAACCATCCAATATTGAAACGCTGACCGATGAACAGGAATTGAACTATCTTTTGCCTGCACTCAATAGCGACGGTTCTCAATTAAATAATGTTGAAGGAATTTTAAAAACCGACTTTACCCAGGAAATGGTTTATTACCCTCCCAGCTTCGGATGGATCACGGCGATCCCTCTGGTGGAACACCCAGATAACACCACTGAATTTTTAGGGCACCGTTTCTCACTCACTCCCAATCCCAAAACGCATCTTCCCAATTTTGTCGCGGTCTTTTATCGCAAGCACCCCGATTCCGATCAAATACTTTCTCCCATTCCCGTTTTTTTCATGACCAACTGCTGGAAAGTTTTGTATTACTAGAGCATGTTTCGAATGAGATTTCCGGATTTTGCGAAGGTGAATTTTGGTTTTGACAAACGCTTGAAGTGAGCCGTAGCAACGCTACGGCGATCTGAAAGGGTGAAGTTCAAAAACAAAAATCACCGAGAAAAAGCGGAAAGATCAATCGAAATATGCTCTAAGAGGTAGTTGTGAAATTGATTCTATTTTTTATTTTCCCTACCATTTCTATGGCTACTATGGCGCCCTCCACCAATCAAATCAGTTGCGTGTATGAGGATTCCGCGCTTTCCGAGCGTGAGCGTACGATCCGGTCGGCGACCGGTCGATTTCGCAGATTGCTGTTGTATTTATGATCAATTCGTGGAAAATACTCCACGTTTAACCACCCAGCAAGAAGGAGAAGCCATGTTTAAAACAGTAGGAGATCTCGTGTGGGCGTTTGACTGTGAATGGGTGCCCGACACCCTCTCCGGCCGCCTTCTCTATGATTTGCCCGATGCCTCCGAGGAGGAGGTTCTTCAGCGCATGTGGCGGGAAGGCGGCGCCACCGAGGAAGACCCCATGCCCTTCCTCAAGCTCATCCAGTGCCGCGTGGTCTCCATCGCGATGGTTCAGCGCAAAACGCAGGATGCCGGCCCCGCCGCCCTCTCGCTCCATTGGCTCCCGCGCGACGCCTCATCCGCCGAGACCCGCTCTGAAAGCGCCGTCATCGGCGGCTTCCTCGGCGGTATCGGCAAACGCCGCCCCCAGCTCGTGGGCTTCAACTCCCGCAACTCCGACCTGCGCATTCTCACCCAGCGCGCCGTCACCCTCGGCCTCACCGCGCCCGACTTCTGCCGACGCCCCGCCAAACCCTGGGAGGGCGATGATTACTTCGCCCGCGACAACGAGTGCCACATCGACCTCATGGATATTCTCTCCGGCGGCTGGTCCTCCCGCGGCAGCCTCTCCCTCCACGAGCTCGCCGCCATCTCCGGAATCCCCGGAAAGTTCGACACGCATGGCGACGCGGTCGCCACGCTCTGGCGCGAGGGCCGCTACGACGACATCATCCGCTACAACTGCTTCGATGCCCTCACCACCTACCTCGTGTGGCTCCGCACCGCCTTCACCGCCGGCAAATTCACCCCCCCCCAGTATGCCGATGAACAAGCCCTTCTCCGCGCCTACCTCCTCACCCTCGCCGCCGACCCCGCCACCGCCTGGATCCAACGCTACCTTCAGGAATGGGATCGCCTCCAGGCCATCCGCGAGAAACACAGCCATGACTGAGCTCGACCTTCATATCGGCGTGAAGCCGCTCCCGCCGCCCCTGACCCGGGCCCGCA
This sequence comes from Kiritimatiellia bacterium, assembly GCA_031553315.1. Classification (GTDB taxonomy): domain Bacteria; phylum Verrucomicrobiota; class Kiritimatiellia; order RFP12; family DVOR01; genus JAVBLT01. Next base: position 2,867 of record JAVBLT010000046.1, read on the forward strand.
TCGCCCGCGCCGCGCGGTTCTTCATCGATGCCGCCCAGCGCTGGTCGCGCCCCGCCGAGCCCTGGAGCGAAGTCGCCCTCTACCTCGTCGGAGACAGCGTCAGCGCCGAAGTCAACGCCGCCATCCTCGGGCACGAAGGCCCGACCGACGTCATCACCCAGGCCTACGACCCCGTCCCCGGCGATCCGGGCGGCCTCATCGGCGAAATCCACGTGAACCTCCATGAAGCCGCCCGCGTTGCGGAGCGCCTCCCCGGCACCGACCTCCTGCGCGAAACCCTGCTCTACATCGCCCACGGCTGCGACCACCTCACCGGCGCCGACGACGCCACCCCCGACCTGCGCCAAGCCATGCGCCGCCGCGAGCTCGCCTGGCTCAAACAGGAAGCCGCTCAAACCGCTAAATAAGGAACCCATCATGCCCCAACCCATCTTCCCCGAAGGCCGCCGCCCCGCCCACTTCATGACCCGCGAATTCCGCGTGGAATCCGGCGACTGCCTCACCGAAATGAAAGCCTCCCTCGCCTGCCTCTGCAACAAACTCCAGGAAGCCGCCGGCCTTCACGCCAACAGCCTCGGCCTGGGCATCGGCGACCTCCAGGCCGCCGGCTTCACCTGGGTGCTCACCCGCCTCAGCATCCGCGCGCACCGCTACCCCGCATGGGACGAAACCATATACGTCACCACCTGGCCCTGCGGCACGCGAGGCAAGCTGGTGGCGCTGCGCCACTTCATCGTGACCGATTCCGCGGGCAACCGCATCGCCGAAGCATCCAGCGAATGGCTCTACATCGACCTGGGCAGCCTGCGCCCGGCCAAGCTCCCGGAATCCTTCGTGGGCCGCGTTCCGGCAGACACGTATCAGCTCGATATCGGCCAAAACGAAAAATTCTTCGAGCCCCAGCGCCCCGAAGTCCTCGGAGCCGTCTCCCACACCGTCCGCCGGCACGACATCGACGCCAACCGCCACGTCAACAACATCCACTACACCGAATGGGCCCTCGAATCCCTCCCCGAAGAGCTCTTCTTCCGCCAGGCGCCCGCCTCGTTCGACATCTGTTACAAACAATCCGCCCACCTCGGCGACACCATCATCTCCGGCACCGAAACCGCCCCCGACCTCCCCGCAGGCACCTACATCCACCGCATCACCCGCGCTTCGGACAACACCCTCCTCGCCCTCGCCCGATCCACCTTTTAGAGTTAAATCAATGTTTACCTTTCAATTTCTCGGAACAGGCACCTCCGTCGGCGTGCCCATGATCGGGTGCCGCTGCCCCGTCTGCACCTCCACAGACCCGCGCGACAAACGCATGCGCTCCGCCCTCTACGTCACCCTCGGCGACCGCGCCGTCCTGATCGACACCCCTCCCGACTTCCGCGAACAGGCGCTCCGCTTCGACCTTCCCCGCGTCGACGCCGTCCTCTTCACCCACCTTCACGCCGACCACATCTTCGGCTTCGACGACATCCGCCGCTTCAACACCATTCAGAACAACGCCATCATCCCCGCCTATGCCGACCCCGCGACCCTTTCCGGCCTGCGCCGCATCTTCCCCTACATCGGCGAAACCGCCGCCGACGGCCTCTTCCGCCCCCTCATCCACTTCCACGAAGTCACCGCGCCCTTCACCCTCTTCGGCGCCCGCATCACCCCCCTGCCCGCCCGGCACGGCAAAGAAACCGTCACCGGGTACCGCATCGACAGCGCCGACCGATCCCTCGCCTACATCCCCGATTGCAACGCCATCCCCGAAAGCACCCTCGCCAACCTCGCCGATCTCGACGCACTCATCCTCGACGCCCTCCGCGACCGCCCCCACCGCACCCACATGAGCGTAAGCCAGGCACTCGAGGTCATCGCGCGCGTAAAACCCCGCCGCGCCTACCTCACCCACATCTGCCACGAAATCAGCCACGCCGACCTTGCCGGCCGCCTCCCACCCGCCGTCGAACCCGCTTACGACGGCCTCCGCGCGGCACTTTCCTGACCAACCTGCATACCGCGATACTCACTCGAAAAGACCCGCCTCAAAGAAAGCGTCTTTTTCAGTCTTTTTGATTGCCCCGCCCTCTTTTTCCCGCTATCATTACCCCGTTATCTAAAAACAGCCGAGAGAGAGAACGCATGGAACCCTACATCACCGTTGAACATTTCGGAAAGCTGCCCGACGGTCGCGCCGTGCTCGCCTACACCCTGCGCAACGCCGCAGGCATGGAGCTCACCGCCCTCAACTACGGCGGCACCGTCACACGCCTCCTCGTGCCCAACGCCCAAGGCGGCCTGACCGACGTCGCCATCGGGTTCCCCGACCTCGTCACCTACCTCAGCGAACCCTACTACGGCAGCCTCATCGGCCGCGTCGGCAACCGCATCGCCTTCGGCCGCTTCACCCTCGAAGGCCAAACCTACCAGATGGCCCTCAACAACGCCCCCGGCGGCATCCCCTGCTCCCTCCACGGCGGCGAAGAAGGCTTCAACGCCAAAATCTGGGCCGCAACCCCCTTCTTCGACGGCGACACCCCCGGCCTCACCCTCACCCTCCGCTCGGAAGACGGCGACCAAGGCTACCCCGGCAACCTCGACCTCACCGTAACCTACACCCTCAGCCCCGGCGGCGCCTGGCGCATCGCCTACAGCGCGCGAACCGACAAAGCCACCCCCCTCAACCTCACCCAGCACGCCTACTTCAACCTCAAAGGCGAAGGCAAAGGCACCATCCTCGACCACCTCCTCCAGGTTCGGGCCAAAACCTACCTCCCCGTCAACCCCGGCCTCATTCCCCTCGGCCGCCCCGACCCCGTCGAAGGCACCCCCTTCGACTTCCTCACCCCCCGCACCCTCGGCGAACGCATTGAGGCCGCCGACGACCAGATCCGCCACGGCGCCGGCTACGACCACACCTTCGTGATCGACAAACCCGCCAACCAGTTCGCCCCCGCCGCCACCCTCCAGGCCCCCGGCGGCATCCGCATGGAACTGTGGACCACCGAACCCGGCGTGCAGATCTACACCGGCAACTACATCCCCGAAGGGCTTCCCGGCAAGACCGCCCCCTACCCCCGCCGCGGCGGCGTGGCCCTCGAGACCCAACATTACCCCGACGCCCTCAACCAGCCCGCCTTCCCCAGCATCGTGCTCCAGCCCGGCGAACCGTTTGAAAGCGTCACCGAATACAGATTCTCGGCAACGTAACCGTTTGCCGGTATGAGCCGGGCGGACACATGCTTCCGGCCCGATTGAGGTAAAAACAAGCAGGATCAAACCTGCGGGAAACAGATAAAGGAAGAACGCAATGAGTGGATTGGTTGATATCCTTGTGTTTTTCGGTTTCATCGCCACCGTGCTGTTCGTCGGCATGTGGAAAAGCCGGGGAACCCAAACGCACACTGAAAACTCGGAAGGCGGCGCCGCCGACTACTTCCTCGCCGGGCGCGGCCTGAAATGGTGGCTCATCGGCGTCTCGCTCATCGCGGCGAACATCTCCGCCGAACAATTCGTCGGCATGTCGGGTCAGGCCGCCGACTACCTCGGCCTCGCGATCGCCAGCTACGAATGGCTCGCCGCCGTGACCCTCATCGTCGTGGCCTTCTGCTTCCTGCCCTACTTCCTCAAGACCGGCATCTACACCATTCCCGAGTTTCTTGAGCACCGTTACAACGCCACCGCCCGCACCATCATGGCCGTGTTCACCATGATCCTGCTCATCGGCGTGTCGCTTGCAGGCGTGATCTACGCCGGCGCGCTGCCCATGTGCGAGCTCTTCCGCATGTACGAAATCAACATCGACCTCACCACCTGCTGCTGGGCAATGGGCGCCATGGCCGCCCTCTACGTGGCTTTCGGCGGTCTCAAAGCCTGCGCCTGGGCCGACCTCATCCAAGGCACAGCCCTCATCCTCGGCGGCGCCATCATCACCTGGTTCGCCTTCCGCGCCCTCGGAGCCACCCCGCTGGCCGACCTGTGGGTCGCACAAGGCGTCGGCGCCACGACCGCCGTGGTTCCCGGCACCGCCATCGCAGGCCTCACGGAATCTTCGGGATCCATCACCCGTTTCTTCGCCCTCAATCAGGACAAGCTGCACATGGCACTGCCCAGCAGCGACCTCATCCTGCCCGTGACCGCCCTCATGGTCGGCCTCTGGATCCCCAACTTCTACTACTGGGGCCTCAACCAGTACATCACCCAGCGCCTCCTCGGCTCCGCCTCGCTCGCCGAAGGCCAGAAAGGCATCGTCCTGGCCGCGGCGCTCAAGCTCGTGGTACCCTTCATCATCGTCTTCCCCGGCATCATCGCCTTCAACCTTTACAAAGGCGAAATGGTCAAGAGCGCCGAAACCAGCCCCAAAACGCTTTACGCCAACGAAGAGATCCTGAAAAACTTTGAGGCCGACAAAAACCTCACCCCCGCGCAAAGCGCTTACAAAATCTACCCCATCGACTACTTCTGGGGCGAAAGCAACAAAGAAAAAGCGGCTGAAATCACCGCCTACAACGCCAAGGTTGAAACCGCGCTCGAGCTCCGCAAAGCCGCTGCGCTTTCCCCCGAAGCCAAAGCCGAAGCGGCCGCGCTCAAAATCCAGAAGGCCGATACGCTGGTCGGCATTAAATACGACACCGCCCTGAACCACCTCATCGGAAACCTCCTCAAACCCGGCAACGGCCTGCTCGGCTTCGTGCTCGCGGCATTGCTGGGCGCGATCGTCTCCTCCCTCGCAGCCGTGCTCAACGCCGCCTCCACCGTCTTCACCATGGATATCTTCAACAAGTTCATCCAAAAAGACGCCCCCCAGGAGAAACTCGTCGTCGTCGGGCGCATCTGCATCGGCGTGTTCGTTGTGCTGGGCTGTCTGGTCGCCCCTGCGCTCGACAACCCGAAATTCGGCGGCATCTTCACCTACATCCAGGAATTCCAGGGCTTCGTTTCCCCCGGCATCCTGGCGGCCTTCGTCTTCGGCCTCATCAACCGCCGCGCGGGCGGCATCACCGGCGTGCTCGCCCTGGTGCTCAACCCCATTCTCTACGGCGCGCTCAAATGGGGCTGCCCCAACATCGCCTTCCTTGACCGCATGGCGATCTGCCTGGGCATCCTGCTCGTGGTGATGACGGTGGTCGGCCTCGTGATCAAGCACGACAAGCCCGTTGAGTTCCACGCCAAGACCAAGCTCAACCTCGAGCCTTCCCGCGGCGCCCAGATCTGCGCAATCATCGTGCTGATCGCCACCGCCTGCCTCTACTGGTACTTCTGGTAAGCCGGGAGATGCACAACAACAAAAAGGTTCCGCTCCAAATGGGGCGGAACCTTTTTTTATCGCTGAAAAAACGGATTGTTTACGCTTCAGGATTGAAGGGCACTTCCTTTGCGCCCTGCCACAGGCGCTCAAGCGCGTAATACTCGCGGGCGTCGGGCGCGAAGATGTGACCCACGGCGTGGACGTAATCCACGAGAATCCAGCCGCTTTCAGGGTCGCCCGATTTCCGGTAGCAGGTCACGCCAAGCGCCTTGAGGTGCTTTTCGGTATTGGCCGCCACGGCGCGGAGATGGGGGGCGGAAAGACCGGTGGCAATCACGCAATAGTCGGTCACGGTGGAAATGCCGCGAACATCGAGAATGCGGATATCGTCGGCCTGCTTGTCGTAAAAAGAGCGGGCAATTTCAATGGCGATCTGTTCGGGGGTCATGGTCATGGCTTCTGTAGAGTCCTTTCAGGCGGATATAATTCTCCACCGTTCGCGGAATAAGATAACCGATTGGTTCGTTTTGTGCAATCTTCTTACGCAGTTCACTCGAAGAAAGTGCGGTGGGAATGCCCGGAAGGCGCTTTCGGAGCAGTTTTTCGGCAAAGGGGTGCGCGGGTTCCGGGCAACCGGGGCGGTCGAAAACCAGAAAATCGCAAAGCGCCAGCAACCGTTCCGGCTCTTTCCAGGCGGGAAAGGTCTGCGCGGAATCCATGCCGATGATGCAGGTCAAGCGGCGGTTCGGAAACTGCGCGGAAAGCGCTTCAATGGTCTCGACGGTGTAGGAGGTGCCGCCGCGCTCAATTTCGGCGGCGCACACGCTGAAGCGCCCCTCCCCTTCAACGGCAAGGCGGAGCATGGCGAGGCGGTCTTCGGCGGAGGCATGCGGGCTGTGATCCTTGAGCGCCTGCTGGGCGCAGGGAAGAAACCAGACCTCGTCGAGCCCGGCGGCAAGGGCTTCGCGGGCGAGCATCAGGTGTGCGTTGTGCACAGGATCGAAGGTACCGCCGAGAAGGCCGGTATTCATGGCGCGGGCTCCTTTTTGAAAACGGGGCAAGAGGTTTAGAGCAGGTTAAAATTGAGAAGTTTCAATCTGAATATGCTCTAACGCCCGTCCATTTCATCGAGCATGGCTTCGCCGATGTTGAGGCAATCGTCCTTCAACCGGCGATAGAGGTTGAGCATATCGAGCATCACGACCATGCAGAGCGGATCAATGGTGGGATCGCGCTCGGAAAGGCGGGTCATCTGCACGCCGCGGATATCCTTCACGAAGATCGTCAGCTCATTGGCTTCATGGTGCATGGGAGAAAGAATGCCGCGGGCATGCTCTTTGCCCTGGCGGAAACCTTCGCTGACGAGGCGGAAGAAGGCGTTGCAGCGGTCATGGAGGGCGAGGAGCTGTTCGCGGCCGCGGTCGGAGAGCTTCATTTCGTTCTTGCGAATGCGGATGAGCTGCTTCACCAGGCCTGCGGTTTCATCGGAGACCGACTCATATTCGTCGGCCACGCGAAGAAGCATGCGGGCGCGCAGGGCGACGTCGCTCGGCAGCGTGTTGGCCATCACGGCGCCCAGGAAGGAGGAAACCTCGTGCTGAATGGTATCGAGCTCCTCCTCAATGCGGAAGACGTTTTGCTCCAGCTCTTCGCTCTCCTCGCCCGCAAGCAGGCGGCGCAGGTCGTTGAAGGTCGCTTCCGCGCGGGTCGACATGAACTCGACTTCTTTGCGCGCCTGCTCCACGGCCACCACGGGGGCAAGCTTGTGCGTATGGAGAATCGTCAGGCGAGGAGTCTCGCGCACGCTGCTATCGGGAATCAGCGTGCGGATAAGCTTTGCGAAAAGCGGAATGAAAAAGAAGAAAACAAGCGTGTTGGTCACATTGAAAAGCGTGTGCACCATGGCGATGGGCTTGCCGATATCGATATTGTACTCCCCGACCACCTCGGTTCCCAGACCGTAGAAGTGGCGGATGGCCGGCAAAATCACCCCAAGGAAGAAGGGCGCCATGATCATCACGCCGATCATATTGAAAAGCGTATGCGCCAGGGCGGCGCGGCGGGCCTCGGTGGGCGCGGTGATGGCGGCGAGCCAGGCCGTCACGGTGGTGCCGATGTTCATGCCCAGCACGAGCGAGGCGGCGGTCTCAAACGAAATAATGCCGTTCACGGCCAAGCTGATCGAAATCGCGGTCGCCGCCGAGGAAGACTGGATGATGGCTGTGAAAATCGTGCCCACAATGATGCACTTGATCAACCCCCACATCGTATGGGCCTCGAACGTGGCGAGCATATTGATAAAGCCCTGCTGCTCGCTGAGCGGCTTGAGGAACATATCCATCACGCACAAGCCGTAGAAAATCAGGCCAAGGCCAAGGAAAGCGAGACCGATGTACTTCCACTTTTCCCGGTAGGCGAAAAGGTAAACAATCGCCGAAACGCCCGTGAGGCCAAGCCCGAACGCCACACCGATTTTCGGGAAGAACGAAACAATCCAGGCGGTGGCGGTGGTGCCGATATTGGCGCCGATAATCACGTTGATGGCCTGAAGCAGGGTCATCACGCCGGAGCTCACAAAGCCGACCACCATCACGGTCGTGATGGAGCTTGATTGAATGATGCCGGTCACGACGGCACCCGTCATGATCCCCGCCAGGCGGGTCGTTGTGGCGGCGGCGATCAGCTTGCGCATGCGCCGCCCGGCCACGGCCTGGAGACCGTCGGAAATCTGCTTCATGCCCAGGAGGAAGATACCCAGGCCGCCGGTGACTCCGGCGACGGTGCCGATAACGCTGAATGTGCTTGCTTCTGCGCTCATTGAGTGTGTGTTTTCCTTAACGTGTTTCTGTTTCGTCGAGCATGGCCTCGCCGATGTTGAGAGAATCTTCCTTCAGGCGGCGGTAAAGATTGAGCATATCGAGCACAACGACCACACAAAGGGGGTCGAGGGTGGGATCGCGATCGGAGAGGCGGGTCATCTGCGAAGCGCGGATGTCTTTGACAAAGACCGTCAGCTCATTGGCATCGTGGTGCATGGGGTTCAAAATGCCGTAAGCATAATCCTTGCCCTTGCGGAAAGCATCGCTGACGAGCTGGAAAAACGCATCGCTTCGGTCGTGAAGCGCCAGCAGCTGCTCACGCCCGAGATCGGAAAGGGCCATTTCATTTTTGCGAATGCGGATCAGCTGCTTCACCAGGCCCGCGGTTTCGTCGGAGACCGATTCATATTCATCGGCCACGCGCAACAGCATGCGGGCGCGCAGGGCGACGTCGCTCGGCAGCGTGTTGGCCATCACGGCGCCGAGAAAAGCGGAAACCTCATGCTGGATGGTGTCAAGCTCTTCCTCAATCTGAAAAACGCTTTGCTCCAACTCCTCGCTTTTCTCACCCGCAAGCAGGCGGCGCAAAGCGGCGAGCCCCGCCTCGGCGCGGGTCGACATGAATTCAACTTCTTTCCGCGCCTGCTCCACGGCAACCACCGGCGCAATCTTGTGAAGATTCAGAATCGTCAGGCGCGGCGTTTCACGCACGGCGGCATTGGGGATCAGCTTGCAGATGAGCTTGGCGAAAAGACCCACAAAGGGAATAAACACAAGCGTATTGATCACATTGAAAAAGGTGTGCACCATGGCGATGGGCTTGCCGATATCGGTATTGATCTCGCCGGTAACCTCGATCCCAAGGCCATAGGCATGCCGAAACGCGGGAAGAATCACCCCGAGAAAAAACGGAGCCATGATCGCGACGCCAATCAGGTTAAACAGCGTGTGGGCGAGCGCGGCGCGGCGGGCTTCGGTGGTCGCCCCGATCGAAGCGAGCCATGCCGTGACCGTGGTGCCCACATTCATCCCCAGCACAAGCGAGGCCGCCGTTTCAAACGTAATCATGCCGTTGACGGCGAGGCTGATCGAAATCGCTGTCGCCGCCGATGAAGACTGTATGACGGCGGTGAAAACAGCGCCCACGACCACACACTTCAGAAGCCCCCACACGCTGTGCGCCTCAAAAGCCGAAAGAATCGCCACAAACCCTTCCTGGCTGCTGAGCGGCAAAAGGAAAGCATTCATCACGTTGAGGCCGTAGAAAATCAACCCCAACCCCAAAAAAGCCAGGCCGATGTACTTCCATTTCTCCCGGTAGGCGAAAAGGTAAACAATCGCCGAGACGCCCGTAAGCCCAAGCCCGAAAGCAACGCCCATTTTGGGAAACAGAGACACGATCCACGCCGTGGCGGTCGTGCCGATATTGGCGCCGATAATCACATTGATCGCCTGGAGCAGAGTCATCACCCCCGAGCTCACAAGGCCCACAACCATTACGGTTGTGATCGAGCTCGATTGAATGATTCCCGTGACGGCCGCGCCGGTCAGGATCCCGGCGAAACGGTTACTGGTCGCGGCCGCGATCAGCTTGCGCATACGCCGCCCGGCCACGGCCTGAAGCCCATCCGAAATCTGTTTCATGCCCAACAAAAAAATACCCAAACCGCCGGTCACCCCCGCGAGGGTCCCGACGATACCGAATGTGCTGGCTTCCGCGCTCATTGACTACGTGTTCTCCTTGAGGTGTTTCTGATTGGCAAGGGGGCGTGAAGGCAAACAAAGAAGAGCAAATACCGGCATGGATCGCGACCTTTGGCGTCAAGGCTGTTTTTGATCGGGAATGAAAAGAATCTGGCCGACCCGAAGCGCGGAAGGATCCTTCAAATCATTGGCCTGCATGATCTCGGAAACGCTTTTGCCATACCCGCGGGCGATTTCGGAAAGCGTTTGCCCTCGCTCGACGGTATGTGAATAGCCCGGCCCGGTCGGTTTCGGTTTTTGGGCCTTTACCGCATTCCGCTGCTGTTGCTGCTGTTCGCGCTCGGCCAGCATAACGGAAATCTTACCTGTAATTTCATTCGCAATTTCCGGGCGCTGCGCCGCCATATTCTGGCGCAGCGTGTCGATATCGCGCTTGATGGCGATAATCTCCTGCGTTTCGGTCTTGCCCGCGTTTTGTTCGAGGCGCGCCACGCGGGCGCCCAGCGCGGCCTGTTCGCGGAGAATCGCCTCCTGCTGCGCGTGAACGGCATCGATCGTGATCTGAATGTTTTGAAGCTGCGTGACGAGCCTCGCCTGTTCGGTTTGCGCGGCGGTCACCTGCGGCGCCGGCTCGCGGGAACCGCCGCTTCGGGAAAAGAAGCCGCGCTCCTGCTGGGCGTGAAGACCGGTTGCGGCGCACGAGGCGGCAGCCAGGAGGCAAAGAAAGCGAAAAGTCATGATTCTCTCAAAAAAGTAAACCGCGAAAACAGGCGGCGGCATAAAACAGGAGAGGACGTTGCATCAAAGCGAACGTCCTCTCGATTTCGTCAGACCAGTGCGCGGTTAATGGCCGCTTCAATGGCGTCGGCCCGCTGAAGGCCGACCAGAGTTTCCACCACATTGCCGTCTTTAAAAATCAGCAAAGCCGGAATGCTTCGGATGTTGTAGCGCACCGCCACATCGCGCGCCTGATCGACGTCGACCTTTGCAAGTGTGGCGCGCCCTTCGAATTTGGGGGCGACGGCGTCGACAATCGGCCCCTGCATTTTACACGGTCCGCACCAGGGAGCCCAGAAATCGACGAGGGTGACGCCCGAAGCGATCGCAGCGCCAAAAGTGCCTTCTGTCAGTTCAACGACATGTGCTGCCATAGTCTTTTCGTTCCTTTCGCGGGACCTTCACGGTCAAAATGATGTGCCACCACTATAGCCGACCCCGCCGAAAAAGGCAAGCCGCGATTCCGGGAAATTGTCAACAGCCCGCCGTGAGCCGCTTCACGAGCTGAGCCGCGGAGGCCGCGTCGCGCGAATAGCCGTCGGCGCCGATTTCATCGGCAAAAGCCTGCGTGACCGGAGCCCCGCCGACAATCACCCTGGCGGGGATTCCCGCCTCGCGCACCGCGCTGACCACAAGCGCCATATTGGCCATTGTGGTGGTGAGCAGCGCCGAAACGCCGACAATCGCGGCGTTGTTCTCCCGCGCCAGCGCCACAAAGCGCTCGGGCGCCACATCGATCCCCGCATCGATCACGCGAAAGCCCGCGCCCTCGATCATCATCCCCACAAGGTTCTTGCCGATATCGTGCAGATCGCCCTTCACGGTGCCGATCACCACCGTGGCGAGCGGTTCAATGCCCGCCGCCGCCAGCCGGGGCTTGAGCAGCTCCATCCCGGCCTTCAGCGCGCGCGCGGCAATCAGCACCTCCGGCACGAAAACCTGGTTGAGGCGAAAACGCTCCCCCAGCTCCGCCATCGGAGCCAAGAGCGCATCCTGAAGCAGGGTCTCGACGGCGACCCCGGCGTCAAGCGCCTGCTGCACGCCTTCCTTCACCGCGGGAACCCGCCCCTTGAGCAGAGCAACGGCAATTTCTGAACAATCCATCTCACATTTCTCCAAAAGAAACGACCCATTATAATCGCCTTCCGGCGTAAAGTCAACGCCAGCCGAAGGTAACAAGATGCGGATATCGATATTTTCGGAGCGATCCATCCTTTTCCGACACAGCCCGCATCGCTTTAATTCACTTCGGCGCCACGGTTTTTACCGTTTTTTTCACTCCCTCTATTGACACTCCCCCTCCCATTCGATATACTCTGCACCTATTTCATGCGGGACGAGTGCACATGCATTTCTCACGCGATATAATCCATAAAGGAGTGTATTACAATGGCTATCAAAGTTGGCATCAACGGTTTCGGTCGCATCGGTCGCATGGTTTTCCGCGCCGCCATCCAGAATTTCTCCAATGACATTGAGATCGTCGGCATCAACGACCTCCTCGATCCCGATTACCTCGCCTACATGCTGAAGTATGATTCGGTTCACGGCCGCTTCAAGGGCACCGTCGCCGTGGAAGGCAGCACCCTGGTGATCAACGGCAAGAAGATCCGCCTCACCGCTGAAAAAGACCCCACCCAGCTCAAGTGGAACGAAGTCGGCGCCGATGTCGTCGTCGAATCCACCGGCCTCTTCCTCGATAAGGAAACCGCCCAGGCCCACATCACCGCCGGCGCCAAGAAGGTCATCATGTCGGCCCCCTCGAAGGACGACACCCCGATGTTCGTCTACGGCGTGAACGACAAGGCCTACGCCGGCCAGACCATCATCTCCAACGCCTCCTGCACCACCAACTGCCTGGCCCCCATCGCCAAGGTGCTCAACGACAGCTTCGGCATCGTGAAAGGTCTCATGACCACCGTTCACGCCGCCACCGCCACCCAGAAGACCGTCGACGGCCCCTCCAAGAAGGATTGGCGCGGCGGCCGCGGCATCCTCGAAAACATCATCCCCAGCTCCACCGGCGCCGCCAAGGCCGTCGGCAAGGTCCTCCCCGAGCTCAACAAGAAGCTCACCGGCATGGCCTTCCGCGTGCCCACGTCCGACGTCTCCGTGGTCGACCTCACCGTCGTCCTCGCCAAGCCCGCCACCGCCGAGCAGATCAAGGCCGCCATGAAAGCCGCCTCCGAAGGCGCGCTCAAAGGCGTCCTCGGTTACACGGAAGACAAAGTGGTCTCCACCGATTTCCGCGGCGAAGCCTGCACCTCCGTGTTCGACGCCGAAGCCGGCATCAGCCTCGACGACACCTTCGCCAAAGTCGTCTCCTGGTACGACAACGAATGGGGCTATTCCAACAAAGTGTTGGAAATGGTTCGCGTGATGGCCAAGTAAACGCCTCCCAAAGAAGCGTCTCAAAGGCGGGTGGTGGAAACGCCTCCCGCCTTTATCTTAAAAAGGAATTGAACATGAACAAGAAAACACTCCGCGACATCGATCTCAAAGGCAAACGCGTCGTGATGCGCGTCGACTTCAACGTGCCTATGGCCGACGGCCAGATCAAGGACGACACCCGCATCCAGGGCGCCCTGCCCTCCATCAAATACGTGCTGGACAACGGCGGCTCCCTCGTGCTCATGAGCCACCTCGGCCGCCCCAAAGGCAAAGGCTACGAAGCCGAATTCAGCCTCAAACCCGTCGCCGAATACCTCGCCAAAGTCCTTGACCGCAAAGTGGCCTTCGCCGCCGACTGCCAGAAGGCCGACGCCGAAGCCGCCGCCCTCAAGCCCGGCGACGTGCTCATGCTCGAAAACACCCGCTTCTACAAAGCCGAAGACGGCAAAGTGAAGAAGACCGACGAGATGACCGATGAAGAAGTCGCCGCCAAAAAAGCCGAGCTCAAAAAAGCCCGCGAAGAAATGGCCAAGAAGCTCGCCTCCTACGGCGACGTGTATTGCAACGACGCGTTTGGCGCCGCCCACCGCGCCCACGCCTCCACCGCCGTCATCGCCAAATACATGCCCGCCGCAGTCGCCGGCTTCCTCATGGAAAAAGAGCTCGAATACCTCGGCTCCGCCGTTGAGAACCCCATCCGCCCCTTCGTCGCCATCCTCGGCGGCGCCAAAGTCTCCGACAAGCTCGCCGTGGTGCAGAACCTCCTCGGCAAGGTCGACACCCTCATCATCGGCGGCGGCATGGCCTACACCTTCCTCAAAGCCCAGGGCCACACCATCGGCAACTCCCTCTGTGAAGACGACCAGCTCGACTATGCCCGCGCGATGATCGCCGCCGCCAAAGAAAAAGGCATCAGCCTGCTGCTGCCGGTCGACAGCGTGGCGGCCGACAAATTCGCGCCCGACGCCAACACCCGGATCGTCGATCTCGATGTGCCCGAAGGCTGGATGGGCCTCGACATCGGCCCCAAGAGCACCGCGCTCTTCGCCGAGGCGATCAAAACCGCCAGAACCGTCATCTGGAACGGCCCCATGGGCTGCTTTGAAATGCCCGCCTTCAGCAAAGGCACCTTCGGCGTGTGCGAAGCCGTGGCCGAAGTGAAGGGCAACGGCGGCATCTCCATCATCGGCGGCGGCGACAGCGTCAGCGCCGTGAAGAAATCCGGCCTCGCGCCCAAAATGAGCCACATCTCCACCGGCGGCGGCGCCTCCCTCGAGTTCCTCGAAGGCAAAGAGCTCCCCGGCGTGGCCGCGCTCAACGACAAGTAAACGCCCCCCGGCAAAAAGAGGATACCGCCCGGTATCCTCTTTTTTATGCAAACGCAGCCCCCCGCGCCACTTTCAAGTTGACACCGCCGCCCTAAGCGTGTATTCTGCCCGTATAACACACTCATAGGATTTTGCAGTATGGCAACACTTACAATTTTAGAGGGACCCGAAATCGGTAAGACCTTCGCGCTTACACAGGACACGACCCGAATCGGTCGCAACGCCGCCAACGATTTCGTCATCAACAATCCTTCCGTTTCCAGCGAGCATTGCCTCATTGAGCACGGCGCCAACGGTTTCAGAATCAAAGACCTTGATTCAACCAACGGCACCCGCCTCAACGGCGAACGGATCGAAATGGCCTCCATCTTCCGCAACGACGTGCTCACCCTCGGCGACATCCCCCTCTCCATCACCGGAGACGACGTGCCCGAGAACATCGACCCCGTGCAAGTCACCAGCAACATCCCCCGCACCACCATCGTGATTCAGCCCGCCCAGGCGAAAACCATCGAAAACCAGGCCTTCGCGAAACGAAGCGACTTCAAGTTTTTCTGGGTTCTCATGGTCGTGGTCGCCATCGCCGTCATCGCCCTCCTGCTCTACTTCATCAACGTCTTCTACCTCTCCAGGTAATTCGTCGGCAGAAAACCGGCAGTAAAACGGCACCTTTTCCTCTCCGAGAAAATGTGCCGTTTTATCTTTGAAAGGATCCAACCATGCGCCAGCCCCCCCCCGGCACCCTCGCACAAAACCCTCTCACCGCCCTCCTCCCCGCCATACTCATCGTGCTTTTTCTCCTCGGCTGCGGGTGGGTCTGGTTCTTCTGCCGCATCGAGCCGCCCAACGGCAGAATCGCCGTGCTGACCCGAAAAACCGGAACCGACCTCCCGCCCGAACAAATCCTCGCCACACAGCCCGACCAAAAAGGCATCCAGCTCGCCACCCTCCCCGAAGGGCGCTACTTCCGCAATCCCTTCGTCTGGGACTGGGCAATCGTGAAACAGACCGACATCCCCGCCGGCAAATTCGGCGTCCTCGTCCGCCGTTACGGAAAAAACCCCCAGGACGGCGGCATCATCGCCACAAACGAAGATGAAAAAGGCATCGTCCGCGAAGTGCTCGGCACCGGCAAACACCGCATCAACCCCTACGCCTACGATGTGATTTTGTGCGACGACATCAAGATCGACCCCGGTTACGTCGGCGTGGTCACGTCCCAAATCGGCCGCGACATCCTCAACGACCCCACCCCACCCGCCCCCATCGAGCAAGGCTTCCTCGTCGCCCCCGGTTCCAAAGGCGTCCAGGCCGCCGTCCTCAAAGAAGGCACCCACCGCCTCAACCCCTACATCTACGCCGTCTCCCTCGTCAACATCCAAAGCCAGCGCTACGAATTCAGCGGGGAAGACGCCATCCGCTTCCTCACTTCCGACGCCTTCCCCATCACCGTCGAAGGCACCATCGAATTCAACCTCAGCCCCGACAAAGCCGCCCGCCTCACCCAGGAAGTCGGCGATATGAAAGACATCATGGAGAAGCTCATCCTCCCCAGCGCCCGCGGCTTCTTCCGCATTGAGGGATCCAAGAACGACGCCACCGAATTCATCTTCGGCGAATCCCGCCGCGTCTTCCAAGACAACCTCGAGCAATACCTCAAAAAGACCTGCGAACGCTGGGGTATCTCCCTCAACTCCGTGTTGATCCGCGACATCATCCCCCCCCAGGAAATCGCCCAGATCATCCGCGACCGCGAGCTTGCCGGCCAGGAATCGCGCCGCATCGAGCAGCAGATCATCCAGGCCCAATCCATGGCCGAGCTCGAAAAACAAAAGATGCTCGCCGAGCAGAACCAGCGCAAAGTCGCCGCCGAAACCGACCAGATCCAGAAAAAAATCGCCGCCGAGCAGCGCAAAAGCGAGCAGACCATCGCCGCCCAGGCCCAGCTCAACGTCGAAGCCATCCGCCTCAAGGCCGCCGAGGCCGACGCCCAGGCCCAAATCACCGCCGCAGAAGCCGATCGGAGCGTCGTCGCCGCCCAGAACCAGGCCAAAGCCGAGACCCTCCGCACAGAAATCGTCGCCCACGGGTCAGACGCCAACTACATCCGCGCCCGCCTTTACGAAATCACCGCGCCCAAAATCCAATCCATCCTCACGACCGACGCGAACAGCGCGCTCCTGAACCTCCCCGCCGCCAAGTAAAGGATTTTTCCAATGAAAAAATCATTCATCCCCATCATCCTCATTCCCATCCTCGGGCTTCTCCTCATCTACGGCGCCTGGCTCTGGTTCTTCTGCCGCATCGAAGTCGACGCCGGAGAGATGTGCATCCTCACCGCCAAAACCGGCGCCGACCTTCCCCCCGGCCAAATCCTCGCCGAAGAAGGCCAGAAAGGCATCCGCCGCCAGCCCCTCCCCGAAGGCCGCTACTTCCGCAACCCCGTCGTCTACGACTGGTCCGTCATCCCCGCCGCCTCCATCCCCGCGGGAAAAGTCGGCATCGTCACCTCCAAAGTCGGCGCCGAGCTTCCCCAGGGCCAGATCCTCGCCCCCGACACCCGCAGCAAAGGCGTGTGGAAAGACGTCCTCGGCCCCGGCACCTACCGCCTCAACCCCGAAGGCTACACCATCACCTTGGCCGACGCCGTCAACATCCCCATCGGCTACGTCGGCATCGTCACCTCCCAGACCGGCGCCCCCGCCCAGCCCGGCAGCTTCGCCAAGCCCGGCGAAAAAGGCGTTTTGCAAGACATCCTCCAACCCGGCCTCTACTACATCAACCCCCGCGCCTATCAGGTCGACGTGCTCGAAATCGGCATGAACCAAGTCTCCATCATCGGCGGCACCGGCAGCGTCATCCTCACCAAAAGCCAGATTGGCAACGTCGCCGAAAACGTCAGCGACCTCCAAAACGCCACCATTCGCAACCAGCAGGTCAAACGCGAAAACTACCTCAACGCCAACCTCGACCAGGCCTTCCTCCAGCAGCAGGCCCCCCGGAAAGCCATCAGCAAAGTGACAAGCAGCATTGATCAAGACGTCAACCGCAAGCTCCAAAAGCTCGCCAAAGATGAATCCGTCGCCTTCGGCATCAACCGCTTCGTCTCCTTCCCCTCGCGCGACGGCTTCCAGATTTCGCTCGACATGACCGTCGAGTTCGAGCTCATGCCCAACGAAATCGCCCGCATCTACATGCTCTACGGCGACCTCCCCGCCGTGGTCGACAAAATCATCCTTCCCCAGATCCTCTCCGTCTCCCGCATCAAAGGCTCCACCTACAAAGCCCACGACTTCATCAACGGCGACGGCCGCCAGGCCTTCCAGACCGCCCTCACCGAAGAGCTCACCCGCGTGCTCAAAGAGAAATACATCCGCGTGCACAACGCCATCATCCGCGAAGTGGAAATCCCCGACACGATCCTCGAGCCCATCAAACAGGCCAGCCTCTCCAAAGAGCAGGATCTCACCAACAAAGCCCGCCAGGAGACCGCCCGCAAACAGGCCGACCTCAACACCCAGACCGCCCTCATCGAGCAAAACCGCCTCCAGGTTCAGCAGGAGACCGAGAAACTCGTCGCCACCATCGCCGCCCAGGCCAAGAGCGACGTCGCCTCCATCGACGCCGAGACCACCCTCGCCGTCGCCCAGGTCAATCTCGAGAAAGCCCGCATCCAGGCCGGCCGCACCCGCCTTCTCGGCGAGACCCAGGCCAAAGCCCAGTTCCTCGTGGCCAACGAACACGCCAAAGGCGAGAAGCTCCGAGCCGCAGTCTTCAGCGCCCCCGGCGCTCTCGCCGACCTCGTCTTCGTGGAAAAACTCAACCCCGAGGTCGACATCAAGATCATCCACGCCGGCGAAGGCACCCTCTGGACGGATCTCAAAACCTTCGCCCCCGCCATCCCCGTCAAAAAATAACCTCACTCCCCCAACCGGCGCGGCGCCCGGATTCCTCCAGGCGCCGCGTTTTCTTTTAGAGCATGTTTCGAATGAGATTTCCGAATTTTGCGAAGGTGAATTTTGGTTTTTACAAACGCTTGAGGCGAGCCGTAGCAACGCTACGGCGATCTGAAAGGGTGAAGTTCAAAAACAAAAAGCACCGAGAAAAAGCGGAAAGATCAATCGAAATATGCTCTACTCGATGCTCACAGGGTAGGAGCGTTTGAGCGGATAGCTCGCTCCACCGGATTTCCATGTCTCGGAGATCTGGTAGAAGCCCAATCCGCAGGGTTCAGGCTTGTGCAGCAACACGCCCTGATGGGAAATGGAGGCGGTCTTGATTTTGATGGCGGCGCCGCTTTCGATTTCTTCATAGAGGCTGAATTTTCCGGTGAAAAGACCGGTGGCCTTCGTGAGAGTGAGGGTGACCGCGTGGGGATTTTCCGGGTCATACTCCACTTCGCCGGTCGCTTTGTTGTAAAACGGCGCTTTGCCTTTGGGGAGCTTGATTCCGCCCTTGCCGTCGGCTTCAAGCCCGACAAGGCAATCTTCGGTTGCAAACCGTTTATCCGCGTAGTAATCCGAAAGGGCGGCGGTTTTGTCGTACAGGCCGCCTTGGGCGGAGAGGATCATCGCGAAACGGTCTTCGGTGGCGGGTGCTTTTCCAGCCGGGGTTTTGCCGGGGTAGAACCAATCGAACAGGCCGGTTTCAACCGCGCCTTCGGCATTGAGGCAAAGGTCGCCGCCCAGGAATCCTTTCGCGCCGTAAAGTGCGGTGAAGCAGGGTATCGCGCCGCCTGCACCGATGGCGGCGAAGGTGGCGGAACCGCTGACGGCGGCGCCGTCGGGCAGTTTTCCGGAGTATTTCACGCTGCCCTTCGCATCGACCGTGGCGGTGAGGTATCCGTGGCCTTGGGGGATGTTGCGGGCCTCGCCCGTGCTTCCCTCAACTTCGGTTCCGCCGAGCGCGAGGGTGTAATATCCCGTGTAGGCGCCAAGCGCGGCGCGGGCTTCGGCGTAGGATTCATCCTTGGCGTTGGCGAAGGGGTTGCGCTGGGCGAATGCGCAGCAACCGCCGCTGATCTCGCAGAACATATTCGCCTCATTCCAGGGCGTGCCGGCGTCGAGCTGGATTTCGAGGGTTTGGCCTTTGGCGGTCTTCATGGCGGCGCAGAAGAGGTCGCCCTCTCTTTCAGACCACGAGGGGGCGGTGAGAGACCATGTGCCGTTGGTTGAGACCACTTTGGCGGTGACTTTGCCGGCGGCGGAGATCGTGGCGGTGAATGATCCGAAGGCGCCGTAATCGGCATCGCGGACAAGGCCGCTGAAGATTCCCTGCGCGTTCCAGGGCAATGCTTCAATGGTGATCGCGGGCAGGGTGACCGAAGCGGTCTTTTTGGCGTTGGCCACGCTGGCGACTTTGATGTTCACGTTGTCGAAGGCGCCGATTTTGGAGGGAACGCCGGAGATGAGGCCGGTGGCCGCGTTGATTTTCAGGCCGGCAGGCAGGCCGGAGGCGGTGAACTTCACGGGTTTGGCGGCGTCGTTGATGCAGACCTGCATCTCAAACGGCACGCCGACCATCCGGTTATCCGCGGGGGTGATGGCTTCAATGACCGGATCCCGGCAGTCGGTTTTCAGGCGGAAGCGCGCCACGTACACGGTGTCGGCCTCGGGGGCGGCTTTGATGGAGGCGGTGGTTTCGCCGTTGCTCCAATCCACGAAGAGCGCGTCTTTCGCGGGTTTGGCGGTGAGCGTGACGGGTTTGCCTTTAACGACCTGCCCGTTGGCGGGCGAGAGGGTGATTGCGCCGGGGCCGTCGGCAATCGCGTAAACTGTCGGCAGCGCGCCGGCAGGAGCCCATTTCGCGTAGAAGGCGGTTGTTTCCGAGACGGTGGCCGAAGCGGTGAGCGGCGCCCCGGTTCCGCCGCGGTCTGCGAACCAGCCGAGGAAGGTGTGGCCTTCGCGCACGGGCGGGGCGGGCAGGGTATAACGCGTGCCGTACATCTGGGTCTCGCTTTGGGTGGCCGGTTCGCCGCCGTTGCCGGCGAAGGTCACGGGGATCACGCCGTAAATCCACTTCGCATAGAGCGTGTGGCTTTCAGATTGCGTTGCGACGGCGGCCGCGCTCACCCGCACGCCCGCGCCATCGGGTTCGGTGTACCACCCGAGGAAGGCGTAATCGGAGCGGGTCGGCACCGGCAATTCGCCATAGGGATAACTCTCGGAGACTTCTTTCGCGGCGGGCGAGACTGTGCCTCCCTGCGCATCAAACAAAACCTCGTATGTTTCCACGTAGACGATCCACTGCGCGAAGAGCGTCTGGCCGGCGGTGATCGCCACGGTTGCATCGGCCGCGATCTTCACGCCGCCCGTCTTGGCGGTGAACCACCCCGTGAAGCGGTATCCGGCGCGCACGGGGGCCGGCGGGAGCGCGTAGGGCTGCCCGTAGGTCGCGAGGACGGTCTGCTTCGCGGGCGCGCCGCCGTTTGCGTCGCAGGCGACGGCGTAGGTGTTGGGAATCCAGTTCGCATAGAGGGTGTGATTGGCGTTCACTGTGATGACGGTGGCGGGGAGAACCTTCACGCCGCCGCCGCTGGGTTGCGTGTACCAGGCGTCGAACGCGTATCCCGTGCGGGTGATTTTGGGCAGCGCGGCGCCATAGGCTTCGCCAAACGCCACGGTCTTCGCGGCGGGATCGGGCGCGCCCTGGCCGTCGAACCCGACGGTGTATTTCGAGACGACCCACTGCGCGTAAAGCTCCTGGCTGGCGGTGAGCGCCACGATTGTATCGGCAGTGATTTTCGTGCCGCCGGATCTGGCTGTGAACCACCCCGTGAAGGTGTAACCGGTGCGCACCGGTTCGGTCGGCAACACATACGGTTTCGCGTAGATGACCGTTTGGCTCTGATTCGCGGGCGTGCCGCCGTTGGCATTGTAGCTGACGGTGTAAGGGTTGCCGAACCAGCTGGCATAGAGCGTGTGATTGGCCGCTCTCGAAACGACAGTTGCCGATGTGATTTTCACGCCGCCGCCATACGGCTCCGTGTACCAGCCGTCGAGTGTGCACATGGCGCGGGTCGGAGCGGGCAAGGCGCCGTAGGCTGAACCGTATGTTACGGGTTTGGGGGCGGGATTGGTCGCGCCCTGAGCGTCGAAAGCAACGGTGTATTTTTCCGCAGTCCACCGGGCATGGAGCGTGTGGTCGGCGGTCTTGTTCATCAGTGTGGCCGTGGTGACCTGTGAACCGTTGACGGCGGCGGTGAACCAGCCCGCAAAGGCATAACCTTCGCGGACGGGATCGGCGGGCAGGATGTAATTGCCGTTGTACGGCACTGAAATATTCTGGCTTGCGGGGCTGCCGCCGGCGGCGGCGAAGGTGACGGTATAATGGGAAAGAATAACCGGCGACAATGCGACCTGATCGACCCAGGCGCAATCCGAACCGGCCGAGCCGGTTGAATTCTTGCTGTACACCCACTGCACGGTATGCGTTCCCGCGGGAATGGTGAGGGATTTGTTCTCCCACTCGGTCACACCTGAAACGGAACCGGGCTGCGCGGCGCCGTCAATGTAAAGCTTCAATGCGTCGTGTTCCGGCTCCGACGAGGCTTTCCACCAGAACGAGAGCATGATCGGCCCGGTGACCGTCGCCTGCATCACGCTGGATTGGCCATGGCCGATCGGCCCGCTTTGCGCCGCGCTCGCGCCATGCGTTTTCACCGCGGTTTGCCCGAACCAGCCGGCGCTGCTTCCGGTGGAGGTAAACGCCAGGGCCGTATTGTCCAGCGCCGCCTGCAGAGAAACCCCGGTGGGAACAAAGCAGGCCGTCAGCGACAGATCGGCATCCAGCATAAACACATAGGTTGTGCTTGTGGAAACCACATTTCCCGCCGCGTTTTTCCAGTTCACAAACGTATATCCGCTGCCGGCCATGGCCGTGACCACCCGGGATGATCCCCCGGTGAATGTGCCGCCGCCGGTGGTCGAACCGCCCGAGGCCGGGCTTGATGCGGTCGTGACGGTATAGGGCAGAGTCGAAGTCCAGACGACCTGATCGACCCAGCCGCAATCCGAACCCTCGCTTGTGCTGCCGTTCTTGGCATACACCCATTCCAACGTATGCGTTCCGTCGTTTTCAATTGTAAACGTTTGTTTACTCCACTCGGTTTCCCCCGAAATGGAACCGGGCTGCTCCGCGCCGTCGATGAAAAACTTCAAATGATCGCGATCCTGCTCCGACGAGACCTTCCAGAAAAAAGCGATGTTCCCTGGCCCCGTCACCGTCGTCTGCATCACGCTTTCCTGGCCGTCGCCAACGGCGCCGCTGCACGCCGCGCCCGCAGCGTCGTGCGAGACGATCTTCTGGCCGTACCACCCCGCTCCGCCGGGCGACGTTGTCCACGCCAGCCCCGTTGTATTCAATGCAGCGCCCAGCGGAATTTTCTCCACCTCGAAATGCGCCGTGAGCACCCGGGTGGCCGTCACGGTGAACGTGTAGCTGGGCGATGTGCCGACAACGGCGCCGCCTTCAGTCCAGTTCACAAACGAGTACCCGCTGTTGGGCTCCGCAGTGACCGTGCAGGATGCCCCCCCGGCGTAAATTTCGCCGCCCGCGACCGAACCGAACGCCGCAGGATCCGCCGCCACGGAGACCAGATACGATCCATCGGGCACGCTCAGGGTCAAATCCTGGCCCCAAAGGTTGCCTGGCTTTGAATCCGTGCTGCGCTGAAGCGTGACGTTTTTTTCAGCGCTTGCCGTGTCGCCCTCGGCAGCCTGCAGCGTGAGCGTTTCAGATGCGCTCGCCCCGTTCATGGCGTAGGCGTACATTCCCTTGGCGTTGGTTGTCCGGGTCGCCAGCAACGCGCCCGAGCTGTTGCGGACCGTTACCGATGCGCCTGCGGCGGGCACCCCGTTTGCCTTCAGCACGCGCCCGCTCACCAGCTTCTTTTCCGAATCGGGGAAGACGTTGTAACACACTAAATTGAGCGATGTGAACCCGATGTCATTCCCCATATTGGGAAGCGTGTACCACACATCCTGGTACCCCCCCCACCCCATGTTGATGTGGAAATACAGGGTTGAATGGCTATACCCGTAACCATCCGCAAGGACGGAGTGGCCGCCGGAGCTTCCCGAAATGGCCAGCTGAACGGGATACCCGCAATCGAGGTTCACAAGAATGCTCTTCTGCACGGCGTCGTTCGAAACACCCGTGCTGTAATCGCCCGCATTCACCGCGCTGGGGTAGCCGAAATACGTTTTCAAAGCCGGAGCCACATCTCCCGTATACGCGCCGCTCCCGCCGTAATCATATTGCATCGCGACCGACACGCCCGCATCATAGCAGAGCTTGCCGATGGCCTGGCGCTGCGTGTCCGTAATGGATGTGGCAGGCACATTGGGCATATCGCTCCACGCATAGACCCCGCCCTTCATCGTCAGGCTGCGCGGAACATCGCCAACCCAGCACTCGACCGTGGCGGGGGCGACGGATGCGGTCGGGTAACCGTGAAACTTCATGAGTTGCGCCATCGCCGTCGCCACGCACCCGCAGACATAATTGTTCGACGACCCATCCGGCCCGTTGGGCGTGTAGTAATTGTAAACCGCTTTGTTGCCGACGATCGACTGACCCCATTTCGTCAGCACAAGCGGAGCCACGCGCAAGTCGCCAACCGTTGTCACACTGGCGAGCTCAACGCATGGCTTCTCCTCCAAAAGCGAAGCCCACTGCCGCTCGGGTTCTGAAACGCCCGGAGCGGAGTGCGCGGCTCCCGCAAAATCCGGGCCCGCTCTCCGTTTGCGCCCGCCCAGATCATACATCAGAATCGAATAAAGCGGATTTTCCGGAGTCGAAACAAATTCCTCCGCCGATGAAAAAGCAATGATCGGTTCAATTTTAGTATCGCAAGACGTAACGACAAAACCGCCCTCCGCCAACGGAACCACATAAAAAAGCGCCTGATTCGCCGGATCCGTGAATGCTTTCGCCCGTTTTGCCGTTTGCCCGATCACCGCGCTCAGCGGTTTGGGGTTGCGTGAAACCCAGCGCCGCACCGCCGCTTCCGCCTGATCCGGCGAGACCGGCGCCGCAAACAGCGCCCCGGGAAGAACCCACAAAGCGAGAGCGGCGGCAACCGTGCCGGCCAGGCCGCGGCACCCCGTCGCTCCAAAATGAAACCCATGCTCACGCGTAACGTTTCCCATATTCTCACCCTCTCCGGTCAATTCCAATTTACAACACGTAAAAATAACAACCCTTATCAAAAAAAGCAAGCGCAATGTGTCATTTTCACAAATGTTTTTACTCTTGTTTTTAAATTGAAAAAGGGCTATAGTTGAGCTGTTTTTCAGGAGAATAAAAATGGGTTTACGAACGGTTTTGTTTGATTCGCATGTGGCGCGCAAGGCGCGGATGGTCGACTTCGGCGGGTGGGATATGCCCGTGCAGTACGACGGGGTCATCGCCGAGCACAACCGCGTGAGAAATGATGTGGGAATGTTTGATACCGCGCATATGGATGCGGTATGGATCGAAGGCCCCGGCGCGCTGGATGCGGTGAGCCGCCTGTTCACGCAGGATTTGCGCTCGCTCGCGGTCGGAGCCTGCCGTTACGGGTTTATGCTCAATGAAGAAGCGGGCGTGCTCGACGACCTGATCGTCTACCGCATGGCGGTCGACGCGTTTATGCCCATCGTCAACGCCGGCACCGCGCCCGCCGATTACGCCTGGATGGCGGAGCATTGCAAGGGCTTTGATTGCTCGGTCCGTGATCTGCGCGAAACGCAGGGCAAGATGGATGTGCAGGGGCCGAACGCGATTGCCACCGTCAAAAAGGTTTTGGGGCTCGATTTCAGCGACCTGAAACGCTTCCGCTGGGTGCGCGCGCCCTCGGCCGACGGCGAGCTCATCGTCAGCCGCACCGGCTACACGGGCGAAGACGGCATTGAAATCTACGCGCCGCACGCCGCGATTCTTTCCATTTGGAACAAACTCCTCGAAGCAGGCGTGATGCCCTCCGGCCTTGGCGCCCGCGACACACTGCGCCTCGAATCGGGCATGCCGCTCTACGGCCATGAGTTTGACACCGCGAAATCGCCCGCCGAAGCAGACATGATGCGCTATTGCGGCAAAGCTGAAACCTTCATCGGCAAAGAAGCGCTGCTGCGCCGCGCGGAAAACCTGTGCTGCAAGCTGGCGCCGTTTGTGCTGGAAGGCCGCCAGACCGCGCGCAACGGGCAAACCGTCCGCAACGCAGAAGGCGAAGCAATCGGAACCGTCACGAGCGGCTCATTCGGCCCCACCGTCGGCAAAGCGATCGGCTTTGCCTATGTGAAACCGGTCTATGCCGCGGCGGGTTCTTCCTTTTTCATCGACAACGGCCGGGCGCTACTGTCCGCCGCGGTCTGCCCAGTTCCCTTTACCAAAAACGCTTAATCCCTTAGAAAGGTTATCGACATGACACGCTACACGAAAGAGCACGAATGGGTCCGCATCGAAGGCGCGACCGCGACCGTCGGCATCTCCAACCACGCCCAGGAAGCCCTCGGCGACATCACCTATGTGGATCTTCCCAAGGCGGGCAAAGCGTTGAAAGCCGGCGATCTGCTCGGCTCCATTGAGTCGGTGAAAGCCGCCAGCGACATCTTCGCGCCCGTGGCCGGCACCGTGGCAGAGGTCAACACGGCGCTCGACGGCGCCCCCGAAACCATCAATGCCGACGCCGAAGGCGAAGGCTGGATCTGCAAGCTGACCGGCGTGAACCCCGCCGACATCGAAGGGCTGATGACGGCCGAAGCCTATCAGCAGTTCATTCAGTAGGCTTTTCGGAAAGGCAAACCATGGCCTCTTACATCCCCCACACCGAGCGGGAACGCGCCGACATGCTTAAAACAGTCGGAGCCGCCTCGCTCGACGAGCTTTTCGCGGATATTCCCGCGCATCTGCGCCTCAACGCGCTCAACATGCCCGACGGTCTCAGCGAACAGGAGGTCTATGACAAGCTTCACGACCTCTCCCACCGCAACGCCCACGACCTCGTGACCTTCCTCGGCGGCGGTTTTTACGACCACGCCATTCCCGCCGCAGTCGACAGCCTCGTTTCACGCGGCGAGTTTTTCACCGCCTACACCCCCTACCAGCCCGAAGTGGCCCAGGGCACCCTTCAGGCCATCTTCGAATACCAGACCATGATTTGCCGCCTCACAGGCATGGACGCCGCCAACGCCTCGATGTACGACGGCGGCACCGCCCTCGCCGAAGCCGCCATCATGGCCAAACACGCCACAGGCCGCAACACAATCATCCTCGCCGGCGGCGTGAACCCCATCTACCGCCGCATGATCGAGAGCTACACCCGCAACCTGGGGATGACGCTCCTCTCGCTGCCCGCCCCCGTCGAAGGCTGCGCCAACCGCGCCGGCTTCGCCGAAGCGCTCAACTCGATTGAAGACGCCGCCGCCATCATCCTCCAAAACCCCAACTTCTTCGGCACGATCGACGATTTCACCGACCTCGCCCAAATGGCCCGCGAAAAAGGCACCCTCGTGATTGCCTCCGTCTACCCGATTGCCCTGGGCATCCTCAAGCGCCCCCGCGAAATGGGCGTCGACATCGTCGTCGGA
This sequence comes from Kiritimatiellia bacterium, assembly GCA_031553315.1. Lineage (GTDB taxonomy): Bacteria > Verrucomicrobiota > Kiritimatiellia > RFP12 > DVOR01 > JAVBLT01. The sequence continues at coordinate 29,688 of JAVBLT010000046.1, forward strand.
GAAGGCCAATCCCTCGGGCTTCCGCTTTCCTTCGGCGGCCCCTACCTCGGCTTCATGGCCACCACCTCCGCGCTCGTGCGCAAAATGCCCGGCCGCATCGTGGGCGAAACCCTGGATCGCAAAGGCCAGCGCTCCTACGTGCTCACCCTCCAGGCCCGCGAGCAGCACATCCGCCGCGAACGAGCCACCTCCAACATCTGCTCCAACGAAGCACTCTGCGCGCTGCGCGCCACCATCTTCCTTTCCCTCATCGGAAAAGAAGGCCTGCGCGAAATGGCCACCCAGTGCGTGAAAAAGGCGGAATACGCCAAAAAACGCCTCGGAGAAATCCCCGGCGTAAACGTGCGCAGCGCCTGCCCGACCTTCAACGAGTTTGTGATCGAGCTGCCCAAAGACGCCGCCGAAATCACCTCCAAACTCGTCGACAAAGGCTTCGCGCCCGGCCTCCCGCTCAGCCGTTACTATCCCGAACTCCCCAATTGCCTGCTCGTGGCCGTGACCGAAAAGCGCTCCAAGCGCGAAATCGACGCATTGGCCACCGCACTGGAGGGCTTGCTGTGAAACTGATCTTTGAAAAATCCGTCGCAGGCCGCCGCGCCATCACCCTCTCCAGGCTGACCGCCGCCGAAGAAGCCTGCGCCCTTGCGATCCCCGCCAATCTGCTGGCCACCGACCCCGTGGAGCTGCCCGAAGTGAGCGAGCTCGACGTCATCCGCCACTACACCGCCCTCTCCGTGCAGAACTACAGCGTAGACACCCACTTCTACCCGCTCGGCTCCTGCACCATGAAATACAACCCCCGCATCAACGAAAAAATTGCCGCGCTCGACGGTTTCGCCGGCATCCACCCCCTTCTGCCGCAGCTCCGCGGCGGCGGCGCACTCACCCAAGGCGCCCTCGAAGTGCTTTGGGAAACCCAAGGCCTCCTCTGCGAGCTCACCGGGATGGACGGGTTCACCCTTCAGCCCATGGCCGGCGCCCACGGCGAACTCACCGGCATGCTCCTCATCGCCGCCTACCACCGCGCAAAAGGCCACTGCCCCAAACGCGTGATCATCCCCGATTCCGCCCACGGCACCAACCCCGCCAGCGCCGCCATCGCCGGGTTCGACGTCGTCTCCGTCGCGACCGACCCCGAAGGCTGCGTGAATCTCGAAGCCTTCAAGGCCATTCTTGACGAAGGCGACGTGGCAGCCGTGATGCTCACCTGCCCCAACACCCTTGGCCTCTTCGAGAAACAGGTGAATCAAATCGCCGAGCTCGCCCATGCCAAAGACGCCCTCCTCTATTACGACGGCGCCAACATGAACGCCCTCATGGGCCGCGCCCGCCCCGGCGACCTCGGGTTCGACGTCGTCCACCTCAACGTCCACAAGACCCTCTCCACCCCCCACGGCGGCGGCGGCCCCGGCGCCGGCCCCGTCGGCGTCAAAAAGGCACTGATCCCCTACCTCCCCGTTTCCGTCATCGAAAAAAGCTCCGACGGCACCTTCCGGCTCAACTACAAAAAGCCCGAATCCATCGGCTACATCGCCCCATTCTACGGCAACTTCGGCGTCATCCTCAAGACCTACGCCTACCTCCTCTCGCTCGGCGGCAACGGCCTGCGCCAAGCCACCGACCACGCCGTGCTCAACGCCAACTACATCCGCGCCCGCCTCGAAGACCTCTACGACCTGCCCTACAAGCGGATATGCATGCATGAATGCGTCTTCTCCGCCGACCGCCAGGCCAAAAAAGGCGTGCGCGCGCTCGACATCGCCAAAGCCCTGATCGACAAAGGCTACCATCCGCCCACGATCTACTTTCCGCTCATCGTCCACGAATCCATGATGTTCGAGCCCACGGAAACCGAATCCAAAGAAACGATCGACGGCTTTATCGAAGCCATGCGCCAAATCGCCGCCGAGGCCGAAACCGACCCCGCGCGCTTCGCCGCCATGCCCGAAACCACCCACTATTCCCGCCTCGACGAATCCCGCGCCGCCCGCGCCATGATCCTCCACGGCTGAATGAAAACGCCACGCTGAAAGGAAACACGATGAGAAAACACCTCCTCCTGTTTGCAATCGGCGCCACATTGAACCTTCCTGCGGCGCTTCAATTCGAAGCGCCGCAGGCCTTTCCCGAAATCGGCCTCAACCTGCCCCTTCCCGCGCGAAGCATTGCCGTCCCGCCACAGCTGCCGCCCAGGCTCCCCCCCCCCCCAGCCGCCGACCCCTACCTCCTGCGCGCCGATGCCTACCTCTCCCGCGACCTCTGGCTCGAACCCCAGCAGATCGCCTCCTGGCAAACCCAAGACGGCATACGCGTGAACCTCCACCGCCTCCTCCACCGCGCCCCCACCGAGCTCGCCCGCACCTACCGCACCGCCTACGCCAACCTCAAACCCGACCTCGACCCCGATTCACCCGACGATATTCTCGACTGGGCCTCCGCGTTCCTCTGGCAGGAAGTCAACGACACCACCCGCCTCGCCCAAAACGCCTTTTCCCTCGCCGCGGTCGACTTCGTGGCAGGCGAAGACCGCCGCACCTTCCTCTTCCTCTGCCGCGCCTACACCAACCTCCACATCAAAGCACCCTGGTTCGCCCTCGAGCTCATCTACACCACACCCGCTTCCCCCCTTGAAGTGCGCGACCTCATCTTCCGCCAATTCTTTCCCCGCGTCAGCCGCCTCTCCGAGCGCGACTGCGCCACCCTTCCCCAACCGCCCGCCCCCGAAGGCGACCCCCTCCCCGAAACCCTCCCCGGCATCGACCCCTTCCTCCTCGAGACAGCCCGCCGCCACCTCCGCCACGCCTCCGGCTGGTGGCTCACCGCCATCGGCACCCACATTGTCCAGAGCGACACCGCCACCGATGCAGGCGCCTCCCTCGCCGCCTCCTTCAAAACCCGCCAGATCCCCCTCCACAACGCCTTCACCACCCTCATCCCCCCCTTTGAACCGCAGCTCCCCACAGCCTTCGTCCGCATCGTCGCCCATCCCGCCCTCTACCGCTTCTACGCCGGCGAAGGCAACGAAAACACAGGCGGCGTCTACATCCCCTCCCGCAAAGAGCTCGTGCTGCGCATGACCGCCTCCATCGACAGCCTCGAAAGCGTCCTCCGCCACGAATCCTTTCATCAGTACCTTGACGCCGCCTGGGGCGGCCTCCCCGCCAGCCCCTGGTTCAACGAAGGCCACGCCGTCTTCTTCCAGCAAACCCAATACGACCCCCTCGCCCGGCGCCTCACCTTCACCGAACACCCGCTCTACACCCAGCTGATCTCCGAGAACCTCGACACCATCCTCCAACGCCTCCCCGACCTCCTCCGCTATACGTACGCCGACTTCTACGCCCGCACCGCCCCCCCCGGCGAAGCCACCCTCAACTACGCCGCCGCCTGGGCCTTCACCTACTTCCTGCGCAAAGTCGCCGCGACCGACATCCGCTCCCCCTTCACCCACACCCTCACCCGCTACGCCGCCGCCATCCGCAACGGCGCCACCCCCGCCGACGCCACCACCCATGCCTTCGAAGGCATCACCGACAAAGCCATCCGCGACCGCTTCAAAACCTTCTGGCAAAGCGAACGCCCCAAAGCCCGCGATTACGATCCCCTCAAACAAAAACAGGAGTAACCCCTCATGAAAAAAACCTTCATCCTCCTCGCCACCCTTCTCACCCTTGCCGGCCCCGTCCGCGCCGAACGCCACGGCTTCCTCCACACCGTGCTCCTCTACCTGCCCAACCGCGTGTTTGACGTGTTCGACCTTGCCCGCGCCCGCCTCCGCGTCGGCCCCGGTTTCGCCGTCGACGTCCGCGCCACCGAGCTTGCCGACGCCTACCTCGGCGGCTACACCAGCCTCTACATCGGCCTGCCCGGCCCCCGCGGAAAACCCACCATCCCCTGGCCCGCCGGCGTCGAAACCCGCGCCGGCGCAGAAGTCTCGGTTCTCGACGCCACCGCCGCCGCCGGCCCCTCCGATCCCGGCTACGGCATCGGCGAAATCGGCGCAGGCGCCCATATAGGCCTTGTCGGCCTCGATGTCGGCTTCGACGTCTTTGAAGTGCTCGATTTCGTTTTAGGCTTCCTCACCATCGACCTTTCCGAAGACGATCTTTAAGAATTTATCCGTAAATAATTCCGATTTTTCGAAAAGTATTTTTCTCTTTGGTGAATTCTTGAAGTGATCCGTAGCAACGCTACGGCGACCTGAAAGGATGAAAGCAAAAAGAAAAGAACAGAGAAAAAGAGAAGTTTCATTTTTAAAGAAACGCTGATTAGAGCAAGTTTCTAATGAACTTTCCTAATGTAGCATGATTCGAAAAATCCTTTGGTATCATTCGGCGTAATGCCTGCAATCGCTTCCGTAATTGCCGCCGACAACCATTCCTTCGTTCTGGCTGCCAAGCGCCGGAGCGTTGTTTTGACCTTGCTCCACATCTTCTCAATCGG
>JAVBLT010000018.1:0-8538 GCA_031553315.1 Kiritimatiellia bacterium
CGGCGTGCTCTACATCGGCTTCTTCGTGGAAGGCTACACCCAGAACTACAACGACCGGGCCGACGCCATCTACGCGATTTCCATCTCCAGCCAGGCGCCCGGCGGCCCCAACGGCCAGCCCCTTCCCGGCGTGCTTGCCTCCGCTTTGATTGGCGCGGGGGTTCTCGGCCTCCGCCGCCGCGCCCGCAAATAACCGGGTGGTGTAAGAGAATAAAATAAGCATAAAAACAACACAGCCCTTCGTGAAAACGGAGGGCTGTGTTGTTTTTATAAAACCGCCGGTGAATCAATACTCTTTTTCGAAGGTGCCTTTGTCGACTTTTCTGAGCTTGCTGAAGCCGGCGGCTTTGGCTCGGTCGTCGAGGCGGGCCTTGGAGCGGCCGATGGCGGGAGCGGTGATGATTTTTTGGATGGGGGCGCCGCAATCGGGGCAGTGGGTGAGGCGGGGGGCGTGAATGGATTGGATTATGGAGAAAGATGCGCGGCAACGGGCGCAGGAGGCGGTTTCGGGGTGGGTGGCGGAGTAGTCGTAGGTTGGCATGGCGGAATCCTAGAGCAGGTTTAAATTGAGATGAGGGGGGTGGGGGCGTCTTGCCCGGCGACGACGAGGCGGATGTCGTGGCGGAGCATTTTGCGCAGGCTGAGGAGCATGGTGTTGCGGGCGAGGGCGGCGGTGTTGCAATCGCGGCTGAGGTGGGTGAGGAAGAGGTGGCTGAGGGCGCCGTGGCAGACGGAGCAGAGGAATTCGGCGGCGTCGTCGTTATTGAGGTGGCCGTGGGGGCCGCTGATGCGGCTGATGAGGTGGTCGGGGCGATCGGATTGCCGGAGCATCTGGTAATCGTGGTTGCTTTCGAGGATGATGGCGTGGCAGGCGGCGGCGAGGCGCTTGAGCTCGGCGGTGGGGGTGCCGAGGTCGGTGGCGACGACGGCGCGGCGGGTGGGGGTTTCGAGGAGATAGCCCACGGGGTCTGAGGCATCGTGCGGCACGGAGAAGGGGGTGATCTGAAAATCGCCGAAGGTGAAGGCGGCGCCGTTTTCAAAGATGGCCCAGTCGGGTTCTGGTTTTTCTTTTTCACGGAAGAAGCGGTCGACGCCGGAGGCGGTGCCTTCGTTGGCGAAGAGGGTGGGGGTAAACCGTTTGCAGAAGACGGGGAGGCCCTGGTAGTGGTCGATGTGGTCGTGGGTGACGAGGACGGCGCCGATGCTTTCGGGGGCGACGCCGATTTGGGCGAGGCGGTCGACGATCTGTTTGCAACTGAGGCCGGCGTCGATGAGGAGGCGGGTGTTGCCGGCCGCGGCGTAGATGGCGTTTCCGGCGCTTCCGCTTCCCAATATGCAGAGTTCCATACAAGGGGTCCTAAAGGGTGCTTTCACCCGGGGCTTCGGGGAGGTGGCGCAGGTCGAAGAAGGGCCATACGGTGAAGGAGGCGGCTTCGGCGTGGAGGATGAGGGCGATGGTGTGGCGGGGGGCTTGGGCGGGGAAGGGGTAGAGGAGGAAGGTGCCGGGTTCGTTGAGGATCCAGACGGGGATGCCGGGGGGGATGCCGTAGTCGGTCAGGAAGGTTTTCCAGGTGGGCAGATCGCGGAGGGTGGAGGGAATGGCGGTCAGGGTGGAGCGCCCGGTGATGATCCAGGAATCTGTTTTTTCAAAGTTTCCTTTTTCATTGGGCTGGTAAATGCCGCATTGGCCGGTGAGGTCGGGGAGGAGCTCGGCGCGGATGAAGAATTTGCTGACCCAGTTTACGCCGATGAGGTCGTGGCCTTTTTCGGGGATGAGGTCGGGGGTGAAGGTCTCAAGGGTGTAGGGGAGGAGGCGGTAGGCTTCTTTGCGGAAGCCGAGGACGCCGCGATGGTAGCTTTTCTCGAAGAGGAGCATTTGGGGGGTGAAGAGCTCGGATTGGAAGAGGTAGCTGTTGGCGAGGGGTTTGTTGAGGGTGCGGAGGGTGACGAGGGCGGCTTGGGTGTTGGGGTAGGGGAGGGTGGCGAGGTAGGCGTCGGCGGCGGGGGCGTTGAGGCGGCGGGGGTGGCGCATATAGGCCTGTTGGATGGCGTGGAAGGCGTTGACGGTTTCGCCGAGGCTGGCGTAGAGGTCGGCGATGCGGGCCCAGTGGCTGGCGTTGTCGGGGTTGAAGCGGCCGGCCCAATCGAGGGTGAGGCGGGCGGGTGGGGGGATTTCTTCTTCGGCGAGGGTTTCGCCGGGCAGGCCGAAGAGGGTGGGAAGGGGGATGCCGCCGGCGCGGAGGAGATCGCGGGTTGGGGCGGCGTCTTTGCCGATCCAGGGGGCGAAGGCGAGGGGTGTTTCGGCGCCGGGGGTGAGGCGGTAGCAGGTGAGGGGGAAGGTGCGTGAGGCGGGGGGGATGCCTTTTCCGGCGAGGGTGATTTTGAGGGTGGGGATGGCGTAGAGGGTGCCGCCGCCGGGAATGGGGATTTCACGGCAGGGTGCGAGGGCTTCGAAGGCGGGGCCGAGGGCGTGGGCGAGTGGGTCGGGAAGGCCGCGGGTGAGGGCGTGGGCGACCGGGGAAGCGGTCAGTGTCAGAAAAAGGGCGATGAGGGCTTTTTTCAGCATGACCGTTCCTCGGGGGGGGGTGTGTGTTACTGGCGGGCTTCAAGGGCGGCTTTGACGGCGGCCAGGTCGCAGGCGGGGGCGGCGCCGGTGCGGACGGCGGCTTCGGCGACGGCGTAGGAGATGGTTGCGAGGAGGCGGCGGTCAAAGGGTTTGGGGATGATGTAGCCGGCGCCGAAGGTGAGCTGTTCGCTGGGGTAGAGGGCTTGGATATCGGCGGGGACGGGCTCGCGGGCGAGGGCGGCGAGGGCGTTGGCGGCGGCGACTTTCATGTGGATGTTGATGGTGCGGGCGCGGACGTCGAGGGCGCCGCGGAAGAGGAAGGGGAAGCCGAGGACGTTGTTGATCTGGTTGGGGTAGTCGGAGCGACCGGTGGCCATGACGTAGGGTTTGTCGCGGAGGGCTTCTTTGACGGCTGCGGGGGTGATTTCGGGGTCGGGGTTGGCCATGGCGAAGATGGCGGGGAATTCGCCCATGCGTTTGACGTCGCCGCCGCTGATGCAGTTGGCGACGGAGACGCCGATGAAGACGTTGGCGCCGGTGAGGGCTTGGGCAAGCGTGCGGTCGGGGGTTTCGGCGGCGTGGCGGGCTTTGTGGGCGGTGAGGTCGGTGCGGCCGGTGTGGATGACGCCTTTTGTGTCGCAGATTTTGAGGTCGCGCACGCCGGCGGCTTTGCACATGTCGGCGATGCGGATTCCGGCGGCGCCGGCGCCGTTGATGACCACGCGCAGGTCGCTGATGGGGCGGTTGCAGAGGCGGGTGTAGTTCATGACGCCGGCGAGGGTGATGACGGCGGTGCCCCATTGGTCGTCGTGGAAGACGGGGATGTCGAGGGCGGCGTCGAGGGTTTCTTCGATTTCGAAGCAGGCGGGGGCGGCGATGTCTTCGAGGTTGATGCCGCCGTACATGGGGGCGATGGCCATGACGGTGTCGATGATGCGTTGGGGGTCGGTTTTGCCGGTGTCTTGGCCGCCTTGGCGGCATTTGGCGAGGGGCACGGGCCAGGCGTCGACCTTGCCGAAGCGTTTGAAGAGGACGCATTTGCCTTCCATCACGGGGATGCTGGCGGCGGCGCCGAGGTCGCCCAGGCCGAGGATTGCGGTGCCGTCGGTCACGACGGCGACGAGGTTGCTTTTGGCGGTGTAGTCGCTGACGGTTTCCGGTTTTGCGGCGATTTCTTTTACGGCGACGGCGACGCCTGGGGTGTAGGCCACGGAAAGGTCGTATTGGGTTTCAAGGGGTTTGGGGAGGGTCAGCGCCACTTTTCCGCCTTTGTGGAAGGCGAGGATTTCTTCGCGTGTGAGGGCCATTTCGGGTCTTTCTGGTTGATGATTAGGAAAAGGATGAATCTTTTTTGGCGGCGGCGATGATGCGGAGCACTTCAAGGGTCTGGTCTATGCCGACGGGGTAGGGGCGGTTTTCGCGGATGGCGTCGTAAACGGCTTGCCAGGAGCGTTCGAAATCGGGGATGGTGTGGTCGATGGCCCGGGTTTCTTCGATCCATTCCACGGTTTCGGGCTGGGCCTCGGCGTTGAGGGGGGGGGTGCGGACGCTGGCTCGGCGTTTGGCCATGTTTTTGAGGTCGCAGTAGCGCAGGCGGGCGTTGGAGGTGTCGCTGTCGATGATGATTTCGCCGTTGGCGCCGGTCACGGTGAAGAGGGGGGCGGGGTTGACTTCGCTGCTGGTGTAGCGCAGGTCGATGGTGAGGCCGGCGGTGTTGCGCAGGATGATGTTGAAATAGTCTTCCGCGTCGCCCATGGAGACGGTGCGCTTCACATCGGCCCACATGCGGGCGGCGGGGGAACCGAAGAGGGTGAGGGCCTGGTCGATCATGCCGGGGGCTTCGGTGAGGAGCATGCCGCCGGAACAGCGGCGGATGGCGGTCCAGTCGTCTCGCCGCAGGAAGGTGCCCCGGTTGATTCCAATGCGGAAGATGTCGGTCAGCGGGCCGTTTTGAATGAGGTCGCGGAGGGCTTCGAAGGCGGCGGTGAAGTGGTGTGGCTGGCGGATGAGGAGCTTGCCGCCGGCTTTGACGGTTTCGGCGCGGAGCATGACGGCTTCATCGGGTGTCTGGCAGGGTGGCGTTTCCACGAGCACCCATTTTCCGGCTTTGATGAACTGGAGGGTGTTGGCGAAGTGGTCTTCGGTGCGGGTTGTGATCACGGCGAGCTCGATGGCGGGATCCGCGGCGGCATCTTCAAGGCGGCGGTAGGTCTGGCATTCGGGCATGCGGTCGGTCACGTAATCCCGGCGTTCCCGTTCGGGGTCGCAAAGGGCGGTCAGGGCGAAGCGGTCGGAAAGGGTCAGAAGCTGCGGAAAACAGGTTTCAAGGCCGGTTCGGCCGGCGCCGATTATGGCGGTCCGTATGGGTGGTCGGCTGGTGCTCATCGCAGACTCCTTCGTTGTTTATGTGATAAACCCATTTCCTTGCCACTTTATCAGATAGCCTTTGGATAGTCAAGTTTCGGTTTAAAAGGCTCTGACCGGGTCGAGGCCCGACTGGTGGAGGATCGCTTCGATGCCGGGGTCGCGGCCGCGGAAGGCGCGGAAAACGTCGGAGGGGTGCTGGCTGCCGCCGAGGGCGAGAAAGGTGTCGCGGTAGCGGCGACCGAGGGTAAGGAGGGTGCGGGGATTCTCGAGGCCGGCTTCTTCAAAGGCTTCAAACACGTCGGCCGAAAGCGTTTCGGACCATTTGTAGCTGTAGTAGCCGGCGCTGTAGCCGCCGCTGAAGATGTGGGTGAAGGCGTTGAGAAAGCGGTCTTCGGGGGTGGGCTGCTCGATGAGGATGCGGGTGGCGACGGTGAGCTTCACGTCGTTGGCGTTTTTCCACTGGGGCTGGGGGTAGTAGGCGTGGAGGGTGAGGTCGGTGAGGGCGAAGTAGAGCTGGCGGAGCATGGCGTGGGCGGAGCGGAAGTTGCGGGCGGCGTAGAGTTTGGCGAAGAGGGCGTCGGGGATTGGGGCGCCGGTTTGGGTGTGGTGGCTGAGGCTGCGGAGGGTGGGGCGGTCGTAGCACCAGTTTTCCATGAACTGGCTGGCGATTTCCACGGCGTCCCACTCGATGTTGTTGAGACCGGAGGCGTGGGGGGTGTCGATGGCGGTGAGCATGTGCTGGAGGGCGTGGCCCATTTCGTGGAAGAGGGTGATGACTTCGTCGAAGCGGAGGGTGGCGGGGGCGTCGCCCACGGGCGGGGTCTGGTTGCAGACGATGACGGCGATGGGGAGGGTGGGGGTGGCGGGGTCGGTTTCGAAATCGCGGGTGCGGAAGTCGTTGACCCAGGCGCCGCCGTTTTTGGTGCCGGGGCGGGTGTAGGGGTCGAAGTAGAAGCCGGCGAGCAACTTGCCTCGGAGGTCGGTGACGTGGAAGAGGCGGACGTCTTTATGCCATGTATGGGTGGTTTCGGCGGGGATGATCTTGACTTCGAAGAGGCGGCGGATGAAGGCGAAGAGGCCTTTGAGGACGCTGTCGAGGGGGAAGTAGGCGCGAAGGGTTTCTTCGTTGTAGTCGTAGGCGGTTTCGCGGAGGCGCTCGGCGTAGTAGGGGATGTCCCAGGGGAGGAGGCTGGAGTGAGGGAAGCCGTTTTTGTGGGCGAAGGTGAGCAGATCGGCGCTTTCTTTGACGGCGGGGGCGCGGCTGGCTTCGGCGAGGCGGTTGAGGAGGTCTTCCACGGCCGTGATGCCGGGGGCCATTTTGCGGGCGAGGCTGACGTCGGCAAAGGTGGGGTGGCCGAGGAGGGCGGCGAGCTCGCGGCGTTTTTGGAGGAGGGTTTCGATGATGGGAGTATTGTCGAAGGGAGCGGTCGCGGCGCGGGTGGTGAAGGCGCGATAGAGGGTTTCGCGAAGGGGGCGGTTTTTCGCGTATTTCATGAAGGGAATGTAGGTGGCGGCGTCGAGGGTGAGAAGCCAGGGGCCTTTTTCGGCGGTGGCTTCGGGGTGGCCGTGAGTGCGGGCGGCGTCGGCGAGGGAGGCGAGGAGCGAAGGGGGGAGGCCGGCGGTCTCTTCGGGGGTGGTCAGGGTGAGCGTGTAGGCTTTTACGGCGTCGAGCACGTTATTGTTGAAGAGCATGGCGGCCTGGGCGAGGTCGGCCTGGAGGGCGTTGAAGCGGTCTTTGGCTTCGCCTTGGAGGCCCACGCCGGCGAGGCGGGCGTCGCGCACGGTGGCGTCGAGCACACGGCGCTGGGTGGGGGTGAGGATGCGTTTTTTCTTGGAATCGGCCTTTTGGAGAGCGGTATAGGCGCGGAAGAGGGCGGGGCTTTGGGCGACGCGCTGGCTGAAGGCGATCATGCGGGGCTGGAGCTTTTCCTCAAGGTTGCGCCAGCCTTCGGTGTTGACGACGCCGACGAGGTGCATGGAGAAGCCCCAGATGCGCTGAAGGGGCGCGCAGATGCGGTGGAGTTTAACAAAGAGATCTTCCCAAGAGGGAGTGAGAGCTTCCTCCAACTGATCCAGTTCGCTCATGGCCTGGGGGTAGGCGGTCTCGAAGGCGGCTTCGGCGAGCTCGGGGGTGTAGGCGTCGAAATGGGGGAGCCAGTCGGGCGAGAAAAAGGGATTGCTGGAGGAAGGCATGTGAGGGGAGTCCTTTGCGGGGTTATTCCGCAGTCAGAGCGGCTTTGATGGCTCCGATGAACCATTCGGGGGAGGGGTTGCGCCGGGCGCCAAACTGTTTGATCCGGGTTTCGCCGTCGCTGCCCACGAGGTGGTAGGTGGGATAGCCCTGCACGCCGAAGGCTTGGGCGAGCTCAGCGTTTTTGGGGGCGATTTCGGCGGGCACGAGGGATTTTTTGTTGGGGAAATCAATCCAGAGAAGCACGAGGTTGTCTTTGGCGTAGGTTTGCCATTCGTCTTTGGAGAAGACTTCGCGATCCATGAGCTTGCACCAGCCGCACCAGTCGCTGCCGGTGAAGTTGATGAGGATGGGGAGCTTCTTTTCCGCGGCGAGCTTTTTGGCGGCTTGCTGATCCATCGTCCACACACCGGCGGCCGCGCCCTGCGTCATGACTTTTCCATCGGTTTTTTCGGCTTCGGGTTTCTTTTCGGCTTCCTGTTTGGGGGTGAGCTGGCCGACGGCTGCTTTCAGGGAGGCGATGAAGGTTTCGGGTGTTTCTTCTTTGCCTTTTCGGGCCACGCGGATTTTCTCGGCGGTATCGCCGCCTGTGATGAAAAGCGAGGGGTAGCCGCGCACGCCGAATTCGGATTTAAGCTTCTGGTTCTGCTCGACAAAGGCCTTGGGCACCAGCTTTTTATCGTTGGGGAAATCGACCCAGACGAGTACGAGGTTGTCTTTGGCGTATTCTTTGAAATCTTTTTTGCTGAAGACTTCGTCGTCGAGAATTTTACACCATCCGCACCAATCGCTGCCGGTGAAGTTGAAAAGAATGGGGAGATTTTTTTCGACGGCGAGCTTTTTGGCGGCTTCGCAGTCCATCGTCCAAACGCCGGGTTTGGCTCCTTTTGTGGCGGGTTTCGCCGCGAGGCACACGCAGGCGGCGAGGGCGGCGAGGGTCATCGTCAGGCATCGTATTGTTTTCATAGAAACCTCCTTATGAGATGATTCCATTGAGGATAACACGTTCGGCCTGATTTTGCAATCATGATTGGCTTGCTTTTTTGGTGAAAATTCCAAAATGTAATGGTTCACTTTCAAAAGGTGAAAATGAGGTGGAGGAAGGGCTGGAAACCGGGGCGGGCGAAGCACGCCCAGGGAGCCCTGACGACAGGCCCCCGAGGGGGCGGCCGGAAAAAAATGGAAAAGGGAATCCGAGTTTTGCTAAAATGAAATCGATAAAAAAACCATCCGGCAAAACAAGGATCCCCATGACCAGAAAGTATAACCTATGCCGTGCGCCAGGGCAACACCTGATGATGGCGCATCGAATCATTATTGAATGCCAATACAATGCCAACCTCAGAAAACCCGCCAAACACCGGCTCAGCCTGCGGGCGGTGGCGGAGTCTCTGGGACTGCCGTTCACAACTCT
>JAVBLT010000062.1:0-26440 GCA_031553315.1 Kiritimatiellia bacterium
AGAGTTGTGAACGGCAGTCCCAGAGACTCCGCCACCGCCCGCAGGCTGAGCCGGTGTTTGGCGGGTTTTCTGAGGTTGGCATTGTATTGGCATTCAATAATGATTCGATGCGCCATCATCAGGTGTTGCCCTGGCGCACGGTATAGGTTATACTTTCTGGTCATGGGGATCCTTGTTTTGCCGGATGTTTTTTTTGTCGACTTCATTTTAGCAAAACTCGGATTCCCTTTTCCATTTTTTTCCGGCCGCCCCCTCGGGGGCCTGGCGTCAGGGCTCCCGGGGCGTGCTTCGCCCGCCCCGGTTTCCAGCCCTTCCTCCACCTCATTTTCACCTTTTGAAGGTGAACCATTACATTTTGGAATTTTCAGCGACCTCGAAAAACCGGAATAGCGCTTTACCAAACACCTTCCTTTATGCCATACTGTGCGGTGATTTTCGTAAAAAGCTGTAAAGGATTGTGCTATGCGCCAGCCGCCGTATTACCCTAAAAGACCCGCCCCGCCGCCGCAGAAAAAGAATCCGGCCAAAATCGCCCTCTCGGCGATGCGCCCGGGGCAATGGATGAAAAACCTGCTGGTTTTCGGCGCATGGTTCTTCGCGGTGTGGGATCCCTCGCAAAGCCTCAACGGATGGCGCGCCGCCGGGCTTTCCTTCCTGAAAACAGGCGGAACCTTCGCGGTCTTCTGCCTGCTTTCCTCCGCGGTTTATCTGTTTAACGACATCCGCGACAAGGCGGCCGACCGGCTTCACCCGCAAAAGAAATTCCGCATGATCGCCTCGGGCGCGCTGAGCGCGGGCCGGGCGTGGAAGCTGGCGGCGCTGTGCGCGGCGCTGGGCATCGCGGGCGCGGCGGCGTTGAAATCGCCGGGTTTTCTGGCCGTCTGCGCGACCTATCTGGCGCTTCAGGGCGCTTACAGCAGCGGGCTGAAAAAAATTCCCTCGGTCGATGTGTTTCTGATCGCGGCGGGGTTTGTGCTGCGGGCCGTGGCGGGAGCGTTTGTGATTCACGTGCGCATTTCGCCGTGGCTGCTGCTGTGCGTGTTTTTGCTGTCGCTCTTCGTGGCGCTGTGCAAGCGGCGCAACGAGCGCCTGCTTCTGCGCGGCGAACGCGCGCCGATGCACCGCCAGGCGCTCCAGGGCTACGGGCCGATCGGGCTGATCGACATCCAGATCACCATCGCCGCCGCCTGCGTCGTCGTCTGCTACGCCGTCTACACACTCTCCTCCGAGACCATCGCCCGCTTCGGCACGGAGATGCTGGTGCTGACGGTTCCGTTTGTGCTGTTTGCGATTTTCCGCTACCTTTACCTCGTCTACGAGCGGAACCTCGGCGGCCGCCCCGAGCGCCTTTTCCTCAGCGACTGGGTCATTATCGCGGCCATTCTCATGTGGGCGGCGACGGTCTGCGGCGTGCTGGCCGCCGCCGCGCTGTTCAAATAGGCCTACACGCCCGATTTCCTGGTATAGATGCCGCGCAGCGTCACCGTGGCCCAGCCGAAGACCTGCGCCACGAGCACCGAAATAATCCAGATCGGCACCGATTTATCAAGAGCGCCGCCGTGGGAGTTGTTGAGGCCGAAGAAGCAGGCCGCGCCGATGAACCAGAAGGGAATATGGTTCACGAAGGGCACATTCTGGAAGCAAATCGCCACCGCGGTAACGATGCCGACCATCACGGGGAAACCAATCATGGCGTTACCCGTCACCCCCGTGAACCACGTGCCCGACTTCACGATACACACGGCGGCAATCATCCCCAGCGACCAGCACGCCACCACCTTCACGCCGCCCAGCAGGTTTCCGCCCGCAATAAAATACGATGCCCATGCCGCAAACCCGACCCAGGCGCAAAAATATGCGGGAAACGATAAATCAACAAACTGCATCAATCCGCCGAGAATACCCGTGATGATTGCGTGGGGAAGAAACCTGATAAACGAATTCATTGTGTACTCCATCCTGTGTTAAACGTTGCGGAAGCGCGCCGGTCGGTCGCTTTCTTCACTTTACTGATTGCTATATAGCCGTTCCTGATTATAATAGCAAGCAGATTTTCATTGTTTCGTATTTTTCGGGATCATTTTGATTTGTAATTTTTCAAGCCTCGTGATATGTTGCCCGCGAACTAGGGAGCCCTGTTATGACAACAAACGAAAGAGTCGCAGAAGGAATTAAGCGAGTTGTTTCAGAGATGATGGATCGACTGATGGACAAGGTGCTTATCACCGATCCGTTTGTTGCCGAAAAACATCATGCGGCAAAGCCGCTTTATGCAGCATTGGTTCCCGATGAAATTTTCAAAGGTTCGCACTTTGAACGCCGTTTCGTGACTCCATTTGGAAACGTATGGGAAGAATTGGCAATTGTCGTCGCCAAAGAAAGACACGGGCATTGCCAAAGAGGAGCCTCTATACAGGGAACAATTAAAGCCGAGAGACTTCGCAGAATCCAAGCACTTCTCAACCAATTGGAACATGGTACAGGAGAAGAAAAAAAACGGAAGCAACCGAATTGGAGTGAAGAATTAAATTATATTTTGGCAGGAAAAGGCGAACCGATTCCATGTGCCGTGACTTGTGATCTCTTTGTCGACAGCGCCGTGACAAGAAAAAAATATGCCTTTGAAATAAAAGCTCCTTTGCCAAACAGCGACCAAACAAAAGTGAGTAAAGAAAAACTATTTAAACTTCTAGCGATGACACCACCCCAAGTGGATTTTGCCTATTACGCCTTGGCATATAATCCCTATGGAACGAAATCCAATTATTCATGGTCTTTTCCTGCCCGTTGGTTTAACATGCGCAATGATTCATCAGTTCTAATCGGGGACGAATTTTGGGAATTACTCGGAGGCGTAGGAACATATCAAACATTTATCAACGAGATCAATGCCCTCGGCGTGCACTACAAAGAACGAATCTATCGTGAGTTTTTGGGGATTACCCCGCCTGAAAATCTTGACGCTTTTTCAATGTAGGTATTCATTTTGAAAGCCCATTTTACAGGAATTGATTTATTTGCCGGTATCGGAGGGTTTCGTATCGCAATGGAGCGATGCGGAGGAGTGTGCCTTGCATTTAGCGAGATCAACAACGATGCCATTCAAACTTATATCGCCAATCACCCGGAAAGCCTGCATTCAAATCTAGGGGACATCACCGCACTGCGTGATCTTCCTCCCCACGATTTATTAACCGGAGGCGTTCCTTGTCAAAGTTGGTCAATTGCAGGTAAAAATTTAGGATTTGACGATGATCGAGGTCAGTTATGGAATGATGCCATTTATCTTCTCAACAAGTCAAAGCCCAAAGCATTCATTTTTGAAAATGTAAAAGGTTTAATAGACCCACGAAATAAAAAAGCACTGGATTATATTTTAACTCAAATAAAAATGGCGGGATATTTTGCACAGATTTATGTTTTGAATTCTTTTGACTATGGCGTTCCACAAAGCCGTGTGCGCATCTATATCATTGGATTTAGAGAAGAACGATTTTTTAGGAAATTCAAAATTCCGACCCCAACTTCAAAAAAAATGACCCTAAGAGATATTTTAGATGATGCAGTTGAGTCTCACAAAGAGAACGGTATTGATGAAGGTAAAGTGGAGTTTGACTTGTTTGGAGAGCCCTTAAAAGAAACACGACAAGGTTTCACCAGCCTTTCAACAAATAACAACGGCTTCAACGACTACTTTTTGTTTAATGACCTTCGCAACGGAGAAACAACAATCCACTCATGGGATATTCTTCCGACAACGGATCGCCAGAAACACATCTGCATGCTTCTGTTACGAAACCGTAGAAAAAGCACCTACGGCCACCTTGATGGGAATCCGCTTTCGCTCCAGCATTTTATGGAGCTAGATCCAAGCATCACTCAACATGATTTAGATGAACTAACAGAGCTTGGTATTTTAAAACCGGAGGATTATTCGTTTATCATCCACTTCCATTCATCGATCGAACTAACACAAGATGAGGAGTTTATTCTTTCATTGCATCGGGAAAACATCATAACCCCTGATCACTTTTCAAAAAGTAAAGACCTCAAACTTAGAAAAATCAATTTCAAATCCATTTTGGCAAACCTTCAAAAAAGAAAAATGATTTCTTCGCTTGAAACAAGATATGATTTTAAAAACACAAAAATAAGTACGGGATTATTCGGCATCAATCGAGTTTTTTTGCCAAGTTCAAATATTTTTCCAACTCTCGTTGCCAGCGACACTAACGATTACGTGACCCCCGTTTCTTTGCATGCAACAAACGGGAAAGCCTATAAACATCAGTTTTTAAACACCGTTTTTCATGAAAAAAATTACAGGCGAATATCAAAACAGGAAGCATGCAGAATTCAAGGGTTTCCCCCTAATTTCATCTTGCCCACCCCGCGTGCCCGTTGGATGAAGTTGCTCGGAAACAGCGTGTCAATTCCCGTTATCGAGCACATCATTGGCGCGGTAACAGAAACAGGCGTATTCTCGGAATAAGGAACACCATGATGGGCTGGAGAGGCGAGAATCCATACGAGGGGCAAACATCGGTCGTTTCACTCGGCAGCACCTGGGCGGAACGCTGGTGCGTGTGGGTCGGCACAGGGTTCGGCCTGGGTCTTGTGGCCCCTTTCGCGCCGGGCACCTTCGGATCGCTGCCGGGCGTGATCCTCGCGCTGGCCATGCTCGCGACCGGCATGCCGATTTGGGCGCAGGCGCTCCTCTGCGCCGCCCTCACGCTCCTCGCCGTGCCCGTCTGCGGCGTGGCGGAGCGCACCCTCAAGAAGAAGGACGACGGCCGCATCTCCGCCGACGAGTGGTTGCTTTACCCCATCGCCGTAATCGGCCTGCCGCTTCTGGAGCACCCCTGGCTCATCCTTTCCACCTTCCTCGTGATCCGCGTTTTCGATGTGCTCAAGCTCCCCCCCGCCAACCAGGTGCAAGACCTTCCCGGCGGCTGGGGCATCGTGGCCGACGATTTCGCGGCGCAGCTCATGGCGCTCATCGCCAACCACGCCCTCTGGTCCACCTGGGGCGCCGATACCGCCCTCTCCGGCCGCTTCCTTGAAAACGCCAGGCTTTATTTCAGCATCCTTCCCTTTGTGATTGGGTTTACGGGTCTTTTCCTCTGGGAAAAAAAAGAAAACCGCAACCCCATTCACAAAACACCCTCCTGGTTCACCCTGTGCGACCGCATCGGGCGCAAAACCTTTTTCTTGAGGGCCGCCGCCCTCCTGGCCGCCGCAACGGCTCTCTTCTTTCTTTTCGTTTACGGCTTCAACCTCGATTACCGCTGGGAAGGCCTCGCCTTCACCCTCGGCGATTCCGATTCCACCCCCCGTTACGCCAGTGCCCTTCTCTTCGGAGCCGCCCTCCCGCTCGTCTACGCCGGGTGGTGCGCCACCGTGCAGCGCCTTCACGATCTGGGTTATTGCGGCTGGTGGGTTCTGCTCGGCAACATCCCCGGCATCGGCCAGCTGATTTTCCTCAACCTCTTCATCCTCCCCGGCAAAAAAGAAGCCAACCCATACGGCCTCCCGCCCTTCAAAAACTGAACAAATTTATTTTCAAAATCAACTTTGTTTTCATTATCGCATTAAAAAATGAAATAAATATGCCTTTTCATCTTTCAAATTTGCGCGGTTGACATTTCCCCCCGCATCCGCTATACTACGCCCCCTTATTTCGCAAAAGAGTTCGATCAGTTCCCTTTTTTTAACGAAGGAAGCAATTATGGAAGCATACGCAGTAGTCGCGACCAGCGGGCGCCAGTTCCGCGTGACCGCCAACCAGGTCATCGAAGTTGACCGCATGGACGTGGAGGCCGGGCAGGACACCGAGCTGACCAGCGTCCTCGTGATCTCCAACGGCACCGAGCTCAAAATCGGCATGCCCACCGTCGAAGGCGCGAAAGTCGTCGCCACCGTGCTCGGCCACAAGCGCGGCCCCAAGCTCATCAATTTCCGCAAGAACCGCCGCAAGGGCTACGAACGCCGCGTGGGGCACCGCCAGGAGCTCACGGTTCTCAAGATCAAAACCATTGCATAAGCTGGCATTTTTTGCCGATAGGAGTGTGACATATGGCAGGTAGCACAGGTAACGGACGCGACAGCAACGCGAAACGCCTCGGCGTGAAGCGCTACGACGGTCAGGTCGTCAAAGCCGGTTCCATCATCGTGCGGCAGCGCGGAACCAAATTCCATCCCGGAGAAAACGTCGGCTGCGGCCGCGATTTCACCCTGTTCGCGCTGGTCGAAGGCCGCGTGAAATTCCAGAAGGAAGGCAAAGTCGTCGCCATTATTCCTTCTGCGGCCGACTAAGGGAGCCGCCGCCCAGGCGCGGCGCAAGCCATGAAAACACGCACATTTATCGATCAGACCATTGCCGAAGTGAAAGCCGGCCGGGGCGGCGACGGGAGCGCGAGCTTCCGGCGCGAATCCATGGTGCCCGAAGGCGGCCCCGACGGGGGCGACGGCGGCATCGGCGGCAATGTGATCCTCGAGGCCGATCCCAATACCGATTCGCTCACGCGCATCTTCTTCGAGCCCCGCCTGTGGGCTGAAGACGGTATCCCCGGGCGCGGCCAGAAGATGCACGGCCGCAACGGCGAAGACCTGATCGTGAAAGTGCCGTGCGGAACCGAAGTTTACGACGCCGATACGGAAGCCTTCATCGGAGAAGTCGTCGCCGAAGGCGAGCGGCTCACCATCGCCGAAGGCGGCAAAGGCGGCTGGGGCAACGTCCACTTCAAATCCTCCGTCAACCAGGCGCCCGAGCGCTTCAACCCCGGAAAAGACGGCGCCGCCTTCCGGGCGCGCTTCGAGCTCAAAACCATCGCCGACGCCGGCCTCGTGGGCTTTCCCAACGCGGGAAAATCCTCCCTCCTCGCCGCCCTCAGCGATGCCAAACCCAAAATCGCCTCCTACCCCTTCACCACCCTCCACCCCATCGTGGGCACGGTGGTCTATCCCGACTACGCCTCGCTTCGCGTGGCCGATGTTCCCGGGATTATCGAAGGCGCGGCGGAGGGAACCGGTTTGGGGTTGACCTTCCTCAAGCACCTCGCACGCTCGCGCATGCTCATCTACGTCATCGACATGGCGGGGACCGACAACCGCGAACCGTGGCGCGATTACACCGTGCTTCAGGCCGAAGTGGCCCAATACGACCCCGACCTCGCCGAACGCCCCGCGTTCGTGATCGCCAATAAAATGGATGAAGAGGCCGCCATCGTCAACCTGCCCCGGTTTATGCGGGAGACAGGCGTCGCCCCCTTCCAGCTCTCGCTGATCGAAGAAGGCCAGCCCGGCCTGGAAGCCATCCGCAAGGCCCTCTACGATCAGATCAAGCCCGCCGTGCGCCGCCAGTTCGGCACACAGCAGCCGCCGCCCGCCTCCGGAAAAGAGGCCAGCGCGCGCGAAGAAGAGCTCAAAGGCGAGGAGGAAGAAGGCGGGTTCATCTCGGAAGAGAAGTTCAGGCGGATGTCGTTCTTCGATATCTCCCGGAAGAAGAAGTAGTTTTTTTCACGCTTGCACGAGAAGCGTTGATATGGTAATGTTGATTCGACAATTAAGGAGTCAGAGTTATGTCCAGAGTTTGTGAAATCTGCGGCAAGGGTCCCATGAGCGGCTGCCGCGTGGTGCGCCACGGTTTGGCGAAGTATAAAGGCGGTATCGGTTTGCACACCACCGGCATCTCCAAGCGCCGCTTCCTCCCCAACCTGAAAAACATCCATGTGCGCAAGCCCAACGGCACCACCTGCCACATGAAAGTATGCACCGGCTGCCTCAAGACCGGTCGCATTGTGAAGGCATAAATCTTTTTGCTCTTTGCGATTGTTTCGGAAGCCCGTTCCTGAGCCGGAGACCGTTCCGGTTCAGGATGGGTTGTTTTCGTTGGTAGACAGAAACCTGGAGGTTCGATATGGCAAAACACACTGCAGCCCATGACGATGAAGAGATCAAGGCGTCGGACATTGTTTTCGATTGCCCCTCCTGCGGGCACAACCTCGTGGTCGATTACCGGGCGGCCGGCCTGCCCGTGCCCTGCGCGGCGTGCGGCAAAATCGTTCAGGCCCCGATCCCCGATTCCATGCAGATCGAAGACCTTGACCTTGAGCCCGGCGAACTCCTCAGCCAGCTCCTCCAAACCCGCCGCATGCTCGCCAAAAGCGAAGAACGCGTGGAAGATCTCGAAGAGGAGCTCGCCAACCTCAAAGCGCAGCGCGAACGCGCGGTCATGGTCACGGAGCAAATCTCCGTGCGCCACCAGGATCAGCTCGCGCGCATGCAAAGCATCCTCAAAGATCAGGCGGAAATCGGCACGCTGATCACGCACATCATCCCCGAGCAATAACCGCCCGGGCGCCCCAC
This sequence comes from Kiritimatiellia bacterium, assembly GCA_031553315.1. Classification (GTDB taxonomy): domain Bacteria; phylum Verrucomicrobiota; class Kiritimatiellia; order RFP12; family DVOR01; genus JAVBLT01. The sequence continues at coordinate 8,368 of JAVBLT010000062.1, forward strand.
GAGTGAAACACAGACCCAAACACATCATTGAATACGCCCTCCTGCGAACCGTGCAGGGTTTTTTGGGGTTTTTCCCGCTGAACGCGATCGACGCGTTTCTGCGCTTTTTTTTCAGAATCCTTTTCCGCGTGACCTGGCCCAAGCGCACGCGCACCGTCGCGCGCATCCGCGAAGTGTTCGGCGATTCGCTCTCCGAGGCCGAAATGCGCCTCATCGCCCGCGAATCGCTCGCCAACATGCTCATGAACATGATCGAGCTCATGCGCCTGGGCTCCATCGACAAAGCCTGGCTGGAAGCCCACATCGCCGGCGTGGAGCGCCACACCGCACGCATCAAAGAAGTGATCGCCCGCCACGGCGGCGTGATTCTCGCCTTGCCGCACATGGGCAACTGGGATCTCGCCGGTTTCGGCTGCATCGCCCACGGAATCAGCCTGACCGCCATCGCCCGCAAGCAAAACAACCCGCTCGTGGAAGCCTGGATCGTTCGCAATCGCCGGGGCTTCATCGCCCTTGACCGGACCTCCCGCAGAACCTACATCCAGCTCACGCGCCACCTCCAAAACGGCGGCGCCATGGCTATCTTGCCCGACGTACGCAACCCCAAGCCCGACCTGATGGTCCGCTTTCTGGGCAAAGAAGCCTCCATCGCCCAAGGCATGGCGCGCTTTGCCCGCATGGCCGGCGTGCCCGTTCTGCCGGTGCTCGCCCGCCGCGAACGCGGATCACATCACACATTTGCGATTTTCGACCCCGTGATGCCCGACCCGGCCGCTGAAGAACACGCCGACCTCCTGCGCGTGACGCAGGCCGTGATGGATATTTTCGACCGCGAAATCCGCCGAACCCCCGAGCAATGGTTCTGGTACAACAAACGCTGGGTGCTGGATCCGCTGCAAACTCCGAAAAGGAAACCCACAGCATGATTACCGTCAACGAAAACTTCTGTAAACTTCAGGCCTCCTATCTCTTTTCCGAAATCGCCAGGCGCGTAAAGACCTTTCAGGAAGACCACCCCGACCGCAGCGTCATACGCCTGGGCATCGGCGACGTGACCCTCCCCCTCGCCGCCGCCTGCGTCGGCGCCATGCACAAAGCCGTCGACGAGCTCGCCGCCGAGCAGACCTTCCGCGGCTACGGCCCCGAACAAGGCTACGCCTTCCTGCGCGAAGCCATCGCCCGGCACGACTACGCCGCCCGCGGCTGCACCGTCGCCCCCGACGAAATCTTCGTGAGCGACGGCTCCAAGTGCGATACCGCCAACATCCAGGAGCTCTTCGCCAACGACCTGCGCATCGCCATTCCCGACCCCGTCTACCCCGTCTACGTCGACACCAACGTGATGGCCGGCCGCACCGGCGAAGCCGAAGCCGGGCGCTACCAAAAGCTCGTTTATCTCGACAGCACCCCCGAAAACGGCTTCGTTCCCGCCCCCCCCTCCCAAGCCGTCGACCTCATCTACCTCTGCTTCCCCAACAACCCCACCGGCGCCACAGCCACCCGCGAACAGCTCGCCGCCTGGGTCGCCTACGCGCAGAAAAACAAAGCCCTCATCCTCTTCGACGCCGCCTACGAAGCCTTCATCCGCGATCCCGCCCTCCCCCGCTCCATCTACGAAATCCCCGGCGCCGACGAAGTGGCCATTGAATTCCGCAGCTTCTCCAAGAAAGCCGGCTTCACCGGCGTGCGCTGCGCCTTCACCGTGGTCCCCAAAAAGCTCAAAGCCTACAAAGCCGGCGGCGAGCCCATGGATCTGCACAAAATGTGGAACCGCCGCCACACCACCAAATTCAACGGCGTCTCCTACCCCGTGCAGCGCGCCGCCGAAGCCGTCTACAGCCCCGAAGGCGCCGCCCAGACCCAGGCCCAGGTCGACTACTACCTCGAAAACGCACGCCTCATCCGCGCCGCCATGACCGATCTGGGCTACCCCTGCGCCGGCGGCGAAAACAGCCCCTACATCTGGATCAACGTGAAGGGCGATTCCTGGGCCTTCTTCGACCGCCTGCTCACCGAAGCCTCCGTGGTCACCACCCCCGGCGCCGGTTTCGGCCGCTGCGGCGAAGGGTTCATCCGCATCAGCGCCTTCAACAGCCGCGCCAACGTGGAAGAAGCCCTCAACCGCATCCGCCGGATGAAATAGAGCCATGCGCATCCTCCACGTCGTCGCCGGCATCTGGAAAAACAGCGGCGGCCTGGCCGAGCTCGTGCTCGGCTTCGCCGTTTACCAGAAACGCGCGGGGCACGCCGTGGCCGTGGCGTTTGTCGACGGCGACCGCCATCCGCTCCTTGATCGCGCCGCCGCCGAAGGCGTGGCCGTCCACGCCTTCAAGCCTTCGTTTCCGGGCCTTCTTTTCTTTTCGCGGGAAATGTTCGGCGGCCTTGAGCCCCTCGTGGAAGCCGCCGACACCGTCCACGTGCACTCCAACTGGACCTTCCCCGTGTGGCGGGCCTGCGCCCTCGCGCTTCGCCACCGCAAAACCCTCGCGATGTCGCCCCAAGGCTGCCTCGACCCCACCCGCCTGGCCTTCAGCGCCTGGAAAAAACGCCTTGCGGGCCTCTGCTTCGACCGGCGCTATCTGCGCCGCGCCAGCTTCATCCACGCGACCTGCGCCGCCGAAGCCCAAGCCATCGCCGCCTACAGCCCCGGCACACCCATCCGCGTGATCCCCAACGGCATCAACGCCGATTTCTTCAGCGGCGAAACCGACCCCGATTTTTGGAACACGCTGCTGCCGCGCGCAAAAGGCAAAAAAATCCTCCTCTATCTCGGCCGCCTCCACCCCCTCAAAGGCCTGGGCGAGCTCATCCGCGCCTGGCACATTCTCCAGCAGCGCCAGCTCGACCCCAAACTGATTTTGCCCAGCCGCAATGTGAGCGAGGTGGTCGATGAATGGCATCTTGTCATCGCCGGGCCCGACGAACAAGGCACCCGCGACCGCCTCCGCGAACAAATCCGCCTGCTCGGCCTCGAGCGCAGCGTCAGCCTCCTCGGCCCCATGCTCGGAGAAGAACGCCACGCCGCCATGGCCGGCGCCGCGCTCTTCGTGCTCCCCACCCGCCACGACAACTTCGCCATCGCCGTGGCCGAAGCGCTCTACTGCCGCACGCCCGCCGTCTCCACCGCCGGCGCCCCCTGGGCCGAGCTCAACGGCTCCCCCCACGCCCCCCCCCTCCCCCGCCACCGCCAGCAGCTTCGCTTCGCCGACGCCTCCGACAACGAGACCGCCTGCTTCATCCCCGCCTCCATCCTCCCCCCCGGCGAAACCTTCAGCGCCTCGGGCCGCTGCGGCATCTGGTGCGGCTTCGACCCCCTCGACCTGGCCGACGCCCTCTTCTCCCTCATGCGCCTCGACGCCCCCACCCTCGCCCTCCTGGGCGAAAACGGCCGCCGCCTTGTGGCCGACCGCTACACCTGGCCCCGCCTCGCCGAAAAAATAGTTGACGCATATAAGGCGAACCCGTAAACTCATTTGGAAAAGGTTGAAATCATCATGCCCCAAACGGATTCAGAACTTGAAGCACTGCTTGACGACTTGGAGTCAGACCGGGTCGAGCGAAAAGCCGCATTCACCGATCCCAAGAAGGTGCGCCAGGCGGTTTGCGCTTTTGCCAATGATTTCCCCAATCATAAGCGCCCTGGAATTATTTTCATCGGAGCCAATGATCGCGACGGTTCGCCTGCCAATCTGCACGTCACCGACGAGCTGCTGAGAACATTGAGCGACATGAGAACCGACGGCAACATTTTGCCGCTTCCCTCTCTTACCGTTGAGTGCCGCACGTTAAAAGGAGGCGAGATGGCAGTGATTACCGTGCTTCCCTCACATATGCCTCCCGTGCGCTATGATGGGCGCATTTGGATCCGTATCGGGCCAAGGCGCGCCGTGGCCAGTGCGGACGAAGAACGGATTCTCAATGAAAAACGCCGACACCGCGACATGCCTTTCGATATCCGGCCGTTTTACTCCTCCAGTTTGAAGGATCTTTCGAAGCTTATTTTCGAAAACGAATACCTCCCTTCCGCATTTGCTCCCGACATCCTTGAAACGAATGGGCGGACGTATGAAGAACGCCTCTCCTCATGTAAAATGGTTGAGTCGCCAGATTGCCCTGTGCCGACGGTGCTTGGCCTGCTCACGCTCGCTCAAAGCCCGCAAGACTTTTTTTCCGGAGCACGAATTCTGTTTTTACGAATCAATGGCGGTGAACTCGCCGATGATGTGACCGATTCAGCGGAGATTACCGGAACACTTTCCCAGATGTTGCGCCGAGCCGAAGAAAAACTGCGCGCGCATAATCAAATTGGAGTAGACGTGATTTCCGGGCCAACCCATCGAACGATTGAGCACTATCCCATTGCCGCTCTTCTTCAGGCTCTTTATAATGCCGTGCTTCACCGCAACTATGAAAATACAAACGCCCCTGTAACCATTTACTGGTTCAATGACCGAATCGAAATTCACAATCCCGGCGGTCCCTACGGTCGCGTGACATGTGAAAATTTCGGAAGCCCGGGCATTACCGATTACCGAAACCCCAATATCGGCGATGTGTTAAAAACATACGGTTTTGTACAGGCCTTCGGACGCGGTATCGCCATTATTCGCGACCAATTGAAACGCAACGGCAACCCCGAACCCGAATTTATCTGTACGCAAAGCGCGGTTGCCTGCATAATAAGGAGCATATGATGGATGCCCCCGTTCTAACCTTTTTCAATAACAAAGGCGGCGTTGGCAAAACATCACTGGTTTATCACCTGGCGTGGATGTTTGCCGATCTTGGCAAACGCGTCTTGGTCGTTGACTTAGATCCACAGGCAAACCTCACTGCCGCTTTTTTAACCGATGACCAGATCGAGCCTCTTTGGGATTCGGCAATTCCGGGAAGCACACTTTATCAATGCGTACGCCCGCTCGCTGAAGTCGGCGATATCCTTTCCCCCTCACTCCAGCAAATCAGCCCCAACCTTTTTCTTCTGCCCGGCGATGTTCAGCTTTCCAGCTACGAAGAAACTCTTTCCGAAGCCTGGCCACGCAGCCTCGACGACCAGCAACCCTACCGCGCCATGCGAATTCTAAGTTCATTTTGGCACGTGATCAAAACAGGAAGCGAATCCATACATGCGGAAGTGATTCTAATTGACGTTGGGCCTAATTTAGGAGCCATCAATCGCTCCGCCTTAATCGCGACCGACTTTGTGGTCATTCCTCTAGGTGCCGATTTGTTTTCCCTGCAAGGTTTAAAAAACCTGGGTCCCGCATTGAGAAGCTGGAATCGAGGCTGGAAAAAAAGAATTGAAAATTGGAAAGAAATTTCAGCATCCAAACCGGGTCTCAACCTGACATTGCCATCCGGCAACATGATACCGATCGGCTATTTGTGCCAACAACACGGCGTGCGGCTCAATCGCCCGGTAAAAGCCTACGACAAATGGATTCAACGCGTTCCCTCCATTTACCGAAAATCCATACTGAATAACTCCGATGCTGAAAACGAGGCAAACGACCCCTATTGCCTCGCCACAGTGAAACATTACCGAAGCCTTATTCCTCTTGCGCAGGAACATCGCAAGCCCATCTTCCACCTGACCAATGCCAATGGCGCAATCGGGAGCCATGCAAGCGCCGTACAAAGCGCACGAGCTGATTTCAATGCCCTTGCCCGGAAAATCGCGGAAAAAATCGGCATCGCCCCGGTGTAAATCAAAATATTTTACTCTTTTGCCGACTCCCTTCATTGTGAGATTTGCCCAAAACCAAATTGTCCATTTTTTTACTTGTTTTTTTCCTCATCCCGCCATACCATTAACTCAATTAAATCAAGGAGTTTGTATGAAAAAAACATTAAAAAGGTCGCTTTTTGTTTTGGCGGCGGCTGCGCTCTCGCCGCTCGCCCTTCGGGGCGCGGTTGAAGAGGTCGGCGGCGTGGCCTACACCTACAGCGTGACCGCCGGGCAGGCCACCATCACCTCGGTTCCGGCGGATACGGCGGGCAATCTCACGCTGCCCCAAACGCTCGGCGGCTATCCCGTCACCGCGATCGGCGACTCCGCCTTCGAGTGGCGCGAAAATTTGGCGTCGGTCACCATCCCCGACGACGTGAAAACAATCGGCGCCAGGGCATTCCGCTATTGTTCCGCCCTTTCCTCGATCAACCTGGGCGAGGGCCTTGCGGTCATTAAAAATCTCGCCTTCACCGAGTGCACGAACCTGACCGCCGCGACCCTTCCCCAAACCCTCGAGAGCATCGGCGAAAACGCCTTCGAGAATTGCCGCCTGCCAAGCATCACCCTCCCCGACTCCGTGACCAATCTCAGCTACCGCGCCTTTTACTCCTGCGGAAGCCTGGCCGCCGCCGTGATCGGCAGCGGAGTCAAAGTCATTGGAGAAGAGGCGTTTGGAAGCTGCGCGCAGCTCGGAAACCTTCAAATCGGCGCCAACGTGACCCACATCGGCGCAGGCGCGTTTGCCAGTTGCACCAGCTTGGCTTCCGCGGCGATTCCCCCAAGCGTTACGCATATTGGAATTGCCGCTTTTTTCGAGACCGCCCGTTACAAAGCCATTTCAGACGATCTTTTTTACTGGGGCGACTGGTGCCTGGGCTATAAGGGCACCATCCCCTGGCGGCTGAACCTCAGGCCGGGCACGGCGGGTATCGGCGCGGCGGCGTTTTCCAGCAGCAATCTGGAATCGATCACGCTGCCGGAGGAGGTGTTGTACATCTGCGACAAAGCTTTTCAATCCTGTTCGAGGCTGGAATCCATCACGCTGGGCAGCGGCACGAGGGTCATCGGCGAAGATGTGTTCGCCGGCACAAAATGGTACAACGACCACCCCGACAACGTGCCGCTCTATCTGGGCAACTGGTGCGTGGGTTCCAAAGGGTTCGACATCGCCTGGCCCGTCACGCTCCGCGCCGGTACGGTCGGCGTGGCGGATCGCGCTTTCGCCAGCCAGGATTTTCCCGCGATTACCCTCCCGCCCAGCATCGCTTACATCGGAAGAGAAGCATTTTTAGGGTGCTGGGCCATGCGCAGGGCACACTTCCAAGGCAACGCCCCGGAAATCGACGGCGACCGGATTTACGATTACACGCAGCAATTCACCACGCTCGTCACCGAAGGTTCCACAGGGTGGGACGGCTCCCCCCAATCCGCCGCGTTACCCGCGGCGTGGCCGCTGACGGGCAGCGCCCGGCAGAACATCGCGTTCTACGAACCGTTCAACGTGCGCATCACCTTCGACCCCAACGGCGGCACCGTCGCGCAGACCTTGCAGACGCTGGAGAGCGAAAGCACCTACGGCGAGCTGCCCGCGCCGGAATGGGGCATCCACCTTTTCCAGGGGTGGTTCACCGCGCGGACCGGCGGCGAACGCGTCGAAGCCGGCGACCCCGTACCGCTGGCCGACATCACCCTCTACGCCCGCTGGGTAAAGCGCTACACGCTGACCCTCAACGGCGGCACCCCCGAAGCCGCCATCCTTGCCGCCGGCGCCACCGCCACCGCGCAGGCCGGCCCCGCCCCCCAAGGCTGGGTTTTCGACCGGTGGGACGGCGCATATCCCCCCGGATTCGACCCGTTAATCCCGGCGCAATCGTTCGCGATGCCGGCGCGGGATGTGACCCTGACCGCCGCATATGCGAAAACCTACAAAAACGGCACAATCATCCTGCGGATTCCCGGCGTCGCCGGAACCGTCAACGCCGACCTCAGCGAGACCTTCTTCGCCGGCGCATCCCAGGCCACGGCCGATACCGTGACCCTTCGCATGAAACAGATTCGAGGCATACAGACAACCGAAGCCGCCGCACAGCTTCTCGAAGCCGCCGACCTCTTCGGATTCTGGCTGACCGAGCTGGCCACCGGCAATGCCGTAGACGCCTTTGTGCCGCGCCTCTCAATCACAGCCCTCGGCGCCGCCGGCGAGCCCTTGCGCGAAGCGGCGCTGACCCTGGCCGTGGAAAACGGCATCGACCCCACCCCCGCCGCCGCCTGGCAGCGCCTGCTCAACGGAAACCGCGCCGCCGTGCGCATCACAGGCGGTTCCACACCCGGTTCCGCGGAAACAATCGCAGAAACTCCGGCTTCCGAAATCGGCGCCCCCCCGCATCTGACAATCCCCTTCGGCGCCTGGCCGGCGGCGCACTTCTTCCGAGCCGTTCTGGCGCCGCGACCGGAGGCGGCCGAGCCTGCGAAATGACCGGTTTCGGGCTTCGGAACCAAAAAATTGTCTTTCCCATTGCTTCTCCTTGACTGCCAAAGGGGTTATGGCGTATAGTCTAACAAATGCGCTTCCGAGAAAAACCGCGCATCTGTTCAGAGGCGGCCGCGGCACGTCTGGTTCGACCGGAAAAGGCGGCCCCCTGAAAAACAAGGAACGAGCATGGATACCACGCTGCCCGCCGACGCCGTCGATTTTATCGACGCGCCCAAACTTGAAGCCCTCGCCACGCAGACAAAGGAAGACCCCGTCCGCGTGCGTGAAGCCATTGCCAAAAGCCTTTCGAAGCAGCCCCTCACCGTGGAAGAGACCGCCGCGCTCCTCGCCGCCGAATCGCCGGCCCTCGTGAACGAAATCTTCGAAGCCGCCCGCAGGCTCAAGCGTGAAATCTACGGCACCCGCATCGTGCTCTTCGCCCCGCTCTACGTGGGCAACGCCTGCATCAACGACTGCGCCTACTGCGGCTTCCGCCGCAGCCTCACCACCGCCCTCCGCCGGACATTGACCACCGAAGAGCTCGTGCGCGAAGTGGAGGCCCTCGAAGACGAAGGCCACAAACGCCTCATCCTCGTTTACGGCGAAAGCCCCCTCTATTCACCCGAGTTCATCGCCCGCACCGTCAGAACCGTCTACGCCGTGCGCAAAGGCCACGGCGAGATCCGCCGCGTGAACATCAACGCCGCCCCGCTCGACGAAGCCGGCTTCCGCACCGTGAAAGCCGCCGGCATCGGCACCTATCAGATCTTCCAGGAAACCTACCACCGCGAGACCTACGCCAAATATCACCCCGCCCACACCCGTAAAGGCGATTTCCTCTGGCGCCTCAACGCCTTCGACCGCGCCTTCCGCGCCGGCATCGACGACATGGGCCTGGGCGCCCTCTTCGGCCTCTACGACTGGCGCTTCGAAGTGCTCGCCCTCGTGACCCACGCCTGCCACCTCCAGAAAAAATTCGGCGTGGGTCCCCACACCATCAGCTTTCCCCGCATCAAGCCCGCCGAAGGGCTGGATCTCGACCTCCAGTATCAAACGACCGACGAGCAATACAAGCGCCTCGTGGCCATCCTCCGCCTCGCCGTCCCCTACACCGGGCTGATCATGACCGCGCGCGAACCCCCCGCGCTGCGCCGCGAAGTGCTCGCCTTCGGCGTGTCGCAAATCGACGCCGGCACCCGCCTCGAAATCGGCGGCTACCAGCAGAAACGCGAAGAGGGCGAGCAGACCCTCAACCGCGCGCAGTTCAAAGTGGGCGACACGCGCCGCCTCGACGACGTGATGCGCGAGCTGCTCGAAGCGGGCTACATCCCCAGCTTCTGCACCTCCTGCTACCGCCTGGGCCGGACCGGCGAACACTTCATGGAGTTTGCCATTCCGGGATTTATCGGAAATTTCTGCACGCCCAACGCGCTTGTCACACTGGCGGAGTATCTCGAAGACTATGCGTCGGAAGAGACCCGCCGCAAAGGCGTTCAGTTTATTGAAAACGAAACGGAAAAAATCGCCGACGCGGCTCTTCGGGCACAGGTGCTCGACCGGTTGGCGAAAGTAAGAGCGGGCACGCGCGATTTGTGTTTTTAACACACACGCGGCCTGCGGGTTTTTTAGGAAGGAAGTGAATTGTGGACATTGTTCAGCCCTTGCTCGCGCTACAGGAAGTCGACGGGCGCCTGCGCGACCTGCAGAAGGAATTGAAGCTCATCCCCAAGCGCAGAGCCGAAGAAAAAGCGCGCCTCGCCGCCGCCGAACGCGACCTCACCACCGCCCGCGGCACCCTCGCCAACGTGAAGGTGCGCATCAACGCCTCCGAAATGGACCTCGCCTCCAAGCGCGAATACATTGAAAAGCTCAAACGCGACCAGGGTTCCCTCCGCACCAACAAGGAATTCCTCGCCATCAACACCCAGATCGAGCGCGCCGAGAACGACATCGCCGCCGCCCAGGAACGCCGCGACAGCGCCCAGGGCCAGGTCTCCCCCGAAACCCAGGCCCTCGAAGGCGCCCTCGCCCGCTACGACCAGGAAAAAGCCACCGTCGACGCCTACCTCAACCAGCTCGAAGAACGCGAGAAAATCGTCGAAGAAGAGCTTGTCAACGTCGAAGCCGAGCGCGAGCGAGTCGTCAAAAACGTCCCCGAAACCGCCCTCAAATACTACGAGCGCCTCAAAATGACCCGCTGGCCCTGCATGACCCGCTTCAACCTCGCGGCCGACGTCTGCACCGGCTGCAACCTCGTGCAGCCGCCCAGCATCGCCCAGCAAGTCCGCCGCAACCTCGGCATGGTCACCTGCCAGAGCTGCGGCCGCATTCTCTACTCGGAATAAACGTTTCAGTTTCGGTTCACCGGCGCGACCGGTCGCTCCCGCTTCGCGCGGGGGAGGAAAGTCCGGACTCCACAGGGCAGGAGATCCCGCTGTAATGGCGGGAAGGGCGCCGGCAAACGGCGCCGATGGAAAGCGCCACAGAGACATACCGCCGCCCGCCCCCGGGCGGCAAGGGTGAAAAGGCGGTGTAAGAGACCACCGGCCCGCCGCGTAAGCGCGGGCGCAAGGCAAGCCCTCTCCGGAGCAAGATCAAATAGGGGATTCGAGGCGCGGCCCGTGCCGTTTCGCCCCGGCGAATAGGATCCCGGGTTGATTGCTCAGATGAATGACCGGTACCCGCCTCCGGGCGGTGACAGAATCCGGCTTACAGCGCCGGTGAACCGATTTTTACAGCGCGCATGAAACGAAAAGAGACAAAAAAAAGCCGGGCGGCCGAAAAACCGTCCGGCTCGCGCTTGGCGGGAACCCTTCTTTTCGCCGGCGTGGCCCTTGTTTTCCTCAGCGCCGCCCTGCCCGCCGCCGCCAGCCGCTTTGCCGGCCAGCCCGATCCCCCCTTCGCCGCCCTTCTCCCCGCCGCCATCTACCTCGCAGGCCTCGCCCTCACAACCCTCTTCTGCCTCAGCCGCCACTTCCGCGGCGACCCCGCCCTCGCCGCAGCCGCCTTCCTCCTCGCCGGCCTCGGCGTGGCCGTGCAGCTCCGCCTCGGAAACGCCCCCGCCGACGCCCTCCAATCGCCCAACGCCTGGCTCCCGCTCGCCGCCGGCATCACCGTTTACCTCGCGATCATCACCACCCTCAACGCCCGCCGCCTCGAGCGCCTCCTCAGCCCCATGACCTACCCCGCCTGGTTCCTCGCCGCAGCCACCCTCGGCGCGCTCATCGCCTTTGGCACACCCTTCCGCGGCGGCCTCTTCTTGCCGGGCCGCATCAACCCCACCGAAATCGTAAAACCCCTCCTCGCCGTCTTCCTCGCAGGCTGGCTCACCCGGCGGCCCGCCTCCTTCGGCAGCGAAAGCGGCGGCTGGCTTCCCCCCGTCGCCCTCCGCGACGCCCTCAGCCTCGCCCTCCTCTGGGGCATTCCCCTCCTCCTCGCCATGCGAGCCAACGACCTCGGCCTCGCGCTCCTGCTCAACCTCATGCTCGTGCTCGTGCTCACCGCCTCCTCGCGCCGGCTCATCTGGCTCCTGCTCGGCGGCGCCGGCGCCGGGATCGCCGGGTGGGGCGCCCGCCTCCTCTCCGCCCACGCCCGCGCCCGGTTCGACGTATGGCTCAACCCCTTCGCCGACCCCACCGGAAAAGGCTGGCAGATCCTGCAAAGCCTCACCGCCATGTACGCCGGCGGCTTCTGGGGAACCGGCATCGGCGCAGGCATGCCCGAGACCGTCCCCATCGTCACCTCCGATTTCATCTACGCCGCCCTCGCCGAAGAGACCGGCCTCGCCGGCTGCGCCCTCCTCCTCCTCGCCTGGTTCATCTTCCTCCAGCGCGCCCTCGCCGCCGCCGACGCCCAAACCCCCTTCCTCCGCCTCCTTGCCGCCGGCCTCACCGCCGCCCTCGCCGCCCAGATCCTCCTCAACATCGGCGGCGTGACCAAAGCCCTCCCCATGACCGGCATCACCCTCCCCTTCATCAGCCACGGCGGCTTCAGCCTCATCACCACCTTCGCCACCGCCGCCGCCCTCACCGCCCTTTCCTCCGCCGGCCCCCCCGAAAAGAAAGCCAAACCATGACCGAGCACCTCGCCCTCGTGGCGCTCAACGCCATCCCCGGCATCGGCGCCGCCGCCGTGCGCCAGCTCCAAGCCAGCCTCGGCTCCGCCGCCGCCATCTTCACCCTTCCCCCCGCAGAGCGCGCCGCCCTCAGCGGCCTCAGCCCCCGCCAGCTCGCCGCCCTCGAAGCCGGCCTGCCCGCCGCCGACCCCGAGCGCGAGATCCAACGCGCCCACCGCGCCCACATCACCATCCTCGACTGGACCCAACCCCAATACCCCCCCCAGCTCCTCGAGATCGATTCACCCCCCATCGTCCTTTACATCCTCGGCAACCCCGCCGCCCTCTCCCAGCCCGGCGCCGCCCTCATCGGCACCCGCCAGGCCAGCGTCTACGGCCGCGAAACCGCCCGCCGCCTCGCCTGCCAGCTCGCCGCCGCCGGCATCAACATCATCAGCGGCCTCGCCCAAGGCATCGACACCGAAGCCCACGAAGGCGCCCTCCTCTGCCCCGGCGGCCTCACCACCGCCATCATCGGATCCGCCCTCGACTGCCTCTACCCCGCCGAAAACCGCCCCCTCGCCCGCCGCATGATCGATTCCGGCGGCGCCGTCATCAGCGAATACCCCTTCGGCCGCCCCGCCGACCGCCAGACCTTCCCCATGCGCAACCGCATCGTCAGCGGCCTCAGCCGCGGCGTCGTGGTGATCGAGACGGCACTCAAGGGCGGCACCCTCATCACCGCCGAAAAAGCCCTCGAGCAAAACCGCCCCGTCATGGCCATCCCCGGTCGGATCGACATGCCCTCCTTCCAAGGCAACCACCGCCTCATCCAAGACGGCGCCACCCTCGTCGCCACCGCCGACGACATCCTCCACGCCCTCTCCCACCCCCCCTCCACCCTCTTTTCCCTCCCCGCCCCCCAGCGCCCCCGCCCCCCCCTCACCGAAAACGAGCAACGCCTCACCCGCCACCTCCCCCCCGAAGGCGCCCTTGTCGACACCCTCATCACCCAAACCGGCTTCACCCCCGCCCAAATCAACAGCCTCCTCATCGGCCTTGAAATCCGCCGCCTCATCCGCCGCCTCCCCGGCGGCCGCATCGCCCCCGCCCGCGATTTTTGACCCCGAAGCCGGCGGCCGGGGAATACGCCCCTTTTTTCACTTGCCCTTTTCCCCGCATTGCACTATCCTACACCTGTTCTTATCGATCGTGAAGAAGTCTTGCGACCTCTCTTCTCCCTCAAGAACAAAATTTGATTTTGTTTACCGCACATACATCGTTCATAAGAAAACGGGCAAAATTTTCTACGCGAACGACATGGTAGCGGAGGCGTGCCCTCTGGCACGCTTCTCTTCATGTTTTCGCGTTAGGCGCTTGCCCGTGCCTCTTATGAGAATATGAACCGAGGAGCGCGCCTTTTCTTTTTGAAACGGGCCTCCTCAAACCAGGAGCCCGACCATGAAAATAAAACCCTATCACTCCGAATTTCCCCGGTTTTTCACAGCTCTGCTGCTCGGCCTTTCAATCGCCACAACCACCGCCGCAGACACTTGGGAGGCACATCGCGACACATCCTGGAAAACGGACGGTGTAACCCTCACCATCAAAACCGCCGCACAACTCGCACAATTCGCGTATCTGGCAAACAACTATCTTTTTCCAAATGACAAACGTATTCAACTTGTCGCCGACATTGACCTCAGTGCACATAACTGGATACCAATAAACCAAACCTCTTACGGCGTTATACTCGATGGAAATGGACGAACGATAAAAGGTTTGCACTGTAAGGATCCTTCTCTGTACCGAGTTGGCCTTTTTGGCCTCTTGGACGCCGAGGGAAGTCCAATAGGTGATAATATCAGTGATGCTGAATACAAAAAACTTTGTGATGATTACACAAAAAAAGGAGTGGTTTATAACCTTACAATAGATGGTGCGATTATTGAAGGAGGGAAATACGCTGGCGTTCTTGCAGGTGAAATATCGCATTGGAGTGCCTTTTCCACCTCTATCTCTGGTATAACAATAAAAAATTCCAAAGTGACTGGAAGCGGATGTGCCGGTGGAGTTGCTGGTTATTTGTTTGAAGCTGGATGTAAAAAATCAATTGTATTGAACACATATGTTTCTGGAAAAAAGGCTGGTGGTATTGCTGGGGATTCTCTTCGTTCAGGTATTTTTGGCTCTACTCGCTCTGCCAACGTAACAGAAGATAACAGCACTATTGCAGAAAACGTTACGGTTATAGGAAGTGAATGTGCTGGTGGCGTTGTCGGAGGAGGAGAGTTTTTTAGTTACATCGAAAATTCTGTTGTAAGTGGTACTATTGAGGCTCCTACGGCTGGTGGTATTGCGGGATGTTTTGAACAGAGCGATATCGTGCAATGTATGAATCTTGCGGAAGTTCATTCCACAGGAAAAAGTGCTGGGGGCATGGTGGGAACATGGAAAGCAGGCAATAGTGATGTTATTTCTAAGTGCTGCAATCGTGGCATAACTCGAGTGTCGAGCAAAAACGCATCTGATGTTGCATATGTTGGTGGTATTGCTGGATTAGTTACGCAGACGGAAAACCCAAAAATCACCCTTTGTATGAGTAGCGGAAATATCTATGTGGATTCCAATTTAATTTCGGTTTCTGCGGGTGGTCTTGTCGGCTGCACGACTGGTACCGGGAGTTTGTATTTGCGAGATTGTTACAGCAGAGGCAAAATTGAAAATCGTGGAACCATTGGAGGAATTGTAGGCACTTCAAGCAAAGATTCGTATAATGACTATTGCGCAAAACCAACCTATTGTTATTGGTGGACGGGAACGGCGTCCACCAGCGGAGAGGTATATGTGCAAAAAAATCACAACACGCTGTCAAGTTTTGGATCGGCACCCGGCGTTTTGACCGAACGGCTCACAGGGTGGCTTTACACTGTGGCCGGTCCGTCCAAAATAGATACTACAGATTTATTAAAGGCGCTATATTTGACTGACAATGAAAAAGACGCTCCTTTTTATTACGATGATTTTGTATGGACGTTAAAAAAATCACCGGATGGATATCCTATGTTATATGTACTTGCGGATACAAAAGGTGGATCGGGTTGGGTGCCCAACAAATATACTCTGAATCTTGACAGTCAGGAAGCCGGTAACGTAGAAAGAAGTGTTACATACGGTTCACGGTATGGAACATTACCGACTCCGACACGGACAGGTTATACATTTCTTGGTTGGTTTACCAACGCAACCGGCGGAACGCAAGTATTCGCGGGTACAACCGTTAATTCGGAATGTAACCACACGCTTTATGCCCACTGGCTCGCCAAAACCTTTACCGTCACTTATGATGCCAATGGCGGCACGCCGGCGAAACAGATTCGCAACGCAACCTATGATCTGGGTGTTGCCGATACGCCGGATACGCCTCGACGGGCCGGGTTCAGTTTCACCGGGTGGTTCACCGCGAAGACCGGTGGAAAAAAGGTTTCCGATGAAACACTTGCGACCATCACTGCGAATCAGACGCTCTACGCCCGGTGGGAAGTCTATGTGAACCGCTACGACATTTCGCTTGATGCGCAGGGCGGATGGGTTTCGACCGATTCCGTGCAGGTTTCGGAAAATGATGCGTATGGCGCGCTGCCGGTGCCGACGCTTCCCGATTATGCGTTTCTCGGCTGGTATGCCGATCGCGATTGCGCGGGCGAAAAGATAACCGCCGCCACGCTCGTAACGCAATCGCAGAGCCATACCCTCTATGCGAAGTGGCTCTATGCCGTGATGCCGGTGACTTTTAAGGGAAACGGCGGTTACCCCGCCAGCCAGACCCAAACACAGATGTATGGCGACCGGTATATCCTGCCTGAAGCGCCGGAACGCGAGGGTTACACCTTCCTTGGCTGGTTCACTGATAGCGCCGCAACGGGAGTGCCGATCACCGCCTCGGCCCGCGTCACGGAAACCGCCGAATTCTATGCGAAATGGGCGTTGGCGGGTGCGGTACCGGTGGCCTACACCATCGCCGATGGGCCGGGCACGATCACGCTGTCGCCCGCCAACGGTCAAGCTGTCAAAGGCAAGGCTGTGACGCTGACCGCGAAGCCCGCAAAAAATGCGCTCTTTGTGGATTGGAGCACCGGCGCGACCACGGCTTCCATCAAAGTCACCCCCGAGGAAGATACCGTTTACGTGGCGCGCTTCCGCATGAAGGAGGATTGCGCGGCGCCGGTCATTGAAAACATCATCCCCCCGGAGTGCCGGATGGTGGGGGTTCAGTTTGACATGCAAGTCCAAATCAACGACGACGCGAAGCCGGTGAAGTTCACCGCGACCAATCTCCCGGCCGGGTTGAAAATCGACGCCGCGACCGGCGTGATCTCCGGCGTGCCGACCAAAACGGGCACGTTCGACAAGGCGACCGTCAAAGTGACCGGCGTGGCCAATGCCAAACAGTTCGCCTCGATCACCCTGCCGCAGATGACCATCGAAGCCTTGCCTTGGGACGCACAGGGGGTATTCAATGGCGTTCTTGCGGATTCCTCTTCAAGAAATTTATGCGGATCATTCTCCATCACAGTTTCCGCAACTGGGAAAATAACAGCCAAAATAGTTTCAATCGATGGCACATGGACGATCTCTGCGCCCTCATGGACAAAGAGCTCTTCTGACGTTTTTTCCGCTACGATAAAGACCGACAAAGGGCAAATATTAAATCTGGAATCAAGCACCCGACACGACGAGGATCTTACGTGGATGTCTGTCAATTTTTATTCCACAGATGCGCAAGGCAATGTTAATGGAGAATATTTCGCATCGGGGGTTCGCAATCAGTTTGCCAACTCCAAGGATGAATCCTATGGCGCCGCCCGTGCCTTAATCAGCGCCTATACGGGGTATTACACCTTGGATCTTTTGCCGGAAGGCATCATCTCCTACGAAGGAATGGGCGGAATCTACAACGTGCCTGATGGCGGGGGATACCTTACCGCGACCATCGATGCGAAAGGTTCCGCAAAGTTCTCCGGTAAACTTGCAGATGGTACCGCCGTCAGCGGCAGCTCAACTGTGTTTGCGTTCAGGCAGGGTACTTACACTTGCCTTTATATTCCTGTTTCGATTTTGCTCTACGGTTCAAAAGGCGGTATTTGGAACGCAGGCGATTTCTGTATCGGCTCCGACGGCAACGGAAGAATAGGAGCCGGGGGGCGTTTTGCCTGGCTTTACCCCGGGAAAGTACCCGCGGGCAAGACTCCTGCCACAGAGGATCGTTTTCACATCGACATCCTGTCGGAAGGCGGTCTTTACAACAAGGCTGCAAACCTTGCTGATTATTATGCGGGCAGAACATTTTCGACCGACTCTTGCTCTGTTGTGCTTGAGGCCGACGGCAAGGGCGGGATCAAGCTTCCCAAGGGCGTGGATAATCCCGGCGCGGTGACCCTCACCCTCAACAAGACGACCGGTCTTTTCTCCGGAAAACTCAACATCTACAATCTGGATGACCCCACCGCCAAGCCGATCTCGGTTTCGCATCAGGGCGTGCTCCTTCAATATGAAAGAATCCGTGGGCGGGGCTTCTACCTGATTCCCGAAACCTGGAAGTCGGATGATGCCAAGCCGGTCTCTTACGCCATCAAGCGGTCGTATCCCGTAGGTATCGATTAGAGCAATTTTTAAATGAGAATTCCTGATTTTATGAAAGCGATTTTTCTTTTTGACGAACCCTTGAAAGGGAAGCGTAGCCGCGCTACGACGACCTGAAAAGGGTGATGTTCAAAAAGGAAAAGCGCCGAAGAAAATAGGAACGCTCAATTGA
>JAVBLT010000023.1:0-3671 GCA_031553315.1 Kiritimatiellia bacterium
GTAGCCCAGCGATTCAGAAGGTGGGTCACCCGTACCGTGCTCCCCACCATCCGCCGCACCGGATCCTATTCACTGCTTGTAGCCGATGAGAAAGAGATTCCCGCCGCCTCCAACATGATGCGCACCGAATCCTACCTCCGCCTGCGCGGCATCATCACCAACCGTGCCGGTTTCGGCCATAGCTGCATGGCTCTCTGTCGGAAGGAAGGCATCGAGCCCGAGCGGCACCGTGGGAAGGGCCATTACTACCCCCTTCAGATCCTCGACCGCGCCGCCAAAGGCAAGCCCGCCCTGCGCGGCCCCGCCATCCCCGAAGCGCCGCCGAGCATCTTCACCTTCCTCGCCGATTGCACCGCATAAGCACCCCCCGCCGCCCCCTGGCGGGGGCGGCCCCCTCCCCCCCCTCCGCGCTCTCCGCGTCTCCGCGTGAGATTTAAAAAGAAAGGATCCTCCCATGAAGAAAAAGACCACTCCGAAATACGCTACTCCTGCCACCCGTGAGGAACTCGAAATCCTTCTCGGCGAATATACCCTCGTCGAAGCCAACCATCGCGCCTACACCGCCGAACTCGATATCAGCATCGCCGCCCTCCGCGACCGCTATGTCCAACACCTCACCCCCGTCGCTGCCCGGCTCGAAGCCCTCGCCGAAGCCATCGCCTCCTGGGCGGAAACCAACAAACCCGAATTCGGCGACCGCCGCAGCCTTGACCTCCTCCACGGCACCATCGGCTGGCGCCTCGGCCAGCCCACCGTCAAGACCCGCCCCAAAGCCCGCCTTGAAGATGTGGTCGCCCGCTGCCGCGCCTCCGGCCGCACCGACCTCATCCGCACCACCGAAGCCCTCGACAAAGAGGCCATCCTCGCCCTCTGCGCCAAAGGCGAGCTCACCCCCGAAACCCTCGCCCCGCTCGCCCTGCGCGTCACCCAGGAAGAGCGCTTTTTCATCACCCCGAAAACGGAGGAAAAATAGGAGGCGAGGCGCCTCCGGTTCACGGTGGACGGTTGACGGTTCACGGTGAATGAGGGGGCACCGCCCCCGCTCACGCCTGCGGCTTCGCTCCCCTGCCATAAATCCGGGGGAGGCGAAGGTATCCCAAGCCGGGGGCAGCGCCCCCCCCACCACCGTCAACCGTCAACTGTCAACCGTCCACCCTTCCAAAGGAAACCCCATGAAACTCACCCCCGACCAGCTTCGCCTCTTTTGGCGCACCTTCGCCGAGGCCAAAGGCCTTCACGGCATCCCCGAATCCGAAGCCGACGCCTGGCGAAAGGAAATCATCCGCCGCGCCACCGGCCGCGAAAGCCTCACCGAAGTGACCCGCACCGCGGAGTTCGACGCGGTGATGTACGAGCTCGCCCGCCTCGCCCAGAATCCCGCCCTCACCGAACGCTTCGCCCTCGCCGATTCCAAACGCCTCGTCCACCTCATCGAGCGCAACGTCGGGGCCATCCTCGCCGCCAAGAACGGCGGGCTTTCCTCCGCCGACTACTGCGTGCGCGCCTACATCCGCGCCATCCTCAAAAAGCGCGGCGTCACCGTCCGCGCCTCTTTCGATTGGTGGTACGATTTGACCAACCCCCAACTGCTCAGCCTCGCCCGAATCACCGGATCCTCCGTCTCCCGCCTCAAGCGGGTCACAAAGTAAAAACACCCAAAAAAAGGAGCATGACCATGCCACTGAGTCACACCGATTATCACCTCTACCTGAGCACCTGCATCGAGGTCGCGGCGATTGCTGAAGGAGCCGTCATCGCCGAGCAAGCCGACCGGGCTACGGTAAAAGCGTTCGCCGCCGAATTAGGGGCGGAGTGTTATGTAACCCGCGGTAACCGCGTCACCGGGTTTGTCTTTGCCGCGCCACCCCCCACCGCAATCTGGAAAAAGGAATCACAAACCAGCGCCGGCACGGCCTATGCCCCAAAACGGTCAACCAAGGCGGGGCTGGAAATGCGCGAAAAAGTGCAAGCGATCAACCGCCTTCGGCTTGCGGGTGATACTCTGAAAGAGGCTTTCGACCTCGGCCTCTCCAGCTACGTCACCCAAAAAGAAGCGGGTGGCATTGCCCTGCTCGAAGTCCGCGCCTTTGTGCGCACAGCCAATTGGAGCGTCCTCGTCCTTGTACCCGCCCGCGCCAACGAAAAAGACCTCGCCGAGCACGATGAAAAGCTCCTCCGCCATGGCTTCCGCCGCCTCACCGGCCATGATGAAATCATCGCCACCTGGAAGTCCTTTGGCGGCTCTTTATAAGAGCCGCCTATGAGAAAGCAACCGCCCGAACCGTTCCAACCGCCCGAACCGCCGCAACCGCCCGAGCTCTACAAGCCGGGCGGTTTTTTTTGTACCTTCGCCCCACCTGCACAAGTCATGCCCCGCCGGTTTTGCGCTTTTCCGGTCTCTAAAAAAAGCGCATCTATTTTTGAAAGGCAATTATGACAGACGGCATCACCCTCTCCGGCTCCATCACCGCCTCCGTGGCCGTGATCAGCGTTATCCTCGGCTGGCTCGGCAACCTCTTTTGGGGCAAATACCGGGAATACCGCGCCCGCGTCCAGGGGCGGATCACCGTCGACCTCGCCTCCAGCTACGTCACCTGCGAGCAGTGCGCCGAGCACCGCCGCGCCATCGACCGCCGCATCGATGAGGTCTCTCCCGCCCTCCTCGCCATCAGCCAGCAGATTACCCGCAATGAAGCCGCAGCCGAGCAGCGCGCCGTCGACCTGCATCGCCGCCTCGACCCCATCGTGGAAGTGACCGCCGCCACCAAATTCGGCCTTGGCCAGCATCTCGAAGACCATCGCACCTCTAAACAACCTTCCACGCTCCACCGCTAACCCTCCACCATTTTTTCCAAGGAAAAAATCATGCGCGACCCCGCCCTTGAAAAAACCCTTCTCGCCATCATGAGCCGCCGCCCCGGCAGCGTGACCCGCACCGCGCTCGGCGCCGAAGCCGAGGTCATCCTCGACCGCCCGCTCACCACCCTCGAATTCGCGGAGGCCATCGCGCAGCTCACCCGCTCCGGCCTCATCGAAGAGACCCGCAACGCCTTCGATATGATCGTCTACACCGCCACCAAGCGCGGCCTCGCCGCCCTGAGAGGTTAACCATGGCCGATTTGACCAAACGCCGAAGCGATGCCTGGGATTCCCCGCTCACCGAAGAGCAGCGGTGGCAGCTCTATGACCATGCCCGGCGGTGGGAATGGTCGAAAGTCGCCCCCTACATCGCGGAAGAGCACGGCCTCGCGCCCAGCCGCTCCGCCTGGTACCGCTTTTGCGATGCCATGCGCGATTCCGAGAGCGCCCGCCGCCTCGAGCTCGCCGTGCGCTCCGAGATCGAAGCCAAAGGCCTCGCCGAAACCGCCGGGTTCGACGCCGCCACCTCCCAAGCCCTCATCGCCCTCGCCCGCGAAGAAGCCCTCACCGGCAACACCAAGGGCGCCGTCAGCCTCACCAAAGGCGCGGCCATGCTCGGCTCGCTCGCCCTCAACGCCGAAGCCCTCCGCCTCAAAGCCTCCGACCAAAAAATCAAAGCCGCCGCCCTCGCCCTCCAGCGCGAAAAATGGGAGGCCGCCGAAAAGCGCCTTGCCGCCGTGAAAAACGCCGTGGCCGAAGCCCGAAAGGGCGGCGGCCTCACCCCCGAAACCCTCGCCAAAATCGAAGAAGCC
>JAVBLT010000031.1:0-13772 GCA_031553315.1 Kiritimatiellia bacterium
TCGCCACCAGCGGTGGAGAGTTGCCGGTGGAAGGTGGAAGGTCAATGCCCTTTTTCGGCAATCGGAAATTACCCTGCACCCTCCACCCCTCACCCTCCACCGGCGGCGCAGCCGCCCAACCCCCTTGCAAAACGCCGCAACTCCCTTGCAAAATCGCCGCCAACAAAGAAACGCCCGAAGGCACGGAAAAAGACGCCCCCGCCTTAAAACGCATTTTAGAGGCCTTTTCCGCCGACGCCGCGCCCGTGGCCGCCGAGGTGGAAAAACTCCTCGCCCTCCCGCCCGAAGAGCAACCCGCCGCCGCCGAGGCTTTGCTGAAGAAACTCCCCAACCTCTTCCCCGATGATCCCCAGATCGCCGCCATCCTCGCCGAAGAGATGGCCGCCGCCTTCGCCGAGGCGCTTGAAAAGGGAATCGGTGACGGGGAGCCGGTCGTCGAAAACAAAAACTGCCCCGAAGACGGCGGCTTCATCGGAAAAGACGGCTGCACACACCGCAACCACAGCGCGCGAAGCCGCGAACCGGAAACCCCCTCGCAGCGCGACCGCCACGGCATGGCCGATGAAACCCGCCTCGCCGCCGATCCCGCGCTCAACATCCCCCGCGCAAAATCGGCGATGGAAGAGGTCATGCGAAAGAAAAACGGTTTTGTGGAGCGCGGCGCCTACCGCCCCGAGACCGGTTGGATTCGCCTCGACTACGGCGACCCCGGCGACCCCGCCAACGACTACAAGGGCGGCCACGGCCTCAGCCACATCGCCGCCAAGCACCCCGAAGATGTGAGGCACCTGCCCGAAGTCCTCGCCAAAGGCACGCTCCACAAGCACGAGCAGGAGGGCAAAATCTACGTGGCCCACGGCTCCCGCTTCGCCGTCCTCGCCCCCCTCAAAAAAGGCGGCAAGAAAACCGTCACGTCGTATGAGCCTGACAACGCAGATCGAGTCGCCCTGATAAAACAAAGACCCCCGGTCAAACGACCGGGAGCCCATTAAAAGACAAGGTGGCGAAATGACCCCGTCCATTACAGAAAAGTCCATCCCTCGCCTACGCTACCTCGGCACGTATGACTTAGCCGATGTGGTTGCCTGCCAGTGATGCACACCCTACCACACCCCCCTTTGAAAGGCAAGCCCAAATGACCGGCCCCCATCAATTTCCGCACGACATCGCCCCCGGCGCCGAGCGCGAATGCCAGATCGCGCCCTACGGCGACTTCCCCAAAACCCTGCCCGACGGCCAAACCATCGTTCAAAAGGTCGACCCCGAGAGCGTCGCCGCCATCGTCGCCGACTGGGAAGGCCGCGGCTCGCCCGAAATCCTCCTCGACTTCGAGCACTTTTCCCTCGACCCGTCAAAATCCTCCTCCGCCGCCGCCTGGGTGAAAAACCTCCGCGCCGACCCCGAAAAGGGGCTCGTCGGCACCTTTTGCTTCACCGACACCGGCGCGGCGGCCGTGGCCAACCGCCGGCTCCGCTTCCCCTCCGCCGTCTGGAACTGCGACCCCGGCACGGGGCGGCCGTGGCGGCTGATCAGCATCGGCCTGACCAACACCCCCAATATCCCCGGCCAGCCTCTGGTCAACCGGGAGACCCACCCCGGCGGCCCCAACCCGCCCCCAACAAAGAAAGAGCCCAACATGAAAGAACTCGCCGCCCTCTACGGTCTGCCCGAGACCGCGACCGAGGCCGACATCCTCGCCGCCGCCCAGGCGGAAAAGGAAAAGGCCGCCAGCCTCGAAGCCCGCCTCGCCGAACTCGAAGGCCAGGCCCTCGGCGCGGAAGCCGACCAATTCCTCGCCGCCAACGCCGCGAAAATTGCCGACCCCGCCGCCATCAAGGCCCTCTACATCGCCAACAAGGCCGCCGCCGTCGCCGCCATCGCCGCCGTCAAGGCGCCCGTCGTGGTCAACAAAGCCGCCGCCCAGACCCCGGCCGGCGTCCTCGTCGCCAACAAGCTCGAGGTCTTCAACGCCATGAAGCCCGGCGCGGAGAAGACCGCCTACTTCCTGGCCAACAAAGCCGAACTGCTGGCCGCCCAGCTGGCCGCCGCCCGCAAGTAAAGAAAGGAACCGCAACCATGCTTACCACTCTCACCTCCCTCGCCCTGCTGACCGCCGCCGAAAAGGCCGTGACGGAAACCCGCGCCGAGCTCGTGGCGCTCAAGGCGTTTTCGACCAGCTTCAAAGCCGCCGAAAACAGCGTCGGCGACCGCGTCCGCGTGGCGGTCTTCGGCAAAAAGACCTCCGCCGCTTTCAACAAAACCACCAACAACTACGCCGGCGGCGCCAAAGACGTGGCCGGCGTCGACGTCATCCTCGACCAGCACATCATCTCCGGCTCCACCTACGACGATATCGACTTCGCCGAATGCGCGACCGATTTTTGGAACGGTGCCGGCGAAGCCGCCGGGCGGGCCGTCGCCGAGGGCATTCTGACCAGAGCCTTCGGACTGATCACGGCGAGCAATTTTTCAGCCTCGACCGTGCTGACCGAAGCCGACGCCGCCGACCTCAGGAAGTGGACGATGCTCCGCGCCGTGGCCGACAACGCCGACCTCAACGCCCGCCAGTGCTACCTCCTCGTGAACTCCACCTACTTCGCCTACCTGCTCTCGCTGCTCGACGTATCGAAGTACGGCGGCCCCGAGGCCATCCGCAACGGCGACATCCCCGGCCTCTTCGGCTACGCCGGCGTGATCGACTGCCCCTCGCTGCCGAACACCGGCAACCTTGTGGGCGCCATCGTCCACCCCTCCGCCATCGGCATCGCCGGGCGCATCCTCCGCGCCAACTCCCCCGAGGCCTATTCGGAGGTGGGCTACTCCGTCGACGAAGCCTCCGGCCTGCCCATCGGCTGGCGCCGCTTCGGCAACGCCGCCACCGGCCAGAGCCACTACGCCGCCGAAGCCCTCTTCGGCGCCGCCACGCTCTCCGGCAAAGGCATCGTGCGCATCCTCGGCGCCGCCTGACCTCCCCGCCGCCCGGCCTCACCCGCCGGGCGGCACCTCCCCTCCGTTCACCGCCAACCGTCAACTGCAAACCCGGTATCCCGCCATGTGGATTGAACTGACCCCAGAAACCCTCGCCCGCCGCCTCACCGACGCCGAGACCAACGCTCTCAAAAACGCCGGCACCTCCTCCGCCGACGTGCTGGCGGAAATCGCCGCCGACGTGGCCTCCGAATGGCGCGGCGCCGTCGCCCGCCACTGCGTGCTCGACACCCGCCCCGACGCCGTCCCCTCCGAGCTCCTCTCTCACATTCTCGCCGTGTACCGCTACCGCGCCTTCACCCGCCTCCCCGGCATGAAAGGCCTGCTTGATCCCCTGCGCGTCGCCGAATGGGAGCGCGCCAACCACATTTTCGACAATCTGAAAAGCATCTACATCGCCCCGCCCGAAGCCCCCAACGCCCCCGAAGCCAATACCCCGACCGGCCAGGCCCGCCCCGTCTTCGGCCCCGCCAAAAACACCCTCGCCACCGACATCCCGCTGTAACCGTCAACTGTCCGCTGCCAACTGTTAACCGATATGAATCCCGCCCAAGCCATCCTTGCCAAAGTGACCCTTCCCACCGCGCTCGATTCCGAGGGCTTCCGGGCGAAGTATGGCGCGGCCATCCACAAGCAGGCGCTCACCTCCGCCCGCGCCACAAGCGACGCCTTTTTGAAGGATTTTCAAAAGGCGCTCGCCGCGCTGGCCAGAGGCGAAATCAACACCGCCGACGCACGCGGGCGGCTCATGGATTCCCTCGATTCGCTCGGCTACACGCCCTCCGGCGGCTTTCCCGGCGGCGAGACCGTCCCGTCGGCGCCGGGTGGCTCGCTACGCGACCTCTCCTCTTTCCGGCGGCTCAACCTGATGCTTGAAACCAACCTGGCGACCGCCGACTCCCTCGCGCAG
The DNA here is from genome assembly GCA_031553315.1 of Kiritimatiellia bacterium. Classification (GTDB taxonomy): domain Bacteria; phylum Verrucomicrobiota; class Kiritimatiellia; order RFP12; family DVOR01; genus JAVBLT01. The sequence continues at coordinate 3,899 of JAVBLT010000031.1, forward strand.
ATGGCCGTTGTGGAGGACCCCGGCATCCTCGACGACTACCCCGCCTTCGAGCTCATCCCCGGCGGCTACCGCGCCCGCCCCCGCGCCGACTGGCCCGAGCGTTGGCGCGCCGCCTTTGACGCCTGCGGCGGCGAGGGCGCGCACCCGACCGAGATGATCGCCCGCGTGGACTCCCCGATTTGGGCGGCGCTCGGCGAGGGCGCCGGCGGCTTCCGCGACACGCTGGGCAATCCCTTTCCGCCCTTCGCCTGGGGGAGCTCGCACATCTGGGTCAACGTTTCCCGCGCCGAGGCCGAGGCACTGGGGATTGTCGAAAAGGAGGCTGGCCGTGGTTGAAATCAAGACCGATGCCACCGTGATGCGGCAACGTTTCCGCGCCCTTGCCGGAACGTTGCAGGGCCCCGGCGCCGCGGCGGCCGTCAGGAGCGGCGGCGTGCGCATGACCGGGCTTTTGCGCCGGCACATCACTCGCGTGGGACAGACCCGTCACACCACCGCCAACCGGCTCGGCGCGACGCCGACGCGTCATTTTCAAGGTAAAAAAGTGTGGCCGGCCGTTGCCGACGGCGCGACCGCGAGCGTGCCCATCGCCATCCCCGGCATCCGCCGCGCCTTCGGCCCGCTCACCATCCGTCCGAGAAACAAACAGGCGCTCACCATCCCCATGCACCCCGAAAGTTACGGGAAAACGGTTCAGGACATGCGCAAGGCCGGGTGGGCGATTTTCCGGCCCAAAGGCAAGCGCGTGCTTTGGGGCTACCACCTGCCGACGGGCAAGCGGATTTTGGCTTACCGCCTGGTCCCCTCCGTCACCCTGAACCACGACCCGACTTTGCTGCCCACCGGCACCGAAATCGGCAACGCCTTTGCCGACGGCGTCGCCGAAAGCCTCGCCCGCAGTCTGAAAGGAAAACAACCATGACTCTGATCCAGTTTCAAACCGACCTCTGCGAAAAGCTGAGAAGCGATCCCGCGCTCGTCGCCGGGGAGGTCGCCGTGCTGGCCGAGGACAGCAAGACCATCGACTACGAGGTCGAGCTCGCCATCGGCAAGGCCGGCATCGTGGCCGTGGCCGTGACGCCCAACGGCGTCTACGCCGGCAAAACCGCCGACGGCGGCATCGCCATCGCCCTGCGCGGCCTGCAGGTCCGCATCAACGAAATGCCCGTGACCAACCGCGGCCGCGCCAATTCCATGACCGCCCTCGCCGCCGCCCAGCGCGTGGCCGCTCTTCTTCACTCGCCTCAGTGTCTCTTCAAGGGGTTTACCCAGGAGGAAGACCCCGACGGCACCGTCCAGGTCGCCGTGACCTTCGATTCTCAATTCATTCTTCACCCCGACGACACCAACCCCTAACAAAGGACCCACCCATGCCCACCATCCCCGCCGCCATGCCCGAGCCCGTCTGGGGCGTCTTGCGCACGCTCGACGGCTGCATCATCCTCTCCGAAAACATCACCAAAGCCGGTCAGGCCTACGAGGTGAGGGACCAGCAGAACCGCCTTGTCAAGAAGGTGCACTACGACACCCTCATCACGCTCACCCTCACCGTCGAGGCCGCCGAAGGCATCACCTTCTCGGACGGCGAGGCGCTCAAATACAACGGCGTGAACTGGATGATCTCCCAGGCCGGCGAAGTCGGCTCCTACCAGGACAAACGCAAACTGGAAATCACCGCCGAGCGCGGCGCCCACTGGATCGTGCCCGACCCCGCCTGACCGGGGCGGGCGCCCCCTCCTTCACCGTCAACCGTTTCCAAAGGAAACCGCCATGAGTCAAGACAACCCCGCCGCCGCGCTCGATGCGCTCGCCCCCGGATCCATTCAGGTCGGCGCCCACAGCGTCCGCCCCATCACCCTGGGCGTCTACGCCCTGCTCGACCGCTTCGATTCGCCCCTCACCCGCAGCGACGCCCCCGGCGATATGCTCGGCAGCGTGGTCACCTTCTACATCATGACCCGCGACCCAGTCCCGCTCCTCGACCGGCTCGACTTCCTCCGCGCCGACGCCCTCGCCTGGGCGGAGACCCTTCACATCGCCGATTCCAAAGCCCTCACCGAGGCGTGCCTGGAACAGCTCCGCCGCGTCAACGCCGTGGTGCCCGACGCGGGGCCCTCCTCAAAAAAGCGGGGGCGGGCGACGGGTGGATAGCCACCCTCGCCCAGTGGGCCGCGGCCGCCTACCGCCGCCCCGCCCGCGAGCTTCTCTGGGAGACCCCCGCCGCCACCCTGATGCTTTTCCACCGCCAGTGGCTCACCGCCAACGGCCACTACAAAGGCTTCACTCTTTCCGAAATTGAGGCCATCGATCACCGCGCCGGAGCGAGCAAACCATGAGCGACACGCAACCCGACATCGTCATCAGCGCCACCTTCAAGGGCGCCGCAGCCGTAGCCCAGGCCAACGCCACGGCCCAAAGCGTCAATGCCGCGATGAGGCGCGCCTCCCCCGCGGCCGGCGGCGGCAATCTGGCGGAGGGACTCAAAAAGGCCACGCTCTCGGGCGAGCAGCTGATGAGCGTCACGCACGCCCTGGGCGGCTCCTTCGGCAAGCTCGGCGGCCTTGCCCGCGCCATCCCCCGGCTGGGCGGGCTGATCGGGTTGGCCGGCGGGCCTGTCGCCTGGGGCGTCACCGCCGCCATCGCCGGCGTGGGCGTGTTGACGTCGGCAATTTCCAAATACAATAAAAAACTGGAGGAGACCCGTGAAGAAGCCGCGGCCAAGCGTCTTGAGCGGCTTAAAACCCGCGTGGAATCGCTCGGCGCCAGCTACGAGCGGCTGGCGTTTTCCATCAAAGATGCCGCCGAGGCGCGCAAGGGGGAGGAAGCCGTGGCCGACAAGCGGACGAGCGTGGCGCGCGAGACGGAATTGGCGGCCATCGAGACCCGCCGCCAGCGCGAACTGGCCGGGCTGAAGCCCGGCGACGCCGGCGGCGACCGGCGCGTCAACGCCGCCTACGACCGCGAGCGCGAAGCCGTCCAGAACCGCCACAAGCGGGAGGACGTCGGCCTGGACCCCGCCCGCCTGAAGCAAGACGCCGCCGCCGCCGAGGAAGAAGCCAATGCCGCCTACAAGCTGTACCTGGACCTCACCGGCCTTGCCGCCGCCCTGGCCGAAAAAATAGAAGAAAACGACAAAAAAATCGCAAAAAACAAAAAAATGGTCACCGTGAGCGGGTCTCACTGGGACAAAAAAATAAAGAAAGAAAACCAAATCGCAACGGATGAAAACGCGAAGCTGAGGCCTGAATACAATCGGGTGATAAAAGAACGGGATGCTGCCAAACGCATCAGCGACAGGGCGGGGCGCGAAGCCGAAAATCTTACCGAATCCTCGAAAATCGCCGAGAGCGGGCTGATGGGGCTCAGCCTCGCCGAAGAAAGCGCCGCGCTCGCCCCGAAGAACGCCCTGGCCAAATCGTTCCGGGACCACGAGCGCGACCGCGCCCGGAAGGAGGAAGACCGCCGACTCTTCCGGGGAATTGAAAAAATCGACGTTCCGAAGGATAAAATCGCCGCCATCGACGCGGCGCTGGGCAAGCTGGAGCCGACCGCCGCCGCCATTGCCGAGGCCTTTGAAAAGGGTGCCATGAGCGCGGAGGAAATGGCCGAGGCGCTCGAAAAAAAACACGTTGTCGACGAACGGATCGACCGCCTCCGCGCCATGCGCGACGCCGCCGAGGACGAGGCGGGCAAACCCTCCCGAGGCGTCCGCCACACCGTGGAGGCCGACGCCCTGACCCGCATCGGCGCCACCGTCGGCGGGGTCAACGCCCAGATGATCAGCGCCGCGAAGGAGCAGACCGCCTGGCTCCGGCTCATCGCCGCCAACACTGCCGCCAAAACAGCCGTTCCATCCGCCGCAATTTATTGGTAGAGGATTTTGATATGCCCGAAACTGCTCTTGACCTTCTTCACCCCGTCGTCGACGACGGCGCCATCGCGGCCGGACAAAACGGTCAGACCGTCGTCTACGTGCTGGAAGGGCTCTACGCCCACGCCGCGGCCGCGCAGCTCGCCCTGCCCGCCGGCGCGCTCTACAGCCCGCCCTCCGGCAGCACCACCCCGAGCCCCGATTGCCGCGTAGTTTCCACCGACCTTCAGCGCAAGCCCGCCGGCTACGCCCACCTGCGCATCACCTGCGGACCCGTCACCGGCGACGGCGGCGGCGCGGGCGGCGAAAAAGAACCGCTTTCCTCCTATTGGGAAGTGCGGTTTACCCGCGTTGAAAAGCCCCTCGAAGCCCTCTGCGGCCCCTCCGCCGGCGACCCCAACGTCCACGAACTCAAATACTGGCAGGCCGAAACCGACCCCGACTTGTGGGACGCCTTTAAATACAAAGACCCCAAAACAAAAGAGGAAAAGACCCTTTCCGAAGCCTCGAAAACAATCGCGGAAAAAATGAAAAAGGGCACCACCTCCTACCTCCGATTCGTGCCGACCGTCACCCGCACCCGCATTTACGACAGCCCCCCCGGCGACATCGGCTCCGCCTTGGGCAGCATGAGCGCCCCCTCGAAATTCGCGTCGACCGCCAAGGCCTGGCTCGTCACCGGCGACGATCTGACCCAGGACGCCGGCGGCAAGTGGACCCGCGTGACCGCCTGGCAGGGCGCCGAAGCCTGGGACCCCGACCTTTACGGAACAAACGCCATGAAAGAAGGCGGCAGCGGCGGAACGGGAGGCGGTCAATGATTCCCCACCTCCCCCTGCCCAGCCCCGGCCAGCCCGTGACCGCCGAGCTTATCCGCCGCATCATCGAGGCCCTCCGCGCCCAGCGCGTCACCGCCGGCGTGGGCCTGCGCATGGACGAACGGCCCGACGGCGTGATCCTCTCGCTCAACGCCCCCGCCGCCTCCGCCGCCGACACCGCCCGGGCGGCCGCCGCCTGGTCGGTCGTGGAAACGAAAGACGGCTGGGGCGTCTACGTGCCCGACGGCGCGCTCACCGTCTGGCTGCAAAACGCGGCGGTCGACGCCGGCGAGGGCGTCGCGGCCGGAGCGGACGGCGTCATGGCCGTCACCCTCGCCGAGGCCGACGACCCCGATCATCCCGGGCAAAAGAAGGCCGCCGCCACCGAAATCTGGCTCGCCGCCTCCCTCGTCCCCGGCGGCGCGTGCACCCTCACGGCTGCGGCTGCCGCATCCGGGGAGGAGGCGGAGGAGGGCGGCGAGCCCCATCCCGGCGAAAAAGAGGAGGAAGACCCCGCCGCGCTGCGCATCCACATCGCCACCATCAAGGCCGACGGCACCCTCGACCAGCGCCACGTGGGCTGCCTCGAACTCGCCGCCCTCGCCTGCGACGCCCTCTCCGAATCGCAGGCGACCCTCGAGGCGGGCCCCCGCGGCCTCCAGCTCTACGGCGCCGACGCCGACACCCTCGGCTCCGGCGAATCGCTCCTTCACGCCGTCACTCCCTCCCTTTCCGGCTCCGGCGACAACCCCTCCCTCACCCCCGGCCCCGGCATGGAAGATGTCTACGTCGTCGCCATCCGCGAAACCGACGGCGTCCGCAAAGTTGTTTACCTTCCCTTCGGCACCGGCGAGGAAGAGCAAGAAGAAGAGGAGGAAAAGGAGGAAGGCTCCTGCGACGACCACCCCGGCGACAACTTTGATGAAGGCTCCGACCATCCCGGCGACGGCTTCGTCCTCGGCCACGGCGACGGCTACCACCCCGGCGATCTGCCCGACTGGTGCAAATGAACCCCACTTCCACTGTCCACTGTTAACTGTCCACTGTCAACTGCCCCGAAGGAGTCCCCATGACCGTCACCCGCTTCATCCGCCAAGTCGTCACCCCGGCCCCTTACCCCATCTCCGCGACCGCCGCCGTCACCCGCGCCGTTTTTGAAATGCTCAAAACCGCCCCATGGGTCGAGACCCCCGGCCAAAGCGGCGGCCGTTATCCCGCCCACACCGCGCTCCAGCCCGCCACCCTCGACCCGGGGTGGGACGCCTTCAACATCTGCTGCGCCTACGCCGCCGGCGAGCAGCACATCATGGCCGGCTACGCGGCCTACCGCTTCGACCTCCCCGCCGCCGCCAAATCCACCGGCTGCCGCATCACCGCCCTCGCCCTCCGCGCCGTCGCCGACAAATACAACACCACCGGCGCCCGCGTCACCGCCTTCATCAGCGACGACCCCGCCCCCCTTGCCTGCGGTCTCCAAATCCGCGCCGGCGGCTTTGCCGCCCTCGGCGGCCTCATGCAGACCGAAAACCCCGCTAGCCCCGACGACAAAACCCGCCCCTCCACCCACAAATCCGAGCTTCTCGCCCTCGACTCCGAAACGCCCCCCGCCGCCGCCAAATACCTCTGGCTTTACCTCACGCTTGAAGATTATACCGCTTATCGCGGCAACTGGGTCGAAGGCGGAGCCGCCCTCCTCGCCGACACCCTCCAAATCACCTACGACAAAGCCCCCGCCGCCGATACCTACGGCATCTTCCCCGCCGTCCTCCCGCTCGGCCCCGGCCCCGCCGTCTTCCGCGCCGTCGGCCACCTCTTCGCCACTCACTCCGCCAACAAGCTCGCCTGGCTCGACAACGGCGTCTGGCGAGACCTCACCCTTCCCCTGACCACCCCGGCCCTCACCCACCTCGCCAACGGCATCCTCACCGCCGCCCCGGTCGCCGAGGGCGGTCCGCTCGCCCTCATCCGCGTCGCCGCCGGCCGCCCGCCAACCCTCGCCGTTCTCGCCAACGAACACCCTTTCACCCAGATTGCCTTTTTCGGCGACGTCGGTGACGGCGACCTCCTGCTTCAGGCCCGCATTCCCGACATCTCGGAGGACGTGCTTTTTACATTTCAGATTGTCAAAAATGAGGTTTTTCAAATGCAGGGAGAGGAAAATTCCGGCGGTGTCGCCCCGCTCCTCGCGCTCAACCCCGACGGTTCTCGGCAAGTTTATCTGTGCCGCGACAATGCTTGGGGCGGTGCATTGCGTAAAAGAAACGGCGGATTTTTCGATTTTGCGGGAACCACAAATTTTCGGCACACAGACGAGGCGCATTCCGTCTTTGACATCGACACCCTTCAACCCTGCGGGGTGTGGAATCCTTCCGGCGACATAGGCGTCAGTGATATGCCAAACGATTTTTTTGCACAACAGCAAACGCCTGGAGGCAACGAATGGTTTAAACCTCCTCGTGTCGTGCCGCCGCCCGACCACACCATTTCGTCAGTTTACTTTTCCTATGAACAAAGGCGGTTTTTTTTCTGGTGTGAAAGAAATGGCGACCCTTCCAGCGGCCATTGCAACTCCAGCCTTTTCAGCCTTGCAGCCGACCATCCCAACACCCTTGTTGACGGGCGCCGGTCTTACGAACTGACCCAGTCCGACCGGGTCGTGATTCCTTTCGCCATTGATGGGGCGGACACCTCCGGAACAAAAGGGATGCTTTTTGTGACGCAGGCGCCGGGGATGCTCGTTTTTTGGAGTTTGGTGCTGGCGAGGGCAAACCCCTCAGCCGGGGTCTGGTCTAAAATCACAACCTGGCAGCCCGACGGCACAACCCGCCAAATCACCGACGCGGAAGCCAACGGTCCCGTCTTCACCCCTTACGGCATCGCCGGCCGGATGAGTCCGTTCGCCGCCAATCCGGCAACCGTTGGCGGTCACGCGGCCCTGCTGCTCGACCTTCTGTATTCTCCCTTCCCATCCATTGAAACGGGGGCGATTCGATTTTCCGCCCTTGTCGACCTTGTCGACAACGTCGTCCTCGGCGGCGGCTTCCTTCCCCCCTCCGCCCAACCCGACGCCGAAACACTCGCCTTCTACACCGCGAACACCCGCTTCCAGTTTGCGCCTCTTTAACCAACCCCGCCCGCTGAAAGGAGCAAGCCTCGCCGCGACATTGAAGCCGTGTGAGGGGCTTGCCTCCGAAAGTGAAACCCGAAAGGACACACCATGAGACACCGAGTCACGCTCCTCGCGGCCGCCTGCGCCGCCCTCGCCCACGCCGCCCCTCTCACGTTGAGGTGGACGGCGGAAGCCTCCGACCCCAAACCCTACGAAGCCCAGATCATGCGCGGCGAGACCGTCGCCCTCCAGGCCACCCTGCGCGCCTACGGCCAGCCCGTCGACCTCGCCGGCGCCACCGCCACTTTTTACTGGCAGACCAACGGCATGCAGAACGCCTGGTGGTCCGCCCCCGCCCTCGCCGGCGGCCCCACCGTCACCGCCACCTGGACGCCCCTTTGCGACGTCGGCGCCGCGCAATACACCTTCTACATCGCCGCCAGCGACCCCGGCGGCGTCCTCTACCGCGCCTACGGCACACTCCGGATGCGCCCCTCACCCGGCTTCAACCCCGCCACCCTCCCGCCACCCCAAAGCATCGACTACGCCACCCGCGACTGGGTCGGCGCCCAAGGCTTCCTGACCGCCGCCGACCTCCCGGCCCCGGCCATCGAAACCGACCCCACCGTCCCCGCCGCCACCAACGCCCTCATGGCCGCAGCCAGCGACCGCTTCCAGCCCAAGGGCAATTATCTCACCGCCTATACCGAGACCGACCCCACCGTCCCCGCTTGGGCCAAACAGCCCGTCAAACCCGCCTACACCGCCGCCGAAGTCGGCGCCGCGACCGCGAGCGACATCGACTCCCGCATCCGGAGCGAGACCGTGCGTTTCTACTACGACTCGAACAACCTCTATCGCATCCTCCCCGGCCCTAACGTCGCCTCCGACCGCTGGGTCGCCATCTCCGGCACCGATCTCAACGCCGCCAACACCCTCGCCTCCCGCGAATGGGTGGCCGAACAATTCGCCGACCGCCCCGGCGGCGGAAGTGCGGGAGCCTTGAGCACCACAAACACCGAACCTCAAACCGTGGCAGCCTCCGTGAAATTCAAGAATGAGGAAATGGGGTCGTGGTGGGATGTGGTGATCAACGACCGCGCCGAGAACTATCCCTCCATAAAGATTGGCGACGGCGGCTTTGTCGGCGGCGTCACGTTGACTCCGCAATACATGAACGTGGAAGGATCGGGCCTCTTTACCTTCTGGGGCGGCGAAGACGGCATCGTTCGCTTTCGCGACTTAACGAATGGAAGCGGAGGCTTGAGCACCACAACCGAAGCCCCGCAAACCGTGCGCTCGGAAGTCTTTTTCTTTGACCCCATGACCTATGGCGGCGTCACCGTCAGCCCCAGCGGCACAGGAGGCCCGTCAATCCATCTTGACCACGGAGGGGCAGGAAGGCTTCTCTTTTTGGACGCAAGCGGGTTTAACTATAATTACGGCGAGTATTTCGCCTTTGCCGACGGTGCCGACCAAATCACCCGTAAAAAAGATCTCATCACCGTCGACCCCGCCAGCACCCCGACCACCCTCGTCCTCAAAACCCCCGACGGCAAACGGTGGCAGCTCACCGCCACACCACTCTAACCCAAACAGAAAGGAACCCCGACCATGCCCACACCCACCCCCAACTACAAAAAGCCGCGCTACTGGCTCGTCGCCGCCGCCACCCTCGCCGCCCTCCTGGCGCTTGGCCAAGCCTTCCCTGAAGGCACCCTCGGCGCCCAAATCATCGGCTGGGTTCAAACCCTCGCCACCGCCCTCGGCATTGGCTCCGTCGCGCTCCCCGCCATGAACAGAAGCATCCCCATGCTCCTGCTCGCCGCCCTCACCCTCCCCGCCCTCACCGGCTGCAGCGGCATGGGCATGACCCCCAGCCGCTCCACCGCCGTCACCCAAACCCTCACCTTCCGCGACTGCACCGTCACCTTTGGCGAGCCCGCCTCCATCTCCGAACACACCTACCCCCGCTCCATGCAATTCGGCGTGGTCGACGTGCAAAGCACCAACGAAGGCTCCGAGGCCACCACCGCCACACCCACTCAGACCATCACGCCTCAAACCACCATCCCC
>JAVBLT010000007.1:0-232474 GCA_031553315.1 Kiritimatiellia bacterium
TCCGGATTTTGCGAAGGTGAATTTTGGTTTTGACAAACGCTTGAGGTGAGCCGTAGCAACGCTACGGCGATCTGAAAGGGTGAAGTTCAAAAACAAAAAGCACCGAGAAAAAGCGGAAAGATCAATCGAAATATGCTCTAACGTGTGGCGGCGATGAGCGAATCGACCATGGCCAGGAAATCAGCGGCGGCGGGAATGTCCGTTTCAACAAACGGTTTGCCGCCATCGCCAGAAAGACCGATTTCCGGCACGATGGGAAGGCGCCCGAGGAAGGGCGCATGGTATTTTTTCGCAAGGGTTTCACCGCCGCCCGTTTTGAAAATGGGGGTGCAGGTGTTGCAGCAGGGGCAGATGAATCCGCTCATGTTTTCCACAATGCCCAACACGCGCACGCCGATCTGCGCGCAGAAGACGATCGATTTCGCCACATCCGAAGCCGCCACATCCTGAGGGGTGGTCACAATCACTGCGCCGTCGGCCTTTGGAATCAGCTGGCAGACCGAAAGCGGTTCGTCGCCGGTGCCGGGAGGGCAATCCACAATCAGGTAGTCGAGCTCGCCCCAGGCCACGTCTTCAATGAATTGGCGGATGACGCCGGCTTTCATGGGGCCGCGCCAGACCACGGGGGCATCGGGTTGTTCCAGAAGGAAGGCGGTCGACATGATTTTAAGGCCGCCGTGTTGAAGGGGCAGCAATTTTTCGCCGTCGCTCACCGCGCGGGTGTTTTGCAGGCCGAAAAGCATGGGAATGCTGGGCCCGTGAAGATCCACATCGAGCAGGCCCGTGCGTTGGCCGCGCAGGGTGAGCCCGGCGGCAAGGTTGGCAGAAACGGTGCTTTTACCCACGCCGCCTTTGCCGGAGAGCACAAAAAACACATGGCGGATCTTGCCAAGGGTCTCTTCCAGCGCTTTGTTTTCGGGGGTTGAACAACCGCCTTTGGAGGCGCATGATGAACACGTTCCGTTGCAATCAGCCATTTTTTCTCCTATGAAATCAGTTGGCGGGCGGCTTTGGCGATTGCCGCCGCGGTGGGAATCATCGCCGCTTCGAGCGCGCGGGAGGCGGGAATGGGGGAATCGGGGGCGGCAAGGCGGCGAACGGGTTTTTCAAGGTATTCGCCGGCGCGCTCGGAAATGCGGAAGGCGATCTCGCCGGAACAGCCGCCGGTTGCGCTGCCTTCTTCGACAATCAGCACGCGCCCCGTCTTCATGGCGGAGGCGGCAAGTGTGGCGGCATCCAGCGGGGCGAGGGTGCGCAGGTCAATCACCTCGGCGGAAATGCCTTCGGCGCTGAGTGTTTCGGCGGCGGCAAGCGCGGGGTGAACCATGTAGGACCAGGCCACAAGCGTGAGGTCTCTGCCGGGGCGGGCGATGCGGGCCTGACCGAAGGGCAGGGGGTCGGGAAGTGCGTCGGGCACGGTAAATTTCATGGGGTAGAGCAGTTTGTGCTCGATGAAAAGGGTGGGGTCGGCGGAGCGGATGGCGGTTTGCAACAGCGCCGAAGCGTCTTCAGCCGTCGCGGGCACGGCGACGGCGAGACCGGGAATGCCGGTGAAGAGGCGCTCGAGCGATTGGGAATGGGTGGCGCCGTAGCCGCGGCCGGCGCCGGAGGGTGTGCGCAGGGTGAGCGGGCAGGAAAGGCCGTAGATTCCGCGAAGCTTGGCGGCGAAGTTGACGAGCGGATCCACGCAGAGGGTGATGAAATCCATAAACATGATTTCGAGCACGGGGCGCGCGCCGGCGGCGGCGGCTCCCACGGCGATTCCGGCAAGGGCGGCTTCGGTGATGGGGGTGTCGCGCACGCGCAGGGGGCCGAACGAGTCGATCAGGCCGCGGGTGACGCCGAAACTGCCGCCGTAAATGCCGATGTCTTCCCCCATGAGGAAGACATCGCTGTCGCGGGCGAGCTCGGCGGCGAGCGTCTCCCGAAGCATCTGCGTGAAGGTGACGGCACGCATATCAGGCACGCGAAACGAAGGAGTTGTCTTCGGTGTTGACGATGATGGTCTCACCCGCTTCCATGTATTCGGGAACCATCACCACGAGGCCGGTCTCCATCTTGGCCGGTTTGGGGCGGGAGGTGGCGGTGGCGCCTTTCATCACGGGGCTGCATTCGGCGATTTTGAAGGCGATCTTCTGAGGCACTTCGATGGTCATGACCTGGCCGTCGGAAAAAAGCGCCTGAATGTTTTCCATATCGGGCAGCAGATAGAGAAGCTTGTCGCCGATGGCGCTTTCCGAAAGGTCAAACTGCTCGAAGGTCTCCTGATCCATAAAGGTGTAGACGCCCTGATTGCCGTAGAGATACTGCACGGCGCGGCGTTCGAAATCGGCCTCGGCGAAGAGTTCCTCGCCCTTGCAGGTCACGTCTTCCTTGCTTTTGTCGATCAGGTTGCGGAAGCGGAAGTGGTAAAGTGTGGCGGCGCCTCGGGCGCTGGGGTTGGAAACCTGGAGGCCTTCGAGGATGTAGGGCAGGTTTTTGATTTTCACGAAGGAACCGCGTTTGAGGTCGCATGCTCTGGGCATTTTTTCTTCTCCTAGACAGAACGGTAGGTTTCGACGGCTTTTCGGTAAGCCTCGGTGGCGGCATAGCCACAGGTTTTGAATTCTGGGCAAAAGCCCCGGTAAACACATTCGGGCACGCAGGCGGAGGCGAGCTCGGGCTGGTCTTTTTCAAGGGCCGTGACGAGCTGCTGCCAGGCGGCGCGCGTTTCGGGCGATGCCTGGAGGCAAAGCCGGCGGCGGGAAATGGAGAGGATGGCCTGGGCGTTGGCCACGCATTCGTGGTTCACGGGGGCATCCTGCCGCGCTTCGTTGCGGTCAAGGCCGGTGCGGTCGCTGCGCTGGGTGCTGACGAAATGGTCAATGCCGAATTTATGGCGCACGAGGTGCACGCTCACCCAGGAAGGAAGGTTGAGCCACTTCCAGCGGAAGACCAGTTGGCGGATTGGCGAGTGTTCGGCGAGGAGAATGCGTTTTTTCCAGGCGGGTGAAGGCTCGCCCTGCCCTTCTTCGAGGCGGATGGTGGTGCGCGCGGCGTCGGCCACGTCGCGCCAGCGTGAACGGGTGCCGAAATACGTGAGTGCGGTCTTCGCTTTGTCGCTCATGGCGGGATCACTTGGCCTTCAAGCCGAGGCGCTCGGCGGCGGCGGCCTGAAGCGGGCGCCACCAGGCTTCGTTGTCGAGGTACCACTGAATGGTCTTGCGCAGACCGGTCTCGAAGTTTTCCTGAGCCTTCCAGCCGAGGGTGGCCGTGAGCTTGTCGGCGTCGATCGCATAGCGCTGGTCATGGCCGGGGCGGTCGGTCACAAAGGTGATGAGCGAGGCGTAGGAGGAACCGTCGGCGCGGGGGCGGAGCTCATCCAGGGTGGAGCAGATGCGCTCGACGACCTGGAGGTTGGTGCGCTCATTGTGCCCGCCTACGTTGTAGGTTTGACCGGTGACGCCTTTGTCGAGCACGAGCTTGAGGGCGCGGGCGTGATCCTCCACGAAGAGCCAGTCGCGGATATTGTCGCCTTTGCCGTAGATGGGCAGGGGCTTTCCGGCGAGGGCGTTGAGGGTGACGAGGGGAATGAGCTTCTCGGGGAAGTGGTAAGGGCCGTAGTTGTTGGAGCAGTTGGTGATGAGCGTGGGCAGGCCGTAGGTGTGGAACCAGGCCGAGACGAGGTGGTCGGCGGAAGCCTTGCTGGCCGAATAGGGCGAGCGGGGGTCGTAAGGGGTTTGCTCGGTGAAAAAGCCGTCGAGACCGAGCGATCCGTAGACTTCATCGGTGGAGATGTGGAGGAAGCGGAAGCGCAGATTGTCTTCGGCGGAGAGGCCGAGCCAGTATTTGCGGGCGGCTTCGAGCATGCAGAACGTGCCCATGATGTTGGTCTCGACGGTGGTCTTGGGGCCGTCGATGGAGCGGTCGACGTGCGACTCGGCTGCGAGGTGCATCACTCCCGTGGGGCGGAAGGAGGCAAAGAGCGCATCCAGCGCGGGGCGGTCGCAGATATCGGCCTGGGCGAAACGGTAAAGGGGGCTGTCTGCCACTGGGGCGACTGAAGAGAGGTTGCCGGCGTAGGTGAGCTTATCCACATTGAGCACCTGGCAGCCCGATTGCACCAGCATCCGCACCACGGCGGAGCCGATGAAACCGGCGCCGCCTGTCACAAGAATTCGTTCCATAGGGGAGGTTCCTCTTTATTCGTCGTCGGAAATGAAGGCTTTGTCGACGGGTTTTTCAGGTTGGTTTTCAGCTTCCATGCGTTCACGCATTTCCTCGGCGTGGGCATCGACCGCAAACTGGGCGTCTTCGATCTCGGCGGCATCGTCCTTGGAGGCGGTGGAGGTGTAGCCGTAGCGGTTGTAGCCGTAGCCGTAGCGCACTTCGTATTTGCTGAAGCTGCCCCAGCGGCCGAAGTCGACGTTGTTGACGACGACGCCCAGGAGGCGGGCGCCCACTTCCGCCAGGCGGCGCGAAGCGAAGTGGATCGGTCCGAAGCGGGTCTTGTCGGGTGTGGCCACGAGCAGCACGCTGTCGACGAGGTTCGCAAGCACAATCACGTCGCCCACGAGGCCGAAGGGGGGAGAGTCGATAATAATGCGGTCATAATTGGAGCGGGCCCAGTCGAAGAATTCGGTGATGATGTTGGTCCCCATGAGCACCGAGGGGCTGATGCGCGAAGAGGCGCGCGAGAAGACCACGTCCATGGAAGGGATTTCGGTCTTGACGGGAAGCGTGTCGAAGAGCTCCGGCTTGTTTTTGGCCAGCGTGTGCGGCAGGCTCTGGAAGCTTTCGGAGGGCTTTTGGAAGATGCCGGCAAGGCGGGGGCGGCGCATGTCGAAGTCTACAAGAAGCGTGCGCTGGCCGCTTTGGGCGTAGGCGATGGCGAGGTTGGTGGCCGTGCAGGTCTTGCCTTCGGCAGGCTGCGTGCTCATGACCAGAATGACCTTGGTCAGGTCGTGATAGCGCGGGGAATCAAGCAGGTTGCGCAGGCCGGCCATCGATTCGGCATATTGCGAGAAGGGTTCGGTATGGGTGGTGAGCGCGACCTGGTTGCGCTGTTTGCGGCGCAAGTGGGGGAAGACGGCAAGCGCTTTGAGGCGCAGGCGCTGCTCGATATCGGGCACGCCGATGAGCTTGTCTTCCATGTGGTCGAGCAGGAGCACGAAAAACACGCCGAAAATCAACCCCAGCACAACACCGGCGGGAAAAATGATGATGGCTTTGGGGCTGACGGGTTTCTGAGGCAGGGTGGCGGCGCGGACCTGCTGGATGATGGCGGCGTTTTCATCGGCGCTGAGCTCGGCCTGGGTTTTGCGGCGGTTCAGCGCGCTCACGTCGTCGCGGACGGCCTGGCAGGTGCGCTCGAGCTGAGCGATGATCATTTCGGAGGAGATGATGTCGCTGTCGAGCTTGCCGAGGTCGGTTTTCAGCGTTGTGATTTCAGCGATGAGGGGCGTGCGCTGGTTTTCCAGCACGGCGAGCTCGGCTTTGGCCGTTTCGTTGGCGCGCATCACGGCGTCTTTAAACTGGTTCTGATAGACCTCTTCCTCGCGCTTTTTCATGATCACGTCGGGGTGGGTTTCGGTGAACTTGATCAAAAGCATGCGAGTGGCGGAGGAGACTTCCTGCATTTTCGAGAAGGTGCCGGAAATTTCACTGGCGCGGGGAATGGCTTCGGGGAGGGTGGCGAATTTGTCGGGCGCATCTTGAATGGCGGAGATCACGCGCACCATTTCCTTGGCGCGCATGATGCTGGCGTCGAGGTTGACGATCTGCGAATTGAGCGCCGCCATGCGGGTGTCTTTTTCCGCGCGGGTACGCTTCATGATATCGAGCTGGCGCGATTGCCGGGCTTCGAGGAGCTCGTCTTCCTTGTTTTGGAGGATGCGTTCCTGGTTTTCGAGCGCGGTGGTCAAGTGGGCGACTGCGTTTTCGGCGGCCGTCTGGTTGATTTTATGCATGAACTTTTCGCAGGCGAGCGCATAGGCGTTGGAGAGGTCGCGGGAAAGCTCGGGGGTGCCGGAGACCACCGTGAGGGTAATCAGGCGGGAGAAGGGCTGGAGCTCCATTTCGGCTTCGGCCAGCACGTCCACAATTTCGTTGTCGGGCACGGTCGAGGTGGCGTGCTCGGTCCGGTAAAGCTCAATGATTCCCTTGAAGACCTCGGGCGAGCGCAGGCGCGCCACACGGGTGTTGAAGACGTCTTTCAGCGAGCCTTCATCGGTGCCCACAATCTGCTGGGTCGCCACAACGGGCCGGGGGCGGATCGACATTTCGAACATGCTGACGGCCCGATATTTCACGGGCATCAGCTGGAACACAATGAACGCGCCCAGCGCACCGAGAACAAGGAAAACGAAAATCGTCATCCAATGCTGCATGCACACGCGCAAAATGCGCGCCAGGTTCAGCGTGCCGACGAGAGAATCATCGGCTTGCGCGCCCCCGCCGCCGCTCTGGCCGCCGCCGCCGTAATAGACCGAGCCATAGGGCATGCCGCCGTAAGCCTGGCCGCCGCCATAGGCCAGGCCGCCCGTGCTCCCGTGATAGGGCGCCGGGCTCACGCCGGGCGAGGAAGACGCCGGGGAGCCGCCCGCCATATAGCGGTGGTAGTACAACGTGCGGTTGCCGCTGTGTTGTGTCGAGGGCGGGGTATTTTCTTTATCCGGCTTTTCGGTACTCATATTACCTCTGATTAACGCTTTACGCTTGGCATCCACGAGGGCAAACACCCGAGAACAACAATCGATGCAAACAACACGCCGCCTTCATGGAGGGGCGTTCCGATCAGCGAAAGAATAAAAACCGAGGCCAAACCGGCCAGTGACCCCAGCAAAAGGAAAAGATAGCGGTAGCTGCATCCTTTTCCCTTCACTTCACGCACGGCCACCCATTTGGTCAGGCAGGAGAAAATCAGCATCAGCACCGGCAAAAGAAGCAACAGCATGCCCACCACGCCGTTTTCACAGAGAAACTGCATGAAATCGTTATACGCCGAAGCGTCGCCCGCATTGAACAAACGCCAATCGGCGGTTGAAGCGGTGGCCAGCTGAAGGCGCGCGAAAAAGGGATAGCCGCCGTTGCCCACGCCGAAGAAAATGTGTTCAGACCAGACTTTGCCCGCGAGATCCGTCTTCATCAGCCATTCATCGCAAAAGAGCGAAAAGGCGGCGCTCCACTCGGCAGGTAGAAAGACCGTCCGCAAAAGCGCGCTTTGCGGCAGGAGAAAAAAGGCGGTGACGACCGGCAGGAAGACGGCCACAATCAGCAAAATGGCCGGAACGAGAATCGGGCCGTTCTGGGCGTGGCGAATGAGGAAGAAAAGAAGCAAAAGGCTCAGGACCGTTATCAGCAACGCAGCTCCGGAGACGATGATCGAAGGTGAAAACAACGCGCCGACCAGGTTGAAGCCCAGCGATCCCAAAGCAAGCCGGTAGAGAAGCGGCTTGCGCTCAAGGAAAAACTCGGCAAGGCACCCCACGGAGGTGCATAGCAGCAGAAGGTGAAAGGCCGCTCCGCCCGCGGCCGTTGCAAACCCAAGAGGAACCAGGGCGGCGCCGGGCGCAAGGAAACACGCCCGAAGCAGCGTGGTCAGCGCGAGGCAGGCGCCCGCCAGGTTGAGGCCGGTCAGTAAAAAGACGCGTGTTTTGCGAATCAACGCCACGCGCTGAATCGCTGTGAGCGAAAAGGCGGCAAAAAAAGCGAAAAAGAGGCTTTGACCCTGCGGCGTGGCGACGGATGAGGGCAGCCAGCGCACGGCGGGAAGGGTGTAGGCCCATTTCAACACATCGGCCTGAAATTCCAATGTGCGGCCGCTGTTAAGGTATTGAATGAGGAGAAAAACGAGCGACAGGATGATTTGGATGAAGAAAGCGTCTTTCAAAAACGCGGAAAGCGTGCGGCTGCGCGCCTGAAAAAAAGATTCTCCCTCACGAACGGGAGGGAGCAAAAGCGCCATGATGAAAGCCGCGGAAACCGCCCACGCGAGGGCATTCAATTTCCCGGCCGCAAAGGGAACCAGCAACTGAATGCCCGCCAGAATCAACACATGGGCAAGCACCCAGTATTTCGTCAATACAATCTGCACTGATGGAATCCTTACAGACAAAGGCCTCAATATTTGAACTGAACGCCGGCGTCGATGCGGTATTCATCCATATCGCCGTAATAAGCTTCGTCATAACGATCCATGATGTAGCTGCCTGAGGCGTAAACCGACATCCACCGGGTGATGCGGTAATTGCCGCGCAGGCGGAAGGCGTAATAGGAACGGGTGTATTCCAAGGCGCTGTAGGTGGAATCGTCGACGCGGTTGTCTTCAATGCGGTAGGAGACGTCGGCCCGGAAATCAAACTTGGGCCGGGGTTTGTAGTTCAGGCCGAGCGAGAAGGCGTTTGACCAGCGGTACATGGTGTTCTGATAGGAGTCGGAAGGGGTGAACTGGGAGTTGGCGAGGGCTGAGAGCGCCCATTTGTCGGTAATGGCCCAGGCGGCTGAAACGGAGTAGGAGGGGGCTATGTTGCTGCCGCCGCCCTGGCCGCCGTATTCGTACATGCCGATACCGGCGACTGCTCGGTAGGTGAATTTTTTGGCGAGGCCGATGCGGGAGGAGAAACCGGCCATGGCGGTGTACTGGTAGGAATCTTCCTTCATGTCGCCGGAGTCGGCGCCGAAGGTGAGCACGCCGACCAGGTCGGTTTTACCGGTGAGCTGATAGTTGATCTGGCCTTGGAAATCGTAGGATTCGGAACCGGAAAGGCCTCTGTTGTCGCCGATGTAGCGGAGCTTGGAGTAGCCGCCGCCGAGGGTCCAGACCGTTTTCTCGGAGGCTGAGGTTTTGGCGATGGCGCCGTTGAGGGAGAAGCTTTCCTGTTCGCGGGAATCGATATAGGCGGTTTCGGTATCGGAGCCGCCGTAGAATTCATCATTGTTGGTGCGGCGGTAGGATTCGCTGAGCATGAAGCGCCAGCCTTTTTCGGTCCATTTGGAGAGCGAGACCTGTTCGCCCCAGTAGTCGCCGTCCATGCCGTCTTCGTTGCCGCGTTCCCACGTGTACCACCCGCGGGCGGTGAGCTCAATGCGGTTTCCTGTGATGCCCAACCCGAGCGAGGGCGAAATGGTCAATCCGACCCCGTCTTTTTTACCGGGCTCGTTCTTTTTGGTGCTGTTGATGTTGGAATCGTAATAAACGCCTAAGCTGAGGGAGGGCGTCCATAGGAAATTGCTGTTCGGATAATAAATGCCAACTTCCTGGGCCCGTGCCGACAATGTCAGCACTGTGATCAGAAGAGCCACATAACGTGCGGGGTGTTTCATATTTGAATCTCCATGATACGTATCGAATGATTAGGCGACCGGGGGCGGGGTACACGATTGACAATGGGGGGGCAAATCAACCCCCGGTGCGCTGACCATTGTAAGGCGGAGGGGGTGTGGGGAGAGCGTCTGGAACGCCGATGTCGGGGTTTCCGGGTTCGCGGATGTTGGCCAGGGGGTCGGTCAGGCCGACGGGGACGTTGAGGCCGAACATCTGGTCGGTCTGGGTGACGGTGTCGGACAGGATGGCGAGGGTATCGAGGATGTTGCGCTCGAGAATCGGGGGTCTGGCTTTGTCTTCGGGAATGCGGACGAGTTCTTTGAGACCGCCGATGGCGGCGATTTTGGAGTAGTCGCCGCGGACGAGGTCGGGAAGCCAGGATTTGACGGTGTTGCGGAGGCTTTCGTCTTTGGGAAGGTAGTTGATGTATTCGTTCGTGGCGCGCTCGGGGTCGGCGCTGCCGCGGATGAAGAGGGAGGTGATGACGGTGAGGCGGGCGATGGGCATGTCGGCGCGGTCGGCTTTGAGGCGGGCTTCGGCGGAGGAGATGACGCGCTCGGCGAAGTCGTCGTAGGCTTCGTTGGAGAGTGCGTTTTTCTTCTGGTCGAAGCCGGGGGCGAGGCGGTCGGCCACCACGCCGATGTAATCGAGGGGGACGCCGGAGAAGATGGCGGTAATGACGTCGGCCTTTGCGGTTGCGCCGGCGGCGGCGACGAGGGTGACGGCGGCATCGCCGATGATTTGGGCTTTTTCTTCGGGGGGAATGGGCAGGGTGCTGATGATGCTCATCATTTTTTTGGCGTAATCGGCGCGCTGGGCGGGATCAAGCTTGGCCATTTCCGCGCGGATGGCGGCGGGTGTGACGGATTCCGCCGTGACGGGCGCAGGTGCGGCCGGGGTCTGCGCCAGGAGGGGCATGGGGGCGCAGGTGAGCAGGAGCACGGCGGCAAACAGTAGTTGTTTCATTTTTTTTATCCTTTCGCCAATAATCAAAATAGGGGGGTTACATCCATGATTCGGGAACGAAAATCACGTCGCCCGCTTTGAGGGTGACGTTGAGGTGATCGGCTCCTTCTTCGCCGATTTTGAGCATGTCGATGCGGTATTGCGCTTTTTTACCGTCTTCCAAGCCGCGGGTGAGCTGAACTTTGCGGGTGTTGGCGATGCGTGTGGTGCCGCCTGCGAGCTGGATGGCGCGCAGGAGGGTCAGGTCACGCGTTGAGGGGATGCTGACGTGGCCGGGTTTGTTGACTTCTCCGGTGACGAGTACGGAACCGAAGGGGGAGGTGCCGTCGGCGAGTTCTTTGGTGACATAATAGACGCTGACGGTGGGGTCGCGGAAGTAGGTGGCGTAGTCTTTCGCAAGCTTTTCTTCGAGGGCGCGGAGCTTGAGGCCCTGGCAGCTGACGACGCCGAGGAGGGGCATCATGATTTCATACTGGGCGGAGATTTCTTTGATTTCTTCCGGGAAAACGGGTTCTCCGAGGACGGATACGGCCACGCGGATGTGGGAGCCTGGATAAAGCTCGCGCTCGGTTTCGATGCGTTTGTCGACCCGGGTACCGTCGTCAAGCGGCGGAACCTGGTTTTTCGGCCACAGGAAACCTAAACATCCCGTGGTGAGGGAGAGTAAGGCAACTCCAAGCAATATCAATACATGTTTCAAAAGGGAACCTCAAAAATGAAGCTGATAATCTCAACGCACTCGCATAGTAGCACTTTTAGCCGGAAGCTGGCAAGCCTCTTCTTTTCAAAACGTGCTTTTTCCCGCCGGGACATGTGCTTTTGCTGCTCAAAAACAACACTCTTTTCCTTTACAGGAGGGGGCTGTTCCCGCTGGGGGGCAGGGTCAGGAGGCAAAGGCGGCGTGGAGGGTCTGGAGGCGGCGGAGGGTTTCGGCGAGCTCGGTTTGTTTTTCGCGCTGCTGGGCAATGATGGCGGGGGGGGCTTTGGCAACGAAGCTTTCGTTGGAGAGTTTGGCGCTGACGTTGGCGAGGAAGCCTTTTGTCTTTTCGATCTCGGTTTCGAGGCGGGCGCGCTCGGCGGCGATGTCGACGAGGCCCTGGAGGGGGAGGTAGAGGGTGCCGAGGGTGCCGAGGGCGCTGGGGTTGGCGCCGGCGGGGGGGGTGTCGATGAGGGTGATGGTTTCGGCGCGGGTGGCGGCTTTGAGGCTTTCAAGGTCGGCCTGGAGGCGGTCGGCGGCGGCGGGGTCGGCGGGGTGGATGAGGAGGGTGACGGGGCGGGAGGGGGGGATGCCGTAGTCGGCGCGCAGGGCGCGGCTTGCGGTGATCATTTCGCGCTTGGCGTTGACGTAGGCGAGGGGTTCTCCGGTGAGGTTCCAGGCGGTTTTGTTTTCTTCGGCGAGGGGGGCGGGCCAGGGGGTGCGCATGAGGGTTTCGTTTTCGCCGCCGTAGCCGAGCTGGTGCCAGATTTCTTCTGTGATGAAGGGCATGTAGGGGTGGAGGAGGCGGAGGGTCTGGCCGAAGGTGTGGGCGAGGATGGCGAGGATCTGGTCGCGGCGTTTTGGGTGGGGGCCGTTGAGGTCGGCTTTGGCGTATTCGAGGTACCAGTCGCAGAAGGAGGTCCAGGCGAAGTCGTAGACGGCGAGGGCGGCATCCTGGAAGCGGTAGTTTTCGAGGTGGGCGGTGACGGCTGCGACGGTGCTGTCGCAGGTGAGGAGGAGGTGGCGGTCGTCGTCGCTGAGGAGGGTGGGGTCGAGGGTGAGGCCGGCGGGCTGGGGGAAGGTGAAGCCGGGTGCTTTTTGGGCGTTCATTTCGAGGAAGCGGGCGGCGTTCCAGAGCTTGGTGGCGAAGTTGCGGCCGATTTCGAATTTGTCGCGGTTGACGTAGACGTCCATGCCGGGGGAGGTGATGAGCATGAGGCTGAAGCGGAGGGCGTCGGCGCTGTAGGTTTCGATGATTTCGAGGGGGTCGATGGAGTTGCCGAGGGATTTGGACATTTTCCGGCCTTGGTCGTCGCGGACGATGCCGTGGATGACGACGTTGCGGAAGGGGATTTCTTTCATGAACTGGCAGCCGGCCCTGATCATGAGGGCGACCCAGAAGAAGATGATGTCGGGGGCGGTGACGAGGTCGGCGGTGGGGTAGTAGAATTTGAGGTCGCCGGTTTTTTCGGGCCAGCCGAGGGTGCTGAAGGGCCAGAGCCAGGAGGAGAACCAGGTGTCGAGCACGTCGGGATCCTGGATGATGGCGTCGGGGCCGGAGGCGCAGATGGGGCAGGTCTTGGGGGGGGTGCGGGCGGCCCATTCGTGGTTGCAGCCGGTGCAGGTGTAGACGGGGATGCGGTGGCCCCACCAGATCTGGCGGGAGATGCACCAGTCGCGGATGTTTTCCATCCAGTTGAAGTAGATGTTTTCCCAGCGCTGGGGGGTGAATGTGATGGCGCCGCTGCGGACGGCTTTGATGGCGGGTTCGGCGAGGGGTTTCATTTTGACGAACCACTGTTTGGAGAGGCGTGACTCGACGATGGTGTCGCACCGGTAGCAGTGGCCGACTTGGTTGGCGTAGGGCTCGGTTTTGACGAGGAAGCCGGCGGCTTCGAGGTCGGCGACGAGCTTTTTGCGGCAGGCGAAGCGGTCGAGGCTCTGATAGGCGGGGCCGGCGGTTTCGTTCATGGTGCCGTCGCCTTCCATGACGTTGATGACGGGAAGGCTGTGGCGCTGGGCGACGGCGAAGTCGTTGGCGTCGTGCGCGGGTGTGATTTTGACGACGCCGGTTCCGAATTCGCGCTCGACGTAGTCGTCGGCGACGACGGGGATTTCGCGGCCGGTGAGGGGCAGGATCACTTTTTTGCCGTGGAGGTGGAGGTAGCGTTCGTCTTTGGGGTTGACGGCGACGGCGGTGTCGCCGAGCATGGTTTCGGGGCGGGTGGTGGCGACGATGATTTCGCCGCCGCCGAGCACGGGGTAGCGGATATGCCAGAGGAAGCCGTTGTTGGGCTGGTGCTCGGTTTCGTCGTCGGCGAGGGCGGTTCCGCAGCGGGGGCACCAGTTGACGATGTAGTTGCCGCGGTAGACGAGGCCTTTTTCGTACATGCGGCAGAAGACTTCGGTGACGGCTTTGCTGAGGCCGTCGTCCATCGTGAAGCGTTCGCGCTGCCAATCGAGGCTGCTGCCCAGGCGGCGGAGCTGGTTGGTGATGGTGGCGCCGTATTGGTGCTTCCATTCCCACACGCGCTCGATAAAGGCTTCGCGGCCGAGGTCTCTGCGGCTTTTTCCTTCTTTTTTAAGGGCTTTTTCAACGACGTTTTGGGTGGCGATGCCGGCGTGGTCGGTTCCGGGGATCCAGATGACGTTGCGCCCTTGCATGCGGCGCCACCGCACGAGCACGTCTTGAACGGTTTCGTTCAGGGCGTGGCCCATGTGGAGGATGCCGGTCACGTTGGGCGGGGGTATCACTACGGCGTAGGGCTCGCCGCCCTGCGAGGGGTCGGCGTGGAAACATCCGCGGGTTTCCCACCAGGGGTACCATTTCGCTTCGATTGCCTTGGGGTCGTAGTGTTTATCCATCATTTTCGCAAACCTTTTCGATCGCTTACTTGCAGGCGCAGCGGCTGTTGCCGGCGCGGATGGCGGCCTGGGCGGCGGCGAGGCGGGCAATGGGCACGCGGAAGGGGCTGCATGACACGTAGCTGAGGCCGAGCTGGTGCATGAAGGCGACGGAGCGGGGTTCGCCGCCGTGTTCGCCGCAGATGCCGAGCTTGATGCCGGGGTTGACGCCGCGCCCGCGCTCGATGGCGTATTCCATGAGGCGGCCGACGCCTTTCTGGTCGAGGACGACGAAGGGGTCGTAATCGTAGAAGCCGTTGGCGACGTAGTCCTGGAGGAATTTGCCGGCGTCGTCGCGCGAGAAGGCGCAGGTGGTCTGGGTGAGGTCGTTGGTGCCGAAGGAGAAGAAGTCGACCTGGGCGGCGATTTCGTCGGCGGTGAGGGCGGCTCGGGGCACTTCGATCATGGTGCCGATGCGGATGGCGAGCTTGACCTGTTTCTCGGTTTCCACGGCGGCGATCATGGCTTGGATGACTTTTTTCTGGGCGTTGAGCTCGGCGACGGTGCCGACGAGGGGGACCATGATTTCGGGGTTGGCTCCGGGTACGGCGACGGCGGCTTCGCAGATGGCGCGGACTTGCATGGCGGTCACTTCGGGGTAGCTGATGCCCAGGCGGCAGCCGCGGTGGCCGAGCATGGGGTTGAATTCGTGGAGCTCGTCGACCACGCGTGTGATGGATTCGACGCTGACGCCCATGACTTCGGCCATTTCTTTCTGGCCGGCTTCGTCGTGAGGGAGGAATTCGTGCAGGGGGGGGTCGAGGAGGCGGATGGTGCAGGGGCGGCCTTCGAGGGCGCGGAACATGCCTTCGAAATCTTCGCGCTGGAGGGGAAGGAGCATGTCGAGGGCTTTGTTGTACTGGGCGAGGGGGGCGGCGAGCTCGGCGGCGAGGGCGCGGCGGGCTTCGCTTTCGGGGAGGGCTTCGATCTGTTTGCGGAGGCGTTTGACGGTCTCGGCCACGAGGACGAGGCGGCGGAAGGTGAGGATGCGCTCGCCTTGGAAGAACATGTGCTCGGTGCGGCAGAGGCCGATGCCTTCGGCGCCGAAGGAGACGGCGGTCTGGGTGTCGCGCGGGGTGTCGGCGTTGGCGCGCACGCCCATGGTGCGGTACTTGTCGGCAAGGGTCATGATGTCGGCAAAGGCGCCTTCGAGGCAGGGCTCCTGGGTTTCGATCTGACCGAGGTAGACGGTGCCGAGGGAGCCGTTGAGGGAGACCCAGTCGCCCTCTTTAATGACGGTGCGGTTGATGGTCATGGTCTTGGCGGCGTAGTCGATGATCACATCTCCGGCGCCGGAGACGCAGCACTTGCCCATGCCGCGGGCGACGACGGCGGCGTGGGAGGTCATGCCGCCGCGGGCGGTGAGGATGCCTTGGGCGGAGACCATGCCGCCGATGTCTTCGGGGCTGGTTTCGATGCGGCAAAGGATCACTTTGTGGCCGGTGGCGACCCATTTTTCGGCGTCTTCAGCGCTGAAGACGGCTTGGCCGGTGGCGACGCCGGGGCTGGCGGGCAGGCCGGTGGTGAGGCGGGTGGCGGTTTTTTCGGCGGTGGCGTTGAAGACGGGGTGCAGGAGCTGGTCGAGGGCTTGGGGCTCCACGCGCAGGACGGCGGTCTGTTCGTCGATCAGCCCTTCTTTCATCAGGTCGGTGGCGATTTTGACGGCGGCTGCGGCGGTGCGCTTGCCGTTGCGGGTCTGGAGCATGTAGAGGGTGCCGTCTTCAATGGTGAACTCGAGGTCTTGCATGTCGGTGTAATGCTTTTCGAGCTTCACGCGGATCGCGTCGAGCTCGGCGAAAACCTTGGGCATGGCTTCTTCAAGGGAGGGGTAGCTGGCGGCGCGCTCGGCTTCGCTCACGCCCTGGCGCTCGGCCCAGGCGCGGGATCCGGCGAGGGTGATCTGCTGGGGGGTGCGGATGCCGGCCACAACGTCTTCCCCCTGCGCGTTCATGAGGTATTCGCCGTAGAAGTAGGCGTTGGCGCCGGTGGAGGGGTCGCGGGTGAAGGCCACGCCGGTGGCGGAGCGGTCGCCGGCGTTGCCGAAAACCATGGCCTGGACGTTGACGGCGGTGCCGATGAGGCCGCGGATGTCGTTCAGCGTGCGGTATTTGATGGCGCGGGGGTTGTTCCAGGAGCGGAACACGGCCATGATGGCTTTGTAGAGCTGCTCTTCGGCCGATTCGGGGAAGTCGACCCCGATGGCTTTTTTGACCACGGCGCGGTAGCGGTTGGTGATTTCTTCGAGGTCGGCGGCCGTGAGGGCGGTGTCGAGGGTGACGCCGCGGGCGTGCTTGACCGCTTCGAGCTCTGCTTCAAAAAGGTCGTGATCCACGCCCAAGACCACATCGCCGAACATCTGCATGAAGCGGCGGTAGGAATCCCACACGAAGCGGGGGTTGCCGGTGCGCTTGATCATGGCGGCCACGGTGCAGGTGTTGAGGCCGAGGTTGAGGACGGTATCCATCATGCCGGGCATGGAGGCGGCGGCGCCGGAGCGGACGGAGACCAGGAGCGGGTTTTCGCCGGCGCCGAAGGTGCGGCCGGTGGCTTCTTCAAGCTGTTTGAGGGCGGCGGTCACTTCGGGGCGGATGAGCGCCTCGAGCCGGTCTTCGCCGAGGGTGTAGTATTTGGCGCAGGCTTCGGTGGTGATGGTGAAACCGGGGGGCACGGGAAGGCCCACGGAGGCCATGTCGGCAAGGTTGGCGCCTTTGCCGCCGAGAAGGTTTTTCATGGTGCCGTTGCCGGTGGAGCGGTTGGCGCCGAAGAAGTAGACATATGTATCGGGTTTGACGGTGCTCATTGGTTTTCCTCAATCCTGGGGGGGGCATTACTTAATCGCTTACAAAACGAACGGGAGGGAGCATAGCAGATTATGGGGTGAAGTCAAGCCCAAGAATAGGAAAAGCGGCGGCAGACCGTCAGCGTTTCCTGGGCGCCGGGAGAGCCGAGGTGCAGGCCCAGGCGCCCATGTTGACGCAGCCTTTGGTCAAGAGCGTGGCGCCGCGCATATCGAGCGCCCGGGCGGCTTTCGGGTCGCCGGCCCCGAGGCAGGGCGAACCGGGAAGAAGGCGGTAATCGCCTTTGGCCGGATTCGCGAAGCGGGGGTTCTGGTCGATATTGCAGGCGCCGGGGTGGCCGCCCTGGATGCAGGAGTGGCCGGCGGTGGCCAGGGAAAGGCCGGGGGCGGAGTTGGCCCAGGCGATGCAGGAGATGAGGTTGCCTTTGTAAACGGCTCCGCCCTCCGTGGCGGTGTTGCCGGCAAGGGTGCAGTTTGTCAGGCGGGCATACTCGGTTCGGCTGTTGTAGCCCGCCGCGCCGCCGCCGAGCCTGGCGGTGTTGCCGGTGAGCGTGCACCCTTCGAGAAACGCGCCGTAAACGCCTCCCCCTTCGGTGGCGGTGTTGTTGGAAAGGGCGCAGTTTTTGAGCGTGCAGTCGGATCGTTCGCCGCCATAAACGCAGCCCGCCGCGCCGCCGCCGAATCGGGCGGTATTGCCGGCGAGGGTGCATGCTTCGAGCGTGCTTTGGAAGGCGCCGCCGCCGCTTTGGCGGGCGGTGTTGCCTGAGAGCGTGCAGGCGTGAAGGGCGCCGCCGTGAGCGCCGCCGCCATAGGTGGCTGTGTTGCCGGAGAGCGTGCAGGCTTGAAGCGTGCAATGCTGGGCGCCGCCGCCGAAGTCGGCAGCGGTGTTGCCGCTGACGGTGCATTGGGCGAGCATGGCATAAACCGCGCCGCCGCCGCTCCCCCGGTCGCCGGTGGCGGTGTTGCCGGAGAGGGTGCAGGCCTGAAGGGAGCCCTGGTAAGCGCCGCCGCCGATGACGGCGGTGTTGTTGGTCAGCGTGCAGGCTTGAAGCGTGCCGTTGCAGGAAGCGCCGCCCCAGCCGGCCTTACCGTTTCGAAGGGTGAAGCCTCGAAGGACGGTGTTGGTCTGGCCGGGGGTGTCGAACCCGAACCCGGAGCAGACGAAGAGAGTGGCGCAGCGATTGGTGCCGCCGCCGTCGATAATGGTTTTTGCGGCGCCGTGCGTGCTTTCGATGGTGATCGCCTTGTTGTCGCAGGTGATGGGAGCGTAGATGCCGGGAGCCACGCGGATGGTGTCACCCGCGGCGGCGGCGTCGATGGCGGCCTGGAGGGTAGCGTGGCCGCCGGGCACGGCGAGAACGGCCGCACCCAGGCGAGCGCCGCAAAAGGCGAAGAGGAAGAGGATATTTGTTTTCATAAGGAGAGAATAAACCTCTCTCTAAAAGAAATCAAGGCTTTTCTGTACCGATTACGCCAGTAAATTGCACAATGAGATGGGGCGGTCAAAGGAGGAGAGCCCGTGCGCAATTCGTCAAACGAGATGAAGAAGGATAAAGGGAAGAAAACCCAACCTTTCTTCCCCCGGGGGAGGAAAAAACGTGAAAAAGGGAATATCGCCTTTACAGCGCCCAACGCGCCACTACCTGGTGAGCCGTCTTTCCGCCGTCAGCCGGCGCGAGGTGCTCCGGGCTCTGCGCCGGCATATGCGCAGCGGGCGCATGAAAACCGTTCGCTCCATCACGACCGACGCCGGCGGCGAATTTCTCACCGCCCGTTTTCCAAAGCCTTCCCCGGGTTCGCCCTTTTTTACACCCACGCCTGCGCCGCCTGGGAAAAGGGATCGGTTGAAAACTGCAGCCGCCACGTCCGGCGTTTCTACCCCAAGTCGACCGACTTCAGCCGCGTCTCCCTCGCTAGAGCATATTTCGATTGATCTTTCCGATTTTTCTCGGTGCTTTTTGTTTTTGAACTTCACCCTTTCAGCTCGCCGTAGCGTTGCTACGGCTCGCCTCAAGAGTTTGTCAAAAGCGAAAAGCCCCTGCGGGTGCAGGGGCTTCTTTGTTTACCGCTACTGGATGTAGAGGTCTTTGGCGTGGTAGTGGTTGTGAAGGTATTTGTGGGCTTTTTCGCTGAGGGGGGCGCCGAGGAATTCGGCGTAGAGTTTCTGGACGTGGGCGTTGTGGTGGGAGCAGCGTTTGGCGGAGCGTTCGTCGTCGGTGTAGAGGCCGGCCATGCGGGCTTTGCGCACTTCGTCGGTGGCGCCGAGGGGCTGGCCGCCGCCGCCGATGCAGCCGCCGCGGCAGGCCATCACTTCGATGAATTGCCAGCGGGGGGGCTTGCCGGCTTTGCGGTCGCGGCGGATGGTGTCGAGCACTTGGGCGACGTTGCCCATCTGGTGGGCGACGGCGATGCTGACTTTGGTGCCTTTGACGTCGATGACGGCTTCTTTGACGCCTTCCATGCCGCGGACGGCGTTGAAGGTGACGTCGGCCAGTTCTTCCTGGGTGATGAGGTGGTAGGCGGTGCGCAGGGCGGCTTCCATCACGCCGCCGGTGGTGCCGAAGATGGTGCCGGCGCCGGTGTATTCGCCGAGGATGGAATCGGCTTCGCTCTCGGGGAGGCGGGTGAAGTCGATGCCGGCGATTTTCATCATGCGGGCGAGCTCGCGGGTGGTGAGGACGACGTCGATATCGGGGTGGCCGCTGGAGTGCATGTCGTCGCTGCGGGTGATTTCATACTTTTTGGCGGTGCAGGGCATGATGGAGACCATGTAGAGGGAGGCGGGGTCGATGCCCATTTTCTCGGAGAAGTAGGTCTTGGCCATCACGCCGAGCATCTGCTGGGGGGATTTCGCGGAGGAGAAGTTCGGGATGAAGTCGGAGGCGTACTTTTCCATCCAGTCTGTCCAGGAGGGGCAGCAGGAGGTGATGAGGGGGAGGTTTTCGTTTTTGGTGAAGCGCTGGACGAATTCGGAGCCTTCTTCCATGATGGTGAGGTCGGCGGAGAAGTTGGTGTCGAACACGGCTTTGAAGCCGATGCGGCGCAGGGCGGTGTAGATCTGGCCGGTGGTGATCTGGCCGGGTTTCATGCCGAAGGCTTCGCCGATGGCGACGCGGACGGCGGGGGCGATCTGGACGACGGGGTAGAGCTCGGTGTCTTTGATGGCTTCCCAGACGGTGGCGGTTTCGTCTTTCTCGTAGATGGCGCCGACGGGGCAGTGGGCGGAGCATTGGCCGCATTTGATGCAGGGGGAGTCGGCGAGGCAGACGTCGGCCGCGGGGGCCATGCGGGTGTTTTCGCCGCGGCCGATGAATTCGAGGGCCCAGACGTTTTGCATGTCTTGGCAGACGAGGGCGCAGCGGCCGCATTTGATGCACTTTTTCTGGTCGAGGACGATGGAGGGGGTGGAGTCGTCGATGGGGGTGTCTTGGAGGCGGCGCTCGTAGGGGACTTCGCGGATGCCGAAGTCGGCGGCGATGGTCTGGAGCTCGCAGTTGCCGGAGCGGGGGCAGCGGAGGCAGTCGTTGGGGTGGCTGCTGAGCATGAGCTCGACGACGGTGCGGCGGACTTTGACGATGTCGGGATCGTGTGTGGTGATTTTCATGCCTGGGGCCACTTCGGTGCAGCAGGCGCGCAGGAGCTTGGGGGATCCTGCGGCGCGGACGACGCAGATGCCGCAGGCGGCCCAGGGTTTCAGGTCGGGGTGGTAGCAGAGGGTGGGGATCTTGACCTGTACGGATTTGGCGGCATCGAGGATGGAGGTGCCGACGGGCACTTCCACGGGGATGTCGTTGATTTCAAGGGTAATCATGTTTTCCATCGTTAATCTCTCCTTAGCCCCGGGTGATGGCTTTGAATTTGCAGGTTTCGAAGCACTGGCCGCATTTGATGCACTTTTCCTGGTGGATGAGGTGTTTCATTTTGCGTTCGCCGGTGATGGCTTGGGTGGGGCAGACGCGGGCACAGGCGGTGCAGCCGATGCAGGCGTCGGTGATTGTGTATTGCAGGAGGTTTTTGCACTTGCCTGCGGGGCATTTCTTGTCGACGATGTGGGCTTTGACTTCGTCCATGAAGTAGCGGAGCATGGCTTGGACGGGGTTGGAGGCCGTCTGGCCCAGGCCGCAGAGGGAGGCGCGCTGCATGGCTTCGCAGATGTTGCGCATTTTGGCGATGTCTTCGAGGGTGCCTTTGCCGTCGGTAATGCGGGTGAGGATGTTGAGGAGGGCGCGGCCGCCGATGCGGCAGGGGGAGCATTTGCCGCAGGATTCGTCGACGGTGAAGTCGAGGTAGAACTTGGCGACGTCGACAATGCAGTCGGTGTCGTCCATGACGATGAGGCCGCCGGAACCCATGATGGAGCCGATGGAGGCGAGGGTTTCGTAGTCGATGGCCATGTCGAGGTGTTCTGCGGGGATCATGCCGCCGGAGGGGCCGCCGGTCTGGGCGGCTTTGATGGTGCGGCCGTTGCGGATGCCGCCGCCGATGTCGTAGATGATTTCGCGCAGGGTGATGCCCATGGGCACTTCGATGAGGCCGGAGTTGTTGACTTTGCCTGTGAGGGCGAAGACTTTTGTGCCTTTGGAGGTGGCTGTGCCGATTTTTTTGAACCACTCGGCGCCTTTGAGCAGGATGACGGGGACGTTGGCGAGGGTCTCGACGTTGTTGATGACGGTGGGTTTGCCCCAGAGGCCTTTGACGGCGGGGAAGGGCGGGCGGGGGGTGGGCATGCCGCGTTTGCCTTCGATGGAGGCGAGGAGGGCGGTCTCTTCGCCGCAGACGAAGGCGCCGGCGCCGAAGCGGAGCTCGATGTCGAACGAGAAATCGGATCCGAGGATGTTGTCGCCGAGCAGGCCGAGATCGCGGGCCTGGCCGATGGCGGTCTCGAGGCGTTTGATGGCGAGGGGGTATTCGGCGCGGATGTAGACGTAGCCTTTGCTGGCGCCTGTGGCGCGGCCGGCGATGGCCATGGCTTCGAGGATGGAGTGGGGATCGCCTTCGAGGGTGGAGCGATCCATGTAGGCTCCGGGGTCGCCTTCGTCGGCGTTGCAGACGATGTATTTCTGGTCTGCGGTCACGCCTGCGGAGAACATCCATTTGCGGCCGGTGGGGAAGCCTGCGCCGCCGCGGCCGCGGAGGCCGGAATCGAGGATTTCTTTGATGACGCCTTCGGGGGTGAGCTCGAAGAGGGCCTTTTCGAGGGCTTTGTAGCCGTCGCGGGCGATGTAGTCTTCGATTTTTTCGGGGTCGATCACGCCGCAGTTGCGCAGCACGATGCGGAACTGTTTCTGGTAGAAATCGATCTCCTGCTTGCCCACGTTGACTTGGCTCTGGCGCTGATCGTAGAGGAGGCGGGAAACGACGCGGCCTTTGACGATGTGTTCTTTGATGATTGTGTCGGCGTCTTCCGGCTGCACGCACACATAGAAGGTATCTTGGGGAAGGATCTTGACGATCGGTCCCTTTTCGCAGAAGCCGAGGCAGCCTGTGCGCACGATCTGCACGTTGTTTTCCTCGCCGGCTTCGGCGAGGGCGCGCACGAGTTCTTTATGCAGGGCGATGCCGCCGCTGGAGTCGCAGGCGGTGCCGCCGCAGACAAGAATGTATTGCTTAAAGCCCATCTTTTCCACCTCTCCTTATTTCATGATGTCAATCGCGGGGCGATCGCAGATTTTTTCGTCGATGAGTTTTTTGCCGACGATGTGGTCGGCGATGATGCGGCGCGCGGTGGCGGTATCGACGTTGCCGTAGATGACGGCGGGCATGCCGGGGACGATGACTTCGACGGTGGGCTCGGAGTGGCACACGCCCATGCAGCCGGTCTGGCGGATGATGACGTTGGTGATGCCTTTGGCGGCGAGCTCGTCGACAATCGCGTTGAAGGTGTCTTTCGCGCCGGCGGCGATGCCGCAGGTGCCCATGCCGACGACGATTTGCATGTCTTTGTCTGACGAATCGCGCATCGACATTGCCTGTTTGTTTTCATCGCGCAGCTTGCGGAGCGCGTCCAGTGTCAATTTAGCCATGATAAACTTCTCCTTTTCTCAATTGTTTAGCGTATCTCTGCTTCCTGGCTGCGAAGGAACTCCTTCGTGAGGGCCAAGGCGCCGGCGTCGTCGAGCGAGCCGAGGGTTTCGATGATTTCGTTGCGCGAAATCCCGTAGGCTCCCCGGGCGGTCTGCCGCTGCAGAACCAGGTCGAACGTGCCGGGGAAGCTCATGAGCCCGACCACGGTGGCGGGAATGTCGCCCATGGGCGGCGTGTCGAGGTGCCGGGCGCTGAAGGCAAACGCCACGCGTGTGCCTTTGCCGGGTTCGCTCGCCACGGTCATCGACCCTTCGAGGGCGTCGGCGGCCTGCCGCAGGAGCGGCAAACCGAGGCCTACGCGCCGGTGGTCGTGTTTACCCGCTTCGGAATAGAAGGGGTTCAGTGCCTTTTTGAGGGTTTCGGGGCTCATTCCCTTGCCGTTGTCGTCGATGGCGACCTGGATGGAGTCGGCATCCGTCGCGATTTCAAGCGTGACCCGCGTGGCGCCCGCCTCGATGGCGTTTTGCACGAGATCCGTGATGTAGTCGCAGACATACGCGTGCAAAATCAGACCTTCTTCGCGCGGAATTTGTCGAGCATGGCGGTGACGCCGGAGCTCTCGATCTTACCGAACACTTCGCCGTTGACCACCACCACGGGGGCCAGGCCGCAGCAACCGAGGCAGCGCACGGCTTCCACGGAAAACTCGCCGTCGGGGGTGATGGTGTTGAGGCCCACGCCGAGCTGCTTTTCAAGCTCCAGGATGAGGTCGTCGGCGCCGCGCAGATAGCAGGCGGTTCCGAGGCAAACCTGGATGAGGTTGCGGCCGGGTTTCTTCAGTTTGAAGAAGTTGTAGAATGTGATCACGCCGTAAATGCGGGCAAGGGGCATCTCGAGCAGATCGGCGATCTCAAAGGCCACTTCGCGGGGCATGTAGCCGAAGTGGTGCTGCACGCGGTGCAGAACCATGATCAGGTTGCCGGGCTTGTCTTTCCACTCTGCGATGAACGCCTTCAATTCGGGCGTCAGCGTCTGCGTGGGCTGACTCTTCTTGTCATCAACACATGTGCTCACTCTGTTGCACCTCCGTTTAGGAAATTTAAGCCATTGAGCGTTTTGTCGAAAAATTCAACTCCAACGTCTTTGCAAGTTTCTCATAAAGGGATGACGGTCGACAAGAAAAAATATTTCCATATCGATTTGTTTTTATCGAACCGCCTGAAAAGGAATAAGTTAACGTAAAAACAGATTGATTTGTTTTTTAATCAGCCGCCTGGCTTCCTTGTGAACGGCGGCTTTTTCGACGGTTTTGAAAAACAAACAGGCGGCGCTCCTTTTCGGAACGCCGCCTGCTTTGCCTGCATGCATTGAATGCTTAGATGGAGCTGCGCGACATGCTGCGCACACGGGCACGGGCAGATTTGCGGCGAGCCTTTTCGCACGGTTTTTCATAATACCGGTTATTGCGAAGCTGTTTCATCATGCCTTCTTTGTCCATGATTTTCTTGAGGCGCTTCAGGGCGCGCTCCACGGATTCGCCTTTTTTCAAACGGATCTGAATCATTCTCTGCTCACCTCCTCCCGTGGCCTTGCCTGGAAACGCCAGGCTCTCCGGCCTTCAAATGGGCGAACACTTTATCAGAACCCGGCGGGTTCCGCAAGCGTTTTGTTTTTTCGCGCAGTCAAAAGTCGCGCTTCTCGCCTCGCGCGGAACGGCACTGAGCGGCTGCGCGTGAAAAATAAAAAAACAACCGCTTCCCGAAGAGGCGGTTGTTTTTTGCGAATGCCTTAAGGCGGTTATTCGGCGCCGAGCTGGTAGCGGGCGTAGCGGCGGATCTCGATGGTGTCGCCGGTGGCCTTTTCGGCTGCTTTGATGAGGTCGGTGATCGACATTTTGGGCTCTTTCACGAAGGCCTGGTCGATGAGGCAGATTTCGGCGAAGAATTTGTTGATCTTGCCGGCGAGGATGCCTTCGATGATCTTTTCGGGCTTGCCCTGAACCTGGGAGCGGTAGATTTCTTTCTCGGCTTCGATCAGGGAGGCGGGAACTTCGCTCGATTTGAGGTAGCGGGGCGCGGCGGCGGCGGCCTGGAGGGCGATGTCGTGAACGAGGGTCACGAAGGCTTCGTTCTGAAGGGTTTCGGCTTTGGTGCAGCCGACTTCGACGAGGACGCCGATTTTGCCGCCCATGTGGATGTAGGATTCGATTTTGCCGGTGCCCTGGGGGGCGAAGCGGACTACGCGGCGGATTTTGACGTTTTCGCCGGTGGCGGAAACGAGGGCCACGAGGTCTTCGTTTTTGGTCTGGGCGACGTTTTCATCGCCTTTGGCCACTTCGGCGGCGAGCATGTTGACGAAGGCGATGAAGCGGTCGGTCTTGGCCACGAAATCGGTTTCGCAGTTGAGCTCGGCCATGCCGTAGGCGCCGTTGGATTCGGCGGCGGCGATCAGGCCCTGCTTGGATTCCTTGTCGGCGCGCTTGAGCTGGATGGCGAGGCCCTTTTCGCGAAGCACTTTGATGGCGGCGTCCATGTCGCCGTTGCAATCGGTGAGGGCGCGTTTGCAATCCATCATGCCGGCGTTGGTGCGGGTGCGGAGGTCGTTGATCATTTCGACGGTGATTGCCATGATAAAATCCTTTTTTCCGGGGGTTGAAATGGGGAAGCGGATGGCGGGGGGCGCATCCGCTTTGTTCCGGCTTTATTCCGCGGGGGCGGCTTCGGGCTCGGCGGCGGGGGCTTCGACTGCGGGCGCTTCGGGTGCGGCGGTCTCGGCCTGCTCGGCTTCGGCTTCGGCTTTGGCGGCGGCGATGGCTTCCTGGGCGGCTTTGGCGGCGTTGCGGCGGTTGCCGGCGGGGGCGGCGGCGCCTGCGGCGGGCGGGCGCTTATCGCCGGTGGCGGCGTCGCGGCGGGCGCGGCGTTCGTCGCGTTCGCGGGCGTCCTGCTCGGAGCGCTCGGCGTCGCGGCGGGCGCGCTCTTCGGAGGCGGCCTTGGCGCACTGGGAGTCGGCATCTTTGAGCACGGCGCTGAAGGCGTCCATGATGAGCTTCACGCCGCGGACGGCGTCGTCGTTGCCGGGGATGACGTAGTCGACGGGGTCGGGATCGGCGTTGGTGTCGACGATGGCGACGATGGGAATGCCGAGGCGGACGGCTTCTTTGACGGCGTTGGCTTCGCGGCAGACGTCGACAATGACCATCGCGCCGGGCATACCGTCGAGATCCGCGATGCCGGTGAGGTTTTTCTGGAGCTTGTCGAGCTCGCGGCGGAGGGCGGAGGCTTCCTGCTTGTGCACGGAGAGCACGCCGTTGTTGTTGCGGGCCATCGTTTCGATCTGGCGCATGCGCTTGATGCTGCGGCGGATGGTCTGATTGTTGGTGAGGGTGCCGCCGAGCCAGCGTTCGGTCATGTAATACTGATTGCAGCCTTCGGCGGCTTCTTTGACGGCTTCCTGAGCCTGCTTCTTGGTGGCCACGAAGAGCACTTTTTTGCCGCTGAGGACGGTCTTGCGGAGGAATTCGGCGGCTTCATCGATGAGGGAAACCGTCTGGGTGAGGTCAATGATGTGGACGCCGTTGCGCTTGTCGAAGATGTAGCTCTTCATTTTGGGGTTCCAGCGCTTGGTTTGGTGACCGAAATGGAGACCGGCATCCAGCAGATCTTTGAGCTCGATAAGGTGCGACATAATCTGAACCTGTTCTTTCTGTTGAGGTTAATCCGCTCGGGCTCTCGTTTGAGCCTTCGCTTCCATGCACGCGCATCACTCGATCCGGCGCATGTGAGGGGCAAACAATACCAAAATGTGCCGCGCAATGCAAGCGCAATGATTTTCCGCTTGCGTTTACGGGAAAGGGTGTGTAAATTCCGCGTCTTATTTATGGCGCTTTACCTGAAACTTTTTTTGGTTTTTTTCAAAATCGGGCTCTTCACGATCGGGGGGGGCTATGCCATGCTGCCGCTGATTCAGGATGAGGTGATTGCCAACGGGTGGATGTCGCTGGATGAATTCACCGAGTTTGTGGGCATTGCGGAGAGCACGCCCGGCCCCTTCGCCGTGAACACCGCGACCTTCTGCGGCATGCACGCGGCAGGTGTGGCCGGCGCGGCCGTGGCGACGATCGGGGTGACGCTTCCCTCGCTGCTGTGCATTTTGCTGATCGCCCGCTTTTTCACGCGTTTTTCGCAGGCGCCTCAGGTTCAGGCGGCGATGCGCGGCGTGAAGCCGGTGGTGGTGGCGCTGATTGCGGTGGCGGTTTTGCGGCTCTTTTTCCATTCGGTTCAGGGGCGCCACTTCACGGAGGCTTTTCTGACGGCGGGTCTTTTCGCTTTCGCGCAGGCGCGCAAAACGCACCCGATCGCGCTGATTGCCATTGCCGGTGTTTGCGGGATCCTGCTCTACGGCGTGGCGGGGTTTACGCCGTGAAGCGGTTTCTGGCGGCGATTGTCGACCTCTTTTACCCGCGCGACTGTTTTTTCTGCGATGCACCTGTCGACGCTCCGGGCCGGATGGTCTGCCCGCCGTGCAAACGGGGAATTTTGCCGCCGGGGCACGCCCGCTGCGCGATTTGCTCGGCGGAGCTGGCGCACGGGCTTTCCGGGGCGTTTATCTGCTCGGCGTGCTGTTCGGCTCCGCCGGCGTATGCGCGGGCGGTCGTGGGGGCAAAATTTTCGGGTTATGTGCGGGCGCTGCTGATCTATTTCAAATACCTTCACGGCTTCTGGCTTTGCCGCGATCTGGTCGATATTCTCGAGCCGGTCTGCCGCGCGGCGTTTGCAGAGGAGGCCATCGACCTGGTCGCGCCGGTGCCGATGAGCCGGCGGAAGAAGAACAGGCGGGGCTACAATCAGGCGGCCTTGCTGGCGCGCGAGCTTGCGAACCGCCTCAACCTTCCCTGTTCGGAGCGCATCCTCGCCCGCGCCGATGCGCTCACTCAAACGCGCATGACCGCGGCCGAGCGCCGCCGCAACGCCCGGCGAAGCTTCTCGGTTCGCCGCTTTCCTGAAAAGCTGAAGGGCAAGACCATTCTGCTGGTCGATGATGTGATGACCACGGGGTCGA
The DNA here is from genome assembly GCA_031553315.1 of Kiritimatiellia bacterium. Lineage (GTDB taxonomy): Bacteria > Verrucomicrobiota > Kiritimatiellia > RFP12 > DVOR01 > JAVBLT01. The sequence continues at coordinate 27,751 of JAVBLT010000007.1, forward strand.
CGTTTTCCACCTGCGCCCGCCTGCTCAAAAGGGCCGGAGCTGGGCGCGTGCTGGTCGCGGCCGTGGCGCGCACGCCGCATCGCTGAGTTTTCACGAGAGCAGGTTGAGCAGGTTAAGATTGAAACACGCTCTAGCGGCCTTTGTCTTTGCGCAGGCGGTCGAGGATGCCGTTGACGAAGCGGCCGGCATCGGTGTTGCTGAAGTATTTGGCCAGGTCGACCCCTTCGTTGATGACGACGGCGGCGGGGACGTCGGGGCAATATTGCATTTCGTAGAAGGCCATGCGCAGCACGTTGCGCTCGATGGCGCCCAGGCGGTAGAGCGACCAGTTTTTGGAGTAGGCCTCGATTGCCTCGTCGATCTGCTTGCGGTAGGAGAGCGTGCCGCGCACAAGGTTTTCGGTGAAGGCGCGGATCGCGTTGGGGGCGAGGCGTTCGCCGGGGGTCTGGCTTTGCTCGGCGGCGCTCATGTCGTCCTCGCGCAGGCCGGCGTCTTCCTGGCGGCAGGTCCATTGCTGCTGCCAGAAGTCGCCGATCATTTTATCGAGGGCGATGCCTGGGTTGAGATCGGCCTGAACAATCATTTGGAGGGCCCATTCGCGGCCTTGTCTGCGGGTGATGGCGGCCATAACGGTTCCTTCTATTTCAAAAGCTTGCACACGGCGGCGGTTTCAATGGCGGAGAGGGTGACGTCCCACCCTTTGTTTCCGGCTTTGGTGCCGGAGCGTTCCACGGCCTGCTCGAGGGTGTTGGCGCACATCACGCCGTTGACCACGGGAATGCGGGCGCTCACGCCGAGGTCGGCCAGCGCGCGGGCCACGGTGGTGTTGATGAGCGAGGCGTGGTCGGTGCCGCCCTGAATCACGGCGCCGAGGGCGATGACGGCATCCTGGGTGCCTTTTTCAACCACGAGCGCGGCGGCGAGGGGGATTTCGTTGGCGCCGGGCACGCGAATCACGGTGATGTCGCCCTCCGCGCAGCCGTGGCGGACTGCGCAGTCGACGGCGCCCTTGAGGAGCTGCTCGGTGAAAAACGAGTTGAACCGGCTGACGATGATGGTGAGCTTCATGCCGGTGGCGTTGAGCTGGCCGGTGAGTTCTTTATAGTGCGCCATAGCGGAATCCTTTCGTGGAATTAAATCAGGTGGCCCATGCGGGAGCGTTTGGTTTCGAGGTAAAAGCGGTTGAAATCGCCCGGCTCCGCCACAATCGGCACGCGCCCGGTGATTTCAAGGTCGTAGCCCGAGAGGCCGACGACTTTTCCGGGGTTGTTCGTGAGCAGGCGCAGGCGGTGAATGCCCAAATCGGCCAGGATCTGCGCGCCGGTGCCGTAATCGCGCAGATCCGGGGGGAAGCCGAGCTTCACGTTGGCCTCCACGGTGTCGAGCCCTTCCTCCTGGAGGCGGTAGGCGTGGAGCTTGTTGGCGAGGCCGATTCCGCGGCCTTCCTGGCGCATGTAGATCAGTGCGCCGCGCCCTTCCCGGGCGATCTGCGCGAGCGCCGCGTGAAGCTGCCAGCCGCAATCGCAGCGGGCGGAGGCAAACACATCGCCCGTGAGGCACTCGCTGTGCACGCGCACCAGCGGGGGCTCGCCGCGGGCCACGTCGCCCATGGTGAGGGCCAGGTGCTCGAGACCGTCGGTGAGGGAGCGGTACATTGTGAGCGTGAAGCGCCCGAACGCGGTGGGCATGTCGACGGTTTCGACTTTTTCGACGAGCTTTTCCGTGGCCTTGCGGTAACGGATCAGGTTCTCCACCGAGCAGATCTTCATGCCCCACTCCTTTGCGAGGCGGCACAGGTCGGGCAGGCGGGCCATCTCGCCGCTGGGGAGCATGACCTCGCAAATCACGCCGGCGGGGGCGAGCCCCGCGAGGCGCGCCAGATCCACGGCGGCCTCTGTGTGCCCCGCGCGGGTGAGCACGCCGCCTTCGCGCGCCTCAAGGGGGAAGACGTGGCCGGGCGAGACGATCTGTTCGGGGCGGGAATCGGGCGAAACGAGCAGTTGGATGGTTCTGGCGCGGTCGGCGGCCGAGATGCCGGTCGTCACGCCCGTTTCGCGCGAACCGTCGACGGAAAGCGTGAAGGCGGTGGCAAAGGTGTCGCCGCGGTTGATGCTCGGGGCGAGGGTCACGCCCATGCGTTGGAGAATCGGCCTGGCGCAGGGCGCGCAGAGAAGGCCGCGGGCGTGGGTGACCATGAAGTTGACGCTTTGGGGTGTGACGAAATCAGCGGCCATCACGAGGTCGCCTTCATTTTCCCGGTTTGCGTCGTCCGTCACAATAATCATTTTTCCCTGGCGGATGTCGGCGATGCAGGCTTCGATCGAATCGAAAACGCGGGGAGCGGCTGTGTGTTCAGTGTTCATGGTCATTCCAATCAAACAAAAACCCCGGCATAAAAAACCGGGGTCAATGCCGAGCGCTGTCCTCTTTCATCCGGACTTTACCGTCGGCCACGGAATTCCACCGTATCAGTGGCGCACACAGGCGCGCCAGTCGCGGGCTATACCGCCGGCTGGGAATCGGCTTTCGCCTCACCCGACCCCGAGAACGCCTCATATGATACGCCAAACCACCCCGCCATGCAAGGATGTAAATTGGGCAATGAGCCGGGGCGGCCAAAAAAGGAACGACTCCATGCGCAAGCCGTCAAACGAGCTAGAGCAGGTTTCGAATGAGATTTCCGGATTTTGCGACGGTGAATTTTGGTTTTGACAAACGCTTGAGGTGAGCCGTAGCAACGCTACGGCGATCTGAAAGGGTGAAGTTCAAAAACAAAAAGCACCGAGAAAAAGCGGAAAGATCAATCGAAATATGCTCTAGAGCATATATAAGGATGAAACTTCTCTTTTTCTCGGCGATTTTCCTTTTTGAATTACACGCCGGCGCCGAGAAGGGCTTCCATCTGTTCCAGCAGGAGGGGAATGAGCTGCTTTTTGCGGGAGAGGATGCCGCGGCAGAGGAAGGTGTTTTCGCCGAGGCGGGGGAAGGCGATGCGGTCGATGAAGGGATCGTCGCCGGCGACGACGAGGACGGAGTTGAGCGCGGTGATGTCGGTCACCATCAGGGCGGCGAAGTAGAGCTTTTCCTGATGGCAGCGGAGCTGGAGCGCTTTGACGATCTCGGGGATCTTGTCGGTCAGTTCATCGATGGAGCCCGCCTCGACTTGGCTCACGGAGAAGGATTTTCCGCTGGCGGTGTAGGCCTTTACGTCGGTGCCGATCATCTCTTCGGCGGAGAGCTCGGAGAGGCGGCTGGCATGGGTGAAGATGTCTTTGCCGAGCGTTTCGAGGTCGATGTTGAGAATGCCGGAGAGGTACTCGGCCATGCGCCGGTCGATGTCGGTGGTGGTGGCGGAGCGCAGGGCGAGGGTGTCGGTGAGGATGCCGGAGAGGAGAATGCCGGCAATTTCGGGGGAGAGTGAGGCGCGCTGTTCCTGGTAGAGGCTGGCGACCACGGTGGAGGTGGCGCCGACCACGCGGTTGATGAAGGTGATGGGGTTGCGGGTGGGGAAGTTGCCGAGGCGGTGATGGTCGATGATTTCGATCACGCGGAAGTGCTCAAGGCCTTCGACGGCCTGGGCGAGCTCGTTGTGGTCGACCATGATGATGTCGATATTGGGTTGTTTGATGAGGTCGCGTTCGCCGAAAATTCCGACCACGCGGTTGTCTTCATCGACCACGGCCACGCAGCGGGCGGGCGATTCGGCCACGTCGCGCCGCACTTCGCGCACGAGCGCGCGCGCCTGCACGGCGGCAATCTTTTCAGAGGCCATGTAGCTCACCGGCACGGTGTAGAGCATGAGGTAGATGGTGGAGACCACGTCGTAAGGCGAGAGCATCACGGAGATCCGGGCTTTTTCGGCGTCGGAGCGCAGCTTTTTGGAGAGGGTGGAGGCGCCGGTCAGCACAATGGCGCGAACGTTGCTTTTAATGCACAGCTCGATGATGTCTTCCCGGTCTTCCACAACCACGATGGCGCGCTCGGCGAGCTCAAGCTTGAGCACTTCTTCGAATGATGCGGTCGAGGCGCCGGCCACAAGGAGGCGCGATTTGATCACATCGCCTTCAGCGAAAGTGAGAAGCGGCTGGGCGTTGAGCGTGGAGAGGAGGAGGCGGATGCTGGTGGGAATGATGGCTTTGCGGTGCGGATCGGCCTTGCGGATGATGTTGCGGGCGAAGGTGTGATGGGTCAGGAGGCCTTTGTAATGGCCGGCGTCGTCGACGATCGGGAGCGCGGGCACGCTCTCGCGATCCATCAGCTCAAGGGCTTCCCAAAGGGCGACGCCTTCTTTGACCGTGACGGCGGGGCCATCGAGAAAATGCTCCACCTTGGGGTTCATATCGGGGATGAACTCAGGCACCGGCACGTTGAAACGCTTGAGAATGTATTCGGTTTGCGGGGTGATTTTTCCGGCTCGAACAGGCATGCAGCGCTTGAGCCCCTGCTGGCGTTTGAGCGCGGCATAGGCCACGGCGGAAACGATTGAATCGGTGTCGGGGTTGCGGTGCCCGAACACATAGGTTTTACGTTGTTTGCTTTCCATAATGACTCAACCTAAATATGAAAAGGCGCCCGGAATGTTTCCCGGCGCGCCTTGAATCGGACACGACCCGGATTATTTCAACGCTTTTTCCGAAGCCCAGAGGCCGTGGATGTTGCAGCTCGAAGTGGCCACCAGCACGCCCGGCCCCTGCGGAATGAAGGAGACTTTGAGCGAAGGAATCGTGATCACGGGTCCCACGGCGGGCGGCGGCGCGGCGGTGTCGCCGTGGGAGCTGAATTCGCACCGGGCGACCTCAAACGAGACCTTGCTGCCTTCCGGGAGGAAATGAAGCGCAATCCACTGGATATGGTGCGCGGGCGTGTTGGGGTGCGCAATCGCCTGACCCACCATCACCGAGACCTCAAAGGGCTCGCCGGGCACAACCTGATCGGCGCAGGTGATGACGGGCACATGTTTTTCACTTTTCCAATCAGCGGTTTGAACGTTTAAAGAGAGCATATCCACTTCCTTTCCTGATGATGCTTGCAGTATACGCCACCCCCACCCCGAAGGCAAGCCTATTCACGCGCCGTGCATTCAGGCAAAGACAGTTTCCGCCTTCGGCGCTTCGGGCACAACGTAAAACCGGTAACGTTCGCTTTTGCCCGGGGCCGGGGTCAGTGTGAGGATCAGCTGCCACGTGAGGCCCTCCCGCTCTTCGCCGGGATCTTGGAAGGTAAAGCCGAGGCGGCAGTTTACGCCATCGCAGAAGATTCTGTTTTCGCTCTGTTCCTCTTCCCAAGCGACCGCATACTGGCTGTGGCGACCGCGCTTTTCCTGTTTTTTCGCCTCCAGGCGGATAACCGCGCTCTCCCCGGGCGCGCCGGGAAAGACGAAGCTCCCCGCCACAAAACCGCCCGCAGCCCGTTCAAACGCGACCTTCCGCCGCGGCCAGCCCCGCCACAGCCAGGCAAAACCGCCAATCATAAAACCAATCCCCGGCGCCATCGCCAGATTCAGCCACGCGGGAACGCCGCCGCCGTAGATCGCTTCGGGCGGGAATGCCGCCATGCGCGAAAGAATCCACGCAAAAAAAAGCGTGTCGGCAAGGCCGATCACCGTGAGCATTAAAGCCTGGGGCCGGTTGTCGATGCACGCCGCGCCGGTTTTCGCCGCCCGGTTTTCACGCCAAAAGAGCAAAACAAAATAAAAAAACAGCAGCACGCCGATCGTGGGAAAGGTGTAGACGAAGAGCGCCTGAAACGCAATCATTTCGGGGCGCACCCAATTGAACAGCACCGCCTCGGAAGGGTCGGCGGGATTCACCCGGCACGTCAAACCCTTGCCCGCCTTTTGCGCGCGCTTCATCAGCGCCGCCACGTCGCGGTGATAGGCGCCGACGTTGTCGGAAGCGTTGCTGCCGTCGATGGAATCACCGATGTATTCCTTCCCTTCGAAGGTGTAGCGGAATGTGCCCTGCACCCGGTAGGTCGTGGATTTGTTTTTGCCGGAAGAGCGCTGGCTTTTCACATTTTGGTCGATGATTTTCGCAGGCGCCTCCACCCAGGCCAGCCGTTTTTCAACGCCCGCGACCGTGTTCAGGCTGAGCCAGGCGAGAAACAGCCCTCCGGCCAGAAAGGGCAGCGGAAAAAGCAGCATCGCCCATTTACCTTTTATTTTCCGGCGGGTAACCCAAACGAAAAGCGAAATCAAAAAGAGAACCAGCGACGGCAGAATCACCCACGCCTTCGACAGCGATTCCCGCGCGGCACACACATCATCCGGCGTATTCGCCAGCGCCTGATAAATAAAGAGCGCATACCCCAGATGGAGGAGCGTAAGCCCCGTGAACCACGGCGCGATCCGCTTTCCCTGAAAGAGAAACACGCACACAAACCCAAAGAAAAATCCCGAAAAAGCCAGCATAAAGCTCAGGCCGATCAATACCTTTCCCACCGGCAGCGACCAGAACAGAACCGAGTCGGCCGGGTTCTGCGGGTTCACGCGGCAGACGAGCTTCAGGCCGCTTTGATTGCGCGCCCAGCGCGCCTTTTCGCCGGCCGCCTTTCCTTTGAAGGTCTTGCCTTGCGAAACATAGGTGTAGTGCAGGGCGTCGGCATCCTGATTGTTTTGCACCGGCGTGGCGGCGGCCGGCAACCACTGGGCATAGCGCGCAGGTTCCGTGAAATCTTTCGCGATCATGAACATGAAAAAGCAGATGAACGCTCCGAAAATCACAAAGAAAACCGAAGGTCCTACGCGGCTTGTCCCAGGCGGGCTAACATGCATGGTTTTTCCTCTTTCTTTTAAAAGGTCCAATGAGAAAATGATAGGTTTCGGGCCATCCTGAAGGGCGAATCAGCGCGAGCGCCACACGCCACTCGATCGGTTTAAACGACAGTTTCGGTTTTTCAAAGGCGAAATCCACGCGGCTGAGCGAACCCTCGCAGCGAATCGCGGCAGGCCTTTCGCTCTCCCAGTGGCCGGCTTCATCGTCATCGCTCCAGGGCGAAGCAGTCAGCCTCACCACCGCCCCGGTGAATGCGCCTCCCGGAAAGGAAAAGCGCCCCGCGATAAAGGCCTCCGGCGAACGCACCGCATTCACCCGGCGCCGGGGCCAGGCTTTTCCGAGCTCAAGAAGGCCGCAGCAGAGCACCCCCACCCCTGCCAGCATCAGCCAAAGCGCCGCGTGGAAGCAGGCAATGCCGCACGCCCCGGTCAGAATCAGCGCCAAGGCAAACGGCACGCCGTTGACAGCGGCGATACCCTCCGCCCGCAACCGGGGCGCACGCTTCAGGCGAACTGTGATCGCCGAAAAAAGCGACACCCCGATAAAGAAAAAAAGATACGCGGAAAACCCCGTTGAATACGAATGGTCTTGCCAATAAAGCCAGCCGGCAAGCGCCGAAAGAGTCAAAAAAAACGGAGAAAACAGTAGAATCGCCCAGCGGCGCTCCACGTTGAGCCAGGCCACGATCACCGCCCCCGGCGCGAGAGCTCCCGCAGGCAGCATCACCACCGCGCCCAATTGCGGATGGCGCAGGCAGAAGGCGGCCGCGTAAGCCAAATGCGCCAAGGCAAACCCCGCGAACCAAGGTGCGGCGCGGCGTTTTTTGAAAAAGCTTCCCGTTGCGAAAATAAAAAGGCACCCCGTGAGCACCAGCGTGGAAAGCAGAACGCTCACCGCCGTCAGCGACGAATCCAAGCCGGAAGAAAAAATAAGCGCCATCACCGCCACGGGAAGCAACATGAAAAGGGTGAAAAGAAACAATCCGCCAATCCCCGCTTTGATTTTCATTTCCAGCTCCACGTTTCGGGCGCCAATTGGAAACGGTAACGCTCGGGTCTGCCGCGCCCCCGCAGCGTCAGCGTGAGGTGCCATTGAATGCGATCGTCAAAAAGCCGGGGATCATCGAAAGCAAAAGCAAGGCGGCAGACTGTGCCATCGCAAAACACCTGCTGTTTATGAAGCGTTTGCTCCCAGCGCGTTTTCAAAATGATTGAGTTGCCCTGCGAAATTTCCTGTTTGGCTTCAAGATGAATCTCTGCTTCGGTTATCTCGCCGGTGGAACAGGGAAAGACGAAATTCCCCGTGACGAAGCGCCCCGCACCGCGCTCAAGCACCACCTTCCGTTTCGGCCAAAGCCACCACAGCCAAGCGAACCCGACCGTCGCAAAAGCCACACCCGGCAACAAAACCTCCAGCCCGGCCATCACCAACCCCGCGCCTAAGAACAGGCTTGGAAGAAAAAACGGCGACCAACGATTTTTGATTCTCACCCGGGCAAGCAAAAACAAAAGCGAAATCAAAAAAAGCGTCAGCGAAGGCGCCAGAACCACGCTCGTCGGAAATGGCCGAGCCGCCACAAACGCATCTGCGGGCGCATGAAGCAAAGCCCAATACATGAACAGCGCAAACCCCAAATGAAGCGCCGTGAACGCCGTGAACCAAGGCGCCCGCTTTCCCTTGAACAAAAGAAAGCACCCCGGAACAAAGAAAAGAAGCGACAAACCCAACACCAGGTTCATCCGTTTAAAAACATCATAAGGTTTCGGAGACCAAAACAGCACCGCCTCCGCGGCATTTCCAGGATTCACCCGGCAAACAAGCTTTGCACCGGTGAGCGCAAAGGCCCGCCGTTCTTTTTCTCCCGTATAGGTGCCGCGGCGCTCCTCGCCCTGGGCGAAATAGGCGTAATGCACGGGATGATGCACGTCGGCGCCGGTCTCGCTTTGAACAATTGCCGCATCTGCGGGAGCCCAGGTGGCATAACGATGGGTCGAGACAACGCTTTTTGCGATAAAAAACATGAAGCCCGCCACAAACAAGGCAACAATCAGGAACCAAAGCCCGGAAAGCACACGATCCGTCTTAGCCGAAATCGTGGTTCCCATGTGGCACCAAGGCACAAAGACAATCTGTGTTTTGTTGTCATTCCTCATTGTTTCACCCCTTTTACCTTCACACGCTCCATCCGGAAATCACGGGTCTGGATCTTGCTGTTTCAACGTAAACGCCAAGCGCCACACCCCGCCCGCAAACACTCCGAGGAGGAGCATCGAAAAAAAAAGATAAAATCCGCTCAGTTTCATCCGACCGTTTCCCAACGCGACACCTTCCTGCCTGCGGTAGAGTATAGCACGGCACCTTCACAGATCCAAATGAAAAAACACCGGCTTTTTTCTAAAAAAGCCGGTGTTTTTTGAGGTATGCGCTGTTTTACAGTTTGTCGACCACCAGATAGGTGAAGACCATTGTGAAAATGGCGGTGGTTTCGACCACGCCCAGCGCGGCGAGGTTGTTGGTGAAGCCCATGCCGGTCTCGCCCTGCGCGGCGGCGGCGGCGGCGGCGGCGCGGCCTTGGAAGACGGCCGACATGCCGATGGCCGTGCCGGAGAAGATGCCCAGAATCAGCAGGGCGAGCCCCGTGCCGGGAAAGGCGGTTTCGGCGACGGCCATCTCCTTGACCTTGCCGTTCATGGCAAACATGAGAATCATCCCGTAAAGCGTCTGCGTGATGGCCACGCCCACATAGGAGAGAAGGATGAAGGGCGCGGGTTTGTTTTGCGCGTAGCATTTCTTCCATGAGCCAATCGCCGACGAGGCGGCGAAACCGCACCCCACCGCCGACCCCAAGGCGCTCAAACTCAAAGCCGCAACGGCACCGGCGACACCAAGAGCTACTTCGTTCATGTTTTTTTATTCCTTTTCTGTTAAGATGCCGACTCATCGGTCGGGTGCGGAGCACTGTTGAAGGGCGAGAAGGGTATACCCGACCAGGTAATCCCCTTTGCGGATGAAAATTCAAGCGTGTTGAGGCGCACGGCGTGCACGAGCACCCCCAAGGCGCCCATTCCCAGGTTGAGCACATGCCCCAGCAGGAGAATGAGCAGCATGGCGGGGATTTTCACAATGAGGGGCAGATCAAGGTTCACGGCCATGCCGTTGAAGTTGGAGGCGAGCTGCACGGAGGCCATGCTCACGGCGTAGAGGCGCACGTAGGAGATGATGTCGCTCATGCAGCTGAGCACATTGAGCAGGAGCATGGGGTAGTCGATGATGTTGGCCTTGATTTCGGAGCGGTTGTGCATGAAGAGCACAATCATCGCCACCGAAGCGCCGAGCAGGTACGGGATCCACGCGGGAAAGACGAAACCGGGCACCACGATGCCGCAGGTCACGCAATACATCGACCAGACCACGCCCAGCCACCCCAGCTCCGCGAACATACGCGTGTTGGGGGCAAGCAAAACGGCATTCCACACGCGGGCCAGGGAGAGGTGCGCGGCGCCGATGGTGAAGCAGAGCTGCATGATGTTGGCCGTATCGCCCAGCCAGGCGGCGGTGGGGGGGATCATCCAGGCGGGAAGCGCGGCGGGGGCGATGCCGAACCAGGAGGCGGAAAGAATGCCCCAGAAAATCGTCGCCAACGCAAAGACAACCATCAGGGTGAAGGGCGCCGAGGGTGCTTTCGGAAGCTTGCGGCGGGCAAGAACGGTGAGGATGAGCATCAGCGCGCCGTAGCCGGCGTCGCCCACGAGCATGGCGAAGAAGAGGGTGAAAAAGGCGTAGAAGGCCATGCTCATATCCACTTCGTCGTAGGCGGGCATGAAGCCGAGGCCTTTGAAGAGGGCGATGATGGGGCGGAAGAGGCGCGGCGGCCGGAGGAGGGTGGGCGGGCGTTCGTCAGGCAGCGAGTCGCGCAGGGAAACACCCCACCCTTCGGCTTCGACGGTTTGGGCGAGGCGGTCTTCATCGCTCACGGGGATGAAGCCGGAGATGTGGGCCACGGGGCCGGCCACATGCATGTTTTCCGCCACGGCGGCGAAGGTTCGGGCCTCTTTGCGGCGGGCGAATTCGGTCTTGAAACGGGGGCGCAGCCCGTCGGCGGCGGCGGCGAGTTTGGCGGTGACCCCGGCGGAGGCGGCGGCGATTTCGGCAACGCGGCGGCGCATGGCTTCGGGCGGCAGCGCGGGAGGGGTCAGCACGTCGCAGGCTTTGGGCAGGGGTTTGCCTTCGCCGATCACGGCGGCAAAGCGGTAGAAGCGATCGTCGGCCTCGAAGGGAATCACGCAGCGGTCGTCGATGGCGGCGAGGCCGGTTTCCGTGGAAAGCGGTTCGCGCACGAGGAGGACGGGCCGGCCTTCTGCGGCGAGGCGGTTGAGGTCTTCGGGCTCGAAATCGCCGAAGGGCGCGAAGCGGAGAAGCTCCTGCCCGAGGCGGGCGCGTTCTTCGTTGAGGCGGGTCAGAAGCGCGGCGGCTTCGTTGACGGCGGCCACATCGTGGGAAGGCGACCAAGCGGGCACGTGAATTTTTTCGGCCGCTTTCAGCAGCGCGGGCAGAGCCATTGAGGCGAGCGGCGAGGCGGGATCCACTTTGAAGGTCATGGTTCCGCCGCTTTGGGCGAGGTCGAGCATGCGCAGGGCCTGTTCGGCGGCGTCGAGCTCGGCGGCGGCGCGGCGGATGGAGGCGGAATCGACGATTGCCGCTTCCACGTGCACGGCGTTGAGGGCGGCGAGCTTTTTGAGGGCGGCCCGTTTTTCACGCGCAAGGCACAGGATGGTGAGATGCCTCATCGGAACAATCATGCGGCGCCTCCTTCAGCCGTGCGGCCTTTGGCGATTTTGCCGCGCACCACGGCGGCGGTCTGCTCGTCGCCGATGAAGATGCGGATCACGCGGATGTTTTCCCTGCATTCGGGAATCTTCACTTTTTCGAAGAGGTTCACGCGCTGGGAGGTGGTGTGGAGCTCGGCTTCGATCAGTTCGCGCTGGCGCACGAGCACGTCGGCCTCGGCTTTGAGCTCCATGAGGGAGCGGAGCATGGCTTGGGCGTCGTCGACCCAGGCGGGGGTGCGGTAGGGATCCTGCGGCAGGTCGGAGGCGTCGATGCCGTGGTAAATGGGAATGGTCACGCCGGCGATGTTGCCGCTTTGGGTCTCCACGGCGCGGAAGGCCACAAGCGCGGAGGGGTCGACGGTTTCGTCGGAATAGAGGGCGACCCAGCGGTCGAGTTTTTTGCGGGCGTTTTCTTCGCGGGTCTGCACGTCGCCGAGGCGGGCGGTTATGCCGGCGATTTCGGCCTGAAGCTGTTGCTTTTTGAGCTGAAGCATCGGCAAAAACCGTTCGTAACGCTTGAGGGCGTCGGTCTGGGCTTTGAGCTCGGTTTTTGTGTGCTTGATTTTAGCCATCTTCAGGCGTCCTGTTTCGGCCAGTATTTTTCGACGAGGGCCGTTTGAATGCCGCTTTCCATCGGCTCGAAGCATTCGGCGAGGATGGCCCAGCCGAGGTCGAGGGCCTGCTCGAGGGGGATGTTGACGGTGAGATCCATCATTTTTTCTTCGAAGAGGCGGCCGTAGCGGATGAGTTTTTCGTCCCAGGCGCTCATGCGGAAGCCCATGGAGAGCTTTTCGGCGGTCTCTTTGTAGGAGGCGTAGAGCTTGATCATCGCGTCCATCACGGTGCGGTGGTCGTCGCGGGTGTCTTTATTGACCTGTTGCTTGAGGCGGCTGAGGGATCCGAAGGGTTCGATGCGGCCGTTGCGGAGGTAAAACTGGCCTTCGGTGATGTAGCCGGTGTTGTCGGGCACGGGGTGGGTCACGTCGTCGCCCGGCATGGTGGTCACGGCAAGGATGGTGATGGAGCCGGCGCCTTCGAAGTCGACGGCTTTTTCGTAGCGGGAGGCGAGCTGGGAGTAGAGGTCGCCGGGGTAGCCGCGGTTGGAGGGGATCTGCTCCATGGTGATGGCGATTTCCTTGAGGGAATCGGCAAAGGAGGTCATGTCGGTCAGCAGCACGAGCACGCGCCGGCCCTGAAGGGCAAACTGCTCGGCCGCGGCGAGGGAGACGTCGGGCACGAGCATGCATTCCACGATGGGGTCGGCGGCGGTGTGCACGAACATCACGGTGCGGGAGAGGGCGCCGGATTCATCGAGGGTGTCGCGGAATTTGAGGTAGTCGTCGTTCTTGAGGCCCATGCCGCCGAGGATGATGATATCGACCTCGGCCTGGAGGGCGATGCGGGCGAGGAGCTCGTTGTAAGGTTCGCCGGCGCGGGCGAAGATGGGGAGCTTCTGCGATTCCACGAGGGTGTTGAACACATCGATCATGGGGATGCCGGTGCGGACCATGTGGCGGGGAATGATGCGGCGGGCGGGGTTGACGGAGGGCCCGCCGATGTCGATGAGGTTGGCGGTGAGCTCGGGGCCGTTGTCGCGCGGTTTCGCGGAACCGGTGAAGACGCGCCCCAGGAGGGCGTCGCCGAAGGGCACCTGCATGGGGCGGCCGAGAAAGCGGACCTGGGCATCGGTCGCCACGCCGCGGGCGCCGGCGAAGACCTGGAGCGTCACGTCAGAGCCGCTGAGCTTGATGACCTGGGCGAGGGAGGTTCCGGTGCGGGAGGAGACTTCGGCCAGCTCGCTGTTGGCGGCGCCTTCGGCCTGAAGGGTGACGACGCTGCCTGCGATGTGGTCGATCTTGTGATACATTTTACGCATGGGGAGCCTCCGAGTAGAGCGTTTCAATGTGGGCGCGGCGGGTTTCGTATTCCTTGGAGCCGGCGGGGGCGAGGTGCCAGTCGATCATCGCCTGCTGGAGCTGCTGGAAGAGGCGGCGGGCATCGGGCTTGGTTTCAAAGGCGTAGTCGTGGCGGCCCACGATGCGCTCGAGGAGGGTGAAGACTTCGTTCTGGCGTTCAACGGAGGCGCGGGCGTCGACCTCGTGAAAGGCGTTTTGCTGCAAATAGGCGGCGTCGACCAGCTCCATTTTGAGGTAGGTCAGGAAATCGTTCATCGCGGTGCCTTCCTCGCCCACGACCTTCATCATTTGGGCGATGTCGTTGCCCGCGCGGATCACGCCGCGCATGGCTTCCACGCGGGCGGGCTCAATCACGCTGGGGTATTTGCTCCATGAGTCGAGCGGGTCGATGGCGGGGTAGCGGCGGGCGTCGGAGCGGGCGCGGGAGAGACCGTGGAAGGCGCCGACGACCTTGAGCGTGGCCTGGGTGACGGGTTCATCGAAGTTGCCGCCGGCGGGGGAAACGGTGCCGCCGATGGTGACGGAACCGATGGAGCCGTCTTTCAGGCGCACGCGGCCGGCGCGCTCGTAGAAACCGGCGATGACCGATTCAAGGTAGGCGGGGAAGGCTTCGTCGCCGGGGATTTCCTCAAGGCGGCCCGACATTTCACGGAGCGCCTGCGCCCAGCGCGAGGTGGAATCGGCCAGGAGCAGCACATTATACCCCATCTGCCGGTAATAGGCGGCCAGCGTCACGGCGGTGTAAACCGAGGCTTCGCGGGCGGCCACGGGCATGGATGAAGTGTTGCAGATGATGACGGTGCGCTCCATGAGCGACCGGCCGGTGCGCGGGTCGGTGATCTCGGGGAATTCGCGCAGGGTTTCGACCACCTCGCCGGCGCGCTCGCCGCAGGCCGCGATGATCACGATGTCGACCTCCGCGTTGCGGCTGGTCGTGTGCTGGATCACGGTCTTGCCCGCGCCGAAGGGCCCGGGAATGCAGTAGGTGCCGCCGAGAGCCACAGGGAAAAAGGTGTCGATCGAGCGCATCCCCGTCACGAGGGTTTCGGTGGGGCGCAGGCGCTCGGCGTAGGCGGTCACGGGGAGCTTCACGGGCCAGCGCTGGAGCATCTTCACAGGCACATCGCGCCCTTCGGCATCGGTCAGCACGGCGATGGGGTCGACGATGGTATACTCGCCGGCGGGCGCGACCGATTTCACGGTGTACACATCGCGCAGGGCGAAGGGCACCATGATGCGGTGGGTGTAGATCCCTTCAGGCACCGTGCCCAGCGTTTCGCCCGCGGTCAGCCGGTCGCCGGCCTTGGCCGAAGGCGTGAACGCCCATTGGGCGGTGCGGCTCAGCGGGTCGAGATACGTGCCGCGCTGCAGGAAAAAGCCGCACGTTTCGGCAAGCAGCGGCAAGGGGTTCTGGAGCCCGTCGTACACCTGGCCCAGAAGGCCGGGGGCAAGCTCGGCGGAAAGCAGGCCGCCGGAAAAATCAAGCCGGTCGCCGATTTTGAGGCCGCGGGTATCTTCAAAGACCTGCATATCGGCCACGCCGCCGCGAATGCGGACGATTTCAGCCATCAGCCGGAGCTCATCTTTGCCATCCTGAGGAATACAGGCGTAGCCCACTTCGTTTTGCGCAACCGCGCCGCCAAAGGCGACCGTGATCATGTTGCCGTTGACTGCCGTGATCTGGCCCGTTACCTCTTCCTCATGTTGCATAGAATCCAAAGCTCCTTCCTGAAAATCTAAAGCGTCGCCTTCGGCAGCGCGGCCTCCACGCGTTTGCGGCCGGCCTCCTGCGAGAGGCGGCGCCAGCGGGAAACAATCCCCAAATGGATCGCGTAAGCGAAAACGGCCTGTTTGGCGATCGGGTCGAAGCCCTGGAGCGCTTCGGCTTCCTGCCAGCGGATCCGGTCGAGCGCCTTTTCGCGGCTCATCGGATCCTGATTGCCCTCAAAAGCGTTGTCCACGCTCCGCTCAATGCCCGAATCGCACGCCTCCGCGGGCAGCGGCTGAGCCGCCGCCTTGCGTGAACCGAGGCGGCGGCGGGCCACGGCGTTGCGCAAAATGGCCTCGCGGTCGGCCCAGGCGCGAACAAAGGGATGATCCGATTCCGCAGGGTCGCCTCCGCGGGCGAGCAGCTCGGCGGCGGCGGCGTCGCGCGCGGAGAGCTGCTCGCGGCAGGCCTCCGCGAAAGCGTCGACCGAAACGGCGGGAGGGCGGTCCAACGACAGCATCGGCAGCGAAGCGAGCAGGTAATCTACAGCCATCCCCTGGAACCCTTTCAAAAACGTTACTTGATCAGCGCCGCCAAATCGGGGCGCAACAGATCGGAAAGCGCGGCGGCCACGGCTTTTCCGGTGAAATCGTGCTCCACCCGGCCGCCTTCGAGGCGCACGCGGAAACCGCCGCCGGTGTGCTCATCGGTCACGAGCGTGAACGCCTGCCGACCGGCAAGTTCGGCGCGGAGAGCGTCAAGAACCTTCTTGCCGGCGGCCACTTCGACCGAGCCCTTTCCGAGGTAGGCCTTCACGGCTTCCTGCGCGAGGGGAGCGACCCAGTCGCCGGAGGCCATGGAGGCGGAAACATCGGTGATCAGGAGCTTGGAGAGCATGGCGCCCACATCGCGCTCGATCCCCAGAAGCACGTCGCGCGCGGCCTGGCGGAGGGTTTCCCGGGCGCTGACTTTAAAGGCTTCGGCATCGCGTTCGCCTTTGGCGCGGAGCTCGGCGGCCTTGGTTTCGGCGTCTTTCACGAGGCGGTCGGCCTTGCCGCGGGCATCGTCGAGGAGGGTTTTCGCATCGCTTTTGGCGCGGTCGACACCCTCTTTTTGGATCCGGTTGAGCAATTTGTCCAAGTCTTGCATCTTCTTACGCTTCCTTCCGCTTCATCCAGCAAATCGGTTCATTATACATACCTCGCGGTATGTGCACAAGGGGAAATTCCGCCGCAGGCAAAAAACTCATGGGTCGAAAACACCTTCCCGCACCAGCTCGGCATCTTCTTCCGCAGTGAGCTTGATGGGGGCGCTGGGTTCTTCGCCGCGCTTGATGCGCTCGATCTCTTCGCGGCGCTTTTCGGCGGCGACGAGCTCGGCGGCTTTTCGGGCGAGTTCATCTTGCATCGCGGCGCTTCGTGCGGCATCTTCGGCGGCTTTTTTCGTGCGCTCGGCTTCATCTTTGGCGGCTTCGCGGGCGGCGAGGCGCTCTTTGAAAGAGGGCTCGGCATCGGTCGGCGCGGGAATCGCGCCCGGGGATCCGGGGGTGAGGGCCCGGCGCAGAGCCGTGGCGGGCGCGGCGACCGGAGGAGGCGCGGCGGCAAGCTCGTCGCCCTCGGGCTGAAGGAGGCCTTTGCCCAGCTTGAATGTGAGCTCGAGGCCGTCTTCCTCGCGCAGCACGGTGGCGGTTTCCTTCATGCGGTCGGCGGCGAGCAGCTGAAAACCGTTTTTACTCTCGCCCACGGTGAGCAGGTAACTGATGGCGGGGCTGACGGTGCTGTCGACGAAGGCCGCGCACAGCTCGTTTTGCGGGGTGATGGTGATTCCGCACATGAACAGCCTGGCCGCGATTTCCTCCCGGTTTTTCTGCTCCTGCGCCTGTTGCACGCTCAGCGGCACGGCGGCGGCGGGCGCTTCGGTGATGTCGCCGAAGGGCAGGCGGTCGACGATGACCTGATAATAATCAAACTCGTGCTTCTGGAGCGAACGCATCCCCTGCGCGCCGAGGGCGGCGCAACAGAAAAGCGCGGGTATAAGGATGGCGCGGCGCATGGCGTTATTCTTTCACATCGAATTTTTCACTGATTGAGGGCCAGTATTTCGCAATGTTTTCAGCCCATTCGGCGAGCGTGGCTCCCAAAAGGTCTTTGATGCCTTTGATGATGGCGGCATCGGTTTCGTTTTCAATGCCGATCACTTTTTCATAGCGGCTGGTGGAGATTTTCTCATAGGATCCGTCGGCGTGGATGATGCCGAAAACAAGCGCGTAATGGAGGACGGCCTTGGGCTCCCCGGCAACGGAGAAATCGCCGTCGAGCTCAGTCACCTCGCCGTCGAGCACGAAGCGAGGCTCCTCGTGGGCGGAATCGGCGGGGCGGAGGCAGCCGGTGAAGCGGACGGCGTCGCGCGCGGCTTCCTGGAGGATGATGTTGAGGTCGCTGTAGAATTCGCCGTTGCGGCTGATGCGGATGCGGTCGCCCGGCAGGCGCGCGGCCAGCGCGCGGGGGCGGACGTCGGGCCCCAGGCGGAAGCGGTTCACCCGCACGGAGGTTTTGGCAATGCGCTTCGCATCGGGCGCGGGCAGCGCGGGGCGAAGCGTGTAATACTGCCTGGGCTGCACGGGATCCGCCTTGGGCAGAAGGCTGCACCCGCCCAAAACGGCGGCAGGCAGAAGGAAAAGAAGGAATCGTTTCATCTTATTTGTCCTCCGGGAGCGGTTTGTTGACGATCAGGCGCGAGGGATCCTGGCGAAGCTCTTCCACGAGGGCGGTACCCTGCTCAAGGAGCGCATTGAGCGAATCAAACGTCTCGTTGAGCACGGGGCTGTTGCGGTTGACAAGGCGCTGAACGGCTTGCGAAAGCGAATGGATGTCGTTGATGACAACGCCGGCATTTTCTTCCGAGAGCGCAACGGCCAGGCGGTCGAGCGCTTCGGTGGCTTTGTCGCTGAGCACGCCGACCTTCCGGCTGAGGGCGGGCGCTTCGGTTTTCAGCGTGGCCGAGACCGCGTTGAGGTTTTCCAGCGTGGCGCGCAGCTCGGTGAGCGACCCGGCCACCTCGCTGGATCCCATCACGGCCGAAAGGTCGCCGAGCACATCGGTCAATTGTTTGCGGACTTCGCCGAGGTTCAGATCCGTCACGCCCTTGGAAATGACCTCGCACATATCCACGACCTTCTGAATGCCGCCCTCGATATCGAGCGTGTCGAGGCGGGCAAAAACCTTCTGGAACGATTCGGCGACCTGGGCGAAGGCATTGGGCGCGGAGGGCAGATAAAAATGTTCCGGTTTCCAGTCCATCGCCAAATCGGCGCCTTGCTGATCGCGGCGGTAATCCAGATCGAGAAAGACGACCCCCGTCACGCCCTGCATCTTCATCTGGGCGCGCAGGCCGTGCGCGACCAGCTGGCTCAAGCCTTCCTCAGTGAAACGCGGGTGTTTCTTCAGGTCGATGCTGAAAAGCACCCTCACATAGCGGTAATAGCGATATGGGCGGCGCTTTTCGTGCGAAAGGTCGGCCTGCTGCGGATAGACCGCGGCCACAAAGCCGATTTCCTTCACCGTGCCGATGGTCACGCCGCGATACTTCACGGCGGAGCCCACATCGAGCCCCTGCACGCTGTCGTCGAAATACGTTTCCACATAAAGCTGTTTGTTGAAAAGGGTTCCCGAGCCGAAGACCATCAGACCGGCAATCAAAATGACCAGCCCGGTCAGCACGAAGAAACCGATTTTCGCATAATTTGCTTTGATTTGTCCCATAACTACTCCTAGGCGGATTGCACGCTGCGATTGAAAAAGGCGCGGACGGCCGGATGGCTGCTCCCGGTTTTCAGCTCCCGCGGGGTGCCGATGTCGAGCACGCCGCGGGCGGCCCGGTCGAGGAAGACGACCCGGTCGGCAATCGCCTCAATGCTGGCAAGCTCGTGTGAAATGACAACCACGGTTCTGCCGAAGGTGCGCGAAAGGTCGAAAATCAGGCGGTCGAGCTCCGCGGAGGTGATCGGATCGAGACCGGCGGAGGGTTCGTCGAAAAAAAGAATCTCAGGGTCAAGCGCCATGGCGCGGGCGATGGCGCCGCGTTTTTTCATGCCGCCGCTGATTTCGGCGGGCATCAGGTGGGCGCGGTCAAGCAGGCCGACCTGCTCCAGCTTCATGCGGGCGGTCAGCTCGCGCAGCTCCTGCGGCAGGGCGGTGAACTCCTCCAGCGGCAGCATCACGTTTTCGAGGAGCGACATGGTTCCGAAGAGCGCCCCGCTCTGATACATCACGCCAAAATGCCGGATCAGCGCCGAGCGGGCCTCGCCCGCCGCCGATGAAAAATCTTCGCCTGCAATGAACACGCGCCCCGCAATCACCGGGTTCAGGCCGATCATGTGGCGCATGAGCGTGCTCTTGCCGCAACCGGATCCGCCGAGGATAAAAAGGATTTCGCCGCGTTTGACGGAAAAGGAAACGTGCTCCAGAATGGCCTTGCCGTCGTAACCGGCGGCCACATCGTCGAGGCGGATGACATCATCGGCATTGTTTTTTTCAGCCATCACCACCCCATCACATAGAAAAGAACCGCAAACACGCCGTCGGCCACGGCAATGAGCACAATCCCGGTGACAACCGAGCGGGTCGTGGATTGCCCCACAGCCCCGGCGTCGCGCCCGGCTTCAAGCCCGCAGCGGCACCCCACGGCCGAAACGATCAGGCCGAAGGCCAACGCCTTGACCAGGCCGCCGAGCAAATCGCCGACCGTCACAAAACTTTTAATCTGAGTGAGATACACCGAAAGCGGAAAACCCAGCGAGGTCATCACCACCCATCCTCCCACAAGCCCGGCAAACGTGCCGAAGAGTGAAAGGCAGGGCATGACCAGCGTGCCGGCCAGCACGCGCGGCAACGCGAGAAAGCGCACGGGATCAAGCCCCATCGTTTCCAGCGCATCGATTTCCTCATTGACCTTCATCGTGCCGATTTCAGCGGCAAACGCCGAACCGGAGCGGCCCGTCAGCAAAATCGCGGTGATGAGCGGCCCGAGCTCGCGCACAATCGAAATGCCCACCAGGCCGCCCACATAGACCTCCGCGCCGAACATCCGCATCGGCATGGCCGATTGGAAGGCGAGAATCAGCCCCAGCAGAAAACCGATCAGCGCCACAACGGGAATCGCGCGCGCGCCGGCCAGATCCAGCGTCAGAAAAAAATCGCCCCGGCGAATCATGGAAGGGCGGAAAAGGGCGCGAAGGCAATCTGCGGTCAGCTCGCCGATGTAGGCCATGGTGCTCAGGCATTCCAATGCGGTCTCATGCGTGAACCGGCCCGCGCGAACGGCAAGCGACGCACGCTCCGGCGGAGGCGCAGGCTGAATCGCCGCCACGGATTTCCCGTAGGCGGCCATGATCGCCGAGACCGATTCGGGCAGCTTTTCAAAGGAGCATTTGCCGCCCAGGGCTTCAATCCTGCTCTGGAGACCGTAAAGAAAAGCCACCCCGGCGCCGTCGCAGGCGGCCATGCCGGAGAGATCCACCTGCGTTGCGCCCATTTTGGCGGGCAGGCGCAGCGCCTCCCAAAGCGCCCCCACGCTGTTGACCGTGACATCGCCCGAGCAGACGATCCGGTTTTCTTCAATGCGCAGTTGCGGTTCGGGCATAAGACCTCTCGAATCAACGCAGGCGGTCAGCCTGTGCCGCCTTGCGGGCGGCTTCGTCGCGCTCCATCTGTTTAATCATAAAGGTCACGGGGGCGGCGTTCATCATGCGGTTTTCAAAAACCTGCTGAACAAACGCCGGATCCAAGGCCAAAAAGCCCTTGCCCTGCAATCCCATTTCAAAATCGGTCGACGACGCCGCCTTCAACAGCTCCGGCAACGCCTGCATCAGCAGAAGCGCCTGTTTCGCCGTCAGCGTGCCGATCGAACCGCCGCCGGCGCCGCCGTAGACGAGGTCGCCGCGCCTGAGCAGGGCTTCATAACGCCGGCAAAGACCATCCATCGCCTTCTGGGCGTTGGCCACGCGCACTTCGTCGATGCCTTCGAAAGATTCGACCTCCTCGGGGGCGCCGTCGTCGGGAATCGTGCCGCTGTCGTCGTCATCCGCCGCCACAAGCGGGAAATCGCCCGAAGCGGCTCGCGCGGCTTCGCGCTGTTTGGTCTCCTCCATGCGTTCCTTCATCGTTTTTTCCGCGGCGGGGCGCACATACGGCACGGCGGGCGGTTCGGGGCGCTTGGGCGGGGTGAAGGTATAGTCGGCCTCTTCGAAGAGGTCGTTCGCGTCATACTTCTTCTTTTTTTTCTGGCCTGAAAGCTGAGGCGTGGCGGGGCGGCCCAGCGGCGAGACCGCAGCGGCGGGGGCGGGGCGGGGTTCGGCCCTGGGGGCAATCGAGGGGGCGGCGTCTTGGCCGACGTAGCCGGCATCGACCCCCGCCTCATCGTCCACATCAATCAAATCGCCGATTCCCAACGCGTCTGCGGCTTCTTTATCTTTGGAGGGGGCTGTGGGGGCGGCGGTTTTCGCAGGCGCGGGCTTTCGTTCTTCCGGCGGCGCGGGAGGCGCGGCGGCAATCGCCAGCTTCTGAAAAAGAGAGCCGTTGATGAAGATGCCGTTGCCCTTGCGGCCGACTTTGTAAGGCGGGCGGATGAGGCGCCCGTCGACGAATACAAAGCCCGATTTCACGGGCGTGCCTTCCGCCTCGCCGAAGAGGGTGACGGCTTCGGGCAGAATCGTCACCGGCTGCAAGGCGCAAAACGCGGTTGCCCCCCACCCCGCAGCCGTAAGGGCGAGGAGAGCCGTGACGATGCGCCGGCGATTCATCCTTTTCATGCTTCGCTCCCTAAAAAAAGCTCCGTTTTGCCGTACTGCTTCATCCTCTGAAGCCCTGGCACCAAAAGTCGAACAGCTCCCCGGGCGGGGTTATGTTTCCGGCCTGAGCCGGCGTGCAATCCCCGCTCGCAATGAACCGTTCATAGCGTTACGTCAGCCAGAGAATATATCGGCCTATTCGCGCACAAAACAGAGCCCACTGTCGTTTCTTCATGCCGCGCGCCGCCCGGAGCGGCCGCGGCTTTACGAAATTGTCTTATCCTTCGCGCACATCGGCGCCCAAACCGTCTTTCAGCGCCTTGATTACGGCGGCGCAGGCGGCATTGACCTCCGCATCGGTCAACGTCCGCTCCGGCGACCGGAATTCAAGCGTGTAGCCGAGGCTGCGCCTGCCCGCACCAATCGCCTTTGACGTGAAGATATCAAATAACGTGACCTCTGTCAATTCAGAGCCCGCGTTTTTGCGGATCGTCTTCACAATCTCTTCATGCGCCAGCGCAACGGGCGCAATCAGCGCAATATCGCGCCGCACGGCCGGATACTGCGGCGGCGCCTTCGCGCGGGGCACCCGGTCGAGACCGCCCGAAAGGGCCCCGAACGCAATCTCGCCCAGCACCAGCGGGCTCGTCAGCCGGTACTTGTGCCGCTGGGCCGCCGAAAGCGCCCCCATCACACCGACCTGCCGCCTGCCCAGCAGAATCGCCGCGGCATAGCCCTCTTCCATCGCAGGGTGGCTGACCGGCTCGAAATTCAGCTTGCCGGCATGTAAACGTTCCGCGAGGGCTTCTATTGCTCCCTTGAGCCACAAAAGCGCCTCTTCGCTGGAAACCGCCGCGCGGCGGTTGACGGCCGACCGCCCCGCGGGCCCAATCAGGCCGATGGCGACGCGTTCCTCTTCCTGCGGCTTGCCTTCCGCGCCCGTGAAAAACACACGCCCGATTTCAAAGAGCGCCGCGCTCTCGACCTGGCGCGACGCATTGCGGCCAAGCGCCCCCGCCAGCTGCGGCAGGAGCGAATCGCGCATCATCCCGTAATCCGCGCTCACCGGGTTGGGCAGCGCCAGGCGGTTCCGCGCGGAAGGGTCAAACGCGTTGAGCTCCTGCAGCGAAAGAAAGCTGTAATGAATCGCCTCCGTGAACCCCAGCGCAAGCAACGCATGGCGGCACGCCGAGCGCGCGCGGAAGGGAGAGTCGTCCAGCTGCGACACGGCCGCCAGGGTCGGCAGCCGGTTGGGGATCTGGTCGAGGCCGTTCATGCGCGCCACCTCCTCGATCAAATCCGCCTGCAGCGTAAGATCCAGGCGCCAGGAGGGAATTTCAAAGACGGCGCCCTCCTCGGAATCCTCGAAAATCGTCAGCCCCAGGCTCGTGAGAATATCTTTGATCCGTTGCGGCGGCAGCGCCACGCCGATCACCTCGTTCACCCGGCGATAGCTCAGCGCGATGCGGCGCGGCGAAAGGTCGCGGGAATCGGCATCGATCACGCCCTTGCACACGGTGCAGCCGCCAAAGGCCGCCAGCAGCGAAACGGCTCGGCGGCTCGCCCAGTCGGCCAGGTCGGGATCCACGCCCCGCTCATAGCGGCGGCCCGATTCCGTGGCAAGACCCAGCTTTGTGGCCGCAAACTTCGTGGAAGGCGCATCGAACAGCGCGCTTTCAAGCAAAATCATCCCCGTGGCGCTTTCAATTTCACTTTCCGCGCCACCCATAATCCCGGCAATCGCGACAGGCGCGCGCGCATCGGCAATGACCAGCATGGAGGAATCCAGCTTGCGGGTCACGCCGTCAAGCGTCGTCATCGCCTCGCCATCCTCGGCGCGGCGCACAATGATCGTGCTGTCGGCCAGGCGCGTATGGTCAAAAGCATGCAGCGGCTGGCCGCATTCCAGCATCACGTAATTCGTGACGTCCACCGCAAGGCCGAGCGAACGCATTCCGCACTGTTCCAGGCGGCGCGCCATCCACGCCGGAGTCGGCGCCTTCGGATCCAGCCCCGCGGCCACCCGCGCCGTATAGCGCGGGCACAAATCAGGCGCCTGCACAACCACCTTCGCCAGCGAAGCCACATCGGGCCCCGCCTCGGCAAAAGCCACATCGGGCAAGCGCAGCGGCCGGTTCAGAAGCGCGGCCAACTCGCGCGCGATACCCACAATGGAAAGACAATCGGGGCGGTTCCAGGTAATTTCCAGATCAAAGATCGTTTCCGGCGCCGGCAACAGCTCCGCCACCGGCGACCCCGTCTTCACCGCGGCATCGATTTCCCAGATGCCCTCATGGTTTCCGCCCGGCACACACAGCTCGGAGGCGGAGCACAGCATCCCGAACGATTCCACCCCCCGCAGCTTGGCCTTCTTGATCGTGAACCCGCCGTTGGGCACAACCGCACCCACCTTCGCCAGAGCCGTTTTAAGCCCCGCGCGGGCATTGGGCGCCCCGCAGACCACCTGAAAGAGGTTTTCCCCGTCGGAAACGTTGCACACATGCAAATGATCGGAACCGGGGTGCGGCTCGCAGGCGACGATTTCCCCCACCACGAAGCGTTCGCCCAAACCGGCGCCCTCCGCCTCGATCCCCTCGACCTCCACACCTGAAAACGTCAGCAGATCAGCCACATTCCTCACGCTCTGATCCGAGAGATCCACATAGTCGTTCAACCAGCTCAGCGGTACCTTCATAACGGCCTTTTCCCTTCATGGCAAACCAAAATACCGCGTTACTCTACCACACCCCGCGCCCCGCTTCAATCCTTTTCCCCCCGCGGTTCGTCATAATGCGGCCCTCCCCGTAAGAAGCACGCTCTACTCCTGCCAGCTTGAGACAAGCCCCTCCAGGGTATCGACGAGGGCGGCGGCTTCGCTTTTAACGGCGCCATCGGCGTTTTCCGCGAAAGGACGAATGGCTTTGAGCTTGAATTCCGCCTGCTGGCAGGCCATTTTACGCTGGGATTTGCCCTTTTCGGCGGAGGCGGTCAGGGTGGCGATGTCTTTCCGGAAGGCGGCAAGTTTGCGGACGTCGGGATTGGCGCTGAGCGTTTTGAAATCGTCGGCAAACCCGGCGGCCTGGCCGGGCATGGTCTTTGCGAAGGCGGTGATGCGTTCAAGCGCCAGGGCGGGGCTGTCTTTGAGGCTCTCCTGGATCCCTTTTTTCTCCGCGGCGGCCCAGGCGTCGCAGGCTGCGAGAATTTCGGCGGCCTCCTTCCCGGCGGGGGTGTCGGCTTTGGCCTTGGCTTCGAGGCCTTTCAGAACGGAATCCACGTTTTTCCCGGCGACAAGCTGTTTGGAGAGGGCTTTGTTGTAGACGAGCTCCATGCCGCCGATGAGGCTGCCGGGGATAGAGTCGGGAGCGGCTTTGAGGGTGGAGTCGAGAAGCGGCAGCACGTCATTCAGAAAACCGACCTTGACCACTGCGCCCTTGTGATCAATCAGCACGGCGGAGGGAATGCCGCCGGGCAGCTGAACGCCGCCGATCCGAAACTGCTGGTAAACGGGATAAGTCACACCGCTGGATTTGAGCAACTCAAGGATCGCTTTATCGTTACGCCCCTGCAAATGGGCGCCGATCATGGCGAATTTGCCGCTTTTGATGTGTTTTTCATAGAGTTTCTGCATATGCGGCAGAGAAGCGCGGCAGGGAGGGCAGTTGATCCCCCAGTTTTCGACGAAAAGCACTTTGCCTTCAAGGTCGCTCTCGGCAAGCCTGGGGCCGGAGAGATGGGAGGCGTCGTTCAGACCGCTGACGGTGTAGGCGAGCTTGGCTTCGGCACGGGCGGCGAAGGCAAGCAGGGCGCAGAGAATCAAAAAGCGTTTCATCTTCAACTTCCTTTCCTTAATTTAAATGGGAGAATATCATGTTTATCGCGAAGTGAAAAGTCAAAACCTCACATTGTAAATCGCAAATCACCCTTCATAAGAATTTACTTCCTTTTCAGGCCCATCATTTGCTACACTGTTTAGTCATGCACCGGCATAGAGTTGAAAGTGAAGCGCTCGGCCACGGCGGGATCCTGCTCTCGAAAGAGGATGCGCGCCACCTGGTCACCGTGCTCCGCCTCCGCGAAGGGGCGGAAGTGGAGTGTTTCGACGGTTCCGGCAAAACGCGCCTCTACGCCATGGGCCGCCTTGCGGGAGGCCAATTGGAGCTCACCGCCCTCGCCCCCCTGCGGGAAGCGCCTCCGGGAAAGACAGCCGTGCAGATTTACGCCTGCGTGACCAAAGGCGACCGGTGGCTCTGGACCCTCGAAAAAGCCACCGAGCTGGGCGCCGCGCGGATTGTGCCCGTGATTTCCGAGCGCACCATCGTGCGGATCGGCGAGCGCGAAGCCGAAGCCAAGCGCCGGCGTTGGCAGCGCATCGCGGAAGAGGCCGCCCGGCAATGCGGAACCGCCTGGGAACCCCGGGTCGCGCGGCCCGCGACCCTGCGCGAGGCCGCCGCCGAAAGCGCGGGCGCAACGACCCTCGTGGCCGCGCTCACGCCCGAGGCCAAGCCGCTCAAGAGCGTGATGTTGCAGATGAACGCCGCACCCTGGCCGAAGACCCTCGCCTGGTGGTCCGGCCCCGAAGGCGATTTCACGGAAGAAGAGCTCGCCCTTCTTCTGGCGGGAGGAGCCGTCCCCGTGAACCTGGGCGAAAACGTGCTGCGCGCCGAAACCGCGGCCATTTACGGCCTGGCCGTGATAAACTGTTTTACACAAGAAGGAAACGCATCCGCGTGACAAACGCCGCCACAGATAACCGCCCCGCCCCCGGGACCTTTGAAGTGTTGCACGAAGACCGCCTCACCGGCGCCCGCACAGGCCGCCTCTGGACGGCTCACGGCCCTATCGAAACCCCGCAGTTCATGCCCGTGGGCACCCAGGCCACCGTCAAAACCCTCGAATCCCGCGACCTTGAAGAGCTCGGCGCCCAGATCATCCTCGGCAACACCTACCACCTCATGCTCCGCCCCGGCAACGAAATCATGGAAGCCTGCGGCGGCCTCCATCAATTCATGAGCTGGGACAAACCCATTCTGACCGACAGCGGCGGCTTCCAGGTCTTCAGCCTTTCGGGCCTGCGTAAAATCAAGGACGACGGCGTCTACTTCCAATCGCATATCGACGGCCAGCGCTTCTTCATGGGGCCCAAGGAATCCATGAACGTTCAGCGCATCCTCGGATCCGACATCGCCATGTGCTTCGACGAATGCATCCCCTACCCCTGCACCGAAGACTACGCCCGCAACGCCGTGGACAAAACCCTCAAATGGGCCAAAACCTGCATCAGCGAGCCCCGCGCCCCCGGCCAGCTCGTCTTCGGCATCGTCCAGGGCAGCGAATGGGCCCACCTGCGCCAACACTGCGCCCAAGAGCTCACCGCCATGCGCAACGACGGCATGGACGGCTTCGCCATTGGCGGCGTCAGCGTCGGCGAGCCCGAGCCCTTCATCCTCAAAGGCATTGCCGACAGCATCCCCCACCTTCCCCGCGACCGCCCCCGCTACGTGATGGGCCTCGGCGACCTCTGGCAGATGAGCGAAGCCGTCGGCATGGGCGCCGACATGTTCGACTGCGTCATCCCCACCCGCAACGCCCGCAACGGCTCCGCCTTCACCCGCCGCGGCCCCTACCCCGTGAAAGCCGGGCAATGGAAAACCGACCTGCGCCCCATCGAAGAAGGCTGCGCCTGCCCCGCCTGCGCCACCTACAGCCGCGCCTACATCCGCCACCTGCTCAACGTAGGCGAGATCCTCGGCGTGCGCCTCATCACCCTTCACAACATCCACTGCTACCTCACCTTCATGCGAACCATGCGCGAAGCCATCAACGCCGATGCCTTCACCGAATGGCGCAAAGAAGCCACCTACAACCTCCGCACCCACCCCACACGCGGCCAATAAGGAACACCCCACATGAAATTCGCTCCCCTCTTCATCGCCCAGGCCGACGCCGCCGCCACCGCCCCGGTTGAAACAACCGAAGCCCAAGGCGTCCCCGCCGAAGGCGAAGCCGCCCCCGCGAAAGGCGCCGACCTGGGCATCATGCCCATCCTCCTGCTCGGCTTCGGCCTCATGTACTTCATGATGATCCGCCCCCAGCAGCGCAAAGAAAAAGAACGCCAGAAAATGGTCAGCGAGCTGCGCGCCGGCAAACGCGTCTCCTTCGCAGGCGGCCTCATCGGCACCATCACCGAAGCCAAAGAAAAGACCTTCATCATCGAAATCGCCCCCCAGACCCGCATCGAAGTGGCCCGCGGCGCCGTCGCAGGCCCCGTCGACGAACCCACCCCCGAAGAACCCAAGAAAAGGTAACCCATGCACCGCGCAAACGGCACCCTCCTCACCCACACCCGCGCCCTGCTCACAGCGGCGGCGCTCGGCTGTGCCGTTTGCGCACACGCCATCAACTTCTCCACCCCAGAAGTGATCGAAGCCCAGCACGCCACCCTCCACATCACCCTCACCTTCGACCTCGACCGCCTCCAAAAAGAAATCCCCGATGCCGCCCTCGCCCGCGAAACCCTCGAAACCGCCCGCGAGGCCACCCCCGGCATTCTCCGCGCCCAGCTCGCCAACCTCGGCGTGCCCAAAGAAAAAATCACCCTGCGCACCCTGCCCGGCGACCGTTTCCAGCTGCGCCTGGTTTCGCCGCCCTCACCCTATTTCGATGAGTCAATCGAGCTCCTCACCCTCCTTGCCGACCGCGCCAGCGCAAGCTTCCGCCTCGTGAGCGAAGACAGCGAAACCCGCGCCCGGGCCCTCCTTGCCGCCACCAACGCCATCCCCCACCTCACCCGGTCCGCCACCCGCTCAGGCCGCCCCTGCTTCATCAACAACAAACCCCAGTGCGACCACACAGCCGAATTCGGCTTCACCCTCGAGCGCACCGCCGAAACAACCGAAACCGGCCAAACCGCCTACCTCCCCCACTTCCTCGAGGAAGCCACCCTCCTCACCGGAAAAGACATCGCCCAAGCCGCGTTCAGCAAAGACAACCTCGACCAAAACGGCATCAGCATCACCTTCAGGGAACCCAAAGCCTTTGCCCGCATCACCGCCGAAAACACAGGCCGCCGCCTCGCCATCCTTTCCGACGGAATCATTGTCTCCGCCCCCGCCATCCACGGCACAATCCCCAACGGCAGCGCCGAAATCACCGGCCGATTCAAAGAAAAAGAAGCCCGCGCCCTCGCCGCCCGCCTCAACGCCGCCGCCCTCCCCGCACCCCTTAAAACCCTATGAGCGCCGCCCGAAAAGAGAAAAAGCCCCTCCTCCAAGCCGCCACCCTGCTGCTGGCGTGCGTGTTTTCCCTTTCGCTCCACACCGGCACGTTTTTGCGCCATGCGCCCGAAGAACCGGCTGAAAAAACAGGCGTATCCGAAGAGCAGCCCCTCCAAACCGGCGCCTGCGGCCTGCCCCCCGGCGACCTCGTCATCGTCGCGGCCACCCACACCGGCGGCGCCAATCCACCGCCCCATGCGCCCCCCTGCTTTCAAAAATCCGCCCTTCCGGCCATCGTCGACCGGCACACCCTCCTCGACCGCGCCCCACCCCTTGAAAGAACCCTCCCCGTGCCGATCGAAACGCTCGTGACCAACCGCACCGGAGGCGCCCCTCCCCGCTGAAAAACACCCCGACAGCCCTTTTCAACCCATTCACTTTTCAACCCTTAAACAGAACAACCGGAGTATACACATGAAAGTCAGCACCCTTTGGAGATGGTTAACCCTTCTCTTCCTTTGCGCATTCTCAACCTACGTGACCTGGCCCCCCAAAGAAAAAATCCGCCTCGGCCTCGACCTTCAGGGCGGCACCAGCTTCACCGTGGTCATCGACCAGGAGCGCCTCGCCGAAAACATCCGCAACACCGAAGGCGGCGCCAACCTCAGCGATGCCGACGTGGCCGCCCGCATCAAAGAAATCATGACCGACGCCGACCAGCGCACCCTCGAAGTGCTCCGTAACCGCATCGACGCGCTCGGCACCCAGGAACCCGTCATCGCCGCCGGCCAGAACCACCAGATCCTCATCCAGATCCCCGGCGCCGACGCCGTGCAGGCACAGGCCGCCGAAGACAGCATCAAAAGCGCCGCCTTCCTCACCTTCCGCCTCGTGCACAGGGAAAGCGCCGCCGAGGCCGACAAGCTCCTCTCCGGCAACACCCCCATCGAAGGCTACACCCGCTCCACCACCACCAAAGGCCAGCGCTGCCTCGTGCGCGACGACACCTACGCCCAGCTCCAGAAAGACCCCGCCTACGCCGGCCGCCTCGGCCGCACCGGCACCCCCGGCACCTCCTACGAGCTCATGTTCGAAAAAGCCAAAGAGAAGAGCATCGAAGGCAAACCCGCCTTCCTCCCCTTCTTCATTCAGCGCGCCGTGCTCCTCACCGGTGAAAAAATCAGCAAGGCCGACGTGCAGGCCGACCAGTTCGGCAAAGTCGGCGTGTCGATGACCTTCAAGACCCCCGAAGAATTCGCCAAAATCACCGCCGACTACAAACCCTACGGCAACCGCAACAAAAACAGCCCCACCGGCCGCCAGCTCGCCATCATCCTCGACGACCTCGTCTACTCCGCCCCCGTCATCAACAGCGAAATCCCCAACGGCAAAGCCGAAATCACCGGCAACTTCAGCTGGACCGAAGCCGTCGTCCTGCGCAACGTCCTCAACGCCGGCTCCCTCCCCGCCCCCATCAAGATCCTCGCCAAGAGCTCCGTCTCCCCCACGCTCGGCGTAGACGCGATCCAGAAAGGCGTTCGCGCCGGCGTCATCGGCGTGGGCCTCGTGCTCATCTTCATGGTCATCTACTACACCTACTGCGGCGTGGTGGCCGACATCGCCCTCCTCCTCAACGCCTTCCTCTGGCCCGCCGGCATGATCATCGCCAGCAGCCTGCTCAGCGTGTTCATTAAAGACGCCGGCATGAGCACCAACCTCATCCAGCTGCCCGTGCTCACCCTGCCCGGCATCGCAGGCCTCGTGCTCTCCGTGGGCATGGCGGTCGACGCCAACGTGCTGATCTTCGAGCGCATGCGCGAAGAATTCAAAACCGGCAAGACCGCCCGCGCCGCCGTCGCCGCCGGCTACAACCGCGCCTACCTCGCCATCCTCGATTCCAACCTCACCACCCTCATCGTGGGCGCCATCCTCTTCGTGTTCGGGTCAGGCCCCATCCGCGGCTTCGCCGTCACCCTCTGCGGCGGCATCATCATCAGCATGTTCACCGCCCTCGTGGTGACGCGCCTCATCTTCGACCGCTTCACACCCGAATCGCGCGTGAAGCCCTACAAGATGCTCCAGCTCATCCCCGGCACCGTCAACTTCGACTTCTTCAAATACGCCAAACCCTGCATGATCGCCTCCGCCGCCATCATCGCCCTCACCCTCGCCGTCTTCGGCTACAAAGCCGTGAAGAACCCCAACGCCGTCTTCGCCGTCGACTTCTCCGGCGGCATCACCATGACCTTCGACGGCGCCAAAGGCGACATCCCCGCCGACGATAACGCCGCCATCCAGAAGCTCGTTACCGACGGCGCCGGCGCCACCGACGCCATCGTCCAGCAGCAGCGCGTGGATCTCGAAGGCAAAGCCGAATACAGCCTCAGCATCAAGACCAGCACCATGACCGTGAAAAACGCCGACGGCAAAGAAGTCGACACCGCCCTCGTCGTCACCCGCCTCCTCCAGGAGAAATACCCCGACCTCGGCATCCAGCTCCAGAGCCAGGAAGCCATCGGTTCCCAAGTCGGCGCCAGCCTCAAGAAAGATGCCGCCCTCGCCCTGCTCCTCTCGCTCGTGGGCATCATCATCTACATCAAAGTGCGCTTCGAATTCGGCTTCGGCTTTGGCGGCGTCGTCGGTCTCGCTCACGACGCCCTCATCACCCTGGGCCTCTTCACCATCCTCGGCAAGCAAGTCAGCCTCACCACCGTCGCCGGCCTGCTCACCGTCGTCGGCTATTCGATCAACGACACCATCGTGATCTTCGACCGCATCCGTGAAGACATGCGCAAAGACGTCAAAACCCCCTTCCAGGAGCTCGTCAACCGCGCCATGAACCAGACCCTCAGCCGCACCATCCTCACCACCGCCTCCACCCTGCTCACCGTGGCCGCCCTCTACTTCCTCGGCGGCGAGGCATTGAAGGATTTCTCCTTCATCCTCCTCATCGGCATGCTGGTCGGCACCTACTCCACCCTCTTCATCGCCACCCCGCTCATGGTCTACTGGTACCGGGGTGAACGGCCCAAAGCCGTCGTTGATACCGGAGCGCCCAAGACCTCCGTCTACTGAGCGTAATCCGCACTCACACCGGAAGGCGTTCCCGCAAGGGAGCGCCTTTTTCTTTACCGGTATCCCTGAAAAATTCCAAGCGCCAACCCGCACGATTTTTATGGTAAATTCATTTCAATCAAAGGGTTGTAATGACTGAACGTTCTGTTTGATTTTTTTGCCCTTCACGCATTTTGATGTTGTCAAGAGCAAAACAGGGTAGTATTTTAAGCGTGTAGCCACAACTGCACACCCCAGCGAAAGGAATATCCGCATGAGAATCAACCACTCCCTGTGCATCGCCTGCGCGGCGGTCTTTTTTGCCGCCTCGGCCATGGCCGAACTGCCGGCGACCGATGAAAACGGCCTCCCCTTGGAGAGCAACTACGCCAAAATCGTCTCACGCGCCGCCGGCACCGGCGCCGTGAACGAGACCCAAAGCGCCTGGATCAACTACACCAGCAACTCCAACCCCGGCAACGGCATCACCTTCAGAAGCGGAACCACCCTCTTCCACGGCAAGCTCAGCACCGGCGCCTTCACCGGAACCCCCGCCGTGGAAACCTTCACCCCCGGAAACGGCCAGATGATCATCTCCAACTCCCCCGTCAACGCCGCCTCCCTCTGGTTCGCCTCCGGCCGCTGGCGGCTCGACCGCGCCTCCAACATCGCCAACGCCGGCGCCCTCTACCTCTGCGGCGGGCAAATCTGGTTCAACGGCAGCGACCAAACCTACGCCAACCCCTTTTTCCTCGGCGCCACCCGGTACACCGAAAACAACCCCTACAACAGGGCCGCCCTCCGCATGGATCACAACTCCACCTTCACCGCCCCCACCACCATTCTCGAGCCTGCGAAAATCACCTTCGCCAACAGCAGAACCCTTACCCTCGCCGAGCTCACCGGCCCCGGCGACCTCGCCCTCGCCACCCAAACCGGAAACAACACCTTGCAGCTCAACGGCGTCGACGGCTACACCGGCACCATTTCCGTGAGCAACGCCGTCACGCTCGCCCTGGGGCCCTCCGTGCCCGTGCCCAACCTCACGCTGGCCGGCGGTTCGCTCAAAGTCACCGCGCCGCTGACCCTCGGCGCCCGGACCACCGCCGAGGCCGACTCCACCTTCAACCTCTCGTCCATCGCCCCGGGCAACACAGAGGCCGCCCTGACAGTCCCCGCCGGCGCCACCCTCACCCTCGGCGCGGAGCTCACGCTCAACCTCGCCGCGCCGACCTCCCTGCCCGCGACCTACAAAATCTTCGCCTTCGACCCCGCCGCAACCGTAACGGGCTGGAGCGCGGAGAACCTGCGCGTGCTCATCGGCGGCGCCACCCCTGCCATTGATTCCGCCGTGTTCAACGCCGACGGTTCCATCACCCTGGGCAGCCCCGTTTCCTTCACCCCCCCCTCCGCCGACTGGACCTCAAAAGACCTCCCCGAACAGGCCCTCACCCTCACCAACGTGACCAGCACCATCGGTTTCGGCCTCAACTCCACCTTTATCCAGACCCTTAACGGAAAAGACTCCATCGTGGCCCAGGCCGCCGGCACGACCGGCACCCCCAGCCTCTTCGGCCTGCACCCCTACGGCTACGGCACCGGCGCCCCCGCAACGCGCGACATCTGGCTCAAAGCCTCCGGCGGATCCTACAGCCTCATCGTCGGCGGCTGCGAAAACAACTGGCAGAACAACCAGTTCTCTCCCATCGACGGCAGTATCCTCGTGGAGCTCGGCGGCACGGCCACCGCCGACAACATCGTCGGCGGCTCCTACAAAGGCGGCAACGGCGGCGGCAGCGGCAACGGCGGCGTGACGGGCAACATCGGCGTGGTCATTAAAGACCAGGCCCTCGTCACCGGATCCATCGTCGGCGGCGGCACCAGCGCCCACAACCAGATCCCCGTGATCACCGGCAGCGTGGCGGTGCGCATCGAAAACCTCCAGAGCGACAACACCGGCGCCAAGCTCGACAACAATCTCCCCGTCGGCTTCATCTTCGGCGGAAGCGCCTGGACGGCCAACAACCGCTCCGGCACCATCGTTGAAGGCGAGACCGCCGTCACGGTCGACCTCAGCCCCACCGCCGAGGGCACCTTCGCCAAAACCCTCGTGGGCGGCAGCTACACCAGCTTTCTTCTTGCCAAGCCCGCCGCATTCACCGCCTCCTCCGTGGGCAGCGCCGCCATCGCCGTGAGCGCCCCCGCCGCCGTCACCTTCACCGCCCCCATCTACGGCGGCGGCTACTCAAACCTGGAAGTGCCCAGCGCCGTGCTCGGCAACACCAGCGTGACCCTCAACGGCGGCACCTACACCTCCTCCATCGTCGCGGGCGGCGCCAACACCGGAGCCAGCGTCGGCGGCGACGCCACGCTGATCCTCAACGGCGGCACCTTCACCGGAGCCGCGCTCAAAGCGAGCGAAGGCGGCGCCACCATCGCGGGTACACCCCGCCTCGTCATCGGCGGCGCCATCGACCTGACCGCGGCCACAGTCACAGGCTTCACCGCCGTCACCGTCAAACCCGCCGGCGCGCTCAAAGGCTACACCGCCACCGCCGGTCAGACCGTGACCCTCGAAGGCGGCGCCCTCGAAGCCTTCACCTGCTCGGGCGCCACCCTCACCGCCACCAACACCTTCGCCACCGCCGGCGCCGTGGCCCTCACAACCGGCACCCTGAACCTGCCCCTTCCCGAAGCGGGAGCCCCCTTCATCGCCAACGCCGGCGACCTCACCTTCGGCGAAGGCTTCACCGTTGAAATCGGCGATCTTCCCCCGGGCGAATACCCCTTCGCGGGCAACACCGGCGGCACCGTCGGCGGCGCCCCCGTTTTGACCCGCCACGGCACCGCCCTCGACCCCGGCGCCTACACCCTCGAAACCGAGGCCGACGGTTCCCTCACCCTCGCCTTCAGCGGCGGGCACCCCTACTCGCTGGGCTGGTCCACCGGCATCTCCGCCTGGAAACACTCCGAAACCGACCCCGACCCCGGCTACATGTGGCCCGTGCTCGTCGACCGCCAGCCCACCGCCACCACCGCCGCCTTCCAGAATAACGACACCGCCTTCTTCCTGGCCAGCGCCACCGTCCCCATCGAAGGCACCGTCGAACCCGCGCTCACCGTCATCGCCCCCGGCGAAGGCGGCAGCGTCACCCTCAGCGGCGGCGCCATCGGCGGCAGCGGCGGCCTCACCGTCGAAAGCGGGCTCGCCGCCACAGACCGCGCCCACACCTACACCGGCGTGACCGACCTCCGCGAAGGCGCCACCCTGCGCTACGCCGCACCCGAAGGCCTCCCCGCCCTCGAGCGCCCCGTCGTCGGCAAAGGCACGGTCGACGTTGCCCTCGCCCAAGCCGCCGCCCTCAACCTCGGCGCCGCCTTCGAAGGCACCGCCCGCATCGCCTCCGGCAGCTTCGCCATGGACGCCGCCACCATCGGCGCAGGCCGTTACAGCTTCGCCGACGGCGTCGGCGCAAGCTTCGCCGAAAACGCGACCATCCCCTCGCCCATCGCCTTTGAAGGCGCCCACACGCTCACGGCCCTCGCCGGCGTGGAATCCAACCTCGGCGGCATCCTCACCGGAACCGGCTTCACCAAAACCGGCCCCGGCATCCTGCGCGTGGTCGAAAACACCGGGCACGCCCTCACCGGCGCCGTGAACATCGAGACCGGCGCCTTCTGGTGGGGCATCCCCGGCCCCGGCGGCGCCGGCGCCCTCGCCGGAGAGACCCACGCCCTGGGCCAGACCCTCGCCGCAGCCCCCGGAACCACCCTCACCCTCCACGTGGGCAGATTCTCCGCCGTCGACAGCGCCACCGACAACAAAGTCAACATCGCCACCGCCATCACCCTCAACGGCGCCACCCTCCACAGTGAAGACGGTTCCTACCACTTCAGCCGCGGCATCACCGCCACCGGCGCCTCCGCCTTCTCCGGCAAGTGGACCAAAGGCTGGGTCATCGAGAGCCTCAGCGGCGGCGGCAGCTTCACCATCCGCCGCGCCGCGAACAGCGATCACCAGTTCTCCCTCTTCACCCTTCGCGGCGAAGGCGGCTTCAACGGAACCATCACCCTCGCCTCCGAAGACCCCGAAACCAACAACAGAGGCATCGAGCTGCGCCTGGGCGCAGAGCGGGCCGCGGCCCTCGCCGCCATCGACACCGGCGCCGACGCCCGCACCCGCCTCACCCTCGCCACCGCCCAGGCCACCCTCGCAGGCCTCTCCGGCAGCGGCCCCGTCACCCTCACCAACGGGCTCGCCGCCGCCACCCTCACCGTGGCCGGCAGCGCCGACACCGCCTTCAGCGGCGCCATCCCCGCCGCCGTCAGCCTCGTCAAGACCGGCAGCGGCACCCTCACCCTCAACACCCAGACCTACCCCGGCGCCATCAGCGTGGAGGCAGGCGCGGGTCTCGGCGGCAGCGGCACCTTCACCGGCGCCGTCACCTTCGCCGAAACAGCCCGCCTCAGCGTCGTCCCCAGCGCCGCCGCCACCGGCATCGCCACCTTCAGCGGCAGCGTCGGCGGCACAGCCGCCCTCACCCTGCCCGAAGGCTTCACCCCGGAGAGCGGCGTGAAATACTACATTGCCCAAGGCGCCGCGATCAGCCCCTCCAACCTCATTGCCCCCGAAGGCACCTACCTGAAGGCCGATGCCACCGGCATCTTCCTCGCAGCCCGCAGCGGCCTGCTGATCACCATAAAATAACACCACGCGCACGAAATGCAAACGAGCGCCGCCTCAACCGGGCGGCGCTCGTTTTTTTAGAGCAAGGTGCAATTGCTTAGAATATGTTTCGAATGAGATTTCCGGATTTTGCGAAGGTGAATTTTGGTTTTGACAAACGCCTGAGGTGAGCCGTAGCAACGCTACGGCGATCTGAGAGGGTGAAGTTCAAAAACGAAAAACACCGAGAAAAAGCGGAAATATCAATCGAAATATGCTCTAGAAAGCGGCGATGGCGGAGCAGGCTTCGCGGGCGCGGCGCTCGATTTCCTGCCAGTCGGCGGATTTGATGAGGCTGGCTTCGGCGATCCAGGAGGAGCCGGCGGCGATGACTTCTTTGAGGGAAAGGTAGCTGGCGATGTTGTCGCGGGTGACGCCGCCGGTGGGCATGAAGGTGATGCCGGTGTGGCGGAAGGCGCCGAGGAGGGCCTGGAGCATTTTGACGCCGCCGGCGTTTTCGGCGGGGAAGAATTTGACGGTGTCGCACCCGTGTTTGAGGGCGAGGGTGAGCTCGCCGGCGGTGGCGATGCCGGGGATGAAGGGCAGGGCGATGCTTTTGGAGAGGCTGAGGATGTCGGGATCCAGGCCGGGTGAGACGCCGAAGGTGGCGCCGGCTTCTTTGGCGGCGCGGAGCTGGTCTTCGCGGAGGATGGTGCCGGCGCCGATGAGGGTCCGGGGGCTGGCGGCTTTGATGAGGCGGATGGCTTCGAGGGCGGCGGGGGTGCGGAGGGTGATTTCAACGGCGGGGAGGCCGCCGCGGGCGAGGGCCTGGGTGAGGGGGACGGCGGAGGAGGGATCGTCGATGACGATGACGGGGATGATGCGGGTGGGGCCGAGGAGGGTTTTGAAGCTCATGTGAAGGATTCTTTCATGGGGAAGTTGAAGTAGTATTTGGCGTTGTGGGAGGAGATGTCGCGGACCATTTTGCCGACGAGGGCGGTGTCGTTGGGGATGAGGCCGTCGGCGATGTCGCGGCCGAGGATGCGGCAGAGGATGCGGCGGAAGTATTCGTGGCGGGTGAAGCTGAGGATGCTGCGCGAATCGGTGAGCATGCCGACGAATTGGGAGAGCACGCCGAGCTGGCTGAGGGTTTCGATGTGGCGGGTGAGGCCGTCCATCTGATCGAGGAACCACCAGGCGGCGCCGTATTGGATGCGGCCGCCGGGGGTGCCGTCTTGGAAGCTGCCGGCGAGGACGGCGAGCATTTCGTTGTCGCGGGGGTTGAGGTTGTAGAGGATGGTGCGGGGGAGGGTGTTGGCTTCGGCGAGGCGGCTGAGGTGGAGGGCGAGGGGGAGGGCGTAGGTGTCGTCGGCGATGGCGTCGAAGCCGGTGTCGGGGCCGAGGCGGCGGAGGGCGGCGGCGTTGGGGTTGCGCAGGGCGCCGATGTGGTATTGCTGGACCCAGTCGGTCTTCATGTCGAGGGTGCTGAAGAAGTGGAGCATCCAGAATGAGTAGCGGGTTTGGGCTTCGGGGGTCTGGTTGTTGCCGCGGAGGGTGTCGGCAAAGATGGCTTCGGCTTCGGCCGGGGTGCAGAGGTTGGGGGTGAAGGCTTCGATGGAGTGGTCGGAGGCGCGGCAGCCGATTTCGTGGAAGTAGGCGTGGCGGCGGGTGAGGGTTTCGAGGAGGTCGGAGAAGGTTGTGATGGTGCGGTTGTCGGCCTGGGCGAGTTTTTCGACCCAGGCGCGGAAGGCGGCTGCGTTGGCGACCTGGCGGGCTTTGTCGGGGCGCCAGGTGGGGAGGAGGGTGATGGTGGTCTGCCGGTCGGCGTTGTTCATTTTGTGGTAGGTGAGGGGGTCGGAGGGGTCGTCGGTGGTGCAGCTGACGATGACGTTGAGCTGTTGGGCGATGCCGCGGGCGCCGAAGTTGGGCTGGGAGAGTTTTTCGCGGGTGAGGGCCCAGATGTAGTCGGCGGTGGAGGGGGAGAGCTGGAGGCCGTCGATGCCGAAGATGCGGCGGAGCTCGAGGTGGGTCCAGTGGTAGAGGGGGTTGCGCAGGAGGATGGGGACGGTGGCGGCCCATTTGTCGAATTTTTCGCGGGGGGAGGCGTCGCCGGTGCAGTAGCGTTCGGGGACGCCGGCTGTGCGCATGGCGCGCCATTTGTAGTGGTCGTCGGAGAGCCAGGCTTCGGTGATGTCTTGAAAATGGTGGTCTTGGGCGATCCAGGCGGGGTTGAGGTGGGAGTGGAAGTCGATAATGGGCATGGGCTTGGCGTAGGCGTGGTAGAGCTCGCGGCTTTGGGGGGTGTCGAGAAGGAAGTCGGTATCGATGAAGGCCATGATCACACTCCTGAATAGGCAAGGAAGCCGCCGTCGACGGGGATGACGATGCCGGTGACGAAGGTGGCTTCGTCGGAGACGAGGAATTTGAGGGCTCCGCAGAGGTCTTCGGGTTTTCCGAAGGTGCGCATGGGTGTTTTGGAGATGACTTTGTTCCCGCGCGGAGTGAGGGTTTTTTCGTCGGCCTCGAGCATGAGGAAGCGGTTCTGGTCGGTGATGAAGAAGCCGGGGGCGATGGCGTTGACGCGGATGCCGACGGGGGCGAGGTGGGTGGCGAGCCATTTGGTGAAGTTGTCGACCGCGGCTTTGGCTGAGGCGTAGGCGGCGACTTTGGTGAGGGGCTGTGTGGCGGCCATGGAGGAGATGTTGACGACGCTGCCTCCGGTGGCGGTCATGGCGCGGCAGAAGACTTGGGAGGGGAGGAGGGTGCCGATGAAGTTGAGTTTGTTGACGAATTCAAAGCCGCTGATGTCGAGGCCGAAGAAGGAGTCTTCCAAGGGGGTTTCGAGGGTGAATTGTTCGGCGGGGCAGGTGCCTTTGGGGTGGTTGCCGCCGGCGCCGTTGAGGAGGATGTCGATGCGGCCCCAGTGGGTGAGAATGGTGTCGCGGGCGGTTTCGAGGGATTCGCGCTCAAGGACGTTGGCGCAGAGGGGAAGGGTCTGGGTGAGGCCTTCGGCGGCGAGCTGGGCGCAGACTTTTTCGGCGGCTTCGAGGCGCAGGTCGATGAGGGCGACTTTGGCTCCGGCTTTGAGCAGGCTTTTGGCCATGACGGAGCAGAGCACGCCGGCGGCTCCGGTGACGGCGGCGACTTTTCCGCTGAGGGGGCGGTTGCCGTAGCGGATGCCTTGCTCGAGGCCGCGGAGCTCGGCGAGGCCTACGAGGCGGCCGCCGTAGGAGTAGCCGGAGTAGGTCTTGCGGGTTTTGTCGATTTCCATGAAGCGGCCGTGGTCGGGGCGGATGACGATCTGCCACTCGGCGATGCCGGCCTGGCGGCGGCGGTCTTCTTCTTTGAGAAGGGCGGTCATGAGGCGGTCCATGTCGACCCGGCCGCAGAGGTGGCAGGATTCGTGGAAGGTGTGTTCGTCTTCGAAGGCGACGTTGCGCAGGTGGGCGAAGTGGATGCGGTGGGCGAAGCGCTCGAACATGGGGGCGACGTCGTTGGCGAGGCGGCCGCCGAAGGAGCCGGCGCAGAAGGTGAGGCCGATGTTGTGGGAGGGGATTTCGCGGAACATCTGTTCCACGTCTTCGGGGGTGCTGACGATGCGGGGGAGGCCGAAGATGGGGCGGGGGGGGTCGTCGGGGTGGACGGCCATGCGGATGCCGAGCTCGTCGCAGAGGGGCTGGATCTCGCGGAGGAAGGTGTAGAAGTTGTGGCGGAGGGTGGCGTCGTCGATGCCGTCGTAGGTGCTGAGGCAGGCGAGGAACTGGGCGGGGGTGAGGTCGTCGACTGTGCCGGGGAGGCCGAGGAGGATGCTGTCGGAGAGGGCTTTGCGTTCCTGGGGGGTGGCGTTTTCGAAGAGGGTTTTCGCTTTTTGGCGGAGGGTTTCGGAATAGTCTTTTTCGGCGCCGGGGCGCTGGAGGATGTGCAGGTCGAAGGCGGCGATGGCGGCGTCGTCGCACTGGAGGACGGTGGTGCCGTCGGGCAAGGTTCGGCTGAGGTTGGTGCGAGTCCAGTCGAGCACGGGCATGAAGTTGTAGCAGATGATTTTGACGCCGTGTTTCGCGAGGTTGCGGAGAGATTGCCTGTAAATGTCGATGTATTTGGCGTAGTCGCCCTTGCGGGTTTTGATCGATTCGTGAACGGGCACGCTTTCGACGACGCTCCAGCGCATGCCCGCGGCCTGCACTTCGCTGACGCGCCTGGCGATTTCTTCTTCGGTCCACAGCTCCCCGCAGCGCACATGGTGCAGGGCTGTGACGACATCTGTAACACCTGCCTGGCGGATTTCTTTCAATGAGATCGCATCCGCAGGCCCGAACCAACGCCATCCTTGAAGCATTTTCAGGTTCCTTTAAAAATTATCGGTCAACGCGGGCGGCGGCGCCGGCCATGAGTTTTTCGACTTCGTCGACCGTGGCCATGGAGGTGTCGCCGGGGGTGGTCATGGCGAGGGCGCCGTGGGCGGCGCCGTAGTTGACGGCTTTTTTGGCGTCGCAGCCGGTGAGGAAGCCGTAGATGAGGCCTGAGGCGAAGCTGTCGCCGCCGCCCACGCGGTCGAGGATTTCGAGGTTGGAGCGGTAAATGGCTTCGTGGCAGGCGCCCTGGTACCAGCACACGGCGCCCCAGTCGTTGATGGTGGCGGATTTCACGCCGCGAAGGGTGGTGCCGACGGCTTTGAAGTTGGGATAGGTTTTGACGGCTTGCTCGATCATGCGCTTGAAGCCTTCGACGGGGAGCGAGGTGAGGTTTTCGTCGACGCCGGGCACTTCGAGGCCGAGGCTGGCGGTGAAGTCTTCTTCATTGCCGATCATCACGTCGACATAGCGGGCGATTTCGCGGTTGACTTCCTGGGCGCGTTTTTTGCCGCCGATGTCTTTCCAGAGCGAGGGGCGGTAGTTGAGGTCGTAGCTGGTGACGGTGCCGTGTTTTTTGGCGCAGATGACGGCTTCGATGACGACGTCGGGGGTGGTGTCGGAGAGGGCGGCGAAGATGCCGCCGGTGTGGAACCAGCGCACGCCGTGCTTGCCGAAAATGGCGTCCCAGTCGATATCTCCGGGGCGGAGCTGGGAGGCGGCGGTGTTGCCGCGGTCGGAGCAGCCGCGGGCGCCGCGCATGCCGAAGCCGCGTTCGGTGAAGTTGAGGCCGTTGCGGACGGTGCGGCCGATGCCGTCGTAAGGGCGCCAGAGGATGAGGGAGGTGTCGACGCCGCCCTGGAGAATGAAATCTTCGAGCAGGTGGCCCACGGGGTTGTCGGCGAAGGCTGTGACCACGGCGGCGCGCTGGCCGAAGCAACGGCGGAGACCGCGGGCGACGTTGTATTCGCCGCCGCCTTCCCACACGTTGAATGAACGGCAGGTGTGGATGCGGCTTTCGCCGGGATCGAAGCGAAGCATCACTTCGCCCAGGGAGAGGATGTCCCAACGGCAGGTTTCTTTATCGCGCAGCTGAATTGTTTTTCCATCCATGACGCTTATCCTTTAATCAAAAATCCTTGTTTATGCGAAAACTGAGCTCACAATAGCACAAAACCACGCAATTGGGTATCTTTTTTTGCCGGGCGGCGCACTTTTCCGCTCACAAAGAGACACATGCGTTCTCATGGATCCACGTTCTCGGCCCAGGGGGCTTCTTCGCGGAAGCGTTTTTCGCGTTCGAAGCAGGCGTCGAGGTCGGGCAGGAGGTCGCCGGGCACGTGGTACTCGAAGAGGCGCGACCGCACATGGGAAGCGCCTTTGAGGCCGTGGAGATAGCGGAAAAGATGGCACCGGAAGGCAATGACCACGGCCTGGGCGGGGGAAAGCGAGCCGGGGGGAAGCCTGGGCTGGATCTGAATGCGGTGCTGAAGCTCAAGGCGGAGGTGTTCGTCGAGGGCGGCGCGGATGGTTTCAAGCGGGCGTTTCTGCCAATGGGGGGGAGGCGGGGTGAAGAGCTCGGAGAAAATCCAGGGGTTGCCGAAAGCGCCGCGGGCGATCATGAGCGAATCCACGCCGGTCTGGGCGAGCATGGCCTGGGCGTCGGCATAAGCGCGGATGCCGCCGTTGCCGGTGATGGGGATGGCGGCCTGCGCTTTGACCCGGCGGAGCAGATCGAGGTGCACGGGGCCGCCGTGTTCCTGCGAGGTGAAGCGGGCGTGGAGGGTGAGCCCGGCGGCGCCGGCGGCTTCCGCCTCTTTGAGGATCTCGAAGACGGTGACTTCGCCGGGGTGCGGCCCGAGGCGGGTTTTGACCGTGACGGGCAGGCCGACGGCGCCGACGACCGCCTTCACAATCGCGCCGATGCGTTTGGGATCTTTCACGAGCGCCGCGCCCGCTCCGCCGGCGGTGATGCGCGGCACGGGGCAGCCGGCGTTGATGTC
This sequence comes from Kiritimatiellia bacterium, assembly GCA_031553315.1. Lineage (GTDB taxonomy): Bacteria > Verrucomicrobiota > Kiritimatiellia > RFP12 > DVOR01 > JAVBLT01. The sequence goes on from JAVBLT010000007.1 coordinate 71,050, forward strand.
GATGCCCTGAAAGCGCCCCATCGCTTCCACGCGGCGGGCGGCTTCGGCGAAGAGCGCGGGGTCGCTGCCGTAGAGGTGGGCGTAGACGGGGCGCTCGCCGGGAAAGCTTTCCAGCAGGTGGAGCGTCTTCTCCGATTCGTAGACGATGCCGTTGACGTTGACCATTTCGGTGTAGACGCGGTCTGCGCCGTGGTCGAGGCAGATTTTGCGCATGGGCGGGTTGGTGAAACCCGCCATCGGCGCGAGGTAGAGCGGCACGCGTGCGTTCACAGGCGGCTGCCCGGTGCGTTGCGGCGCTCGAGATCTTCGATGCGGGAGAGCAGCCGGGTCTGAATGTGGTCGGCGTCGCGCCGGTCGTGCTGGCGGCCCACAAGCTCCTGTTCCAGGCGCTGCTCCATTTCCTGAAGGCGTTCCTGAAGCTCGGTGGTGCTGCCGGCGTGAGCCTGGGCCTGGTCGAGCTGCCGGCGCAGATGCACTTCGCGCGTTTCGAGCGCCTGAATGCGGCGCAGGAGCTCGGTTTCGCGTTCCTGGGCCTCGCGGGCGAGCTGCTGGTAATCCATGCGGCTGGCGGAGGCGGCGGCGGGGCGGCTCTCGCGCAGGGCGCGGCGGGTCATTTCATCGGGGCTTTCGCCGGTGATGCGCCGGATCGCCTGAACGCGGTCGGCATATTGCTGGCGGCGGGCAAGCGCCAGCTTGCGGAGATCCTCGATCAGCTTCAGCTCCTGTTCGGCGAACTCTTCCAGCAGCCGGTTCTCCTGCGCGAGCACGGTGTAGAGCGCCGTCATATCGGTCGGCACGGCTTTGGGGGCGGGGTGTTCCCGCTGCAACGCCCTGCGGCGCTCCTCGTGTTCGCGGTCAAGCAGCGTGGCGCGCTCAAGCTGTTCCTGAAAGGCGTGCTGAAGCTCGGCGGCGCGGTTACGCTCAACCGAAAAGGCCTCGTCGAGCCGCGCCGCGGTGGCGCCGAGCTCAGCCACCTGCGCCTCGAGCGCGGCCTTGGCGGCCTCCAGCTCGACATTACGCACGCGCAGCTCCTGCCAGCCGGCAAGAAACGCATCATGCCCAATCACGGCCGCATCGGAGGGGTAGACCCAATCGGCCGGGAATTCAGGCAGCCGGAAATCTTCTTCGCCAAGCGAATCGCGGGCGCGGAGCGAAGATCCCTCTGGAAAACGCTTTTCTGCCAGAAAGCGCTCCGCCGCCACACGGTTCAGCGGGCCGTAGATCTGGCCGTCGGGCGCGACCACGCACCACTGCATGGCCAGCTCGGGAACACGACCGGCCTCGACCCAATGCTCGCGATCGAGCGAAACGGCATAGCCGGGGTGGATTCCGCCCTGCTCGGCCCAAAAAATCAACGTACGGGTCGTGACCGAGCCGTAAACCGTCTCGTCCGACACCTTCAAAAACCAACGCCGTTTATCCGGTGAATCACTCATACAGCCTACTTTCTTTTCAAAAACGAAAAACCGTCCCGCCCCGCCCTGGACAGCTCCCTGCGCAACTGTTCCTCAAGCCGCGCGCGCGGATCATCCTGCGGCGGCGGCGCTTCGACCGGCTCCGGGTCAGGCGCCGCGGGAAACGCCTGCTCCGCGGCAATCACAACCGGCGCCCGCGCATACTCCGCCTGCCGGGCGTGAAGCGCCTCAAGCTCCGCCTCCAAATCAACCGCCGCGCGGCACAGCGCGGCATTGCGCGCGCCGGCATCGTGAAGCGCATCCTCAAGCTCCCTTATCCGACCCTGCTCACGCTGCACAAGCACCTTCTCCGCCTTCAAATCACCCGAAAGCGATTCCGCGCGAAGAATTTCTTTTTCAAGCTGTTTCTCAAGCTTCGCGGCATGGGCCTTCTCCGCCTTCAGATCACCCGAAAGCGATTCCGCGCGAAGGGTTTCCTTTTCAAGCTTCGCGATTGCATCCTCGCCCGCGACCTTCCGGTAAATAGAGGCTCCCTTAGGGACTTCGCCGGCGCGGATCAGTTCATCGACCACCTGCCTGTGCACGGGGCCGAAGTAGGTCCCCGCGGACATTTCCACCAGGTCGTGCATTTCCAGCTCCGCGAGCTCCGAAAGCGGCTGCCAGGTCTTTTCGCCGTCGGCAGAGACTGCATAGGTCGCCATCAGGCGGCCGTCGCGCGCCCATTGCCTGAGTTCATCCATGCCCACAGGGCCGAAACAGGCGCCCGAATCCGTCCGCACACGCCAACCGGGAGAAGAAGCTTTTTTATTCATTCCAGAGTTACTCAAATCAAACGCCGCCAATCATATCCGCAATTGTGGTCGCCGTGATCGCCTCCTGGCCGACGGCGATCGCCGCGTCGTCGCCCGCCGAAGCATGAAGCCACACGCCCAGCTGAGCCGCATCCTCCACGCCCAGCCCCTTCGCCATGCACCCAGCGATCGCCCCCGTGAGCACATCGCCGCTGCCCGCGGTCGCCATACCCGGGTTCCCCGCCAGGCAAATCTGAATTGAGCCCCCCGGCGCGGCAGTCAGCGAGCCCGACCCCTTCAGCACCGTCACGGCGTGATATTCATCCGCGATCGCGCGCACCGCCGAGACCCGGTCCGCCTGCACGGTCGCGGAGTCGGTGCCCAGGAGCGCCGCCGCCTCACCCGGGTGCGGCGTCAGCACACAGCGCAGCTCCGTGCGGTCGGGTTCCATCCCCTGCCCGACCAGCCCGGCCAGCGCGTGAAGCGCATCGGCATCGACCACCATCCGCACACGGGTCTGGGTCAGCAACGCCTCAAGAATTTCCCGCGCCTTGTCCGAGCGGCCCATTCCCGGGCCGATCGCAACCACGGAATAGCGACCGTTTTGGATTTCCGCCATCAGCGCCGGAGGGAGATCTTCATCTTCGCGGCGCTCATGCAGAATCGCCTCCGGCAAATGAACCGCCGCCGCCGGAAAGGAAAGCGCCGGCACGCAGAGCGTGACAATTCCCGCGCCCACCCGAAACGCACTCACTCCGGCCAGAACCGGCGCGTGCGGATAATGCGCGCACCCCCCGATCACCAGCACATGGCCATAGGATCCCTTGTGGGAATCCAGCGCGCGCCTCCGCAAGAGAAAGGGGCGAACGTCGGGGTAAGCAATCATCAGCAGGTTGTCATGCACATCGCACTCTTGCGCATCCGTCAAATCATTCGGGATCCCGATATCCTCAACCCGCACGTGCCCCAGATAAGCCCGCAGCGCAGGCAAGGCAAAGGATTTTTTCGGCCGGGTAAAGGTCACCGTATAATCTGCGGCGACCGCTTCGCCCGGCACCGCAGCCGAATCGCCGCTCAGCCCCGAGGGCACATCCACGGCCACCACGGGGCAGCGCACCCGCACCGCATTGATCCAGCGAATCGCCCTGAGCACGACCCCCGAAGGGGCTCCCGAAAGGCCGATTCCCAGGAGCGCGTCCACAATCACGCCTTCGCGGGGATACACATCGGGATCATACCACGCTTCGGCTTCCCAGCCCTCCTCCGTCGCCAGCACCTGATGCCCCACCCCCGCCGCGTGCATATCCTCCCAGGCTTTGTGAGCGTCGGCCTTGAGATGCGCGGGCACACACGTCATCAGCACCCGCACATCAAAACCATCCTCAAACAGACATTTCGCGGCCACACACCCATCGCCGCCGTTATTCCCCCCTCCCGTCAAAATCACAATCGAGCGCGTTCCCCTCAGGCGGGCGATCCGGGCCACCCGCCGCGCCACCGCCGCCCCCGCGCGGCACATCAGCAGATACGAAGGCACCTGCCGTTCGAGAATAGCCGCTCTCTCCACACTCCTCAAAGCCTCTGTTGAAATCCAGCGCATAACATCCCCTAACCTTTAAAAGAACCCAAATCGCCCGGGATCAGCGTCGCGGCATTCGCCCGGCCGCACGCCATCGCCAGCCGCACCGAATCGGCCAGCCCCATTCCCCGGCCAAGCCCCGCCAGGATTCCCGCCGTCGCCGCGTCGCCGCAGCCCACCGCATTGAGCGCCCGCAGCGGCTCCACCGGGAAGACCAGGCTTTTCCCCGCCTCAAACAGCAAGGCCCCCTCGCCGCCCAGCGTCACAAGCACCGGGCAGCCGGCCGCCGCGGCGGCCTCCATCCAGGCATCCCCCCAAGTCGCCGACGCCTCCTCGCGGTTGAGCTTCAGCAACGCCGGTCGCGCCTTCCGCTTCAAAATCTCACACAGGGGCTCTCCCCACGTATCCACAACCGAGATCAGCCCGTGCCTCTGGGCATGTTCAACCCACGGCACATACAGCCTCGAAGGAACCCACCCCGGCAGCGTGCCGCAAAAACAGCACCCCGCGTAATCCCCTCCGCCGAGAGCAAACATCACATCGGCATAAAAACGGCATATCACCTCATCGGCCACCCGCGGAGCCTCCTCCACCACCTCCGAAACCACCCCCGCCGCCCCATCCACCAGCGAGATACAGCAACGCGTCTCCCCCGGCATCCGCGTAAACGCCGGCTCCACCCCCCGCTCCCGAAGCGCCAGCTCCAAAGCCTCCCCCGAAAGCCCCCCGCTCAACCCCGCGACCGACGCTTCGCACCCCAGCTGCCTCAGCACCCAGGCCGCATTCAGCGCCTTTCCCCCCGGCGACACCACAACCTTCCGCGCCCGGTTCACCCCCCCCGCCCGGAAGCCATCGACAACAACCGTCCGCTGAAGCGCCGGCGCCAAAGAAACACAGAAAAACCGTTTCATTCAGTCAAGCTCTAGAAAGATTCGCGCACAATCAGCCTCGGCTCCACCCGCCGGTGGCGTTCCCCGTCTCCCAACGCCCCCTCCACCTTCTTCTCCAGCAAATCCACCAGCATCGAAGCGGCCTGAAGCGGCTCATAGCTGAACGACGTCAGCGGCGGGTCCACCCAATCCGCCAGGTGGTGATTCTGCGCCCCCATCACCGAAATATCCCCCGGCACCGAAAGCCCCCTCCCCCTCAGCACCCGCAACACATCCGCCCCCCAGAAATCACTCTGCATAAACAGCGCATCCGCCTTTCCCCTGCCCACCAGCACATCAACCGCCCGCCCCGTGATCCCCTCCGGCAGCGACCACTGCTCCCGCACCGGATCATAGCGGCCGCAATTCACGACCTCCTGCCCCGCGTCAAACACCAAATCCCCCCCGCACGCAATCCCCGCGGCCGCAGCCTCGCGGCAAAAAGCATCATAAAAAAACCGGGCCTGCGGCGTCGCCGCATTCTCCAGGAAAACACCCACCCGCCTGCGCCCCCTCTCCAGCGCCCGCATCACCAGAATCCGAGCCATCTCGGCATAATCCGGCTCAACAAACACCGCGCCCTCAATCCCCGGATCCGGATAAAACACCGTATTGGGGTGCGTGCTCAGCAGATAATTCCGATTTCCCTGCCACCAGCGGTGCACCAGGCAAAACACACCGTCCACACCCCTGCGCGCCAGATTTTCAACCTCGGAATCGAACCGGTTGTTCCCCTCCAGCGGATTGCCCACCGTGTTCGTGATAATCACGCTCCGCTGACGCTCCGCACACACCAAATCGAGATATTGAACAAGGAACGACGTCAACGGATCCCCCGCCGAAGCCACCAGCACGCCATACGTATACGTCCTCGCCCCCAGCAAATGCCTCGCCGAAGCACTCGGCACATAATGCATCTCCTTCGCCAGCTCCCGGATCTTCTCCGCCAGCTGCTTACTCGCCCGTGAATGGCTCCGCCCCTGGCTCAGCACCGCGCTCACCACACCCACCGAAACCCCCGCCACCCGCGCAATGTCCGACATACTCGTCCGCTTAAACGGCGCCACCTTGACCGGCTTCTCGCGTTCCATAAAATATTTCCTTCCTTGACTGATAATTTCAGTCTACCAAAAAACCACCCCCGCTGACAGCGATATTTTCCGCAAATAAAAAAGACCCGCGCAACCGCGAGTCTTCCCTTCAATCACTCCACCGCCGGCGGCCCCCTCCGGCGGCCAATCAGCCTCCCGCTGAAAACGCCGCCCCAGCCACCCCCGCGCCACCCCCAAAGAGCCCCAAACACGCAAAAAGAGAACCCTTGTTTTTTCCTTTGACCACCATCAGTCATATTTGATATAATCCTCTGATTTTCATGCCGCGACAGGCAGAGTTCTTGCTTTTGAGATTTGAGACAGGATAAGAGATGATCGACCGCGAAGAAGTCACCGGGCGCCTGGCCCAGCTCAGTGAAAGCCTCAACGAAATGCGGAGCTATCTCGACATCGAGCGCAGAAAAGAACGTTTTGCCGCCCTCGAAGCCCAAACCGCCGCCCCCGGCTTCTGGGACACCCCCGGCGAAGCACGCGAAACCATCGCAAAAGCCAACGCCGAAAAAGCCTTCATCAAACCCTTCGACGAACTCGCCGCCGCCGTGGAAGAAGCCCAGACAGCCCTCGAAATGGCCGATGCCGAAGCCGAGGAAAACGACCGCCAGCTCCTCTTCCAGGAAGCCCTCGCCGCCATCGCCGCCGCCGACAGGCTCACCCACAAGCTCCGCCTCCAATCCCTCCTCTGCGGCAAGCTCGACGCCTGCGGCGCCATCCTCACCCTCCACTCCGGCGCCGGCGGAACCGAATCGTGCGACTGGGCCGACATGCTCTTCCGCATGTACCGCATGTACGCGGAAGACAACGGCTTCGAAGTCGAAATCCTCGACCAGCAGCCCGGCGAAGAAGCAGGCATAAAATCCGTCATGTTCGCCGTCAAAGGCCCCTACGCCTACGGCTACCTCAAAGCCGAGCGCGGCGTGCACCGCCTCGTGCGCATCAGCCCCTTCGACTCCCAGAAACGCCGCCACACCTCCTTCTCCTCCCTCGACGTGATCGCCGAGCTCGACGACGATATCGACGTGGAAGTCAAAGAAGAAGATCTGCGCATCGACACCTACCGTTCCGGCGGCGCCGGCGGCCAGCACGTCAACAAAACCGATTCCGCCGTGCGCCTCACCCACGCCCCCACCGGCATCGTCGTCGCCTGCCAAAGCGAGCGCAGCCAGCACAAAAACAAAGCCCGCGCCATGCAGATCCTCAAAGCCAAAATCTACGAATACGAGCTCGACAAAAAACGCAAGGAAATGGAGCGCTTTTACGGCGACAAAGGCGAAATCGCCTGGGGCAGCCAGATCCGTTCCTACGTGTTCCAGCCCTACACCATGGCCAAAGACCACCGCACCGGCCATGAAACCTCCGACATCATCGGCATGATGGACGGCCGCCACATCCAGGATTTCATCGAAGATTACCTCAAGCAACAGGCCGCCACCAAAGCCGCCGAAGAAGAGTAAGGAAATAACCATGACCTACGAAACCGCCAAAAAGATCCTCACCGAAAACAACCAGGCCCACGTCCTCGCCTTCTGGGACAAGATCACCCCCCCCCAGCAGAAAAAACTCCTCGACCAAATCGCCACCCTCGACTTCACCGCCATCGGCCGCATGCAGCAGATGCTCGCCGAAAAAAGCAACGCCCCCGCACCCGCCGCCGACTTCACCCCCGCACCCGTCGAAGTCCTCGAAGGCAACGCCCGCAAAGAAGCATTCACAGCAGGCGAAGAACTGATCCGCGCAGGCAAAGTCGGCATCCTCGTCGTCGCCGGCGGCCAAGGCTCCCGCCTCGGCTTCGAAGGCCCCAAAGGCTGCTACCCCATCGGCCCCGTCACCAACAAAACCCTCTTCTACTTCCACACCCGGAAAATCGCCGCCCTCGCCCGCCAGTACCGCGTCAGCATCCCCTTCTACATCATGACCAGCGACACCAACGACGCCGCCACCCGCCACCACTTCGCCGAAAACAACTACTTCGGCATGAATCCAGACGACGTGTTCTTCTTCATCCAAGGCATGTGGCCCGCCCTGACCGACGACGGCAAAATCATCCTCGACGCCCCCGACCACATCTTCATGAGCCCCGACGGCCACGGCGGCACCCTCTCCGCCCTCGACGCCTCCGGCGCCCTCGCCGACATGAAACGCCGCGGAATCGACTACATCTTCTTCTTCCAGGTCGACAACCCCCTCATCAACATCGCCGCCCCCGCCTTCATCGGCCTCCACCACAAAAAAGGCGCCGAAGTCTCCGTCAAAGTCTGCAAAAAGCGCGACGCCAACGAAGGCGTCGGCAACGTCGTCCTCCGCAGCGGCCGCTACGCCATGGTCGAATACACCGAGCTCACCCCCGAGCAGAAAAACCAGCGCAAGCCCGACGGCACCCTCTACTTCAGCCACGGCTCAGTCGCCATCCACATCTTCAACCGCGCCTTCCTCGAAAAAGAAGCCGCCGGCAACCTCCCCCTGCACATCGCCCACAAAAAAATCCCCTACTGCACCCCCGACGGCCGCATCGTCAAGCCCGACACCAACAACGGCTACAAATTCGAAAAATTCATCTTCGACGTCCTCCCCGACGCCTCCATCGTCATGAACCAGGAATTCGAGCGCAACGAAGAATTCTCCCCCGTCAAAAACGCCGAGGGCGACGACTCCCCCGCCACCACCAAGCGCGACATGCAGCTCAAATGGGCCCGCTGGTTCGCCGCCGCCGGAATCGAAATCCCCCTGCGCGACGGCGCCCCCGCCATCCCCCTCGAAATCGACCCCTGCTACGCCTGGAACGCCGACCTCTTCCGCGAGCGCGGCATCAACCTCACCACCGGCAAATAAACCGCCCCATCTACACACACACAACCGCCCGGCCCAACAGGCCGGGCGAAACCGTTTGAGCCCCCCATGAAAATCCTCGACACCCTCCGCCAACGCTTCCAGCCCGCCATCATCAGCCCCTTCAAAGAAGGCTACAGCCTCAAAACCTTCTTCGGCGACCTCAGCGCAGGCCTCATCGTCGGCGTAGTCGCCATACCGCTGGCCATCGCCTTCGCCATCGCCTCAGGCGTCACCCCCGAAGCAGGCCTCGCCACCGCCGTCATCGCAGGCTTCATCATCTCCGCCCTCGGCGGCAGCCGCGTACAGATCGGCGGCCCCACCGGCGCCTTCATCGTCATCATCTACGGCATCGTACAGCAATTCGGAACCGACGGCCTCATGGTCGCCACCCTCATGGCCGGCGCCATCCTCATCCTCCTGGGCCTGTGCGGCCTGGGCAGCATCATCAAATACATCCCCTACCCCGTGACCATCGGCTTCACCAGCGGCATCGCCCTCATCATCTTCACCGGCCAAGTCAACGACATCCTCGGCCTCGGCCTCAAAAACCTCCCGGCCGACTTCGTCGGCAAGCTCACCGCCTACGCCGGCGGCCTCGACCACATCAACGGCTGGTCCCTCCTCCTCAGCGCCCTCACCATCGTCATCTGCTTCAGCTGGCACCGCGTGACCGCCAAAATTCCCGGCTCACTCATCGCCATCCTCCTCACCACCGCCATCTGCCAGCTCTTCCACCTCAACACCGAGACCATCGGCAGCAACTTCCCCAGCGTGGCCGGCGGCATGACCTTTCCCCGGCCCCACCTCCCCTCCCTCACCTTCAGCCAGCTCCAGAGCCTCGTTTCACCCGCCATCGCCATCGCCCTCCTCGCCGGCATCGAATCACTCCTCTCCGCCGTAGTGGCCGACGGCATGACCGGCCGCCGCCACCACTCCAACACCGAGCTCATCGCCCAAGGCCTTGCCAACATCGCCTCACCCCTCTTCGGCGGCATCCCCGCCACCGGCGCCATCGCCCGCACCGCCACCAACATCCGCAACGGCGGCAAAACCCCCCTCGCCGGCATCATCCACACCCTCGTCCTCCTCGCCATGATGCTCTTCCTCGGCCGCTACGCCGCCATGATCCCCATGGCCACCCTCGGCGGCATCATCGCCGTCGTCGCCTACAACATGAGCGAATGGCACCTCTTCAAAGGCATGTTCAAAAGCACAGGCAGCGACATCGCCGTCATGCTCATCACCTTCACCCTCACCGTCTTCGTCGACCTCACCGTCGCCATCCAAGCCGGCGTCCTCCTCGCCGCCTTCACCTTCATCCGCCGCATGGCCCGCAGCACCGGCGCCCTCAACGTCACCGGCGACCCCACCGGCCCCGCCCCCGATAATCCCGACGACCTCGCCAACCTCCGCGCCGCCATCCCCCCCGGCGTTGAAATCTACGAAGTCTACGGAGCCCTCTTCTTCGGCGCCGCCGACAAATTTAAAGACACCCTCCTCAGCCTCCAGCAGCCCCTTCCCCGCGTCCTCATCCTGCGCATGCGCTACGTCATCATGCTCGACGCCTCCGCCCTTCACACCCTCGAAGACGTCCAGCACCACACCCAGACCCGCGGCGTGCAGCTCCTCCTTTCAGGCGTTCGCAGCCAGCCCCTCATCCTCATGGAACGCAGCGGCTTCCTCGCCAGAATCGGCCAGGACAACGTCTTCGGCCACATCGACGAAGCCCTCGCCCGCGCCCGTGAAATCGTCGAAAAAATCCAACCGCCCCCCGCCTGAAGGCAGGCATATGAAGCGCAAGTCAAATCCAGCCTCCCGCAGATGGATGTTGCATTTAGTATTGCAAATCACGGAAATGATCACGGGTGAGTTGTGATTTGATGTTCTTTGAAAGTGTGTTATAGTTCAATGACATAATTCACCTACTCTTTCCCCGTTGTGATTTGATGTTCTTTGAAAGTGTGTTATAGTACGCTCATTAAAATATCCCGTGTTGTTGAAGTTGTGATTTGATGTTCTTTGAAAGTGTGTTATAGTAACTCAAATGGGAAGCCCTCCCGTGGGTGGTTGTGATTTGATGTTCTTTGAAAGTGTGTTATAGTAATTTCGTCATTCCCGCTAAATGCTTTAAAGTTGTGATTTGATGTTCTTTGAAAGTGTGTTATAGTGGAGACCAAGAGCTTGTAGAGGGCAACACAGTTGTGATTTGATGTTCTTTGAAAGTGTGTTATAGTAATTTCGTCATTCCCGCTAAATGCTTTGAAGTTGTGATTTGATGTTCTTTGAAAGTGTGTTATAGTAAGCGGCGAAGGCGAAACAATCACGGGCGAGTTGTGATTTGATGTTCTTTGAAAGTGTGTTATAGTGCGCAGGGTCACAGCTTTGAGAAGGGCGTGGTTGTGATTTGATGTTCTTTGAAAGTGTGTTATAGTTCCCAAAATATGGGTATATTGTGCCTCATAGTTGTGATTTGATGTTCTTTGAAAGTGTGTTATAGTCGGGGTGCCGGGCAATCGTGATTGATTTTTGTTGTGATTTGATGTTCTTTGAAAGTGTGTTATAGTGACAAGCCGAAAGTGTGGATTCTCGATGAAGTTGTGATTTGATGTTCTTTGAAAGTGTGTTATAGTTTCGCCTACTACAACGAACTCATCCTCTGCGTTGTGATTTGATGTTCTTTGAAAGTGTGTTATAGTTCGGCGGCGGCGCTCAACGTGTAATAACCAGTTGTGATTTGATGTTCTTTGAAAGTGTGTTATAGTGCGGCTGAACCAGAGGTAGGCGATTTCGCAGTTGTGATTTGATGTTCTTTGAAAGTGTGTTATAGTAGATGATTCTATATATGACAACATTCGACAGTTGTGATTTGATGTTCTTTGAAAGTGTGTTATAGTATATGGAAGATAGACCCCCTACATGGGGAAGTTGTGATTTGATGTTCTTTGAAAGTGTGTTATAGTGTGTGGTGGATTCAAAAGACGAGTTTCGCAGTTGTGATTTGATGTTCTTTGAAAGTGTGTTATAGTAATTAGTTACAATAGAAACACGGGGGTTTAGTTGTGATTTGATGTTCTTTGAAAGTGTGTTATAGTTATCCCAAACACCATCATAGAATCCAATATGTTGTGATTTGATGTTCTTTGAAAGTGTGTTATAGTCTCATTGAGGGTGATTTCAGAGGCAACGCAGTTGTGATTTGATGTTCTTTGAAAGTGTGTTATAGTACACGCTCTATTAAGAAAGGAACCCGACCAGTTGTGATTTGATGTTCTTTGAAAGTGTGTTATAGTTTTGCTTGCGAACTTGTAACCAACCCGCATGTTGTGATTTGATGTTCTTTGAAAGTGTGTTATAGTCCAGACGGCGGCGCATGCGGAGTATTACAGTTGTGATTTGATGTTCTTTGAAAGTGTGTTATAGTTGATATTCTATGTTTATGAAAGAGAGGGGAGTTGTGATTTGATGTTCTTTGAAAGTGTGTTATAGTATTTCAATGGCGAAACCTATCAAGCTATTAGTTGTGATTTGATGTTCTTTGAAAGTGTGTTATAGTAATCAGAAAGGAATCACGCTATGCCCATAAGTTGTGATTTGATGTTCTTTGAAAGTGTGTTATAGTATTTAGCATTTTTATTTAGACTTGTAAACGGTTGTGATTTGATGTTCTTTGAAAGTGTGTTATAGTCCGAGACCGAATCGCCATTGTGGGCTACGCGTTGTGATTTGATGTTCTTTGAAAGTGTGTTATAGTGCATATCGCGCCACCCGATGACGCCCGCCGTTGTGATTTGATGTTCTTTGAAAGTGTGTTATAGTTGGCCGCGCGCAATGCCGTTGTCGATTTCGGTTGTGATTTGATGTTCTTTGAAAGTGTGTTATAGTTTTTCCATGATTCGACCGGCGCGGCTTTCGGTTGTGATTTGATGTTCTTTGAAAGTGTGTTATAGTCGTCACGTCTTTTTGGCGAAACAGCCACGGTTGTGATTTGATGTTCTTTGAAAGTGTGTTATAGTCATCGCGCTGAATTGGTCATCCACGCATTGGTTGTGATTTGATGTTCTTTGAAAGTGTGTTATAGTCTAAACCCTAAAAGAAAGAAGGCAGATTAGTTGTGATTTGATGTTCTTTGAAAGTGTGTTATAGTAAGCAGTCTTGCCACCCTTTGGCGGTGCAAGTTGTGATTTGATGTTCTTTGAAAGTGTGTTATAGTCTAAACCCTAAAAAGAAAGAGGCAAGATTAGTTGTGATTTGATGTTCTTTGAAAGTGTGTTATAGTTGAATCCAGTCGCCATATTTGGAGTATTAAGTTGTGATTTGATGTTCTTTGAAAGTGTGTTATAGTTTTTCAGCGTCGGCTTGCAGTGCGGATAGTTGTGATTTGATGTTCTTTGAAAGTGTGTTATAGTCGGGCTTCATGCGATTCAAGGCACTGTTGGGTTGTGATTTGATGTTCTTTGAAAGTGTGTTATAGTTCCGGGAGTTGCAAACGATTCACCCGAACCGTTGTGATTTGATGTTCTTTGAAAGTGTGTTATAGTTGCCCTTCTGAATACTCGCGCAAAAGCAAAGTTGTGATTTGATGTTCTTTGAAAGTGTGTTATAGTTGTCATTCGCCAACACCACGGGATTGACGAGTTGTGATTTGATGTTCTTTGAAAGTGTGTTATAGTGCTGACCGGTGTGAATGTAGTCGCAGAATAGTTGTGATTTGATGTTCTTTGAAAGTGTGTTATAGTTACAAATGGTGGCGATGAAGAGGGGTCTAAGTTGTGATTTGATGTTCTTTGAAAGTGTGTTATAGTCCATCAATCAGGCGGATAGTAGCAGGGTCAGTTGTGATTTGATGTTCTTTGAAAGTGTGTTATAGTTACAAATGGTGGCGATGAAGAGGGGTTTAAGTTGTGATTTGATGTTCTTTGAAAGTGTGTTATAGTCGTGGCCTTCGTGCTTCCCGCCCTTTGAATGTTGTGATTTGATGTTCTTTGAAAGTGTGTTATAGTGATTGCGCGAATCTCTGTCCACACAAGCAAGTTGTGATTTGATGTTCTTTGAAAGTGTGTTATAGTCGCTAGAAGCCGTTGATTTTGCGTGGGAACGTTGTGATTTGATGTTCTTTGAAAGTGTGTTATAGTCACGGGTGATATTATCAATTTCCGCAAGAAGTTGTGATTTGATGTTCTTTGAAAGTGTGTTATAGTCTATCGCGGCTCTATCCATTACACCGCAAGTTGTGATTTGATGTTCTTTGAAAGTGTGTTATAGTTGATTTTATCAAAAGAGGGATTGCAAATCTGTTGTGATTTGATGTTCTTTGAAAGTGTGTTATAGTTTGATTTGTTTAAAGCCAAAGCCCCACTTGGTTGTGATTTGATGTTCTTTGAAAGTGTGTTATAGTTTGTGTGCGAGTATAGTTTCCAGCACCCCTGTTGTGATTTGATGTTCTTTGAAAGTGTGTTATAGTGCTAAACCCTAAAAGAAAGAAGGCTGGTTAGTTGTGATTTGATGTTCTTTGAAAGTGTGTTATAGTTTAGCCATGATAACTTCGGAAATGTTTTTAGTTGTGATTTGATGTTCTTTGAAAGTGTGTTATAGTACAAATGGTGGCGCTGAAGAGGGGGTTAAGTTGTGATTTGATGTTCTTTGAAAGTGTGTTATAGTTTTTTGGGTGGGTGAATCGAGAATAATCAGTTGTGATTTGATGTTCTTTGAAAGTGTGTTATAGTTGACGCGAACGGCTGGTTGTTCCGCGAAGAGTTGTGATTTGATGTTCTTTGAAAGTGTGTTATAGTTCAAACCGTGGTGCGCCACTTGACTCTGTAGTTGTGATTTGATGTTCTTTGAAAGTGTGTTATAGTATTGATTTCATAAAATCTTTATTATATTGCACTTGTGATGAAATTTTTAGAAAAATTCTAGTTGTGTATATGGCTGGACAGGCCGTTTTGCTTTTTTTCCAACTAAATTAATGGTCTCGCTGAATTGTTTGTCGGTAATTTTGATGATCGAAACAAGGCCTTCCTCCGGAATCATGCCGCGGATACGCTGAATATGGACAGTGGCGGATTCGTTGCTGCCGCAATGGCGAATGTAAACGGAAAATTGCATCATGGTAAATCCGTCGCGGAGTAATTCCTTTCGAAAGGTCGCGGCGATTTTGCGTTGCCGTTGCGTGTCGGTCGGCAGGTCGAAAAAAACATAGATCCACATGATGGTGTAGGCGCTTAGGGCTCTATAACTGGGCATGGCGGAAACCGGGGATAGGCGATTTCTTTTTCTTCTTTCAAAAAACAGCGGGCCAATGAGGCGGTGGTGCAGGAAAGTGCGTTCATGAGGGGGCGGCGCAGGGTACCGAGCATGACGTCGACCGTCAGGACGGAGAGTAAATAGGCTTTCAGTTCTTTGGTGAGCTCTTCCGTTTGGGGGAATTGCGTGCGGGGAGAGTTGAAAACAAGGTCGTCGACAAAGGGGCGGTAGGGTTCCATGATGTCGTCGGCAAGGACGAAGGCGTTGTATTGGTTGTGATGGTGGATGCCGACGAGGCAGGTGAGGCCCGAGCCGATGAGGGCGCGGGCGGTGGCGGCGCGCAATATGGCGTAGCCGTAGTTGAGGGCTGCGTTGGGCATGTCGCCGAAGCGATCGCGGGTTGTGGCGGGGTCTGTAAAATGGGTTTGAAAGTAAAGGCGGGCGGCGATGGCTTCACTGTTGCCTGTGTCGCCTTTTTTTACGGAGGGGATCAGGGCGCGGATGCGTTTTCCGCCGCTGAGGCCTCCGCGTTCGAGGCAGGCGGCTTGGTTTTCGAGTTTTGCCTTGACGGTTTGCTGCCAGAGGCGGTCTTTCAGGGCTTCGGTGGCTTTTAGCTGCGCGGAGATTTGCTTTTGGGCGGTGGTATGCCCGTCCATGGAGGCCAATGTGGCGCTGGGCATATGTTTTTCATCGCACAGCACGACGGCTACGTTGTTTGCGGCCAGAAAGTGAAGGCTGGCGGCGGTGAGTGTGATTTGAGGGGTTTCGATGAGTACGAACCCGATGTCTTCAACCGGGATTGTGCGCGGTTCGCTTTCACTGCTTTTGGGTTGATAAAGCAGTTGGTCGAGTTTCAGGCTCAAATGGCCGGGGTTTGAAAAGACAAGGGTTCGTTTCAGCATGGTGCGCCTCACTCAAGAAAACAGATTCTGCCATCCGGCGTGAAGGTGAAGTCAATACCTTCAAAACACATATTTTTGGCATAGGTTTTATTGCTAAGAAGCAATTTTGGATGAGGTTTTTCGAAGTCGATTTCTGATTCACCGTTTTTATTAAATTTTGCATCGAGTAACTGATTATCTGTACGAGCTTCAGAATGTAATGAAAATTTGATGCGTGTATTTTCTCCTTCAAATTTCACAATCCGGTAGAGACGTTTTCCAAGTTCTTTGGGTGGAAGGGTCTTGAGTTCATCGATGGTGTTTTCGTAGGTGAGTGCGTGTTGACCGGGGGCGAGATATCCTTTGAAGCCGGCTTTTTTGGGGGTGCCTTGGTGGAAGGGTGATGCAGGGTCTTTGTGTTCTTTTGCCCAATCGAAGAGGTTTTCGATGGAGAGAGTCACTTTTTCTTTGCCGTTTTTCCCGGGTTCCCGATAAAGGGCGACGCGGAAATTGGTGCCTTTGGCCGACATGACGTAGTAGGGATTTTTATGGGCATGGGGTGATGGGTGGGAATGGGGTTTAAGCTCGCGGGGATTGGCGACACTGTCGGCGTAGATCCGTACTTTTTTGATGGGTATTCCGGGGATGTTTTCTTGTGGATTGGGGGGGCGCATCCAAATGGGGTAATCGGGGTCGTCGAGAATTTTCTTGAATTTAAGGTCTGGGTTTTGGTTCATATAGGTTATGATTTGGTTTTTGATGGTTTCACAGACGGCGGGGTCGACGATGGCGTCGAGTTTTTCGAGGGTTTCAAAATTCTCGGATGCAAGGGCTTTTCGCACGACGTAGCGAAGATCGGATGGGTTTTCTTTTGAGGGGGGCGGTTGGATTTTTCCGTAAAAGGTGTCGTTGTGCAAGCCTCCGCGGACGGTGTCGCCGGTGGTGGCGACTGCGGCGATGCGGTGGCCTGAGGAGGTGGTCACGGATTTGGCGAGGCGGTGATTGTTGCGATGGGTTTGTTTGAGTTCTTTGTGCAGGGGGAGATGACGCACGAGCAGTGAATCGGCGATTTGGCGGACGGTGTCGGAAAAGCCTTCGAAGGGCGGCGGGACGCTGACCTTGGCGCCGTTGTCGCCGTATTGGCGGGCTAGGTCGGCATCGTCTTTGTAAAAGGCGCAGATGGTGTTGAATTCGTTCCGGCCGAGGGCGGCGATGACCATGGCGTCGATGGCGTGGTGGGTGTGGGAATCGCGTGATTTTTGATGGGTCTGCTGAACGCCCCAGGCTTTTCGCGCCCATTCCACGGCTGTGCCGTTGACGGGGTAGGTCGCGGGGTAAACGCTGCGCAGAAGGGCGACGGCTTGGCGGGTGATGATGCCGGTATCGACGAGTTGGCGGTTGCTGAAGCCGCTGTCGTTGGCGAGATCTTCGGCGGTTTTGGTGAAATAACTGATTTTTTTGCGCCAATAGTCGCGTTCAAATTGGGTGAGGAGGGCTTCCTGGCGCCGCTGGCCTTTGAGGTCGGGGTTGTCGGCGGGAACTTTTTTGGCGGCGTTGAATTGATCGGTGCAGGTTTTTTCAAGATGCTCGAGTTTCTTCTGCCAGGGGTGGATGCGGATTTGGATGTCGTCGTAATTATGGCATTCGGAGGGCATTTTCCCGCGCTTTTCCTGGCGGTTGAATGTTGCGAAGCAAAGGGTTTTGTTGGCCGTGGAGTCGTCGCCTGAGCGGCTTCTGGGGATGGTGTGTTCGATGTCGACGCTGCCGTCGAAGAGCTGATGGGCGCTGATTCTAGCTCCTGAGTAAAGGCAGTCCTCGCCTTGTTCCTGCCAAAGGAGGTAGCGGAGGATGTCGTCGTCCGACGGGTTTTCCACGCCGCGGATTTCTTTCACGCGTTCGCGTGCTTTCATTCGGTCGTCTTCCAATTTTTTTTGCCAGTTGCTCCAGGCGATGCGGGTGTTGCGGTCGTTGACGGAGCGGGCAAGCTCGATGTGGATGCGGGTGTTGGCGTCGATTTTACCTTGCCGGCGGAGGTAGTTGACGAATTTCCGCAGATGGGTCAATGAGCGTTGCACCAGTGGGTTGCGGAGCATGCCGAGGTGGACGGGGGGAAGGATGCCTGCTTCGGCGGCCTCTGCGGGGTAGTCGCTTTGGGTGTAGCGGTAACGCCGATCCCATTGCTCGGGGGTGAGGCGCCATTTGTCGCTGAAATAGTGGAAGAGGCGATCTTCGAGGGAAAGAAGGCCGATTTTGGGATCGCGGGCGTGAAGGGCTTTGTTGTCGCGGTAGGCTTGATGGCGTTCCTGAATGTCGGCGCGGATCTGTTGTGCGTGGGCGGCAAATGTGTCTTGGCCGATGAGGTCGGGGAGTTTGGCGAGGAGGAGGGCGAGCCAAAGATCGCACCCTTCGACGACGTGAGGCAGGATTTTGCGAATGGCGCAAAGGCTGTAACGGGCGTAGCTCTCGGGAAAAAGAAAATTACGGGCGGAAAGCTTTTCGGCTTGATCGGCGGTGAGACCGAAACGTTTCTGGGCGAAATCAATCAACATTTTGTCGTCGTTGAAAAAGAGGAGGGCGTCGAAAAGAGCTTGGTAATCGTAGGTGACGGTTTTGCCGTCTTCCCGAATGTGCGTGTATACCCAATCGAGGCAGTTCATTCCCAAAATGGTGTTGAGCTGGTGGGTGACGACGGAGGCGGGAATGGTTTTTTTCGAGGGATAGTTGAATTGAAGGGTGCTTTTTTTGCCGCCGATTTTCTTTTCAATCTCGTCGAAGGCAATGTATCGGACTTTTTTATAGAAGGCTTCGCTTGCGAGGCGGCGCTCTTCTCCGGCAAGGGGCCGTTGATTTCCGCTGGGTTCGATGACGCGGATGGTGTTGATGAAGCTCCACATCCGGTATGCCTCGTAGAGGGGATGTGCGCCGTGGCAACGATTTTGGCGTTTTTCCAATGGGCATTTCCCGATCAGGTGGGTTTGCGGGCGAAGCGGCCTTTGGAAAAAGAGTGCCTTGTGAAGATTTTCCTGGAGGTCTTCGGGGAGTTTTTGCACGCGGCAGATGGCCTCGAATTCTTTGACGTAGTGTTCGTCGCGGGAAGTGTACCGGGTTCGGATTTTTTCTCCGTTTTGATAGCAGAAGTAAAAATAACGACCGAGTGTGCCGAATTGACCATCTTCGATTTTTCGGGTGAGCTCGGCAATTGCTTTTTTTACAGGGCCGAAGGCCTTTTCGGCGGCTTTCGGATCTTCGGCTTCTTTCATGAGGTCTTTGCGTGAACTTTTGAATCCGCGGCGTTGGGCCAGATGGTAAAACGCCCGGCCAAGGTCTTCTTTCGGGATCGGGTTTTCGGCGGCCAGGGCACGTGCCCGATACGGATTCGCATCGCCTGCGTTGCGCAGCCATGCCCGAAACACGGCATTTTCAACGGGGTAATGACCGCTTTGTTTCCATGCGTTTAATTCTGTTTCGGAAAGGGGGCACATACCGTTGGCGATCAGGATTCGCAGCAGATGCTGTTTTCTCATGCGGCGGCGGAATTTCAATCGGCGCCCCATGCGATATTTCCGGCGTTCGGCGGCGGGAGTTTCAAGGGAGTCGACTCCTTTTTCCCGTTTAATGCCTTCACTGAAGGTGAGTACGCCGGCACCTTCTATGGAATTGTCGCTATTGAGTGACCAGCCGAGTGAATTCGTGCCTAAATCCAGCCCAAGTGTCTTCATTTTCGCTCTCTTTCGAAATACTCGCTTTTGGGGTTGACGCATCGCCCTGTTTTTGGTATTCTCCCGCATAGACATCTTATCACAACAAGGCTTATATGCCGAAGGTAAAATGCCTGCAGCCCGGTTCGCCGGGCTTTTTTTATCGAAGCGGAGTGTTGCGCCCATACACGCCTCGTTTTTGAAGACTGGTGAGATAGTAACTCAAAACGGCAAATATGTCTATAATTAAGTTGCATTTTTTGAAACCCGATTTTTCACATGAGAGGACTGTTTGAACGATGGGTTGGTTGAGGAAAGCGGCGTATACGGTGTTGGGGGCGCGGCTGGGGCCTTTGGGGGCGCTGGGCGGGTTTATCATCGCGTGTATTCAGGATCTGGCGCAGGGGGATGAACCGAAGTCGTTTTTTCCCAACTCGTTTCCGGGGTCTTCCTCGTCGCCGCATGCAAAGGATGATTTGCGCACCGCGGGGGGCACGGCGCGCCACGGGCCGCCGGTGAAGGGGTTGCAGGCGAATGACCGGCGGGCGGTGTTTCTGATTTGCCTGCTTTCGGCGCTGGCGAAGGTGGCGAAGGCGGATGGGGTGGTCTCCAAACGCGAAATCGAACGGGTGGAGGCGCTGATTCGCCGCCTGAAGCTCGATGCGGAGGATGCGCGCTTCGCGCAGGATGTGTTTCGCAAGGCGAAGGATGATGCGCGCTATGAGATCGCGGATTATTTGAGGCAGTTTGTCGATACGCTGCAGGATCAGACGTTGAACGATCTGATGTTCCGGGCGCTGGCGGAGGTGGCGTGTGCCGACGGCAATCTGCTGCCGGGCGAGGCGCTGCTGATTCGAAAGGCGGAGCGGATTCTGTTGCAACCGCCGGGGATGGGCGACCGGATTATCCGCGAGATGATGGACCAGCACCGCCGCAGCGAACAGCAAAAAACGCCGCCGCCGCGCACGAAGATGCCGATGGTGGATGATTATGCGATTTTGGGCGTTACGTCGGTCGCTTCGGATGATGAGGTTCGCCGCGCCTGGCGCAAAAAGTGCATGGAGCTGCACCCGGACCGGATTCAGGCGAAGGGGTTGCCGCCGGAGTTTATCCGCTTCGCGAATGAACAGCTTGCGGAAGTCAACGGCGCTTATGACCGGATCGCCAAAACAAGAGGAATGAAACAACGCGCATGAGCGACGATAACCTGACCCCGATGATGCGCCAGTACCGCCGGATTCGAGACGAACTCGAACCCGATGTGCTCCTGTTCTTCCGAATGGGCGATTTCTACGAATTTTTCTTCGAGGATTCCACCCGCGCCGCGCCGATTCTGGGTGTGGCGGTGACGCGCCGGGCGGGGGTGCCGATGTGCGGGGTGCCGTATCACGCGCTGGATGCGTATCTGGCGAAGGTGGTTCGCGCCGGGCTCAAGGCGGCGGTGTGCGACCAGGTGGAGGATCCGGCCACGGCGAAGGGAATCGTCAGGCGCGAAATCGTGCGGGTGGTCACGCCCGGATCGGTGCTGGAAGACGCGATTCTCGATGCTTCGGCCAACAATTACCTTGCCGCCGTCTACAACGCCCGCAAGCGCGGCTTCGGGCTCGCGCTGCTGGAGCTTTCCACGGGGGTGATGACGGTGGAGGATTGCCCCTCGGCGGAGGCGCTGGCCGAGGCGCTCCGCCGCGCGGCGCCGAGCGAAACCGTGGTCTCGGAGGATCAGGCGGGCGATCCCGAATTGCAACCGCTCTTGCGCCGCGAGATCACGGGATCGATGACCTGCACGGAGGCATGGCGTTTTCTCGACGACCAGGCGGCCGATGTGCTCAAACGTCATTTCCGCGTGCATTCGCTCGAAGGTTTTTGCGGGGAGGCGCCCGCCGCGTGGATCAATCCTGCGGGCGCGCTGATTCACTATGTGCGCGAGAGCCTGCGCCAGAACCTCGACCACGTGCGCACGCTCAACGTTTCCCGCGGCTGCGATGCGCTCGCGCTCGATGCCTGCACCTGCCGCAATCTTGATCTTTTGCCGCTGCCCGGCAAACCTGCGGAGGAGACGCTTTATGGCGTGCTCGATCACACCGCCACGCCGATGGGCGCGCGGTTGCTCCGGCAATGGCTCCGCACGCCGCTCTGCGCCGCCGCCGCCATCAATGCCCGCCTCGATGCCGTGGAGGCTTTTACCCGCAACCGCCGCGCGCTGGGGGCTCTCTCCGAAACGTTGCGCGAGGTGCGCGATCTCGAGCGCCTCATCACCCGCCTCGCCTCCGGCTCGGGCAACGCCCGCGACTTGCGGGCCATGGCTTCCTCGATGGCCGCCGTGCCGCCGCTCGCCACGGTGCTCGAGCCTTTCGCCGCCGCTGAAACCGCGGAGTTGCGCGCGCGCCTGCATCCGCTGCCGGAGCTTGTGGATGAGCTGAACCGGGCGCTGGTCGAATCGCCGCCGATTCCCGTGAAGGAGGGCGGCCTCATTCAGCCCGGTTACAATGCCGAGCTCGACGAGCTGCGCGCGCTCGCCCAGGAGGGGCATTCCTGGCTGGCGCGCTATCAGGCCAGCGAACAGGAGCGCACCGGCATCAAAACCCTCAAGGTGCGCCACAACAACATCTTCGGCTACTACATCGAGATCTCGAAAGGCCAGGCGGCCTCCGCCCCCGAAAATTACGAGCGGCGCCAGACCCTCGTCAACGCCGAGCGCTTCATCACCCCCGAGCTCAAGGAATACGAAACCAAAATCGTCGGCGCCCAGGATAAGGCCTGCGCGCTCGAATACGCCCTTTTCCTGGGTCTGCGCGAGCGTGCCGCCGCCGAGACCGCCGCCGTGCAGGAAACGGCCGCCGCCATTGCGAAGCTCGATGTGCTCCTCTCCTTCGCCGACCGGGCTCTCGCGCTGGGCTACACCCGCCCCGAGGTCAACGATTCCGACCGCCTCGTCATCCGCGAGGGCCGCCACCCCGTGGTCGAGCAGCAGCCCGACGCCGAGCGCTTCGTGCCCAACGATGCCGACCTCAACGGCACCGACCAGCAGTTTCTGCTGATCACCGGGCCCAACATGGCGGGTAAATCGACCTACATCCGCCAGGTGGCGGTGATTGCGATCATGGCGCACCTGGGATCGTTCGTGCCGGCGAAATCGGCGGAGATCGGGGTGATTGACCGGGTGTTTACCCGCGTGGGCGCCGGCGACGATCTCGCCCGGGGCCGCTCCACCTTCATGGTCGAAATGCAGGAAGCCGCCAACATCCTCAACAACGCCACCGCCCGATCGCTGATCGTGCTCGACGAAATCGGCCGCGGCACCTCCACGTTCGACGGCATCTCCATTGCCTGGGCTGTGGCCGAATACCTCCACAACGATCCGGGCCGCAAAGCCCGCACCCTCTTCGCCACCCATTACCACGAGCTCACCGACCTTGCGCAGACGCTCAGCGGTTTGAAAAATTACACGGTTCAAATCCGCGAACAGGGCGACACCATCACCTTCCTCCGGCGCATCGTGCCCGGCACCGCCGACAAGAGCTACGGCATCCACGTGGCGCGCCTCGCGGGCATGCCCTCCGGCGTCATCGACCGCGCCAACGAAATTCTCCTCCACCTGGAAAACTCCGACCTCATCACCCCCGGCATGCCCAAACCCCACAAAACCCGCCGCCGCTCCACGGACGACGCGACCGGGGTGTTGCCCCTCTTTGAAACCTTTTTTGATAACTCCAACCCAGGATAACGCCATGGCAGAACTGATTGTCGCCCTCGATCTCCCCACCCGCAACGAGGTGCTCGCCGCCGTCAAACGCATCGGCGACGCGGTCACCTTCTACAAAATCGGCCTCGAGCTCTTCACCGCCGAAGGGCCCGACATTGTGAAAGCCGTGAAAGACCAGGGCAAACGCATCTTCCTCGACCTGAAATTCCACGACATCCCCCGCACGGTCGAGCGCGCCGTGAAATCGGGCGGCGCCCTGGGCGTGGACCTCATGACCATTCACGCCACCGGAGGCCGCGCCATGATTCAGGCCGCCCGCGACGCCGCGGCGGAATTCGGCGCCCGCGCCCCCCGCATCGTCGCCGTCACCGCCCTCACCAGCCTCGACCAGAGCGACCTCACCGACCTGGGAATCGCCCGCCCCATGAGCGAACACGTGGAGGCGATGGGCAGCCTCGCCGTCTTGGGCGGCGCCGACGGCATCGTCTGCTCGCCCATGGAGGTGGCGCGGATGAACATCGCCCTCAGCGCCCTTGCTCCCGGGCGGACGCTCACCTTTGTGACCCCCGGCGTGCGCCCCGCCGGCGCCGCCCTCGGCGACCAGAAGCGCGTGGCCACGCCCGCCGGGGCCGTGCGCGACGGCGCGACCCATCTCGTGGTCGGCCGCCCCATCCTCGAAGCCGCCGACCCCGCGGCCGCCGCCCGAGCCATCGCCGCCGAAATGCAGAGCGTGTAATGCAATAAAAAATTCGGAAACGATTCGGATCGAAGGGCGGTTTATGGATCGCGACGCCGGTTTATTTCGGGTGATTCTGAAAAAATCGGGTTACGCGGTTTTTCAGTTGCACAATGCGGTTGGTTTTTGGTATAGTCTCACTCGTTTTGCGCGGGCGTAATTCAATGGCAGAATGGAAGCTTCCCAAGCTTTATACGAGGGTTCGATTCCCTTCGCCCGCTCCATTTAGGAAACAAAACGGTTTGCCGGGCGCTTAGCTCAGTTGGTTAGAGCATTACCTTCACACGGTAGGGGTCACTGGTTCGAGTCCAGTAGCGCCCACCATTTTCCGGCACCGATTGACTTTATGGAAACAAAGCGGGCGCTTAGCTCAGTTGGTTAGAGCACTACCTTCACACGGTAGGGGTCACTGGTTCGAGTCCAGTAGCGCCCACCATTTTCAGGTGCCGTCGGCTTGCAAGGCTGGCGGTTTTTTTGTAGGCGGGAGCAGAGGAGCATGAGCAAGAAGCAGATTAAAAAGGCTAAAAAGCGCGTTGCGCCCGCAGTGCCCGTCACGCGCGACATGCTTGCCGGCGCGGAGTGCCTCAATCGCGGCCGCAAGGCCAATGCCGATGTGTTCAAGGTCACAACGCCCGCCGGTGCGTGGGTCGTGAAGGATTTCAGGAAGTGCCCCTGGTGGATCCGCTGGACTTTCGGCCGCTTCATGGCCATGCATGAATACACGCTTCTGAAGAAGCTCGAAGGCATTCGCGGCGTGCCGCAGAAGGTCTTCCGACTCGACGCCTACGCCGTGGGCATGGCGTTTCTCAACGGGACCACCATCAGCGCCTCCCGCGAGCCCATCCCCGCCGATTATTTCTTCAAGCTTGAAAAGCTGATGAAAAAGGTCAACGCCCGCGGCGTGGCCCACCTCGATACCCGCAACGCCAAAAACGTGATGATCCTCACCGGCAACGCCCCCGCGCTGGTCGATTTCCAGGCCGGCATCCAGCTGAAATACGCCCCCGCCTGGCTTCGCCGCCTCATGGTGCACACCGACCTTTCCGGCGTGTACAAACACTGGTACGGCCGCAACCGGGAATCCATCGACGAGCCCCGCAAGGAAATTCTCCGCGAACACTTCCGCTGGCGCCGCTGGTGGATGCTCAAAGGCTATGCCTTCTTCAAAAAACGCGTGCCAAAAGGCCCCGAAAAAGCCCTCTTTGAAGAAAAGCGGCAATAACGCTTGCGCCTCCCGCCGGATACGGGTACCATACGGGAGATACGGAGTGGAGGTTTTGGTATGTTGGCAATTTATCAATGGGTAAACGGAAGCCTGCGGGAGGTCAGCGCCCCCGACGGCCCCTGCTGGATCAATCTTTCAGACCCCTCCACCGAGGAAATCCTCCGCGTGCAGACGCTGACGGGGATCTCCCGCGAGTTCATCACCGACCCGCTCGACAAAGACGAACGCCCCCGCATGGAAATCGATGACGACGGCACCCTGCTCATCGTGATCCACGTGCCCTACCACGAGCCCAACGAAAACCTCCACCCCTTCAACACCCTGCCGCTGGGCGTGGTCCATTCGGGCAGCGCCGTGGTCACCGTGTGCGGGCGCACGACCCCCATCGCCTCCTCCTTCCTGGATCAGATCCGGCGCGTCTGCTCGCCCGAGCACAAATTCCGCTTTACCTTCCACCTCCTCTGGCATGCCGCCATCCTCTACCTCCGTTATTTGCGCGACATCCGCCAGCGCGCCGACATGGTCGAACAGGAGCTCCACGAATCCATCTCCAACAAAGCCCTCACCGGCCTGCTCAACATCGAGAAGAGCCTCGTTTACTTCACGACCTCGCTCAAGGCCAACGACATTCTCCTCGGCCGCCTCGAACACACCCGCCAGGTCAACATCCCCGACGAAGACCTCGATGTGCTCGAAGACGTGCAGATCGAGTATCGCCAGGCTCTCGAAATGGCCAGCATTCACAGCAACATTCTCACCGGCACCCTCGATACCTTCGCCTCGATCATCTCCAACAACCTCAACAACGTGATGAAGTTCCTCACCTCCATCACCATTGTGCTGATGATTCCCTCCGTGGTCGGCACCATCTACGGCATGAACGTGGCGCTGCCGTTTATGCACAACCCCTACGCGTTTATCGGCATCATGGGCTTTTCCGTGGTGGTGACGCTTGTCACCATCGCTTTCTTCCTGCGCCGCAAATATTTTTGAGCCCATGAAAACCCTCCGCGAGCAGGCGCTGCCCTACCTCACGCTGCTTCAGCCCGGCGTGTGCGAACCCACCGGCCGCTACGCCCCATTCGAAGCCACCGAGCGCCACCTCCAGGCGCTTTGGTTTAATTCCCCGTTCCGCCCCGCCACCCTTCGGGCCGCCACCGGCGAAGAAGTCCGCATCGTCGACCCCGGCCGCTGGAACCCCGAGGCGGGGCCCGATTTTCTCGGCGCCCGGTTCACCGTCGACGGCCGCCCGCTCCTGGGCGACGTGGAGGTCCACATCCGCCCCGCCGATTGGGATCGCCACCGCCACGCCTCCGACCCCCGTTACCGGGCCGTGGCCCTCCATGTGGTCTGGTTCTCCGCCCCCTCCTCCCGCACCCTTCCGCCCGGAGTCCTCACCCTTCCCCTTCAGCCGTGCGTGACCGCCCGGCCCGGCTTCAGCTTTGACCTGATCGATGCCCGCCAATGCCCCCGCGAGGCCGTTCCCATCGGCAACCGCCCCTGCTCCGAACACCTCGCCGCCCGACCCCGGACCGTTTCGGGCCTCCTCAAGGCCGCCGGTTATTACCGCATCTGGCAGAAGACCCGCCGCCTCCTCCAACACCCTTGCGACGACCCCGCCCAGCTTTTCTACGAAACCCTCATGGGCGTGATGGGCTACCGGTCCAACTCCGCCCCCTTCCGCCGCCTGGCCCGGGAAATCCCCCTTGCCCGGCTGGCCGGCTCAACGCCCCGCGCGGCCTTTGCCGCCCTTGCCGCCGCAGGCGGGCTCCTTCCGGACCCCGCCCGCCTGAGCGACCCCCGCCGCGCCCAACACGCCCGCGCGCTCTGGGATCAGGCCTGGCACATGAACATCACGCCTCCCGATCCCCCTTACGCCTGGGCTCTCGGCGGCGCCCGCCCCGCGAACCACCCCCTCCGCCGCCTGGGCGCGGTGGCGGCGCTCCTCGCGGGTGACGAGGGGTTCATCCACCGCGCGCCCGGCCTTGAGCTTCGCACCGCCGATTCTCTCCGCGGGCTGACGGATCGCCTTCTTGCCGCCGCCCGCTGGCCTCAGACCGATACCGAGACCCCCGTCTGGCCGGCCTCGGGCCCGACCGGAGCGGAAGACCTCATGGGGCGCAACCGCGCTCAATCGGTCGTGACCAACGCCCTTGTCCCCCTCCTCCTGGCTCAAGACAGGCTTCCTCCCGACCTGCTCGCCTTTCTTCCTCCCGAAGAGCTCTCCGCCCCCATGAAAGAAACGGCCTGCCGCCTTCTCGGCAGCCTTCGCGGCGCCAGGGAGTATCTCGCCAGCGGCCTTTTCCAGCAAGGCCTCCTCCAGATTTTCGCCGATTTCTGCCAAAACGGCCGCACCGCCTGCGCCCACTGCCCCATCCCCGAATTTGAATCTTAAGAAACGGCGAACGCCTAAAAACAAAGGTTTTTTCCGCAGGCGGCATTCTGAGGGATTTCCGTAAGGCGCTCGCAATCGAGCGCTTTTTTTTGTTTTCCGTTATTTTACGCTTGTGCACATACCGGAGGGTATGTATAATCCCCCGCCATTGTTTTGGGAAGCCTCTCTTCTTTTACAGGAATGTGCCGATGAAAATGAAACTTTTTGGATGGGCTGTCGCGCTGACGGCGTTGGCGGGGTGCTCGCTGCCGGGGCTGAAGGAACGCGTGGAAGATGCCGGCCGCTTCCGTGCCGACATCGTGGAAGATACGCGCCGCTTCTTTGAAACCAATCAGGTGCCGCTCACGCTGGAGGCGTGCAGGGGGCTTGCAAAGGAAAGAACGCTCAAGCTCACGGAGGCGAGGCTGAATGAAGCGCTCGCCAAAACAAGCCGCCTGGCGGCCTTTTCGGCGTTTATGCCCAATGTGCAGATGACCTATCAGCGGGCCGGCACCGATGTGGCGCTCAAGCAGCAACTCTCGCTCGGCGATCAGCCCTCCACGATTCAAATGGCAGATCAGTATGTGAGCCAGGCGGCGATTCAGATCAGCCAGCCTGTTTTTGCGCCTTCGGCCTGGCTGCTCTACGCGAATGCGGCCCGGAATGTGCGCCTGCAGGAGCTGGTGCGCGAACGCAATGAGGAAATGCTCAATGTGCAGGTGGCTTCGCTCTTCTATCAGGCGGCCGTGGCCGATAAAACGGTGCTGACGTATCAGCGGCAGCTGGAGGCCACGAAGGCGCTCGTGGATCAGGTCGACGCGCTCGCCGGGGAGGGTATGGCGCTTTCCGGCGAACGGGCGCGAGTCCATGCGCAGCTCGCCGCGGATGAATACAACCGCCGCCTGGCGCAAGACAGGAAGGATTTGACCCGGGCCAATCTGCTCGATATTTTGCGCCTTTACCCGCTGGCCACGGCCGAGATCGACGGCGATTCGCTGCTCAAAGTCTTGGATCTGCCGTGGGCCACGGCGGATGCCGAAGGCCGGAATGCGATCTGCCCGAGGGACGCGGCGCTGAAAACGCCCGTGGAGGAGTGGCTGTGGTATGGGCTGCTGAACCGCAAGGAAATGTGGGCGGGAGATGTGTCGCTGAGAATCCGCAAGACGGAGGCGATTCAGGCGCTGACGCATTTCCTGCCGACGCTTTCGGTCTCGGGCGGGGCGGCGTATTCCACCGAATCGCGCATGATTCCGAACCACTACTGGTCGGGCGGAATCGGCGGCGTGATGGCGATTTTCGACGGATTTAAGTCGATCGCCGATTATCTTGCCGCCCGCGAACGCACAAAAGCCGAATACGATTTGCAGGCAGACCGCGCCTCCACCCTCGTGACCTCCACCTTTCAGACCTGGCAGAACTGGCGCCAGGCCATGGATCGCTTCGCTGTGGCCGAAGCGGCTCGCCAGGCCGCCGAGCTCGATTACGCCGAAACAAAGGATCGCTACGACCAAGGCCGTGAAACGCTGACCGAAGTGCTCAACAAGCTCTTCGCCATGGAGCAGAAGCGGATCGACGCGGTCAATGTGAATTACGCCTCGGCCCTCGCCGAGCTCGTTTTCCGCGACACCATCGGCCTGCGCCTGGGCGAGGAGCCCGTTGCGGTCGCCCCGGCGGAAGAAAAACCTTCGGCCGACGCGTTGCTTGTGGATTGATTTTTAGGAAGGATAGGGTTATGAATATTCGGAAAATGACGGCATTTTTGGGTTCCGCGGCGATCGTGTTGGCCGCGGGTTGCAGTGATGCGAAGAAAAATGAACCCGTGGAGCAGATTGACCGCCGCCCGCGAGTCCGCGTCTGCGGGCTTGAGAAAAATGCGGCGTTTGAAGACGCCGCCCGGGTGCAGGGCACAGTCCGCACAAAGTTCAGCGCCTCGGTCGCATCGCGCCTGGCCGGGCCGATCGATGAAATCATGGCCGATGAGGGCGATGTGGTGAAAGCCGGCACGCCGCTCTTCCAGATCGACAAGGTCAACCTCGAAAACAAGGTGCGCATCGCGCAAGACGACCGCAATGTGGCGAAGGCGGCGCTGGCGGAAGCCACGGCCGCCGAGGCTGAAGCGCAGGCGGCTTTCGAAAAGGCCGACCTCGACGCGGGGCGCATGGATCGCCTCTACAATGAAAAGAAAGCCGTCACCCAAGACGCCTGGGAGCGCGCCGCGCTGAACCTGAAATCGGCCGCGGCGGCGTTGGCCCGCGCGAAGGCGGGCGTGGAAACGGCCAAAGTAAAAATCATGCAGGCCGAAACGGCTTTTCAAATCGCGGAGAAGAATCTCGACGACTCGCTCGGCAAGGCCCCGTTCGACGGCGTGGTCACCCAGAAGCTCAAAGACAAGGGCGATTATGCCGCCTCCGGCACCGCCATCTTCAAGATGGACAACCCCGGCATCTACGAAATCTGCTTCTCGATGAACGCCGACCAGTACGACAAAGTGAACCTCACCAACACCGTTGTGCGCCTGACCGACGGCCGCAAGCTCCACCCCTCCTATCAATCGCCCACGGTGAACGCCACCACGCGCACCTTCGAGCTGCGCACCGTGGTCGGCCGCACGCCCGACCTGGCGCCGGGCATGATCCGCAGCGCCGACGTGGTCTTCTCAAGCCACCCCGGCGCCGGCGTGCCCGCTTCGGCGGTGGGGCTGCGCGGCGGCGAAAATGTGGTCTTCGTGGTGAAAGACGGCACGGTCGCGCAGATCCCCGTTAAAACGGGGTTCCATTCAGGCGGCCGCGTCGAAATCCTGAACCCCGAAGCGCTCAAGGATGCCCGAATCGTGAAAGACGGCATGCTCCTGCTTAACCCCGGCGATGCGGTGATCCCTGTGGATGCCGACGCGAAGAAATAAGGATTTTTTATGTTCTTAGCCACCGCTTCCACACGCAAACCGATCGCGATGACGGTGCTCATCATCGTGCTGACGATGTTCGGCATCATCGCCTACCGCACCATCGGCAACGACCTCCTCCCCGCGGTCGACGTGCCGTATGTGACCATCTCCGTGAACTACGCCGGCGCCTCGCCCGACGAAATCGAAACCACGGTCGTCAGAAAGATCGAAGACGCCGTCTCCCAGGTCGACGGCATCAAACACATCACCTCCACCTGCCTCAACAACTTCGCCCAGGTGCTGGTCGAATTCAACCTCGACCGCGATGTCGACATGGCCGCGGTCGACGTCCGCGAAAAGGTCGACCTGATTAAAGACGATTTGCCCGACGATGCCGACGACCCCCAGATTTTAAAGTACGACATCAACGCGACCGCCGTCGTCACCCTCGCGCTCAAAGGCAACCTGCCCATCGACGATCTCTACGACTACGCCGACGACATTCTCGCCGACCGCTTCTCCTCCCTCAAAGGCGTCGCCAGCGTCGACCTCATCGGCGGCGAAGAGCGCGAAGTCATTGTCGACGTCGACCGCGACCTGCTTGCCGCGCGCGGCCTGACCATGGGCCAGATCACCTCCGCCGTGAAACGCGAAAACGTGAAAACCCCCATGGGGCAGATTGACGACGCCTCCCGCGAAATCTCCCTCATGTTCGACGCCGAAGCCGCCGAAATCCCCGATTTGGGCGATATTGAGATCGGCGTGGCCGCCGGCGAGCGGGTGTATCTGCGCGACGTGGCCACCTTTCAGTTCGGCACCGAACGCAAGAAAACCGCCGCGTATTACGACGACGAGCTTTGCGTAATCATCAAAGTGACCAAAAAAGGCGAGGCCAACGCCGCCGCCCTCGTCGACCTCGTCCGCCAGACGGTCGACGAAATCCGCCCCCGCCTGCCCGGCGGCATGGAGCTCGTCTGGTTTCACGACGACGGCGCCTACATCAACGCCACCGTGGCCGACGGCTTTTCAAGCGTCGTCAGCGGCGTCATCCTCACCGGCCTGGTGCTGCTCCTTTTTTTGGCCGACATCCGCACCGCCTTCGCCGCCTTCGTCAGCATCCCCATCACCATGATCATCGCCCTCATCGCCTTCCAGACCTACGGCTACACCCTCAACATCATCACCATGAGCGCGGCGGGTATTTCCGTGGGCATTCTCGTGGCCAACTCCATTGTGGTGCTTGAAAACATCGCCCTGGCCTTCGACCGGCACAAAGGGCAGAATTACGATGTGGGCGAAGTCGTGGCCAAAGCCACCTCCGCCGTGGCGCTGGCGGTTTCGGCCGGCGCGCTGACCAACATCGTGGTCTTTCTGCCCATCACGACCATGAAAAGCATCTCCGGGCGCTTTCTCGCCCCCTTCGCCGTGACGGTGACCGCCGCGACCTTCGCCTCGCTCCTGATCAGCTTCACCCTCACCCCCATCCTCGCCATGGTCACCCGCCACTGGGGCGAACGCTGGTTCAACCCCGCCCTCAACACGCTGCTCACCCCCTGGAACATCTTCTACAACCACCTCGCCCGCGCCTACGTCCGCAGCATCTACATCCTCGCCAAAGCCCCCTTCCTCTTTGTGGCGGTCTGCACCGCGCTCACCGTGGCGGGCTTCATGTATTACCCCAAACGCGTGCAGATGGATTTCGTGCCCGCCACCGACCAGGGCATCATCACCGTCAAGCTCGAATACCCGGCCGACTTCAACCTCGGCGAGACCACCCGGCGATCCTACGCCGTGGCCAAAAAGCTTGCGCCCGACCCCGCCGTCCGCCACTTCACCATCACCTGCGGCAAGGCGCAGGGCACCACCGGATCGGTTTCGGAAGGCACCTACCTGGCGGAAATCACCACCAAGCTCACCCCCATGGACGAACGCCCCAAAGATAAAATCAAAGACATCATGGAGCGCTTTCGCGCCATCCTCGCCCAAGAGCCCGACTGCCTCTCCTCCGTCCTCATTCCCAGCGCCGCCGGCGGCGCCTCGCAAGACATCGTGCAAATCATCAGCGGCCCCGACCTCGCCGAACTCAACCGCCTGGGTCTGCTCATTTCAGCCGGATTCAACGCCGACCCCGCCAGCGTCGACATCAGCCACTCCGTCCGCCCCGGGCGCCCCGAAGTGCGCATCCGCCCCAACCGCGCCGTGATGCACGACCTGGGCATCCACGCGGCCGACATCGGCCAATCCCTCCGCGCCAACATCGCCGGCCTCGAAGCCGCCAACTACAAAAAAGGCGACCGATCGTATGATATTCGCGTGCGTTACACCCAGACCGACGGAACCGACCAGATCCCGGCCATGAACCTGCCCGGGCCCGACGGCCGCCCCATGCTCCTGGGCGCCATCGCCACCCCCGTCGACTCCCTCCAGCCCACCATGATCACCCGGTACGACAAACAACGCTCCGCCGTCATCAACGTCAACGCCGCCAAAGGCTACGGCATGAGCGCCGCCCTCGAGCACCAGGGCGAGATCATCCGCAAGGCACTCCCCCCCGGCTACACGCAATCCCTCAGCGGCATGGCCGAGAAAATGGGAGAGACCTTCTCCGAATTCGGCCTCGTGGCATTCGTCGCCATCGCGCTCACCTACCTGCTCATGGCCGCCCTCATGGAATCGTGGACCCAACCGCTCATCGTCATCATGACCGTGCCCTTCAGCTACCTCGGCCTCTACATGGCCCTCTACTACACCAACACCACCATGTCCATGTTCGGTCTCCTGGCCGGCATCATGCTCGTGGGCGTAGTCGTCAACGCCGCCATCCTGCTGATCGACGAAGTCAACACCCTGCGCACCCTCCACGGCTACCACAAGCACGACGCCCTCATCCGCGCCGCCAAAGCCAAATTCCGCCCCATCCTCATGACCTGCGTGGCCGCCCTCTTCGGCATGCTGCCCATGGCCACCGGCACCGGCCTTGGCTCCGAAATGCGCGCCAGCATCGGCATCGGCTCCGTGGGCGGCATCATCCTCTCCTCGATCATGGCGCTCTACTTCATTCCGGCGCTCTACCTCATCGTCGGCCAGAGCGACAAAAAACAGCGCAAAGCCTTCGAGCGTAAAGCCCTCGAACACCCCGAACCCGCCCCCGAAGGGGAAATGACCCTGTAGCCCGCGCCCATCCCATTCCCGCCCTCGACCCGATGGCCGCGCTTTGCGCTTGTTTCCGAAGCCCGCTTTTTCTATAATAAGCGGGCTATGGAAGAACTCATCGAAAACACCCGTAATTTTTGCATCATTGCCCACATCGACCACGGCAAAACCACCCTTTCAGACCGCATTCTCGAGCTCACAAAAGCCATCGACCTGCGACAGCTCCGCGAACAAACGCTCGACGCAATGGATCTTGAGCGCGAACGCGGAATCACCATCAAGAGCCATCCCGTCTCGATGCTCTACACGGCGCGCGACGGCAAGCTCTACCGCTTCAACCTCATCGACACGCCCGGCCATGTGGATTTTTCCTACGAAGTCTCCCGCAGCATGGGCGCATGCGAAGGGGCGATTCTCGTGGTCGACGCGGCCCAGGGCGTGGAGGCGCAGACCGTGGCCAACGCCTATCTCGCCATCGACAGCAACCTCGAGATCCTCCCCGTGCTCAACAAGGTAGACCTCCCCAGCGCCGACGTGCCCGAAGTGATCCGCCAGATTGAAGACGTGCTCGGGATCCCCGTGGAGGAAAAGCTGCTCATCAGCGGCAAGACCGGCCAAGGCGTGCAGGATGTGCTCGAAGCCGTCATCAAAATGATACCCCCGCCCAAGACCAATCGCGGCGCGCCGCTTCGCGCGCTCGTGTTCGATTCGGTCTTCGACATCTACCGCGGCGTGATCACCTATGTGCGCGTGGTCGACGGGTCTATCCGCGTGGGCGACCAGATCCGCTTCATGAGCACCGGCCAGACCTCCCCCGTGAAAGAAGTGGGCATCTTCAGCCCCTCCCAGAAACCGGTCGACGTGCTCGAACCCGGCCAGGTGGGCTACATGGTCGGATCCATCAAAGATCCCTCCGAAATCAAAATCGGCGACACCGTCACCACCGAAAAAGAGGGTGCGACCGAGCGCCTCCCGGGCTTTAAAGAGATCCACCCGATGGTGTTCTGCGGCATCTACCCCGTAAGCACCGACGAATACAACAAAGTCCGCGCCGGCCTTGAAAAGCTTCATCTGAACGACTCCGCCTTCACCTTCCACGCCGAAAGCTCCGTGGCCCTCGGCTTCGGTTTCCGCTGCGGCTTCCTCGGCCTGCTGCACATGGAAGTGGTTCAGGAGCGCCTCCGCCGCGAGTTTGATCTCGACATCATCAACACCCACCCCGCCGTCATCTACAAAATTTTCCTCAAAGACAGCGCCGAGCTCGAAATCGACAACCCCACCCTTTTGCCCGACGTCACCCGCATCGACCACATCGAAGAGCCCATCATCAAAGCCCGCATCATCACCGCCACCTCCTGCATCGGCGACATCATGCGCCTCGTGCTCGACCGCCGCGGCGAAGTGCAGGAAACGGAAAGCCTCGACGCCACCCGCGTGATTCTCAACTGCATCCTCCCCCTCAACGAAATCCTCATCGATTTCCACGACACGCTCAAATCCATCAGCCGCGGCTACGCCTCCATGGACTACGAGCCCTGCGGCTACCGCCAGAGCGACATCGTGAAGATGGACATCCTGCTCAACGGCGAAATCGTCGACGCGTTTTCCTGCATGGTCCACAAAGACCGCGCCATCCACCGCGGCCGTCAGATGTGCAAAGCCCTCGCCGCCACCATCCCCCCCCACATGTTCAAAATCCCCGTGCAAGCCGTCCTCGGCCGCGCCATCATCGCCCGCGAAGACATCCGCCCCTTCCGCAAAGACGTGACCGCCAAGCTCTACGGCGGCGACGTCACCCGCAAGCAGAAGCTGCTCAAGAAACAGGCCGAAGGCAAGAAACGCATGAAGGAATTCGGCACCGTCAACGTCCCCCAATCCGCCTTCATCGCCGTGCTCAAAGGCACCGCCGAAGAGGAATAACCATGAAACTCATTGCAGACGATATCGCCGCTTCCATTCAAAATTCCTCCTGGATCCGCCGCATGTTCGAAGCCGGCATCGAGCTCAAAAAGCAGCTCGGCCCCGAAAACGTCTTCGATTTCAGCCTCGGCAATCCCGACGTGGCCCCCCCCGCCAAAGCCAAGGCCTCCCTGGAGCGCATCGCCGAGCGCGCCGTGCAGCCTCTCGGCCTGGGGTATATGCCCAACGCCGGCCTTCCAGCGCTCCGCGAAGCGCTGGCCAAAAAGCTCACCCGCGAACAGGAAGCGCCGGTGGAAGCCAAGCATGTGGTCGTCTCCTGCGGCGCCGCGGGAGCCCTCACCAGCTTCTTCCGCGCCACCCTCGAACCCGGCGACGAAGTCCTCGTTTCCGCCCCCTACTTCGTGGAATACGGCTCCTACTGCGGCCATTTCGGCGGAAAACTCGTCGCCGTGCCCTCCAAAAAACCCGATTTCGACCTCGATGTGGAGGCCCTCGCCGCCGCGATCACCGACAAGACCCGCGTGATCCTCGTCAACTCTCCCAACAATCCCACCGGCTGCATCTACCCCGAGGCTTCGCTTCGCGCCCTCGCCGCCGCCATCGAAAAGGCCAACGCCGGCCGCGAGCGCCCCATTTTCCTCCTCAGCGACGAGCCCTACCGCCTCTTCGCGTTCGACGGCGCCGCCGTGCCCTCCATCCTGCCGCTTTCGCCCTTCGCCGTGGTGCTCGGCTCCTTCTCCAAGAGCCTCTCCCTCGCCGGCGAACGCATCGGTTACCTCGTGATCTCCCCGGCCATGCCCCGGGGCGAACAGCTCATCGGCGCGGTGACCCTCACCACCCGCACCCTGGGCTTCGTCAACGCCCCCGTCATCGGCCAGCTCCTTGCGCTCGACCTGCTCGAAGAACAGGTCGACCTCGCCGTTTACGCCGCCCGCCGCCGCCTCATGGCCCAGGTTCTGACCGAAGCGGGCATCGCCTTCACCCTCCCCCGCGGCGCCTTCTACTTTTTCCCCGAAGCGCCGGGGGGCGACGACCTGGCCTTCTCCCAAAAGCTCCTGGCCCAGGGCATTCTCGCCGTTCCCGGCCGCGGTTTCGGCATGTCGGGCTACATCCGCCTCTGCTGCGCGGTCGACGAATCCATCATCCGCCGCTCCGCCGAAGCCTTCAAGCGAGCCATGCAGTAATGATTTAATCAGAAAGGTAAACATCATGTCCAAGTCATTTGAAATCGAAGGAAGCATCCGTAAAATTTTTGACGCGCAGTCGTTCCCCAGCGGCTTCACCAAGCGCGAATTCGTGGTCACGGAAGACGATGAACGCTACCCGCAGGATATCAAGTTCACCGTGACCAAAGAGCGCTGCGCCACCCTGGACAACTTCCGCGAAGGCCAGAAGGTCAAGGTCACCTTCTCCCTGCGCGGCAATGAATACAAGGAAAAATATTACGTGGATCTCAACGCCTTCAAAGTGGAACAGCTCAACGACGACGGCGGCACCACCGAGTTTGACCCGCTGCCGCCCGGCGACGGCGTCGACATGATTCCCGAAGACGACCCCATGCCCTTCTAAGGAAGCCTTGTCGTGGCCGAACCGCTCTCCGCCAGCCGCCTTCTCCGGGAATCCGCGCGGTACCTTGCCCGGCACAAGGTTCACGCCCCCGAAACCGTCAGCGAGCTCCTGCTGGCGCGCTTTCTGGATTGCCGCCGCATGGATCTGCTGCTGCGCCAGCAGGAACGCATGCCGGAGGCGGTGCTTGAAGCCATGCGCACAGGTTTGCGGCGCGTGGCGGGGGGCGAGCCGGTGCAGTATGTGCTCGGCAACTGGGATTTCCACGACATCACCCTCAAAGTCGATTCGCGCGCGCTCATTCCCCGCCCCGAAACGGAGCAGCTCGTGGAGCGGGTCTTGCGCTCGCCGGTCATCGCCGAGAGCAGACCCGTCACGATTATCGATGTGGGCACCGGCACGGGCGCCATCATTCTCGCCCTCGCCCACGCCCTGCGCGACCGCCCCGACACCGGTTTCCTCGCGGTCGACCTCTCGCCCGCCGCGCTCTCCCTCGCGCGCGAAAACGCCAGCGAGCTCGGCCTGATTGACCGCGTGGCCTTCATCAAAAGCAACGGCTGCGGCATCTTCGAGCCCGGCAGCATTGATCTCGTGGTCTCGAACCCGCCCTACATCGCCTCGGCGGCGGTCGATTCGCTCGAGCGCCACATCCGCGACCACGAACCGCGCATGGCGCTCGACGGCGGCCCCGACGGTCTCGCCGTGCTCCGCCAGATCGTGCTCGATGCCGCGCTCATTCTCCGCCCCGGAGGCCGGATCTACTTTGAAATCGGCGACGACCAGGGCCCGGCCATGAGCCGCATGCTTGAATCCGCCGGCTTTTCGGGCGTGACGATTCACGCCGACGATGCCGGCAAAACCCGTTTCGCCGAGGGCGCCATCCAATGACCAAGCCTCCGTGGATCCGTGTGAAAATCGGCCAGGGCGACGCTTTCTCCGCCACGCGGGACCGCCTGCGCGGGTTTCATCTTCACTCCGTCTGCGAAGAGGCGCTCTGCCCCAACCGCGGCCGCTGCTGGGCCAACGGCCGCGCCACCATCCTCATTCTCGGCGACCGCTGCACCCGCGGCTGCCGCTTCTGCAATGTGGACAAGCGCGCCGTGCTCCCGCCCGACCCCCTGGAGCCGCAACGCGTGGCCGAAGCCGTCGCCGAAACAGGCCTCAGGGAAATCGTCCTCACCTCCGTCACCCGCGACGATTTGCCCGACGGCGGCGCCGCGCTCTGGGCCGAGACCGTCGGCGCCATTCGCGCCCGCTGCCCCGGCGTGCTCGTCGAAGTGCTCATCCCCGATTTCGGCGGCGACCCCGCCGCGCTCGACGCCTTCCTCGAAAGCCGCCCCGATGTGCTGGGCCACAACCTCGAGACCGTCCCCCGCCTCTACCC
This sequence comes from Kiritimatiellia bacterium, assembly GCA_031553315.1. GTDB lineage: Bacteria > Verrucomicrobiota > Kiritimatiellia > RFP12 > DVOR01 > JAVBLT01. The sequence goes on from JAVBLT010000007.1 coordinate 109,469, forward strand.
CGCCGTCCGCCCCGAAGCCGACTATTCCCGCTCCCTCGCCGTGCTCCGCCGCGCCGCCGAAAAGGGCCTCGTCGCCAAAACCAGCCTCATGCTCGGCCTCGGGGAAACCCGCGCCGAAATCAGCGCCGCCATGCGCGCCGCCCGCGCCGCCGGCTGCTCCATCTTCTACGCCGGCCAATACCTCCAGCCCAGCGCGCGCCACCTCCCCGTGACCGACTATGTGCCCCCCGAAGCCTTCGAGGAGATCCGCCTCGAAGCCCTCGCCCTCGGTTTCGGGTTCGCGGCCTGCGCGCCCCTCGTGCGATCCTCCTACCACGAAGAAGGCCAATCCGCCTTCGTCCGCGCGCGAGGCCGGGCGTGAACGCCCTGCGCCACTGGCAGCAGAGCAACCTGCCCGCATTGCGCCGCCTCGCCTTCGCGCCCACGCCCCACACCGGCGTCACCCTCATCGCCTACACCTTTCCCGCCCCCGAAAACGAAGACCTCTGGTTCGCCTGGCTCGAAGCCGCCCTCCTTCAAAGCTGGCGGCAGCTCGGCCTCATGAAAACGGTGATCGTGGCCCACGCCCCCTTCCCCGCCGTGACCGCCTTCCGCGCCCGCTGGCCCCACGTGGAGCTGCAAATCGAACCCACCCTCGTGCCGGGCGACATCTGGTCGATGAGCCTCGACTGCATCGCGCGCCTCGCCGACCGTTTCACCACCCCCCATTGCCTCATCGTGCAGGACGACGGTTTCCCCATCGCCTCCAACCTTGCCGACTTCCTCCGCTGGGACTACATCGGCGCCCCCCTCGTCCGCGACATCCCCCGCCAGCGCCTCGCCGACCTCATCGGCTTCTCCGTGGGCATCGGCGGTTTTTCCCTCCGAAGCCGGCGCCTCTGCCTCTCCGCCGCCCGCCACTGGCGCCTCGGCTGGCGCCGCCTCTACCGGCGCGGCTCCTGGTGGTTCAGCGAAGACATCTTCTACGCCGTGACCCTCCGCCTCGCCTCCCCCCTCTACCGCCTCCGCCACCGCTTCCCGCCCGCCCGCCAGGCCGCCGCCTTCGCGATCGACGCCACCCTCGGCCGGAGCCCCGCCATCCGCCCCTTCGGCTTCCACGGCGCCGAAACCTTCACCCTCCTCCAGGAGAAAGGCTGGCAGCCCGATGCCCCCGAATAAACTCGCCCTCCCCGGCCTCCTCATCCTTTTTCCGACCCTCATCGTCTGCGCCGCCATGCTCGGCCTCCTCCTGGGCATTCCCGTGACCCGCTGGATCGTTCCCACGGTTTTGTTCGGTCTCGCGGTCTTTTCACTTCTCACCCCAGCCGCTCGCCGCCCCTTCGGCGCCTTCCTCGGCATCCTCCTCGCGCTCTACGCCGCCAACCTCCTCAACCTCTGCGACTACGGGTGCGATTCCCACAGCTACCACACCCCCGCCGCCATTCTCCTCGCCCACGGCTGGAACCCCTTCGCCGACCCCCAGGCCGCGGCCTTCCTCGAAGCCCACACCCTCGACCCCGCCAGCCTGCGCCTCTTCCCCGCCGTCAGCCAGCCCCTCTTCATTCCCCTTCTCGGCGCCACCCTCTACGCCGCCACCGGCCAGCTCAACGCCGCCGGATTCTTCGACCCCTACTGGGTCGTCGCCGCCTTTGCCTTCATCTGGGCCATCCTCCCCCGTTTCGAGCCCCGCCTCGCCGGCCGCGCCCTCCCGCGCGCCGCCATCGCCCTCCTCCTCAGCTGCCACCCCATCGAGCTACTCGTGGGCTTTTCAGGCCCGGCCGACATCCCCCGCTTCACCTTCGCCGCCATCTTCCTCGCCTCCCTCGAGCTCTTCCGGCGAACCGGCAAAAAAACCGACTTTCAGCTCGCCCTCCTCTGCGCCGGCATCCTCCTCGCCGTGAAGTTCAACGCCCTGCTCATCATCGCCGCCGCCGCCCTCCTCTACGCCTGGCCCCTCCTCAAAACACACCGCGCCGGGCTTCTGCGCACGGCCCTTCCCCTCCTTCCTATCCTCCTCCTCCTTTGCGCCTACCCCTACCTCCACAACGCCCTCCGCTACCGCGCGCCGCTCTACCCCATCCAGACCAACGCCCACACCCCCCCCGCCCAATCCCTCACCCCCGATTTCCACGTGATGAATGCCGACGCCGCCTCCATGAACCGCCTCCAGCGCCTCGCCCATGCCTACCTCTCCCCCGCCCTCCTCCCCCGCCTCAACCCCCGCTCTCAAGTGCTCAACGCCTTCGACGGCGCCGGCCCCTTCTTCCGCCTCCTCCTCCTCCTCAGCCTCCCGCTCCTCACCGCCCACGGCACCCTCCGCCTCCCCGCCGCCGCCATCCTCCTCGCCACCCTCGCCATCCCCACCCTCTACGCCGGCTACGCCCGCTACGCCCTCGAATTCACCCTCCTGCCCACCCTCCTCGCCCTCAACGCCCTCACAGCCCCCCAGCCCCCCTGGCGCCGCTGCCTCGCCCTCGCCATCCTCCTGCTTAGCCTCGCCTTCCTCCTCACCCGCCTCACCCTCATCCAGGGCGGCCGCGCCATCCGCCGGCAATTGGCCGACACCGCCGCCAGCCTCGCCCTCGGCGACCCCCGCACCCAAATCGATGCCCGCGCGGCCATCGACCCCGCCGCCTACCCCCTGCGCCCCTTCCCCGTGCCCCGCCACGAATGGCCCCCCGAAATGACGCTCCTCTACGCCGCCCAGCTCCTCGACTCCTTCACCCCGCCCCGCCCCCTGCGCGCCGTCCACTCCAGCTTCCCGGCCGACATCGACTCCCCCGCCCCCCATTCCCCCCTCGTTCTGCGCTGGCCCTGGGAAGGCTTCGCCTTCATCCCCCCTCCCCCCCTCCGCCGCACCCTCCGCACCCTTGCCGACGGCGCCACCCCCGATGCCCCCGGCACCCTCGCCGCCTTCCGCCGCCTCCTCGACCCCACCCTCCTGCGCGCCACCCTCGCCTTCGCCGCCGACCAGCGCCCCCTTCAGCTCCGCCGCGCCTGGACCGCCCCCATCCTCGACCGACCCTTTCCCTCCATCCCCCCCGTCAATCACGACCGGGAAATGAACCCCGATTGATCGGCCTTTCCTTAAGTGGATTTGTTTTTTGACACCGGATTCGTTTTTTCGCTATACTTCTCTCCATGCAGGTGCGCGTTTTCCATGTTTTTTACACGCCTTCCGAAGAGGTGTTGCTGTGGGGTGAATCTCTTTCGGGCGAAACGCCGGAAAAGGGGCGCCACCCCTATGCTTCCAAGCCGGAGGCGTTGAGAGAGGCAATCGGGGCGCTCTTCAAAAACTGGCAGCCGGCGCCGGTCTTTGAGCAAACCGCCATTGAAGCGGCTTTGCCGGTCGCGGCCGATGGCGCTCCCCTGCCCTCGCGGGCCTTTCTTTCCAAAGCGTTGACCACGCTGCCGCCCGTGGCGGGTTTTGACACATTCACGGTGCCGGCGCTCCGAATCAAGGGCGCGCCGCTTTTTCTGCTGTTGCAGGCGGCGCACCGCCTCGATCGCTTCGGGCGCACGCTGCTGCCGGGGACCGACCTGATCCGGCTGGCGGAAATTTACCGCTTCGCGGCGATGTGCCTGGCAGACGGCCACTTCATTCCCTCGCTCACCCTGGAGGGCGATGCCGCGTTTTCACGCTGGCGGTCGGTGCTCACGCTCCCCGAGCGCGAACGGCTGGCCGGGCTTGCGAACCGCGTGCCGCCGGTGGTTTTTCCGGCGGCCGCCGACCGCACGCCCGCGCGGCGCCTGCGGCTCATGCACGCCTTCTTCGAAGACCTTTCCGATGCGCTCGTGCGCGTGAACGCCGTCACGCCGCTCAGCCGGGGCCACGCGGCGAAAAGTCATTTTTACAGCGCACACGACGCCTGGCTCGCCTCGCTCCGAAGCGATTCGCCCCAGCTGCGCTGGCCGCTCGAAACCGCTTCCCCCGAACAGGCCCAGACCGACCGCGCCCAGCTCGCCGACCTCGCCCGGACAGTCGCGCGCTGGCAGGCTCCGGCCACCGACAACGCGCTCGGCGCCACGCTCCAGATCGAGCTGCGCCCGCCGCCAGGCGAAACGGGCGAATGGCACATCTCGGCCTCGCTCCCCGGCGCACCGGAAGGGGCGCTGCTCACACGCACGGGCCTCACGCTCCTCGGCCAGGCCTCGCTCCTCTGCCCGCAGCTCACGCCCGACCGCCCGCTCACCCCCGCCGATGCGCATACCTTCATCCAAAGCGCCGCGCCGGTGCTGCGCAGCGCGGGGTTCACGGTCGTGCTGCCGCCCGGCCTGGAACAAAACGACCTCGATTCGCCGCTGGAGCTCGTGGCCGGCGCGGCGCTCAAAGACCCCGATCAGAAAGCGCCGTTTGCGCCCGACACACCGGTCACGATCACCTGGCAGCCGCGCATCAACGGCATTGCGGTTTCACCCGCGGAGCTTCAGGCAATCGTCGACGCCGCCTCGCCGATCATCTACTTCCACGAACAATGGATCACAATCGACCTGAGCGCAGCCGCGGAAATGCTCCGCCACTGCCGCCAGGCGCCGGAAGAAGACGCCACGCTCGGCGCGACCCTTCGCGGAGCCTTCTCGGGGGGTTCCGCCATCCACACGGGGCTCATCCGGAGCGAAACCGTCGCCGAAGGCCCGCTCCGCCGCTTCCTCGCCACGCTCACCGGCGCCGCCGTGCCCGACCTCCCGCCCCTCCCCGCCGGGCTCAACGCCGAGCTGCGCCCCTACCAGCTGCGCGGCTACGCCTGGCTCAGCCACCTCGCCGCCTGGCAATTCGGCGCATGCCTGGCCGACGACATGGGCCTTGGCAAAACCCTCCAAACCCTCGCCTTCCTCCTCGCCTGCCGCCAACGCGGCGAAACCCGCCCCGCGCTCATCGTAGCCCCCCTCTCCGTGCTCGCCAACTGGCTGCATGAAATCGAGACCTTCACCCCCGCCCTCCGCGCGCGCCTCCACCACGGCGCCGGGCGCGTCATCGGCAACACCTTTGCGGAAACCGCCGCCGAGACCCACATCGTGCTCACCGATTATGCGCTCGTCTACCGCGATTTCGACGCGCTCCGCCGCGTGCCCTGGTCCACCCTCGTGCTCGACGAAGCCCAAAACATCAAAAACCCCTCCACCCGTCAATCCCGCGCCGCCCGCGCCCTCACCGCCGACCACCGCATCGCCCTCACCGGCACCCCCGTGGAAAACGCCCCCGGCGACCTCTGGTCGATTATGGATTTCCTCAACCCCGGCCTCTTGGGCGACTACGCCGCCTTCCGCAAACGCCTCCCCCCCGCACCCACCGGAACAGCCATCGACCCCACAGCCGGCAAACGCCTGCGCCGCCTGACAGCCCCCTTCATTCTGCGCCGGCTCAAAACCGATCCCGCCGTCATCGCCGACCTCCCGGAAAAAACCGTCAACCGAATCTACTGCCCCCTCGGCGCCGCGCAAAGCCAGGCCTACGACACCGCCCTGCGCGCCTTCTCCGCCGACCTTTCCAGCCTCGAGGGCTCCAGCCGCCGCGGCCGCATCCTCGCCGTGCTCACCCGCCTCAAGCAAATCTGCGACCACCCCGCCCTGCCCGGCCTCACCGCCGATCAAATCGACGACGCCATCCTCCAGCAGGTCTCCGGAAAAATCAGCCGCCTCGAAGACATGCTCCGCGAGGTCGACGCCAACGGCGAAAGCGCCCTCATTTTCACCCAGTTTGCCCGCATGGGCGCACTCCTGCGCCAACGCCTCGCCGAAACCTTCGCCCGCGACATCCCCTTCCTCCACGGCGGCCTCACCGCCGCCGCCCGCCAGCGCGAGATCGACGCCTTCAACCAGGCCGCCCTCCCCTCTTTCTTCGTGCTTTCACTCAAAGCCGGCGGCCTTGGCCTCAACCTCACCCGCGCCAGCCACGTCTTCCACTTCGACCGCTGGTGGAACCCCGCCGTCGAAAACCAGGCCACCGACCGCGCCCACCGCATCGGCCAGAAACGCCAGGTCTTCGTCCACACCTTCATCTGCCGCGGCACCCTCGAAGACCGCATCGACGCGCTTCTTCTCGGCAAACAGCACCTCGCCGACGCCCTCGTCGACGCCAACGCCAACACCTTCCTCACCCGCCTGCCCGACGACGAACTCATCGCCATGCTCCAGCGCACCTGCGAAGACGAATAAATGGCATTCCGCCTGCGATTCACATGAATAACGCTTGCACGCGTGCCGGTTTCTGTGTATAGTGAAGGCATTGTAGAAAGGGGGTTGTTCATGATTGACATGCATTGGGTCTGGCTGATTGTGGGCATTGCGCTCATTGGGCTTGAGATCATCGTTCCGGGGTTCGTCATCATGTTCTTCGGTCTGGCCGCCGTGGCGGTGGGTGTATTGTGCTGGTTTTTTCCCGCCATGCCCGAAACCATTCAGCTCCTGCTCTTTTCGATCCTCTCCTTCCTGATGGTCTGGATCATGCGGAAAATGTTCAAAAAAACCTTCTCGGGCAAAAACGGCGCGCCCGAAGAGGTCGACGACGTTTTTACCGGCCAGCACGCCACCGTGGCGCGCGCCATCGAGCCCGGGGCGCCCGGAAAAGTCACCTTCAACGGCACCGACTGGCAGGCCCAATCCGACCAGGCGCTGGCCGTGGGAACCCGCGTGCGCATCGTGCGCCGCGACAACATCACCCTCACCGTTCAGCCCTAGAAAGGAACCGGCCCTATGTTCATGTACTTCGTCATCGGCCTCGTCGTTTTCGCCGCCATCGTGCTGTTCAACGCCATCGTCATCGTCCCCCAGCGCTCGGCCTACATTGTGGAGCACCTCGGCAAATACCAGAAAACCCTCGAAGCGGGCTTCCACCTGATTATTCCCATGGTCGACCGCATCAGCTACCGCCGATCCCTCAAGGAGGTGGCGATCGACGTGCCCCCGCAGCACTGCATCACGAAGGACAACATCACCGTGGATGTCGACGGCATCCTCTACCTTCAGGTCATGGATCCCGTGAAAGCCTCCTACGGCATCGACAATTACCTCTTCGCCTGCGTGCAGCTCGCCCAGACCACCATGCGCAGCGAAATCGGCAAGCTCGAGCTCGACCGAACCTTCGAAGAACGCGGCGCCATCAACAACGAAATCTGCGACGCGGTCGACAAGGCCTCCGACCCTTGGGGCATCAAAATCACCCGCTATGAAATCAAATCCATCACGCCCCCCCGCACGATTCAAGACGCGATGGAAAAGCAAATGCGCGCCGAGCGCGAAAAACGCGCCATGATCGCCGAATCCGAAGGCGAACGCCAGGCCCGCATCAACCGCGCCGAAGGCGAGAAGCAGGAAGCGATCGCCAAATCCGAAGGCGAACGCGCCCGCCGCATCAATGAAGCCGACGGCAAGGCGAAGGAAATCACCCTCATCGCCACGGCCACCGCGCAGGGTTTGCACACCATCGCCGAAGCCATTACCGACAAAGGCGGCCAGGAGGCCGTGAACCTCCGCCTCGCGGAGCAATACATCGGCGAATTCGGCCGCCTCGCCAAAACCGGCAACACCATGATCATCCCCAGCGACCTCTCCAACGTGGCGGGGTTCATCAAAGCCGCGAGCTCCGTGCTTGCCGCCCCGACCAAATAATCCGGGTTGAATCATCGACGCAGGCGGCGGAGCATGGCTCCTGCCGCCTTGTTTTTTTGAAAGGGTAAAAAAATGAAGCTACTTCGCTGGATTGGCTATTCGATTCTTTTCATCATCGGTTTGTATTATGGCAGCGTGGCGCTCGGCTACATGCTCAACCCCCTCTTCCCCGCCACCTGCACGATTGACCGCGATTTCCGCGAGGTTCAACAAAAAATGGAAGAAATGGGAAAAGAACCGCAACATGAATTCATGAGAGGGCTGGTCGGTAATCAGACCAAATGGTTCAAGGTTCTGGAGGCTACCCCTGAAAAATCGCTTCAGGTTGAATTTGAAACGGTCTACAACATCGGCTATGGCTGGGAAACCGTCGGCATTACAATTTCATCCGAAGGCACGGCAAAAACAAATCTGGTCGTGGACTACTCCGAGTTTGGTTTTTATCCCTTTTTTCCGCCGTTCGCGGGCTACAACCCCGGATTCATCCGCGAGCGGCAATTGCGTAACCGGCTGAAAGAGATTCTTTCGAAACGCACATAATTTGCACTTGTTTTAAATGTGCAAATTATCTATTATAGGTGTGTTTTAATAAGGAGTCATGATGTCTGCAACAACCACCAATTTGACCATTCGCGTTGAAACCTCGCTGAAAAAGGAAGCGGATATGCTCTTTTCAGATTTGGGGATGAACCTCTCGATCGCTTTCAATATCTTTCTGCGCCAGGCGCTCCGCGTTCAGGGATTACCCTTTGAAGTGATGCGCGATACGCCCAACAAAGAAACGCTGGCCGCCATGCGTGAAGCCAAACGAATTGCCCGCGATCCCGATGTGAAAGGCTTCACGGATATGGAGAGCCTTTTGAACGATCTGAACGCATGACCTACGAAATCAAGCGGACGGGGCTTTTCAAAAAAGATTACGAGAAAATGTTTAAACGCGGTGCGAACATGGCGCTCTTGCATGAGGCCATTGACCTGTTGCGACAAGGGTTGCCGCTTCCCGAACGCTTCCGTGACCACACGCTTTCAGGGGATTACGCCGGATACCGCGAATGCCATATCAACCCCGATTGGCTGTTGATTTACTACATTGAGACCGAGGTGCTTGTTTTAACGCTGCCCCGAACGGGAACCCATAGCGACCTTTTTTAATGAATAGCGCCTTTGCATGAAAATTTATTTCATGCTCGGCAGCACGATGCCGCGCATGATCACGCGCTGGCAGGCGAGGAAGACTGCGGCGGTGGGCACCGAGATCATCACGAAGCCGGCCATGACGACCCAGGGGCGGTCGGAGAATTGCTGGCTCATCTGGTACATCCACACGGCGAGCGTCCAGTGCGATTGTTTTTGGCACACCAGAAGCGCCCATTCCCAGCCGCTGTAGGCGGAGATGAAGGCGTTGAGGGCGTTGACGGCGAGGATGGGAGTGGTCATGGGGAGGGTGATCTTGCGGAAGATCTGCCACTCGCCGGCGCCGTCGATGATGGCGGCTTCGTAGAGCTCGCGGGGGAGACCGTCGAAAAAGCCTTTGAGGATGAAGATGGAGAGGCCGTTGGCCACGGTGGGCAGCACGAGGGCGGCGAAGGTGTTGAGCAACCCGAGCTGACGGATTAAAATGAAGCCGGGAATGGCGGTGACGGCCGCAGGGAAGGCCATGGTGGCCAGAAGGAAGAGGAGGATGCTCTCGGTGCGCCGCAGGCGGAAGCGCGAAAGGGCGTAGGCGGCGAGGGGGTTGACGGTGAGGGTGGCGCAGATGGTGAGGATCACGAGGATGAGGGTGTTGGTGAAGGCGCGGCCGCGAAGGAAGAGGTAATCGCAGACGTTGCGGTAATTGGCGGTCATGTCGGAGGCGAGCATTCGCAGGCCGCAGTTGGCGTAGGTCACGGCAAAGGCTTCGGCAAAGGGAAAGCGCGCCTGCTCAAAGGATGCAAGCTGCCAGCCGTAGGCTTCATTGAGCCCGGCAATGCTGTAGCGGGCGCGGAGGAAGGCCTGCCAATCGGCCTCGGGGGAATGGGGGGTGAGGGCGGCGAGAGGCACGCGGGAAACAAAGCCGCGCTCAAGGGCGGTGGCGGGGCGGGCGCTCAATGGAATCGCTTCAAGCGCGGCGGGAGCGGGGTCTCCGGTGAGGGCGGCGTAGTTTTCGGGGGTGCGGCAGGTTTCATGGAGGTATTCATGCCATGCCCGGGTCAGCCCGGGGGTGACGCTCAGGGTGAGGAGCCGCTTCGGCCAGGCGGTTTGCACGAAGGCGCCCCAGTGGGGCGAATCGGGCGCGGGAAAATGGGCGGGGGCGGGGCCGAGGCCGTTTTTCTTGAGGTAGGTTTCCCAGAGGGGGCGGATGAGGAAGGGGCGGGTGCGGGTGTAGGGGGCGTACCCGGAAACAAATTCGACAAAGCGCCCCCATTCGGCGCTTTCGGGGGGCACGGGCCATGTGGCGGAACCGCTCTCTTTTTTCCAGGCGCGCTCGGCGCCGGGATGGAAGGCGAGGTTGCGGTAGGCGGTTTTGAAGGCCTGATAGAGGTCGCTTTTGGGGTCGCCCTGGGGCCAGTCCCAATCGGGGTGGTGCATGGGCATGCGTTGCTGGGCGCGCATGCGGATGCCGAAGAAGGAGCTGTAGCGGATCTTCCAGGCGACGTTGAGGCGGTCGAGGGTTCCAAAGGCGCGCTGGACGAAGGGCCCCACGTCGCGCTCATCGAAGAGGCAGATGGAGTTGCTCACGCTGTAGGTGGCGTTGAAGGCGGCGTAATCGGCGGCCATGCGCTGCCAGCGGGCGCGGGTGGAGGGATCGCGCAGACCCTCGAGCCAGGGTCGGGCGAAAGCGTCGATACCGGCGGTATCGCGCGCGACCACGGTCCAGCTGCCCCAATGGGCGGGGGCGGCGGGGTAGACTTCGCGGGGAAACATCGGGTGCACGGAGGCCATCACGCGCATAAACCGGTCTTCGCCGTTGAAGAGGGAGCGGAGCACGGGAGAGTAGCGGTGATAATCGAAGCGGTTGGTGAGCGAACCGGTGAACATCATGAGGAAGGGCCAGATCATGGTGAAGGCGCCGAGGGTGAGCACGGCGTAGACGAGCGCGATGATGAACCGCGCTTTGAATGATTTTCGCTCGATGGGAAGGATGACGGGCATGGCTTAATTCGTGTCGGCGCGGCGGAATTCGACCTTGCGCAGAATGCGGAATTGCAGGTAGGTGAAGCCGATGAGACCCACGCCGAGAAACCAGGCCATGGTGGTGGCGGTGCCCAGGCGCAGGTTGTTGTAGGCTTCTTTCCAAATGGCGAGGCTGAGGACGTTGGTGGCGTCGCCGGGGCCGCCGAAGGTGAGCAGGAAGATGGAGCCGATGCTCTGGAAGGCGGCGATGAAGGCGCCCACGAAGTTGATGACCATGAGGGGGAGGAGCTGGGGGAAGAGAATGTGGCGGATGCGGCTGCGGAACCCCGCGCCGTCGATGGCGGCGGCTTCGAAATAATCGGGCGGGAGCCCCTGGAGCGCGGCGATGTAGATGAGGCTCGAGATGCCCGCGCCCGCCCACACGCCCGGCAGCACGCAGCAGAACATGGCAAGGGCCGGATCCTGGAGCCAGGCCTGCGGGGCGAAACCGAAGAGGGCGAGGAGGCGGTTGAGCATACCGTTTTCGGTCGGGTCGTACATCATCTGCCACAGGAGGGTGACCACGAGGGTCGAGGTGAGGTGCGGCAGGAAGTAGATCATGCGGAAGAAGACCTTTCCGCGCGGGATTTCGGTGAGGAGCACGGCGAGGATAATCGGCGCGGTGAAACCGAAGAAGAGCGTGAGGCCCACGTATTTGAAGGTGCGCAGCGCGGCGGCCTGAAAGCCGGGATCCGTCGCCACGGTGATGAAGTTGTCGAGGCCGACCCAGGGGCTTTCGCCGACGATGCGGTAGTTGCGGAAGGCCATCGCCACGCCTTGGAAGAGGGGGTAGTAGCTCCACAGCACAATCGAAAGAATCGCGGGGGCAAGCATCCACGCGGCATGGAAACGGCTCCGGCTCTCCATGCCGCCGGCCTCCGGGGGCGCGGGCTTCTTTTTGCGCACGGTCAGCGCGGTGAGCCACGCAATCAGCGCGATCACGCCGCCGATCAGGGCGCGGGCGATGGGGCGGTAACGGTCGAGCTCGGCTTCGGGCACGGCGAACATGAGGCCGCGGTTGGCGTCGGCATTGATGCGGCGGAGGGCTTCGGCGGTATCGAAATCGCGCCCGGCTTCGGAGAGGACGATGCCGATGAGCCGGCGCTGGATGAGGTCGCTGACGCCTTGCCAGAAGCCGACGAAGGGCTCGGTTTTGGCTTCGATGGCGCCGGTGGCGAGGTCGTCGTAAAGGGCGCGGATCGTGGGGGGGATTTCGTCGAGATAAGCCTCGAGGCCGAGGCGTTTGAGGTCGGCGGGGTTGCACCAGCGGGCGTTGCCTTCGAGGACTTTTTCGCGGATGGCGGCATCGTTGAGGCTGGGGCTGGCGAGCTGCTCCACGCAGGCGAAGACGAGATCCTGCTCCTCTTTGGGGCGCCGCGCCACGCCTTCGCTGATGCCCCAGAAGTGTTTGTGCGCCTGGAGGAAGCGCGGCATGCCGGGCTTGAAGGCGGGAAAGGGCATGATGCCGATGAGGTCGGGGTCGAGGTTGGAGTTGGCGGTGATGCGCTCCATGACCTCGGTGCCGGCAAACATGGCGACCACTTCGCCGAGGACGAAGCGCTCGGTGTCGTTGAGCGGAAGCTGCCGGGCCACGCCGTAGATGACGCCGCCGGAAGGCGGGGTGTCGGGCGGGAGGTCGACGGGTTCCCCCGTTTCGGGATCCACTTTCCAGGGAGCCCAGGCGAGGCGCTGGAGGAACCGCGCGGCTTCGCCGGCGCCTTCGGAGTCGAAATTGGCGCGCCAGGTTCCGGGCGCGGCCGAGAGGTCTTCACCGGATTCGGTGACAACGAAACGCGTTTCCTCCATTGGAAACAGATGTTTTTTACCCGTTTTCGGTGATATTTTTTCCTGCACCACGGGCGATGCGCCGGCGGATTGCATCCAGGGGAGCCAGTTCCACGGCGCCACGGAGATGCCGAAGGCGCGCTGGCCTTTGTGCTGGCTGCCGGGCACGGCCATGTGGGGGCGGGTGAGCTTTTGGCACCAGCGGTAGAATTCATCCCAGGTCTGCGGGAGCGCTTCGGGGTCGAGGCCGGCGTTGCGCACAAGATCTTTGCGGTAGATGATGCCGTAGTAGGCGATGGAGGACGAGGGGAGGCCGTAGACCTTGCCGTCTTGGGTGGCCACGCGGCGCCAGAGCTCGGGCACGGCATCCCAGCCGGACCAATTTTCAAGCCAGGGGTCGAGAGGGAGGAGGAAACCGTTCTCAATGTCGTTGCGGATGATGTGGAACCAGCAGGTGTAGATGTCGGGGGCGTTTCCGCCGGCCATCGCGAGGAGGAGCGGGGCGCGGCCTCCGGCGCCGGGAAGGGTCAGCCCGCCCCATTTCACGGGGTAGAGCTCGGGCCGCTGCTCCGTGAAGGCAAGAATGCGCCGGGTGACGGCCCCCTCGGGGGAATCGGGATCATAGCCGCCCAGAAACGACACTTCAACAGGCCGCGCCGAAAGCAGGAGCGGAACGAGAAGCGCGGATAGAAAAAAACGGTGAAACATGGGCGGTATGGTAACACAGCGGAGGGGGCGGGGTCAATGGCGGGAACCGCCAACACCCGGCGATAAAAAAAGAGGCGCTCCTTTCGGGGCGCCTCTTTCGCGGGATCAGGTGAAATCCGGCTCGACCACAACCGGGCGGACGATTCTCGGCTGGAAGGCCTTGACCGCCGGATCCGTTTGCGGGATCAGGGCCTGGCCGGCGCCGACCCAGGCGCCGCCGTCGGGAAGCTGGATGACGACGCCGCGATAGTTCACCATCACGGTGCGCAGCAGGGTGGTGTTGCGCGGGCCGGGCACTTCGGCATAGCCCCGGAAGGCGCCGCTGAAGAGGCCGTTGGCGAGGGTCACGCCCCAGGTGAGGCGGGCGGAGTTCTCGGCGGAGAAGTCGTAGCTGCCGTCGGGAAGCTTCACGGGGGAGGTGGATCTGGGGGCCACGAGGGCTGTACCGCGGGCATTGGGGGCGAGGAGGGTGCCGGCCTCGATGGAATCGAACCGCAGGTCGGTCAACGATTCGGTGGCGCGGGCTTCGAACCACGGAATGCTGTCGAGATAAGCGCCGAAGCGGTGTTCTTCAACCACGGTCGCTTCGCGGCGGTAGGTGTAACCGATGGCCGCGAAGGCGGTGAGGGGGGTGCCGTTTTTCTCCCAGTGGAAGGGCCAGTCGTGATACGTGGTCACGCGGATGGCGCCGGCATCGCTTTCGGGCTCGGGGCTGAACCAGAGGAGGCCGCCGACGGAACCCTTCACGCTCATGGCGCGGTTGGCGATGCCGGAAGCGACTTTGGCGCTGAAGACCTTGAGGATGGGGGCTCCGGCCAGGAGACCTTCTTCCGTGTAGAGCTGAAGGGTATCGGCGCCGCTGAAGGTGGTGCCGTCGGGCAGGGCGCCGGAGTAGCGCATCGATCCGGCGGCGCTCACGGTGAGGGTGAGGTAACCGGAGGCGTACGAGCGGCGGCGGCCCAGGGGGGCGTCGTCATCCACGAAGGCGGCGGTGTAGGTGCCTTTGAGGCGGTTGAGGGCATCCATGGCCACGAAGTCGGACTTGTCTTTGAAACGGTTGCGGGAGCCGTCGATTTCGAATTCCTCGCCGTCGGGCGACAGGGCGGTACCCCAGATGCGGCCGGAGCGGACGGCGATTTCGAGTGCCCAGCCGGTGCGGGAGGCGAAGGCGGCCCAGGGGGTGCCGTCGTCGTCAACCAGGCTCCAGGTTTTGGCGACGGGGAAGGTGATGCGGCCCGCGGGGGTGCCGAGCACGGCGGAGATTGAACCGCCGGTCGACACAGTCACCGTGAGGGTGGCGCCCACCTTCCAGTATTCGTCGGTTTCGCCGGTGGCTTCCACATAGGTGTGGATGAAGCCGTTGTAGATGCCGGCGGCAGACCAGGCGGGAGCCTCGGCGGGATCGTCGAAGGGCTTGGTGTATTCGCGCCACTGGGCGTAGTAACGGGTATCGGTCGCGCCGGCGAGGGCGGTTTCTTCAATCAAGTCGCCCGCCGGGGAGGCGCTCCAGCCGAGGAAGCGGAAGCCTTTGACCGGTTCGGGCGTGCCGAGCTGGTCGTAGAGCGAAACGCCGGTGACGAGGTTGTTGGTCACGCTGGTGACGACGCCTTCTTCGTTGGTCACGGTGTAAACGCCCCGCACAAGGTAGCTCGCTTCGAGCGTTATGGGCGAAACGTCTAGCCCGGCCCAGGCGAAGGTGGCGTTGGTCACGGCAAACACACCGTTGGTCACGAAGCCTGTGAAGGGGCGCCCGGCGGCGTTGACGAGGTTGGTCGCGGTGAAGGTCTTTTCGGTGCCGTAGGGCAGGATAAAGGCGCCGGCGGGGTCGATCGCCCCGGTCGAGCTGATCTGCACGAAGGCGCCTTCGGCCGCGCCCATGTCGATGGAATCGCCCGCAAGGCGGGGGTTGCCGTAGAGGTCGATCCCGGTCACGGTCAGGCCGTTGGTGGTGCCTGCGTCGATGCAAGGCGAGCCGGGGAGGAGGCGGCAATCGCCGGTTACGGCGTTGATGAAAGCCGGTTCGGAGGCGATGTTGCCCTCGCCGGCGGCTCCGCCTTCAATGCAGGAGTAGGCGGCGGTTCCGCCGGAAACTTGCGTGATACCGCTGTTGCCCCAGACAATGGCGTTGAGCAGGGTGCACCCGTCGACGGCGGCTGCGTCGGCGCCCAGGTTTCCGAGCACCGTGCAGTTGGTCAGCAGGCTGTTTTTGACGGCGCAGGCGCCGGCGGTGGCGCTGTTTTGGAAAACCGCGCAGTTGGTCAGGCTGCTTTCCAATGCGCCGCTGACGTCGGCGGCGGTGTTGTTCACGAGGCGGCAATTGATCAGCGTGCCGCCGAGCGCACCCCCGGCCAGGCCTGCCACGCCGCTGCCGTTGGGGGAGCCGTAGCGCAGGGTGAAGCCGATGAGTGCGGTGGCCTGATACGAGGTGCCGTTGGCCTCAAGGTCGGCATACTGGTCGTCGCTCATGAGCGACGCCGCGCGACCGCCGACGGCGCCTTGGATAAAGGTTTTTCCCGCGCCTTCCACGCTCTCAACGGTGATGGCCTTGTTGGCGGTGGCGATGAGGAAGTAGGTCCCGTTGGTGACGGTGACGGTATCGCCCTCCTCGGCGAGGTCGATGGCGGCCTGAATGGTTTTCTTGGCGGCGGCCCAGGTGAGGCCGTTGCCGGAATCATCGGCGCTGGCGGCGTTCACGTACCACGTGGCGGGGGCCACGCTGAAGGCGCCCATGTTGATGACTCCGCCGGTGAAGAGTGTTTTGCCGTTCATATCGAGCAGAGGTTCGGCGGAGGCGGGGTCGCCGGCGCCGCGGCAGGGGGAATAGGGGGTGAGAAGGTAGTTGCCGGCGGCGGCATCGGCGAAAACGGGGTCAACGAGGATGTTGCCCACGGGGGTTCGGCCGGAACCCTTGAGATCGGTGAGGGTGGTGCGGTAGCTGTTGGTGTTCACGCAGGAGTAGGCCACATCGCACAGGTTGATGTCGTTTTTGCCGTTGGCCTCGGAATGCGAAATGTTACCCCACACCACGGAATTGGTCACGGCGCACAGGCTCAGGCCGCCCGCCATTTCGTAGGCTTCGTTGTCCGCAACGGTGCAGTTGAAGAGAATGCTGTTTTCAGCGCCGCCACCGTACTCGCCGGCGTTGCCGACGATGAGGCAGCCGATGGCAGTGGCAAGCTCGATGCCGCCACCGTAATCGCCCCAGTTGTTGGTGACGACGCAGTTGACGATGGTGCCGCCGAGCGCGCCGCTGCCTTCGAAGCTGTCGCCGTTGGTGAGCGTGAACCCGACGAGCGTGCTGCCGGGGAAAGAAGCCACGGGAATGGCGTTGCTCCCCCAGTCGACGGCGTCATGATCGGCGGAAGCCATCAGCTTGGCGCAGCGCGTGGCGCATTCGGCGTCGATGATGGTCGCCTTGGCGCCTTCGACGCTCTGAATGGTGATGGCCTTGCCTTCGGTGACGATGGGCGCGTAGGTGCCGTTGGTGACGGTGACGGTGTCGCCGGCGAGGCAAAGGTCGATGGCGGCCTGGATGGTGGCCTTGGCGGTTTCCCAGGAGAGACCGTCGTTGGCGTCGGCGCCGGCGGCGGCGCTCACATAGTAGGCCACAGGGTCGCGAAGCGGAGGAGCGAAGGTGCCAAAGGCGCCCATGTTGACGCGGCCATTGGTGTAAAGCGAGTGGCCGTTGATGTCGACCGATTCGAGCGTCGTGGGGTCCCCGGTGCCGGCGCAGGGAGAAGCGGGCTGGAGGCGGTAATCACCCGATGCGGCATCCACAAAGAGCGGAGCGGCGGTGATGCAGGGCGGGGCGAGGCTGTCGGCGCCCCCTTCCACACAGGAAAACGTAACGACGCAGGCGGAAATCTGATAGGCGGGCGGAAGCATCGGCACGGAATTGCCGTAGACAATGCAGTTCTTCAGAACACAGCTTTGCGCGCCGCCGCCGATTGCGCTTAAGAATCCGCCCTGATTGTTGACGAGCGTGCAGTTGGTGAGGATGCAGCCGGCCGCGCCGATTGCCTGCGTGGATAGGGGGCCGATGGCGAAGTTGTCGGCAATCAGGCAGTTTTCCAAAACGGCATCAAGAGCGACGGCGCCCCCGCCAAGCGCGCAGTTGTCAACAATTCTGCAATTTTTCACGGTGCCGCCGTAAACGCCGGCGCCGGAGCCTGCCAAACCGTTTTGAAGCGTGAACCCCTTCAACACCGTGGCGACACCTCCGGTTACGGAGTCGAGCGTGGCGCAGGGAAGCATCGCGCCGCCGTCAATCGTCGTGGCCAGCGCGCCTTCCACGCTCTGAATGGTGATGGCTTTGTTGCCGCTGACGATGGGCGCGTAGGTGCCGTTGGTGACGGTGACGGTGTCGCCGGCGGAGGCGGCCACAATGGCGTCCTGAATGGTTTGCATGGCGGTGGCCCAGGAGGTGCCGTCGCCGCCGGGCGAAGCGGCAAAATTGACGTAATACGTTTCCGCCGAAGCGGTCAGACCAAGCCCCGTCGCGAAAATCGCGCCGAGCAACACAGAACGGAGTGAATTCATTTGTTTATTTTTCCTTAATTAGTAAGTAAAAACGTACACAACGTGCACGGGTAAGAAGGATATCAGAGACGCGCTTTTTTGGGAAGCGGATTTTTTAAAATTTTATTGACGCATCCCATACTAAAATTTTACCCGAATTCCCTCCGCCCAAATGAAACGGAACGGGAGGTGAAAATCATTTTTAAACGCATCGAAAATAAACAATAACAGTAAAATTCACAATCGATTATTCCAAAAATAATTCGAATTTCACAATTCAACTCAACCTTTCTCTATCGATAAGAAAATATCGGTTTGAAAAAAATGACGTGCCGTTTTCAGTTGACGTTTTTCCCCTCGGCCGCGCCATCCGAAACACATGCGGCCGGAATCGGGCAAGATCCGTTTTTCTCCCTGTTTGACTTTTCGGCGGGTTTACGCTATCATGCCCGGTTTATGTGTTGAAGCACACAGGAAACAGGAAACCCATATGACCGATAAACCCGCCTCCGCCAGCACCAAACAGGTTCGTTTCACCGACACCACCTTGCGCGATGCGCACCAGTCGCTCTGGGCCACCCGCATGCGCACGGCCGACATCATGGGCATCGTTGAAACCATCGACCAGGCCGGCTACTACTCCCTCGAATGCTGGGGCGGCGCGACGTTCGACGTAAGCATGCGTTTCCTCCGCGAAGACCCCTGGGAGCGCCTCCGCCAGATCAAAAAAATCTGCTCCACGCCCCTTCAGATGCTCCTGCGCGGCCAAAACGTGCTCGGCTACCGCCATTACCCCGACGACGTGCTCGAGCGTTCCATCGCCCTCGCCTGCGAAAACGGCATGGATATCTTCCGCATTTTCGACGCCCTCAACGACAACCGCAACCTCGAGGCCGCCATCCGCGCCGTGAAGAAATACGGCGGCCACGCCCAAGGCACCATCTGCTACACCGTCAGCCCCGTGCACACCGCCGCCAAATTCGTGGAAATCGCCCGCGAACAGGTCCAGATGGGCATCGACACCCTCTGCATTAAAGACATGGCCGGCATCCTCACCCCCGCCGCCGCCCGCGAGCTCGTGGCCGCCCTCCGCGCCGCCCTCCCCGAGCTGCCCATCCAGGTGCACTCGCACATGACCAGCGGCATGGCCCCCGCCACCTACCTCGCCGCCGTCGAAGCCGGCGCCGGCGCCATCGACTGCTGCATCGCCACGCTCTCGGGCATCTCCTCCCAGCCCGCCGTGGGCACCATGAAAGCCATCTTCGAAGACCTCGGCTACGCAACCGGCCTCAAGGTCGACAAACTCAACGCCGTCAACGACTACTTCCGCAAAGTCAAACCCGGTCGCGAGCCCGCCTCCAGCGGCGCCGTGGAAGTGGTCGACGTGCAAGTCCTCCAGCACCACATCCCCGGCGGCATGATCTCCAACCTCCGCTCCCAGCTCGCCCAGCAAGACGCGCTCGACCGCCTCCAGGAAGTGATGGACGAGCTCCCCCGCACCCGCAAAGACATGGGCTACCCCCCCCTCGTGACCCCCACCAGCCAGATCGTCGGCGTGCAGGCCGTGCTCAACGTGCTCTCCGGCAAACGCTACGAAATGGTCACCCAGGAAACCCGCGATTACGTGCGCGGCCTCTACGGCGCCTCCCCCGCCCCCGTGGATCCCGCGCTGGCCGCCCAGATCCTCGGCGGCGAAGCGCCCATCACCTGCCGCCCCGCCGACCTCCTCGAGCCCGGCCTCGCCAAAGCCGCCGCCGAGCTCGACCCCGCCCTCATCCAGAGCGAGGAAGACATTCTTTCCTACTGCATGTTCCCCGAAGTGGCCCTCGGCTACTTCAAATGGCGCGCCAAGCCCGAAGCCGAGCGCGACGCGATCCCCGCCGACACCGAGCGCGCCCCCAAAGCCGCCCCCGCCGCCGAAGCCCCCGCCGCGCCCGCGCCCGCCGCCGAAGCCGCCCGCTTTGAAGCCATCGGCAAAATGGTCGCCGGCATCTTCGCCCACCTCGGCGGCGTGCCCGCCGGCGCCCTGCCCGAATTCACAGCCCCCGAGGCCCCCAAAGCCGCCGAAGCCGCGCCCGCCCCCAAGGCCGAAGCCCCCAAAGACGTGCTCTGCGCCACCCTCGCGGGCACCTTCTACCGCTCCGATTCCCCCTCCAAGCCCGCCCTCGCGGAAGAAGGCGCCCACGTCAAAGCCGGCGCCCCCGTGTGCGTGCTCGAAGCGATGAAGCTCTTCAACCCCCTCAAGGCCGTGAAAGACTGCACCATCATCCGCTTCCTCGTCAAACCCGGTGAAAACGTCGCCAAAGGCCAGCCCATCGCGGAAATCGCTTAAATCAAACAGGAGAGAACCCCATCATGACCCAAAAACCCGTCAAACGCGTCGCCTTCCTCACCGCCGGCGGCCTCGCCCCCTGCCTCAGCTCGGCCCTGGGCTTCCTCATCGCCGAGTATACCCGCGCGGCGCCGGAAATCGAGCTCATCGGCTACGTCAACGGCTACAAAGGCCTCCTCGCCGGCGAATACCTCGCGGTGACCCCCGAAGTGCGCCGGCACGCCCTCTGGCTCACCGAGCACGGCGGAAGCCCCATCGGCAACAGCCGCGTGAAGCTCACCAACGTGAAAGACTGCGTGAAGCGCGGCCTCGTGAAAGAAGGCGAAGACCCCCAGAAAGTGGCCGCGGATCAGCTCGTCAAAGACGGGGTCGACGTGCTCCACACCATCGGCGGAGACGACACGAACACCGCCGCGGCCGACCTCGCCGCCTTCCTCGCCGCCAACGGCTACGACCTCACCGTCGTCGGCCTGCCCAAAACCATTGATAACGACGTCTACCCCATCGCCCAGAGCCTCGGCGCCTGGACCGCCGCCGAAGAAGGCGCCAGATACTTCGCCAACGTCGTCAAAGAAAACACCGCCAACCCCCGCATGCTCATCATCCACGAAGTGATGGGCCGCCACTGCGGCTGGCTCACCGCCCAGACCGCCATCGAATACCGCAAGCTCCTCGACCAGACCCATTACCTGCCCGAATTCGGCCTCACCCGCGAGCGCGAAGACCTCCACGCCGTCTACATCCCCGAAACCGAGTTCAACGTCAACGCCGAAGCCGCCCGCCTCGTCAAAATCATGAACGAGAACGACAGCGTCAACATCTTCATCTCCGAAGGCGCCTGCGTCGACACCATCATCGAAGAAATGGAAGCCCGCGGCGAAGAAGTCCCGCGCGACGCCTTCGGCCACCCCCGCCTCGACAAAGTCAACGTCGGCGCCTGGTTCGCCCGGCAATTCGCCGACATGCTCCGCGCCGAAAAAGTCCTCATCCAGAAGAGCGGCTACTACAGCCGCGCCGCCCGCCCCAACCCGCGCGACCTCGAGCTCATCCGCACCTGCGCCGAAAAAGCCGTCGAATGCGCCCTCGCCCGCCAGGGCGGCGTCGTCGGCCACGACGAAGACCGCGGCGGCCAGCTCCGCGCCTGCGAATTTCCCCGCATCAAAGGCGGCAAGCCCTTCAACCCGGCCAACGCCGAGTTTCAGAGCCTCCTCGCCGCCATCGGCCAGAAATAATCATGGTCACCCGCGAATGGTTCGATAAAGAATACACCGCCAAAGAAGCCTACGGGCGCCTTTGGCGGTACGCCCGGCGCTACCGCCACCTCCTCATCGTCGGCATACTCGCCGGCATGGTCGTCGGCGGCGCCTGGCTCCCCATCTTCAAAACCGTTCAGCCCGCCCTCCTCTACATGAGCGGCTCCGCGGCAACCGCCGAGCCCCACCCGAAGGCCCAGACCCAAAGCACCGGCGAGACCATCCAGACCGCCATGGAAAAGACCGAAAGCGCCCTCGGCAAAGTAGGCCTCGCCCTTCCGGGCTGGATCAAAGACTCCTTCGCCATCTTCCTCATGAGCATCCTCGGCGCCGCATTCGCGATCAAGCTCGTCGCCGAATACTTCAACCACTACTGCCTGCGCAAAGCCGGAGTCCGCGTCGTCCGCGACCTGCGCAACGACCTCTTCGACCACCTCCAGGATCAATCCCTCGGCTTCTACGGCCAGGGCGACGTCGGCCGCCTCATCAGCCGCTGCACCACAGACCCCGGCGTCGTCGAAAACGTCGTATCCGTCACCATCTCCGAAATCTGCCAGGCCCCCTTCGAAATCGCGGCAGCCCTCAGCTTCGTCATCGTCTACGCCATCCAGGCCGACATGATGTCCCTCCTCGTCACCGCCCTCATCCTCTACCCCGTCTGCCTCTTTCCCCTCATCAAGCTCGGCCGGCGCATCCGCAAATGGTCCCACGCCAACCTTCAGCGCAGCGCAGGCGTCGTCTCCGTCATCCACGAAAACCTCACCTGCATCCGCGTCGTCAAAGCCTACCACACGGAAGACCAGGAAAAGCGCAAATTCGCCACCTACATCCAGAGCGTCCTCAAAAGCGTCATGCGCACCGTCCGCATCGAGTTGCTCATCGGCCCCGTCACCCAGGCCATCGCGGTCATGCTCCTCATCGCCTTCATGTTTTACAGCCTCTACCGCGGCAAAAACCTCTTCGACATCGCCCCCCTTCTCCCCCCCTTCCTCATGCTCTACAAACCCTTCAAACAGCTCGGCAAAATCCAGGCCTCCATCGAAAAAGGCCGAGCCGCCCTCATCCGCATCTTCTCCCTGCTCGACGTCGACACCGCCCTCCCCGATCCCCCCGATCCCATCCCCCACCCCACCTTCGAGGGCACCATCCGCTTCGACCGCGTCAGCTTCCGCTACCAGGCCGCCGGCGACCCCGTCATTACCGACGCCAACCTCGAAATCCGCCGCGGCCAGATGTTCGCCGTCGTCGGCTCCACCGGCAGCGGCAAATCGACCCTCGCCAACCTCCTCGCCCGCTTCTACGACCCCACCCAAGGCACCGTCAGCATCGACGGCATCGACCTGCGCCACCTCTCCATCGCCAACGTCCGCCGCCTCATCGGCGTCGTCACCCAGGAAACCATCCTCTTCAACCTCACCATCGCCGAAAACATCGCCTACGGCACCCCCGGCGCCACCCCCGAACAAATCATCCACGCCGCCACCCTCGCCAACGCCCACACCTTCATCACCGCCCACCCCGAAGGCTACGGCCGCAACGTCGGCGAAAAAGGCTTCGTCCTCAGCGGCGGCGAGCGCCAGCGCATCGCCATCGCCCGCGCCATCCTCAAAAACCCCCCCATCCTCATCCTCGACGAAGCCACCTCCGCCCTCGACACCGTCACCGAGCAGCAAGTCCAGGAAGCCCTCACCCAGCTCATGCGCAACCGCACCGTCTTCGCCATCGCCCACCGCCTCAGCACCATCCGCAAAGCCGACCAGATCCTCGTCATGGACAAAGGCGCCATCGTCGAGCGCGGCACCCACGACCAGCTCTACCGCGCCCACGGCATCTACCGCCACCTGTGCGACATCCAGCACAGCCAAGACAACCCCGAGGCCACCCCCCATGCTTAAAACCCTCCTTCCCCTCCTCCTCATCCTCCCCGCCGCCCTCCCCGCCCAGCGCCAACCCACCCCCGGCGAAATCTACCTCGGCTCCCGACCCGCCATCCTCCCCGACGGCCGGCGCTTCATCTTCGAATGGGCCGACGCCATCTGGATCGCCCCCACAACCGGCGGCGACGCCACCGTCCTGCAAACCTCCGCCGGAAAAGACGTCTGGCCCATCATCTCCCCCAACGGCAAAACCTTCGCCTTCCAATCCAACCGCAACGGCGGCCCCTACCAGGTCTTCACCGCCAACATCGACGACCCCTCCCCCCCCACCCAAGTCACCCACCACAGCGAAGGCGCCCGCCCCTACGCCTTCACACACGACTCCACCCACCTCCTCTGCACCGTCTACCGCGACCACGACATCACCCTCAACGCCCCCCGCGCCGCCCTCATCCCCATCACCACCCGCGGCCCCGAAACCATCCTCTTCAACGCCCCCGCCGACAACCCCGCCCTCGACCCCGCCGCCACCCGGCTCCTCTTTACACGCGAGGGCGACGACATCTACCGCAAACGCCTCCGCAGCCAGCAAGCCTCGCAAATCTGGCACTACTCCCTCACCAACCAGACCTTCACCCCCCTCGTAAAAGAAGACACCCACGCCCGCAGCCCCCTCTGGGCCCCCGGCAGCCAATCCTTCTACTACACCTCCGGCCGCACCGGAACCGAAAACCTCTACCGCCGCGACCTCGCCACAGGCGCCGACACCCAAATCACCTTCCACACCCACGACTCCGTCATGCAGCCCACCCTCAGCGCCGACGGCAAAACCCTCATCTACCGCCACCTCTTCCACTTCTACCGCATCGACCCCACCCAGGAAAAACCCACCCCCACCCTCATCCCCCTGCGCCCCATCTGGACCATCGGCACCCCCCTGCCCACCGAGCGCCGCCGCTACTACACCAACTGCTGGAACAACGACCAAGACGGCGACGCCACCTTCACCCACAACGGCACCGAAATCGCCTTCACCGCCGGCGGCGACCTCTACACCATGGACACCATCCTCCGCCAGCCCCGCCTCATCCACGGCGACACCCGCACCCACGAACGCGAATGCACCTTCTCCGCCGACGGCTCCACCCTCTACTACCTCTCCGACCACGGAGACCGCGTCGACCTCCTCAAAGCCACACCCCACGACCCCACCCAATACTGGTGGCAAAACACCCAATTCAACATCCAAACCCTCATCGCCGACGGCGCCACCCGCCAATCCCTCACCCTCTCCCCCACCGGCGACCGCCTCGCCTGGACCCAACCCGGCTGGGACATCATCATCGCCGACCTCAACGGCAAAGAAATCACCCGCCTCGCCCAAAAATCAACCGAAGCCCCCCACTACGACTGGTCCCCCTGCGGAAAATACATCGCCGCCGCCCTCGCCGACAGCTACGGCAACGTCGACATCTGGATCCTCTCCACCGACAACGCCACCCCCCCCTACAACCTCACCCGCCACTTCAACTGGGACGGCAACCCCCGCTGGTCCCCCGACGGCAAACTCCTCGCCTTCCTCGGCAACCGCCCCGACACCGGCACCGGCCTCTTCTACGTCTGGCTCAACAAAAAAGACCAAGACCACCTCCGCGACAAAACCTACGACGACGCCCTCGACCACATGCGCAAAGAAGCCCCCCAAAAAACCGCCCCCCAGGAAAAACCAAAAGACGACAAAGCCCCCGAAGAAAAAATCCAAACCACCATCGACTTCGACAACCTCCACACCCGCATCCGCCACGCCAACCTCCACGGCGCCAAACCCTCCAACATCTACTTCTCCCACGATTCCCGCACCCTCATCTTCCACACCACCCACAACAACCGCACCGGCACCCACAAAATCAAGCTCCCCGACCAGACCAACCCCCAATTCCTCACCCCCCGCCGCGGCACCCCCATCCAATGGCTCAAAAAAGGCGACAAACTCCTCTGGCTCACCGACCGCCTCCCCGCCCAGTTCGAAACCACCTACCCCTTCACCACCCGCCAGCAAACCAACATCCCCGACTACCAGGAGCTCGCCTACCTCACCGCCTGGCGCAAAATCCGCGACAACTACTACGACCCCGCCTTCCACGGCGCCGACTGGCCCGCCATCCGCGAAAAATACCGCCACGCCGCCCGCCACGCCCCCTCCCCCTCCATCTTCACCCGCATCATCCACATGATGCACGGCGAGCTCAACTCCTCCCACCTCGGCTACTACATGACCGACAACTCCCGCCGAGAATGGGAGCGCACCGCCAGCTACCAGGCCTGGCAGCCCGAAACCAACCACCTCGGCCTGCGCTTCGACCCCACCCACACCGGCCCCGGCTGGCGCATCGCCCAAATCATCCCCGGCGGCCCCGCCGACCTCGGCACCCTCCACATCACCCCCGGCGACATCGTCCTCGAGATCGACGGCACCCCCCTCACCCCCCGCCTCGACCCCACCCTCATCCTCAACGCCCCCGCCGAAACCACCTTCACCCTCACCCTCCAAACCCACCGGGAGCCCCCCCGGACCCTCACCGTCAAAGGCACCAGCTACACAGCCATCCGCGACCTCCTCAACACCCACAACCGCCGGACCGCCCGCCAAACCGTCGAAACCCTCTCCAACGGAACCATCGGCTACCTCACCATCGACAAAATGGCCAACGACGAATACTACCGCTTCGAGCAGGACATCTTCTCCAACGGCTTCGGCAAAGACGGCCTCATCATCGACGTCCGCAACAACACCGGCGGCTTCACCGCCGACCGCATCCTCTCCATCCTCTGCGGCGCCGCCCACTCCATCGCCATCGCCCGCTACGGCCAGCCCGCCTACCTCGCCGGCTACTGGGGCCGACCCGTGTGGGACAAACCCATCGTCATCCTCTGCAGCCAAGTCACCGTCTCCAACGGCGAAATCTTCACCCACGCCATCAAAAACCTCAAACGCGGCCGCATCATCGGCGTCCAGACCGCAGGCGGCGTCATCGCCACCCGCGACGTCCCCCTCCTCGACCTGGGCAACGTCCGCGAGCCCGGCCGCGGTTGGTTCCAGCCCGACGGCACCGACATGGAAACCATCGGCGCCATCCCCGACATCACCGTCTGGAACACCCCCCAGGACAACATCCTCGGCCACGACCGCCAGCTCCACACCGCCATCCGCGCCCTTCAGGAAGACATCGCCGCCTGGAAAGCCGCCCAAGCCCCCGCCACCCTCCACTACGCCCGATAAAACGAAGAGCCCCCACCCTCCACCGCCTTATGACCTCCACCCTCCTCAAAGCCAAGCTTCACCACATCCGCGTGACCCAGGCCGACCTCAACTACCAAGGCAGCCTCACCCTCGACCAGAATTTCATCGACGCCGCCCGCCTCCACCCCTACGAAAAAATCCTCGTGGCAGACATGGAAAACGGCAACCGCTTCGAGACCTACATCATCCCCGGCGCCCCCGGCAGCCGCATCTGCTGCCTCAACGGCGCCGTCGCCCACCTCAGCGCCCCCGGCCACCGCCTCATCGTCATGATCTTCTGCGAGCTCACCCCCGAAGAGATCCCCGGCCACCGCCCCACCACCCTCCGCTTCGACGCCAACAACACCATCATCGCCGAAGCCTACTGAAACAGCCTCCACGGCTTCACACCCGCCGTAAACAATCTGCAAATCAAATCGACAGCGCCGCAGGAATCGGGTATACTTTTCCGTCACGATTTGATGGAAGCCTCTTTCTCTTCGCCCGCCCGGCGCGCGATCCGGCCGGCGTGGACCCCTCAACAATACACAGGGAGCATGGTCATGAAACGTTTCATGTTGATTCCGGCATTGGTTTTCGCCTGCGTTTGCGGCGCGCAATCGGTCTCGCTCGTGGAGCTCACCGACATGTACGGCAACGAAGAGGTCTCGCTCATGGCCGCCGACGAGCTGCGCGCGCTCAAAGGCGAAATCCAGGCCGAAACGGCCGCCTTTCCCAAAGCCTTTTCCGCGGTGAAAAAGGAGTGGGAGGCACAGGCCAAAGCCAGCGAAGCGAAAGATTACCCCAAGTTTGCCGATCCCAAAATGTCGCCCCGCACGATCAAGACCAAAGGCCCGTTCAGCCAGAAACAGGGCGAAACGGAGCTCGAGAAGAAAAAAATCCGAATCGAGCGCGAGCACGCCGCCCGGGCCGAAGCCGAGAAGGAAAAAACCAAAGCCGCCAAAGCAAAGATCACCTCCGCCGCAACCGATAACAAAAAGGATAAAATGCAGGCGAAGGACGACATGCGCGAAGCCGTCAAAAAGCGCATCGGGGATATGATTGAGGCCGAAATGGAAAAGATGCTGGAGCGGCCCGTGCCCAAAATTTTCATCGTCAACGCCGCCGCGGGCATGAGCGAAGAGCAGCAGAAGGAAAAAGAGAAGCAAGACGCCAGGCTCCAGGCCGCGCGCGACAAGGATAAGAATAAAGACAGGAAGTAGGAGTTTTCATGGACGCACACATTCGCATTGCCTCCTGGTCGGCGAACCGCCCGGTTGCCGCCGTTGAGGAATTTCTCGCCCGCCCCGCCTTTGACCCCGCCGCCGAAAAGGCCGCCGCAACCGTGCTGGCCGATATCCGCGCGCGCGGCAACGCCGCCGTGATTGAAGCCGCCAAACGCTTCGACGCCGCCGACCTCGCCGCCGAATCGCTCAACGTTTCCCCCGAAACCCTCGCCGCCGCCGAAGCCGCCGTCTCCCCCAAAGTGCGCCGCGCCGTGGAACAGGCCTGCGAGCAGGTCAGGCGCTTTTCGGAAGCCGCCCTCCGCCCCGACTGGTCCATGGACACGCCCCACGGCGGCAAAATGGGCGAACGCTTTCTGCCGATGGACCGCGTCGGCGTCTACGTGCCCGGCGGCACCGCGCCGCTGGCCTCCACCGCGATCATGACGGTGGTCCTCGCCAAGGCCGCCGGCGTGCGGGAGATTGTGGCCTGCTCCCCCAGCCGCGAAGGGCGCGACGTGGATGCCGCCCTCCTCTTTGCCCTCAAGCTTGCCGGCGCCACCGAAGTGTACCGCGTGGGCGGCATTCAAAGCATCGGCCTCATGGCCTTCGGCACAGAGACCGTGCGCCCCGTGCAGCTCATCGCCGGCCCCGGCAACGCCTACGTGACCGCCGCCAAGCGCCAGGTCTACGGCTTTACGGCCATCGACCAAGTGGCGGGCCCCAGCGAAATCGCCGTGCTGGCCGACGATTCCGCAAACCCCGAATGGGTCGCCGCCGACCTGCTTTCGCAGGCCGAACACGGCAGCGGCCACGAAAAATCCCTCCTGGTCACCACCTCCGCCGCATTGGCCGAAGGCGTGAAAGCCGCCGTGCTGCGGCAGATCCCGCACCGTTCGCGCCGCGCGATCATCGAGCGGATGATCGCCGCCGGGGGCATGCTCTTCGCGGTCGTGCCGGATATGGATGCCGGCGTGGCGCTCTGCAACCGTTTTGCCGCCGAGCACCTGGAGCTGCATGTCGACGCGCCCAGCGCCATCCTCCAGCGCATCACCGCCGCCGGAGCCGTTTTCGTGGGCCCGTGGACGCCCGAATCGGCGGGCGATTTCGTGGCCGGCCCCAGCCATGTGCTCCCCACCGGAGGAGCCGCCAAAATGTTCTCCGGCCTCACGCCCGACACCTTCCGCCGCCGCAGCAGCTTTGTGGCCTTCACCCGCGAAGACCTCGCCGCCACCCGCGAAGCCATTGAAACCTTCGGCGAACTCGAAGGGCTCGACGCCCACGGCTATGCCGCGACCGTCCGCTTCGAGCGCTGATTCCCGCCATGCCCGCCTTTCCCGCGTATCACTGGCAGACCGTTGCGCAGCCCCCCGGGGCGGCGGTTGAACGCGTTGCCGCGCGCTTTGCGCTGTCACGCCCGGCGGCGGCGATTCTGCTGACCCGCGCGGGATCCGAAGAGGCGTGCGAGGCCTTTCTTTCGCCGGCGCTCTCGCGGCTGACAAGCCCCCGCGCGCTTCCGGGGGTCGACGCGGCCGCAGTCCGCATCGTGGCGGCGCTCCTGCGCAAGGAAACCATCACCGTCTTCGGCGATTACGACGCCGACGGCGTGACCGCGACCGCGCTGATGGTCTCCGTGCTCAAACAGCTTGGCGCGACCGTCTTTCCCTTCATTCCCGACCGCGTGACCGAAGGCTACGGCCTGAGCGAAGCCGCCCTGGCGCGCTGCATCGCCAATACCCGCCCCCGCCTCCTCGTCACCGTCGATTGCGGCATCACCTCCGCCGAAACCTGCCGCGCTCTCGCCGCCAAAGGCATCGACGTCGTCCTCACCGACCACCACATGCCGGGCGAAACCCTCCCCGAAGCCTGCGCGCTCGTGAACCCCCGCGTGGCGGCCTCGCCCGGCGCCGAAGCGCTGTGCGGGTGCGGCGTGGCCTTCAAAGTGGCCTACGCGGTCGTGCGCTTCGCCGCCCTGGCGGGCATGGAAGCCGCCCGAAACATCCGCCTGCGATCAATGCTCGACCTCGTGGCCCTCGCAACCGTGGCCGACGTCGTGGAACTGACCGGTGAAAACCGCATCCTTGTGGCCGAAGGGCTCCGCCTCCTGAACCCGCCCGCCCGCCCCGGCTTCAAAGCCCTCGCCCGCCGCTGCTGCAAACCCGGCGGCGACGTGTCCAGCACCAGCCTCGCTTTCGGCCTCGGCCCCCGCCTCAACGCCGCCGGCCGCATGGGCCAGATCCGCACCGCCTACCGGCTACTCATCACAGAATCGCCCGAACAGGCCGAGGCCGACGCCGAGGCCCTCGAAACCCACAACGCCGACCGCCGCGCCGTGGAGCAGCGCATGTTTGAACAGATCTGCGCCGAACACGCCCTCACCTCAGCCGCCTCCTGGGAAAAAGCCGCCATCGTCGCCGGCGGTCACGATTTCCACCCCGGCGTGGTCGGCGTGGTCGCCGCCAGGCTCATGGAGCGCGCCGGCGTGCCCGCCGCCGTCATCGTGCGCGACGCCCACGGCGGCGGCCACGGCTCCATGCGCGCCTTCGCCCCCTACCACGCCGTGGAAGCGCTCGAAGCCTGCCGCGAACTGCTCGAAGGCTTCGGCGGCCACCCCGCCGCCGCCGGCTTCACCATCAAAGCCGGCGGCTTCACCGCCTTTTGCGAAGCCCTCTGCGCCGCCTTCGCCCGCCAGACCGGCGCCGCCCCCCGCCCTTCCCCCGCCCTCATGGTCGACGCATGGCTCGACCCCAGCGACGTCTCCTGCTCGCTCTGCCGCGAGCTCCTCCGCCTCGAACCCTTCGGCGAAGGCAACCGCCGCCCCGTGCTCGCCCTGCGCGGCGTGGAAGTCGGCCACGCCCGCGCCGTCGGCGCCGAAGGGCGCCATGCCCAGCTTCGCTTCAACCTCGCCAACGGCGAAAGCGTGAAAGCCATCTGGTTCTCCGCCGCCGACCACCTGCCCGCCCTGCAAAACGGAGGACGCTTCGATGTGGCCTTTCACCTGGAAGAAGACGCCTTCACCGGCGAACCCGTGCCCTCGCTGTCTGTCAGCGCTCTCCGCGCCACCCCCGGAGAAACGCATGATTGACCGCGACCTCGAACTCCTCCTCGGCCACATCTTCACCGACGCCTCCCTCCTCTCCGCCGCCCTCACCATGCCCTCCTGGCGCATGGATCACCCCGAAGCCAAAAGCGACAACCAGCGCCTCGAGTTCCTGGGCGACGCCGTGGTCGGCCTCCTCGCCGGCCAGCGCCTTTTCGAGCTTTACCCCGCCGCCTCCGAAGGCTGGCTCACCCAAATGCGCAGCCGCCTCACCTCCGGCGACGCCCTGGGCGCGTGCGGCCAGGCGCTCAAGCTCGAGCGCTGGCTCCTGCGCGGCCGCGGCGAAGTGATCGGCGGCCTGCGCCGAAAAGCCTTGGCCGACGCCGTCGAAGCCCTCTTCGCCGCCCTCTATCTCGATGGAGGCCTCGAAGCCGCCCGCGCGTTTTTCAACACCGTCTACCCCCCCGATCGCCTTGCCGGCCTTCTGCGCGAGCCCGAGGCCGCGCTCAACCCCAAAGGCGAGCTCATCCAATGGGCGCAAAGCCGCGCCCTGCCCCTGCCGGTCTACGAGCTCCTCGCCGTCGACGGAGCCCGGCACGCCCCCCGCTTCGAAGTCAAAGTGACCCTCGGCGCCGGCCTCGCCGAAAACGGCGAAGGCCCCTCCCGCCGCGCCGCCGAAGCCGAAGCCGCCGCCAAACTGCTCACCCGCATCAAGGAAACCCCATGAACCCCGACGCCTCCCCCACCGATTATGCCTTGCTCGACAGCGGCGACGGCGCGAAACTCGAGCGTTTCGGCCGCTATGTGCTCAGCCGCCCCTGCGCCCAGGCCGTTTGGCGCCCCCAGCGCAACCCCGAATTCTGGCGCCAGGCCCATGCCGCCTTCGACCGCGAAGAAGGCAACCGCTGGCACGGCCGCGCCCGCCTGCCCGAAACGTGGGAAATCCAGGTCGAAGGCATCCGTTTCAACCTCTCGGGGACCGACTTCGGCCACCTGGGCCTATTCCCCGAACAGCGCGCCCAATGGGCCTGGATTCAAAAGACCATCGGCGCCGCCCGCGCGAAAAACCGCCCCGTGCGCGTGCTCAACCTCTTCGCCTACTCCGGCGGCTCCACGCTCGCCTCGGCCCTCGCCGGCGCCGAAGTGTGCCATGTCGACGCTTCCAAAGGCATGATCCAGTGGGCCCGCGACAACGCCGCCGCCAACGGCCTCGCCGATCACCCCATCCGCTGGATCGTCGACGACGCTCACCAGTTCATGAACCGCGAGCTCCGCCGCGACAAACGCTACGACGGCATCATCCTCGACCCCCCCACCTTCGGCCGCGGCCGCCAGGGCGAGCTCTATAAAATCGAGCGCGACCTCCCCGAAACCCTCCGCCTCTGCCGCGCCCTCCTCACCGATTCACCCCTCTTCATGCTCCTGAGCGCCCACACCCCCGGCTACTCCCCCGTGGTCATGGAAAACGTGCTCAGGCAAGGCCTCGCCGGCCTCGGCGGCGCCTTCACCCCCGGCGAAATGCTCCTCACCGGCGATCCCGATGCGTTCCCCCTCCCCAGCGGCGCCTTCGTGCGCTGGGAAAAAGAAAAAGGAAACGGCCATGGCTAACCCACCCCTGCGCCTGGGCGTGCTCGGATCCGGCAGCGGATCCAACATGCAGGCCATCGTCGAAGCCATCCAAAACGGCTCACTCAACGCGACCATCGAGCTTGTGCTCACCGATGTGCCCGGCGCCGGCATCCTCGACCGCGCCGCGCGCCACGGCATCAAAGCCCAATGGATCGATTGCGCCCCCTTCCGCACCAAGCTCGACGGCGAGGCCGAAACCCGCTGCATCGACCTGCTGCGCCAACACGGGGTCGACGCCATCGCGCTGGCCGGCTTCATGCGCATCGTCAAGCCCGGCCTCCTTGCCGCCTTCCCCGACCGCGTGCTCAACATCCACCCCGCCCTCCTGCCCGCCTTCCCCGGCGTAGCCGCCTGGAAGCAGGCCCTGGCCTACGGAGCCAAAATCGCCGGCTGCACCGTACACTTTGTCGACGCGGGAACCGATACCGGCCCCATCATCATCCAGCGCCCCGTGCCCGTGCTGGAGGGCGACTCCCCCGAAACCCTCCACGCCCGCATTCAGGCCGAAGAGCACCTCGCCTATCCCGAAGCCCTGCGGCTGTTGGCCGCCGGCCGCCTCCGAGTGGAGGGGCGGGTTGTGAAAATTAAAAAATGAAAAACATGCTTACAAATAACAAGGTTTTTCTTGTCACTTTTTTATGAGATGTGTTATTTTGTCTCCAGTAGGAAACTGGTTTAGCGAATAAAATTCAACCGAGGTGTTCAAATGACACGAAACCGAACAAAAAACCGGGCCTTGAGCCCGTTCGCATTGATTTTAACAGGGTGCCTTTCGCCTGTCTTCGCCGCCGACGCTCCCCTTGTGCTTGACAACGGCATCCCCGCCCACTCGAACTACACAGCGATCGATTCCGGCGCCGTCAACCGCGGAGCCGTCTCCGCCGCCGAAAACGTGTGGGTCAACTTCACCGGCGAAGGCGAGATCAGCGGCGCCATCACAGCCGCCGACGCGGAGACCCGCTACCATGTGAAGCTGACGGCGGGCACGATGACCGGCAACGACGGCGCCACCTTTGCCGTGAACAACGCCTGGCAGGCGCAGATCAGGCAACCCGTCACCGCCGCGTCGCTTTGGATTCACAACGGCCGCGTTCCCCTAAAATCGAAAACCGCCCTGGACACTGTCGGCACCGTGTACGTGGCCGGCGGCCAGCTTTGGTTCGACGGCGACGGCGCCGACGCCGCCATCAACGCCATCGTCGTGGGAACCTCCAACTATTCCGGCGACAGCGCCAACAATTACAACAAAGCCGCCATCCGCATGGATGCCAACGCCTCCGTGACCGGCCTCACCTCCGTGATTTCCCCCGCCAGGTTTACATTTTCCAACGGCAAGACCCTGACCCTCGCCTCGCTCGGCGGCAGCGGCGATTTGGAGCTTAAAAACTACACGCAGAGCAAAACGGGCGGGTTTCTCAAAATCAACGCCAGTTCCGAATATACCGGCACAATCACCATTCAAAACAACGGCCTGGAATTCGGCGGCGCCGTAACCGGCCTCCCCCGGCTGATCATGGCGCAAGACCCGGCCATGCCCGAGAAAACCGTCACCCTCAAGCTCAACGCCCCCGCCACGCTGGCCCCCGGCACCGCCTTCAACTCCGGCATCATCGATCTCAGCGCCGCGCCGCTCTCCGACACCGCCGCCGCGATCACAATCCCCGACGCCACAGTGACCTTCGCGCAC
Source organism: Kiritimatiellia bacterium (assembly GCA_031553315.1). Classification (GTDB taxonomy): domain Bacteria; phylum Verrucomicrobiota; class Kiritimatiellia; order RFP12; family DVOR01; genus JAVBLT01. Next base: position 143,541 of record JAVBLT010000007.1, read on the forward strand.
GGGCTCACGATCAACCTCGGCACAGGCCGCCCCGCCAACGCCACGTTTCGCGTGTTCGGCGTCGCCGACGGCGCCGATTACGCCGCCGCGTTCGAGAAGATCAACGTCACCCTCAACGGGCGCAGCGCCTTCATCAACCCCGCCGGCTACGTGACCGGATATCCCGACATCCGCTCCGCCAACAGCTTCGAGACCCAGGTCGTACACACCGGCCAGGATCTCTGGGTCAACGTTTCCGTGAACGGCGGCGCAATCAAGGCCGGCATCGACGCCGCCGGGCACAATCTGAAAATCACCAGCGGCACCCTCACGGGAACCCCGCCCGATCCCTCCACGTATTCCCCCCAAAACGGGTCGACCAAACTGCTCAACGGCCCCATCTCCGCCGCCTCGCTTTCCATCGAAAGCGGCCGCCTCTCGCCCAACGCCACCGGCCTCCTCGCCAACGCCGGCACCGTTTACCTCAACGGCGGCCACATCTACCCCGCCGGAGGCGAAACCTTCGCCAACGATTTCGTCTTCAACACAGCGAGCTACACCGAAGGCAACTCCTACGGCGGCTCTGTGTACCGCGTGGACTCCGCCACCGCCTTCAACGGCTCCGCCACCATCCGCACCGGCTCCGAGTTTTGCTTTGGCGGCAGCGGCATGCTGAGCTTCGCCAACCTGCGCGGAGCGGGCAACGTGATCCTTGATCTCTATGGCGGCACAGGTCATATCCTCACCGTCGACAATACCGACGACTACACCGGCACGATCCTGATGAACAACGCCCAGATCTCGCTCAAGCTTGCCGCCGGCCGCGCCGCCGCCCCCAGGTTCACCCTCACCGCCGGTTCCTTCATCCCTCAGATGCCCGTGACCCTGCGCGCGGGAACAGCCCTCACCTCCGGCACGGTCGATTTCAGCGGCGTGACGCTGAACGCCGCCACCCCCGCCATGACCATTCCCGCCGGAGCCGCCGTTTCAGTCGGAGCGGGCGTCGCCTTCCAAATGGGTGCGAACTATTCATTCCCCGTGACTCTGAAACTGTTTGAGGGCCCCGCTCCCGCCGGGTGGAATCCCCAGACCGCCACCGTGCTGATGGGAGCGGTGGCGCCCACGGCCCGCACCGTCAATGCCGACGGCTCCATCACCTTCGACATCGAGCTCCAGCCCATCGCCTTCACCACCCCCTCCGCCGACTGGGAGGCCAAAACCTTCCCCGCGGGAACGCTTGAATCCATTGTCCCCGCCGGCGCATCCGTGGGCTTCGGCACGCAGCCGGCGTTTGTGCAGACGCTCGGCGGCAAAGCGTCGACCGTCGTCAACGTCACCGGCGGCGGCGATTCCGCGGCCAACATCTACGGGATGTACGGCCGCGCCACACCCCCCGCCGCCTTTGAAAGAGATGTGTGGCTCGCCGTGACCGGCGGCACCTTCCTGCGCGTGGTCGGCGGCGCTGAAAGCGAGTGGACGAGCAACGCCTCGGGCTCCATCACGGGCGATATCCTTGTGGAAATGCGCGGAACCTCCAAAGCCGGCGCCCTTATCGGCGGTTTTCAGGAAAGCGCCTTCGCCACCCGCTTCATCACCGGCAATATCGGCGTGGTGCTGGGCGAGGAGGCCCTCGTTTCCGGTTCCGTCATCGGGTTCGCGAACAGCGCCCACAGCCAGACCTCCACGCTGAACGGCAATACCGCCGTGCTCGTTAAAAACGTGCAGAGCGACACCAATTACGCCTCCGCCACCGCCCCCGCCAACACCGCCGCCGGCTGGATCGTCGGCGGAGGCATGTGGAGCACCGCCAATGCGGGCTCGGGCGCCGTCGTCAACGGCAACACGGCTGTGGCGGTCGATATTCCCGAAGGAAAAACCGGCATATTCCGCAAAGCGCTCGTGGGCGGCAGCCACTCGGTCAACCTCGGCGCCGCGCCCTTCACGGTCAGCGGCTCCACCGGCGTCAGCATCACCGCGCCCGAAACCGTCCGCTTCCTGGATCCGGTCGTCGGCGGCGGTTACACCACCGGCAATGCACCGGCCACGGCCGGCTCTTCCAGCGTCACGCTCAACGGCGGAACCTTCCTCGCCGAAGTGGTCGCGGGCGGCAGCGGCGCCCAAGCCTCGGTCGCGGGCGACGCCGTGCTCAACGTCAACGGCGGCGTGCTGGCCAATACCGTGCTCCGCGGCTCCTCCGCAGCCTCGACCGTCGGCGGCCTCAAACGCCTGCGCGTGAGCGGCGAGCGCGCCATTGACCTCACCGGAACCACCGTGATCGATTTCAACGCCGTCGAAGCGACCGGCGGCGCCACGCTCACCCTCGGCCAGGCCACGCAGGTCGATGCCGCCACCGCCGCAAACGGCGGCAAGCTCGTCATCGCCGGCAAAACCTCCGCCCAAGCCCTTGACTCGGCGGCATTCCGCCACATCCGCCTCACGGTCGCCGACTGGCCCCGCTCCAACCCCAACGGCAACCTCGGCAACCATTCCAACACCGGTGTGGCCATCGGCGAATTCCGCCTGACCAGCGGCGGCGAACCCGTCTCCTGGGGCACAGGCGCCTCCATCGCCGGCATTCCCGCGGGAAGTGGAAACGAAGGCGTCGCCTCGATGATCGACGGCAACCCCAACACCAAGTTTTTCACCGCCCCGGGAACCGAGCCCGCCTATCAGTTCACCGTAACGCGCGGAGCCGACGCCCCCGCATTCGACGGCTATCAGATTCTCGGATCCGATCAGGCCGGCCGCAGCCCGCGGGTCTGGACGCTTTCCGCCAGCGTCGACGGCGCCAGCTGGGTTGTTCTCGACCAGCAGGCGCTCACCTACGCTTCACTCGCCGGGTGGAACTACGGCGTGGTCAAATCCTTCACCTGCGCCCGCACCGGCGTGGCCTCCGCCATCGGCGCCGTCACCGTGGCCGAAGGCGGCACACTCACCGGCTCCGGGCGGCTGATCGGCAACCTCGCCTTCGAAGCCGGCTCCACCCTGCTCAAAACCTCGACCGACCCCGCCGAAGCGCCCTGGGTGGAAGGAACCGTCTCAGGCGGCGCGACCGTCGTCGGCCCCGATCTTGAGTTCACGTCCGCCACCCGGCAATATCTGCTGACCGGCCCCGGAGCCGTCGCCGCCGATGCCTCCGCATTCCAGGCGGCCGAAGGCCTCGTTGTCCGCAACGACGATACCGGCCTTTACCTGACCCGGCAATCCGGCATCATGATCATGCTCTTCTGATCGCCTTGATCAAACAAACGCCGCCCCTTGCCGGGCGGCGTTTGTTTTTGTTGCGTTGACGAATCCCCGTTTTTCAGCTACTTTATCCCCGAAAGGAATTCTGGAATGAAACACCGTTGGATCGTTGCATGGGGAGTGCTGTGCGCGGCTTTCGCGCAGGCCGGTACAATCAAAGTGGCGTGCATCGGCGACAGCATCACCTGGGGAACCGGTCTGGAAGACCGCGCCACCGAAAGCTATCCCGCCCGCCTTCAGGCCCTGCTCGGCAATGCCTATACCGTGCGCAACTTCGGCGCCCCCGGCCGCGGCGCCTACCGCGACAATGCCTACAGCGCCACCCCCGAACATGCCGCCGCCCTCGCCTGGCAGCCCGACATCGTGATCTCCAACCTCGGCATCAACGACGCCGAAGCCTACGACGCCTCCCCCCGCTTCGCCGCCGATTACTGCACCCTCCTGCAAACCTACGCCGGCCTTCCCTCCAAACCCAAGCTCTATCTCTGGACCAAGCTCGCCCCCCTCACCGAAAAACACCGCCTCTACCGCAGCCCCGCCCCCTTCCTCATGCAGCGCGATCTGGAAATCGTGGCCGACCGCATCGGCGCCGCCCGAATCGACATGCAATACCCCTTCGAGACCATCGCGCTCCAGACCATGCCCGACGGCATCCACCCCAACGCCAAAGGCATGGCCCGCATCGCCGAAATCACAGCCAAGGCGATGACGCCCCCCGCCGCCCTCACCCTGCCCTACTATTTCGGCCACGCCATGGTCCTCCCCGCCGAGACCGCCTTCACCATCCGCGGAACCGCCAAACCCGGCGTCGCCGTCACCTGCGGCGCCCTTTCCGCAGTGGCCGACCGGCGCGGCGAGTGGAGCATGATCCACCCCGCCACCCCGCCCTCCGCCGAAGGCATCACCCTCGCCTTCAAAGCCGGAGACGAAACCCGCGAATTCTTCAACGTGCTCTTCGGCGACCTCTGGGTCTGCGCCGGCCAATCCAACATGGATTTCGCCGTGACCTCCAGCGCCAACGCCCGCGAAATCCGCGCCGCCGCGACCAACGCCAACCTCCGCGTGCTCCGCTGGGGCAGCCTGCTCCCCGTTTGGGGCGAAGGCTGGAACGAAACCCAGCTTGAGCGCAGCAAAACCCCGGGCCTTTTCGGCGGCGCCTGGCGCGCGGTCGATTCCCCCGGCGCCGCCAGCGACCTTTCCGCGATCGGCGTGATGTTCGGCCAGGGCCTGCTCGCCGCCCGCCCCGGCATACCCGTCGGCATCATCCAGATTGCCGTGGGCGGCGCGCCGGTCGAAGCGTTTCTGCCCAAGTGGCGCATGGCCGCCCATGCGCCGCTGGTTCCGCTCGTCACCGCCCGCGGCCCCTGGTATCATACCGTCGGCTTCGTCCTCGAAGCGCACGCCGCCCAGGCCCGCAAAGCGTTCAAATACGCCCTCCCGCGCTACGACCTTTCCGAAATGATGCACCCCCTTGGCCCCGAAACGATTTGGCGCTGCGCCTTCGAGCCGCTCTTCTTCGCGCGGGGAAGCGGCGAGGCGTTCCCCGTGAAGGGCGTGGTCTGGTACCAGGGCGAATCCAACGCCGTGGCCCCCAAAAACACCCGCTACCCCGCCGACCCGGCCTACATGCGCGCGGGGATCGATTCTCTGATCGAGGCGCTGCGAAGCGAAAGCCGCAACGCGGATCTCCCCGTGATCATGGTGCAGCTGCCCAAGTTCAACCAGCCCTGGATGCTCTTCCGCGAGGCGCAAAGCCAGGCCGCGAAAGCCTTTCCCCGCACCGGCCTCGTGGTTTCCACCGACACGGGCGATATGAAAGACATTCACCCGCGCGACAAGAAACCCATCGCCGACCGCTGCCTCGCCGAAGCCCTCCGCCTGGCCTACGGCAATGCCGGCGCCCCCGCCTTCACCTTCGCCGAAAGCGCCGCGCGCGAAGGAGATTCCGTGATCGTGACCTTCAGCGGCCCCGCGCTGGCTCAAACCGTTTCCCCCGCAGGCGTGGAACTCTCGGCCGACGGCGAAACCTTCCTCCCCGCGATGAGCGTGACCCGGCTCGATGATTCGCGGATGCGCGCGCAGGGAATCTCAGAGCCCGCCGCCATCCGTTACAACTGGGCCCCCGATCCCCCCGGCCGGCTCCTCAACGCCGCCGGGCTGCCCATCGCCCCCTTTCGCTGGAATCAGGATCAGAACCGCGAGGGCGGCCATTAAAAGCGCCGCCGCCGCGAGCGCCGCCGAGTAGATGCGCGGGCGGCGCCGAAGCAGGTTGCCCAGGCTCCCCCCCGCGCAGGCCACGGCGGAAAACACAATCAGCGTGGCCAGAATGAAGAGCGCGCCCAGAACAACGATCTGCGGGAGGAGCGGCGCCTCGGCCCGCCACACAAACTGCGGCAGAAACGCCAGAAAGAAAATCGAGACCTTCGGGTTGCAGAGGTTCATCACAATCCCCCGGCGGTAGAGCTGCCAGCCCGCAAGCTCCGGCGCCTGCGCAAACCGCGCCTCCCTCCGCGCGGCGGAAAACATCCCCCACGCCATGTAGAGCAGATAGGCCGCCCCCGCCCAGCGCAGCAGGTTGAAGGCCGCGGGCGAATGCTGGAAAAAGGCCGCCACGCCCAGCGCCACCGCCGCCGTGTGCGCGAAAAGGCCGCTGCACAGCCCCAGCGTCACGCACAGCCCCTTCTTCGGGCCGTAGGCGAGCGATTGCGCCAGCACGAAGAGATTATCCGGCCCCGGCGCAAGCCCCAGCAGGAGCGCCGTGCCGAAAAATCCCAGAAGGTGGGCGGTCATGGAAGAATCCCGTTGGCGGCGAGCCAGTCGCCCAGCGCATGGCGGGGCAGCCCCACGATGTTGGAGCGCGAGCCCGAATACCCGGCGATGATGAGGTCGGGATGGAGGTCGATGTCGTAAGCGCCGGCGCGGTCATAGGGCTGCGCGAGATCGAGATAGCGGGCAATGGTTTCCTCGGAGAGCGCCTTGAACCGCGCCGATGCCGCCTCCACGCGCGATTCCGGCTCCGCCGCCCCCGGCAGCCCCAGCGCAAGGGCGGTGAAAACCGTCTGCGCGCGCCCCGAAAAGAACCGCAGAAACGCCTTTGCTTCCTCCCGGTCGGCGGGTTTTCCGATCAGGCGCCCTTCGCACAGCACCAGGGTATCGGCGGCGATGATACAGGCTCCGGGGTGTTTTTCCCGCACGGCCAGCCATTTGATGCGGGCATTGTGAACCACCGTGGCCACCGGGTCGGCGGGATCGCAGATTTCATCGGCCTCGGGAGCGGCGACGGTGAACGCATAGCCCATTTCCGAGAGAATCCGCCTGCGCCGGGGCGAGGCCGAAGCCAAAACAATGCGCATGAGCCATTCCTTATTTGCGGGGAGGGGGAAGGTTGAGGCAGCTGCCCGAGGCGGCGGCCGCGGCTTCCCTCATGACCTCGGCGTGGGTGGGGTGGGCGTGGAGGGTTTCGGCCCAGGCGTGCGCGGTGATGCCCGCCGCCATCGCCACCGAGGCTTCGTTGATGAGATCCGAGGCGCAGGGTCCGATCATGTGCACGCCTAAAATGCGGTCGCTTTCAGGATCGGCCAGCACCTTCACAAACCCTTCCGCATGGCCCGAGGCCAGGGCGCGGCCATTGGCCGTGAAGGGGTATTTGCCGATGGCCACGGCGCCTTTTTCCTTGGCCTGCGCTTCGGTGAGGCCGATCCAGCCGGCCTCGGGGAACCCGTAGATGCAGCCGGGCACGGCGGCGCGGTCGAAGCGGGCGTCGCCCCCGAGGGCGTTGACGGCGGCGACTTCGCCCATCTTGTCGGCGGCATGGGCGAGCATGGAAAGGCCGTTGATGTCGCCGGGCGCGAACAGGCCGGGAATGGAGGTTTCCATACGGTCGTTTACGACCGCGAAGCCGCGGTTTTTCTCCACGGGCAGCTCGCCGAAAAGGCGGGTATCGGGGCGGCGGCCGGTGGCGATGAGCACCCGTTCGGCGGGAATGGCCGAACCGTCGGCCAGGCGCACGGTGAGGGCGGCGGGCGCGGCGTCGATCCCCGCGACCTGCGCGCCGAGGTGAAAGGCTATGCCGCGCCTGGCGAGCGAGAGGCGCAGCGTGCGGCTGAGCTCGGCATCCATAAACGGCGCGATGGTTTCCATGGCCTCGACCAGCGTGACCTGCGTGCCGTAGGCGTGAAACACCTGCGCGAGCTCCAGCCCGATCACGCCCGCCCCCACAATCACCAGCGATTGGGGCAGCACGGTCAAATCCAGAATTTCATCCGAGGTCATCACGCGCGGGTCGTCCGCGCCCGGGATCGGCGGCCGCGCCGGAACCGAGCCGCCCGCCGCAATCACCGCCTTGGCGGCCTTCAGCACCTGGTCGCCGCACCGGGCCTCAAGCGGCCCCGTGAGCACGGCTTCGCCCTCGACGAGCTCCACCTTGGAGGCTTTGAGCAGCGAACGGATGCCGTTGACGAGCTTGCCTACGACCGCGTTTTTCTCGGCGACCGCCTTTTCGAGATCGACCCGGAAGGCGGTATCGGCCAGGAGAATGCCGCGCGAGGCCGCCTGGGCGACGGCGCTCACAATTTCGGCGCCGCGGAGAAACGTTTTGGCCGGAATGCACCCCCGGTTCAGGCAGGTGCCGCCGACCTGGCGCGCTTCCACAAGGCGCACGGTGGCTCCGAGGCGGGCGGCCTTGAGCGCGGCAATATAACCGGCGGGGCCGCCGCCAATCACGAGAATATCGGTTGCGTCCATACACACCTCCGGGGGGAAACAGCAAAGGGAGCCTTTCGGCTCCCTTTATCAGCATTTAGCGAGCCGGAGGGGTGGGGTTTTTCTGAAGCACGCCCGCGTCGATGAGCTTGTCGATGAGCTGCTGCATCGAGTTGAAGGCGGCGAGAAAGCCGTTGGGGGGCATGATGATGCGGAAGGTGCTTTCGGGCACGGGGGCGCCGCCTTCTTCGCCGGGTTGGAGCGTCATGAAATCAAAACGCGCCATGCCGCCGGCGAAGTGAACCTGACCGATACCGTCTGCGTAAATTTCTTTTTTAACCTGAGCCATTGTCCTACTCCTTAGTAAACGTGTTGAAGATGCGATAAACTATATCAAAGAAGCGGGAGAATCGCAAATCGAAAGCCGCATTACTTCAAAAAGTCTTCGCGAACGGGGGTGAAACCATCGATTAACGCCCCTTTTTCGAGGCCAGGCACCCCGTGGGGCGCATGTGGGTGCGCCAGCCGCCGCCGGCGGCGGCTTCGATCCGAAGCGAAAACAGCCCGCTTACCCCATCACCCGCATGAGGCGGGGCATCACATCGGTGAGGGATCGGGAGCCGCCGAGGATTTCTTCCGAGCGGGGGCCGAAGGCTACGAGCGGCACGGGGTTGCAGGTGTGGCCGCGGGTGGAGAGGTCTTCGATGTTGCCGTGGTCGCTGGTGAGGATGAAGAGCAGGTCGGCCTCGCGGGCGGCGGGCACGAGGCGGGTGAGGAAAGCGTCGAGCAGGCCGAGGATGCGGGAGGCCTGGTCGTGGTTTTGGGAGTGGCCGGCGAGGTCGGTGAGGAAATATTCGAAGAGGGTGAAATCGTTGCAGAGGGCGATGTCGATCAGCTGGGCCGCGGAGGTTTCGGGTGTGACGAGGGGGCCGGTGTAGCCTTTGCCGACGATGGCCTGGCGGGTGAGGTCGTGGAGCACGGCCTGGCCGGCGAGCATGTCGTTCTGAAAGCGGAGCACTTCGGGGCAGGTGAGCGACATCACGGTGGTGACGGATTTGAAGCGGCGGCTTTCGAGCTCTTCGGGGGCATCGCAGAAATACGCGTCGGCGAAGCAGGCGCGCAGGCCTTTGCGCTTGAGCGCCATGAAGATGTTGTCCTGCTGAAGCAGGCGGCAGAGCGTGGGGCCGGGGAAGCCTTCTTTGTGGCGGCCCATGTATTGCGCGGCGTTGACGCCGGTATAGAGGGTGGCCTGCCCCGTGGCGCTTTGCGGGAGACCGGGCACGCCCAGGCAGGCGTCGATGGCGATGCCTTGCCGGTGCATCAGGCTGAAAAGCGTGGGGCAAACGCGTTCATTCACGGGGTTCGCATCCGATTTCGGTGCAAAACCCACGCCGTCGACAAACACGTAGAGAACCTTCACTTTCATGTTATCGTTGTAACCCAAATGCCTTCGGAGTGCAAGCAAAAAGAAAGCGGGGCAAGCGCTTTTGCATCTGCCCCGCCTGGATCCTTCCTCATTTTCACTAAAAGCGGCGGGGTCAGCCCCTCCGCCGCCTCAAGGCAGCCAAGGCGAAGCCAAGCAGGCCGAGCATTGCCGAGGCGGGCTCGGGGACGGCGCCGGGATCGGGGATGTCGTCGTCGGGCGGGGGGCCGATCCAGGTGCCGTCGTCATCGGAGTCGTCTTCGGAAAAGGTGCGGAAGGAGGTCGAAGGGGAAACGGGCAGGAGCAGAGGGCGCGGCGAACGGGCTCCCAGCGAGGCGGCGAGCGCGTGGTCGGGTTGCAGAAGAAGGGCTGCCGGCGCGCTGTGGGAGATTGCGCCGGCGGGCTCAGGCGCGGCAAGCGCCACGGCGTGCGCGGAACTTGGGCCAATGAGGAAAACCCCGGCGACGAGCGTGTAAAACGGCTTCATGAAAAGCTCCTGTTTTTGGCGTGGTACAGAATCTGGAGAAGGAGGCGGAATTTTTCATAAAGGGAAAGAAGAGTCAATTAAAAAAAGTGTTTTTTTGAAATTTCGCCATATCAATGATGAAGTTAGGTCTTTTTGTTATTATTTTTTAACAAACTCAGGGCATAAAAAAATCGGTTCGGGCGCCTAAGCGCCCGAACCGATTCTGTCAACGGGGAGAAGGAATCAGAACCCCTGGCGGCGGCGTAGCGCCACAAGCGCGAAGCCGAGCATTCCAAGCAGGGCGGAGGCGGGCTCGGGAACAACGGTGTTTTCCGTTTTCATCCATCCGGAGGAAAACCAGTTGCCCGCGGAGCCTTCCCACATGGCGCCGTTGCCTTGCTGCGATGACGTGATGTAGGAATTTGAGGCGATGTATTCGGCGTCGTCCGCCGTCAGGAAGACAACGCTCGTTCTGAGGGTATCTAAAACAATTTTGATTTCGGGATCCGGCTCCACTTTCGTCGCCACAATCATCATGGGAGACCACATTCCTTCGCCGCGAGTGGCGACCGTGATGGCGCTATCCAGAGCCTGGCGGGTTATTTTCCCGTCGGAATCGCCGAAGGCGGAGTCGAACGTGACGAGCTTGATGCTCTGGATGTCGTTGATGTTGACGCCGCTGGGGAGGGCCGAGGCATAGAGCATGACCATGACCGAGTCGACACTGAGTACGACAGCCTGCGCAGAGGCGCAAAGAAGAAACGCAACATAAAATGTCAACTGTTTCATCATACGTTTTATCATCCTTTCTTCGTTCGTTTTTTCAGAAATGAACGCAACCTCATTTCCGCGAACGCGTGTTTTCATGCCGATTTTAAGCCGTAAAGGTAAACACATAACAAACAATCCGGCTTTTTTCTGTGGCTTGAAAACGAGGCGTATTATAGAAAAAAGGTGTCTGATTTGTCAACCGCATTTCGGTGATTTTTTCTTTTTACTGGTTTTCTCCCGCCGGTTATGCCATACTGCCTCACAGTGGCGATTGAGATTAGGTTGAAAATTTCACTGCACGAGGGTTTCATGATGCGGAAACACAACAGTTTATTTTTCAAGGGGGCGTTGCTTGGCGCGCTCTTCCTCATGCCTGCCTTCGCGCGCGCTCAGGATAAACCCACAGAGATTACCTTCCGAAATGAGCAGCCGGCGAAGCTCGACTCGAAGGGCCGGAAAATCGAAACGATCGAGACTGACCGTAAAATCACGCTCGGTGAAGACGGCCTGCTCTCCTCCAAAGAGTATCGCGAGAAGCTCGCCGAGGATGAACGCCTGCGCAAGCTGGCCAAGGAGTGCGGCGAGTGGTTCGAGCGGGTGCAGCTTTTAGACGCGAAAAAGCCCGGCGGCATGCTGGCCTACATCGAGGCGATGCGCATCTTCAAGGTGAGCGACGCGGTGAGGCGCGAAGAGGGCCGGGCGGCCTCGCAGCTCAAGGCCTCGCTCGACGAAATGCTGCGCCGGCGCGGCGGCGAGATCATGGTCGGCCCCGGGCACGGCGTCTCCATCGACGACCCGATGGAGCTGCTCCTGCTGCGCTATCAGAGCAACCTGGCGCAAAGCACGCCCGTGAAGGAGCTCAAGCCCGCGAAATCGGCCGACTTGTGGCCGGGCCCCGTGGCGAAAGAGGCGCAGCGCGTCACCAAAAAAGTTTACCTCAACTCGGCCGTGGGCGGTTGGCTCAGCACAGGGCTCTATGCGCCTCCCGGCGAAGTGATCCGCATCAGGGCGCTGACGCTGGGCGGGGGCGACAACCTGCGCGTGCAGATCGGCTGCCATTCCGACAAGCTCGACCCGCAGATCATGGCGCTCAAGGAGGGCGGCGGCGTGGATAAAGAGGCGCCCATCAACCTCATGGCCGTGAAGATGGGCTGGCAGGAGATCACCGACAACCGCTCCCTCTGGCGCTGGCCCGATTGCGTGCGCTCGTTTAAAATCACCAAACGCAAGGCCGAGGTGGGCTTCGCCCTGGGCGGCATGCTTTATTTTCAGTATAGCGCGGGCAAGAGCGGCAAGATCATGGAGGTGGAGGTTTCGGGGTGCGTGGAAGCGCCGCGCTTCCGCCTGGGAATCGACACCAACGACGATTGGAACACCCGCCTCAGCAAGCTCCCCGCCCCCTGGGGCGAGCTGGAAACCAAAAACGTGATTCTCACCTTCCCCTCCAATGCCGCCCGCAACGTGACCAACATGCTGGAGGTCGCCCAGTGGTGGGGCAAAGCCACCGCCATGCAATACCGCCTCTCCGGGCGCAAGCTCGCGACCGACTTCGGCAAAGACCACCTGCCCCGCCCCGAACGCCTGGTCGACGACACCCAGATCTCCATCGGCGCCGGCCACTCCGGCTACCCCATCATGCACATGGGCTGGAGCGGCGGCATGCTGAACCTGCGTTCGCTCAAAGCCGCCGGCAACTGGGGCTCCATGCACGAAATCGGGCACAACATGGGCCAAGGCGCCAACGGCGTCTACACCATTCCGGGCAACATCGAAGTCATCTGCAACTTCTACGGCACCTTCGTCATGAACAAGCTCAACGGCACCTCCCTGCGCCGCATCCACGCCGAATCCTGGAAAAACGTCGCCGCAAAAATCAACGGCTCCGCCTACGGCTGGGCCCAGGCGCAAGTCTTCGAGCGCCTCGTCTTCTACATGACCCTGGCCGATTATTTCGGCTGGGATCCCTTCCTCGAAGCCGTGAACGACACCGACAAAATCCCCAAAGAGTGCGACCAGCCCGTCGACCCCCTCCTCGTGCGCCTCTCCAAATCGACCGGGCGCGACCTCACCCCTTATTTCGACATGTGGAAGCTGCGCTACTCCAAAGGCGCCGCCCGCTTCACCTCCAAATTCCCCCCATGGCCCGTTGAAGAAGAAAAAGCCAAACTCTTCGAAGACGACCCCTACGCCCACCTCGACGGCGAATCCTCCGAAGTCCGCGCCCCCTCCGACCCGTGCGACGTGAAGACCAAACGCCAGCTCCGCAACTCCGGCAGCATGAACGCCCACACCGATCTCAATCACTAAGGAAACATCATGAACCGCCACACCCTCCTCGCCGCCCTCACCCTCGCCGGCGCCGCCCTCACTGCGGCCGAGCCCGGAAGAGCAATCAGAATGATTCCCCAAAGCGGCATCTCCAAAACCTTTAAAATCGTCACCGATACCGACATCGAGCTGAGCGTGCAATTCTTCCGGGCCGACGTGTTCCGCATCCTCGCCGCGCCCGGCGGCCACTATGCCGACCCCAAAAACAACCCCGAAAAAGCCCAGATCCTCGCCGACGCAACCGAAGACGCCTCCCGCGTGACCTTCGCCGACACCCCCGAGCACGCCACCTTCACCACCACCGCCCTCACCCTCACCCTCGACAAAGCCACCTGCCGCTTCACCCTCCTGCGCCCCGACGGCACCCCCATCTGGCAAGAGCTCGCCCCCCTCAACCTCACCTCCAACCTCACCACCCAGACCCTCTCCTCAGCCCCCGCCGAATACTACTACGGCGGCGGCCAGCAAAACGGCCACTTCTCCCACAAAGGCACCCGAATCGACATCCGCGCCGACGGCAAATGGGATGAAGGCGGCCACCCCAACCCCGCCCCCTTCTACATGAGCAACGCCGGCTACGGCACCCTCCGCCACACCTTCTCCCCCGGCGCCTACGACTTCACCGACAATTCCCGCATCACCCTCCAACACAACGAAAACCGCTTCGACGCCCTCTACTTCGTGGCCCCCACCTTCAACCGCATCATCGACCTCTACACCCAGTTTACCGGCCGCCCCAATTTCCTCCCCATCTGGGGGCTCGAGCTCGGCGACGCCGACGCGTATATGACCCGCGACAAAGAAACCAAAGCCCCCAAACAGCGCGACGACGGCACCTACGTGGAAATCACCCCCGACGCCATCCCCGTGGCCCAATCCTACCGTGAACACGACATGCCCGGCGGCTGGATCCTCGTGAACGACGGCTACGGCTGCGGCCACCTCCAGCTCCCCTACACCGTCAAAGCCCTCGCCTCCCTCGGCTTCCACACCGGCCTCTGGACCGAAGGCGCCCTCGACCTCACCGCCTGGGAAGTCGGCACCGCCGGCACCCGCGTCCAAAAGCTCGACGTGGCCTGGACCGGCCCCGCCTACCAGCACGCCCTCGAATGCAACCGCATCGCCCACACCTCCCTCGAAACCAACTCCGACAGCCGGGGCTTCGTCTGGACCGTCCAGGGCTGGGCCGGCACCCAGCGCTACGGCATCTGCTGGACCGGCGACCAATACGGATCCTGGGACCTCATCCGCTACCACATCCCCACCCTCACCGGATCCGGCCTCTCCGGCCAGGCCTACGCCACAACCGACGTCGACGGCATCTTCGGCGGCTCCCCCGAAACCTACACCCGCGACCTCCAGTGGAAATGCTTCACTCCCGCCCTCTACGTGATGAACGGCTGGAGCAACCTCAACAAATCACCCTGGGCCTACCCCGAACCCTACCGCAGCATCAACCGCGATTACCTCAAGCTCAAGATGCGCCTCACCCCCCTCCTCTACACCTACTGCCGCCAGGCCTACGACACCGGCGCACCCATCGTCCGCCCCCTCCTCTGGAACTACCCCCAAGACCCCAAAACCTGGGACAACACCACCCAATACCAATTCATGCTCGGCAGCGAGCTCCTCATCGCCCCCGTCTACACCAGCATGAAAGTCAACCGAGGCTGGCGCAAAAACATCTACCTCCCCCAAGGCGCCTGGGTCGATTATCACGACGGCCGCCTTACCACCGGCCCCGCCACCCTCGAAGCCTACCCCGTCACCCTCGAAAAGCTCCCCGTCTTCGTCCGCGCCGGCGCCATCATCCCCATGTACCCCGAAATGCTCTACAACAACCAGCGCCCCAAAGACCCCCTCACCTTCGACGTCTACCCCCACGGCCGCACCGCCTTCACCCTGTATGAAGACGACGGCCTCACCCGCGCCTACAAAACCGGCGCCTACACCACCCAGACCATCACCTGCGCCGCCCCTGAAGACGGCCTCCCCGGCGACATCCTCATCACCCTCGCCCCCCCCTCCGGCGACTACCAGGGCAAGCCCCACACCCGCGCCTACACCTTCCAGATCCACACCCGCGCCGCCCCCCGCCACATCATGCTCGGCGACCAGGAGCTCCTGCGCCTGACCGCCACCAACAACCTCCAGACCGCCTACGACAACGCCCTCCAAACCTGGTACCACGACCCCGCCGACCGCCACGGCATCCTCCACATCAAGCTCGCCCCCCGCCCCACCGGCCAGCCCCTCACCCTTCACATCGCCCACAACCCCGCCGCCGAAATCGCACCCACACCGCCCTACCCCGTCCCTGAAATCACCCACGAGCTCGACAAAACCGAATTCACCCTCACCTGCGATTCCGAGCAAGGCGGCTCCGGCATCAACAACGCCTTCGACGGTTCCCCCGAAACCATCTGGCACTCCAACTACGGCAAAAAAGACCCCGAACACACCCACCCCTACACCATCACCATCGACCTCGGCCGCCTCGCCGCCGTCAACGGCCTCGGCTACCTTCCCCGCCAGAACTTCGGCAACGGCTCCATCAAAGGCTACGAAATCTACCTCAGCCGCCACCCCGGCACATTCGGCGCCCCCGTTGCCAAAGGCGAATTTCAAAGAGAATACCTCGACCCCGCCGCCGAAAAGAAAGAACCCAAATACCAGACCGTCGGCTTTACCCCCACCTGGGCCCGCCACATGCAAATCAAAGTGCTCAGCTCCCTCGGAGGCGACCGCTTCGGCTCCGCAGCCGAGTTCGACATCCTCCAAGACCTCGACCAGCCCCCCCTCCCCGATGAAAACCTGTATCTGGCCGACCTCAAACCCCTCCGCGCCACCGGCCCCTACGCCAACGACAAAGGCCTCAAAGCACCCGCCATCCGCGTCGACGACACCCCCTGGGCCCGCGGCACCACCGTCCGGGCCGGCACCGAGCTCACCTACCCCCTCGACGGCACCTACGACCGCCTCATGGGCCATGTCGGCATGGAAGACGCGCAGGGCGACGGCGGCCTCGTCACCTTCCGCGTCTTCGCCGACGACCAGATGATCTTCGAACGCCTCGGCATGTACGGCGCCCAAGTCAAACAACTTCTCGACGTAAACATCCCCCCCGCCGCCAAAGAACTCCGCCTCACCCTCACCCCCGAGCCCGGCGGCTCCCCCGCCGACACCGGCGTGTGGGTCGATACCCGCCTCGTGCGCAAAGGCAGTGAATAGACCGACCCCCTTGAAATGACACAAGCCGTTTTAGCGCTCGGCTCCAACATGGGCGACCGCGCCCGGTGGCTCCGCTTTGCCCGGCGGGAAATCGCCGCCCTGCCCGAAACCCGCCTGCTGAAAACCGCCAGTGATTACGACACCGCCCCGGTCGGCGTGCCTGAAGCCTTTCAAGGCCGGCGCTTCCTCAACAGCGCCGTCCTCATCGAAACCGCGCTTTCCCCCCACGCCCTTCTCGCGGCCTGCCATGAAATCGAGCGCAACGCGGGCCGCGTCCGCACCATCCCAAACGGCCCTCGCCCGCTCGATATCGACATCATCCTCTACGGCGATCTCCGCCTCGCCGCCCCCGAGCTCACCCTGCCGCACCCCCGCGCCCGCGAGCGTGAATTCGTTTTGGCGCCCTTGCGCGAACTCTTCCCCGAAGGCCTCCCTCCGCTCTGAAATGAAAAAACCCGATCCGGGCCGAGTTGAGTCGGCCTGAATCGGGTTGAATCGAAAAAATCTACGCCTTGCCGTTTTTGATGACCGGCGCGGGATCCTGGTTGTAGACCTTGCTGCCGGGAGGCACCGAGTGAATGAGCCAGACGTTGCCCCCGATCACCGAATCGCGGCCGATGGTGGTATCGCCGCCCAGAATCGTGGCGCCGGCGTAGATGACCACATGGTCTTCCACATTCGGGTGGCGCTTGATGTCTTTCACGAGGCGGCCCTTCTCGTCTTTCGCGAAGCTGAGCGCGCCGAGGGTGACGCCCTGGTAGAGCTTCACCCGGCGGCCGATCGAGCAGGTCTCGCCGATCACCACCCCGGTGCCGTGGTCGATGAAAAAGCCCGGACCGATGGTCGCGCCGGGGTGGATGTCGATCCCCGTGCGGGAATGGGCGTGTTCGCTCATCACGCGGGGGAGGAGGTGCACGCCGTGGCGGTAGAGCTCGTGGGCGATGCGGTGCACGGCCACCGCGTAGAGCCCGGGGTACGACATCACGATTTCCATCGTGGAGTGCGCCGCGGGGTCGCCTTCATACGCGGCCTCGATGTCTTCCCCCAGCATCCGCTTGATTTCGGGAAAGGCCGCGAGCAGGCAGGCGACCACGTTTTCCGCGCGGTCTGTGCAGGCCGCGCAGGTGGCGCAGGTGCCGGTCGAGCAGGTGTAAGCGTCGACCCGCGCGATCTGATCTGTCAGGCGCTCGGCGATGGAGGTGATTTCGCGCTCGAAATAGTCCGCGTCGGGGGTGACGGGGCCATGGCCGAGGCAGCCGGGAAAAAGCACCCCCAGCATGGCCTCAAGCACCTCCACCACGGCTTCCCGCCCGGGCAGGTTCACCTCGCGGGCGGTGTTGACGCCGGAACAGTTGCGGCAGGGAGAAAATGCGGCTGAAAGCTGACGGATCTGTTCGGCGATGCGCTCATTCATGCGGTGAACCGTTTCCTTTTTTTTCCTGTGTGAGGCGAATCAACACCCGGTCGGCGCCGAGGTTGCGGTGGCAGAAGAAGATCAGAAAGCGCCCGATGCGGCTCGCGGAATGCGTCGCCACGATTTTGGCCTTGATCCCGGCCGTTTTGCAGGCAATGAGAAAATCATCGAGCGTGCAGAGGTGAATGTTGGGCGTGTCGTACCACTCATACGGGAGCGCCTTCGCCTTGGGCATGCGCCCCTTGAAAAGCAGATACAGCCGAACCGGCAGATAACCGAAATTGGGAAACGAGACCACCGCCTCCCTGCCCACGCGCAACAGCTGCTCCAGCACGCGGTCGGGGCGTTTCACCACCTGAATGGTGTAGCTGAGCACGGCGGTATCGAACGAATCATCGGGGATGATGCTCAGCTCGTCTTCCATATCCTCCATGATCACATCGAGCCCCGCGTGCAGGCTCAGGAGCACCTGGTCGAGGCGGATCTCAACGCCGATGCACGAAGCCTGCTTCATGATCGCCAGGCGTTTGAGCAGAGCGCCGTCGCCGCAGCCCAAATCGAGCACGCGGGCGCCCTGAGGCACAAGGTTGAGGAAATCGCGGTAAAAGGGATGGGAATCGCGGGAAACGGGGATCTCGTCTTCCATCTTCAGCGCCGTGAGAAAGGCGCGGATGACCTGCTTGAGCTCCGTGATGTGGGTGAGAAACGCGTCGTGCCCCGCCGGCGCGTCGAGGTGGCAATAAGAAACATGCCTGCGCTGGCGCAGCAGCGCGCTCACCATCGTCTGCGCCTGATCGGGCGTGAACAGCCAATCGCCGCTGAGCGACACAATCAGAATGCGCGCCTTGACCTTCGCGAACGCATCTTCCAGCGAGCCGTAGCGCTCGCCGAGGTCAAATGAATCCATCGCCCGCGTAATCTGCAAATAGGAATTGGCGTCGAAGCGCTGCACGAACTTCTCGCCTTGATATTCGAGATAACTCTCGATTTGGAAATAGGTTTTGAAGTCTCGCCTGGCCCTGTCGTGATAGTCGCTTTCATCGTTCATCCAATCGGGGCGCTTCACGCGGCCAAACTTATCCTCCATCATCTCCTGCGAAAGATAGGTGATGTGCGCCAGCTTGCGCGCGCTCGCCAACCCCTGGTTCGGTTTCAGCGGCGAGGAATAATAATCGCCCTGCTGCCAGTTGGGATCCTGCACAATCGCATGGCGGCCCACAATGTCAAACGCCAGCGCCTGCGTATTGAGGCTCGCCGCCGACGCCACCACCACGCAGTGATCCATATCGTCGGGATACTGCACCGCCCACTCCAGCACCTGCATTCCCCCGAAGCTGCCGCCCACCACCGCCGCCAGGCGCCTGAAACCCAGCTGCCGAACCAGCATCCGGTGCACCGTCACAATATCGCCCACCGTCGTTTCCGGAAAGGCCGAGCCGTAGTGCCGCCCCGTGGCCGGATTGATCGAAGCCGGCCCCGTGGTGCCCTTGCACCCGCCCAGGATATTCGCGCAAATCACATAATAGCGATCCGTGTCGATCCCCTTGCCCGGGCCGATCATCCCCTCCCACCAGCCCGAAGGCTTTTCGGAAGCCACGTTTTCCCCCGGCCTGAACCCCGCCACATGCGCATCTCCCGTGAGCGCATGGCAGACAAAGACCACATTGTCCTGCTTCTCATTCAGCGCTCCAAACGCCTCGTAGCGGACAATCACCTCCCGCAGCGCCCCGCCCTTTTCCAGCGGGAACCCCCCGGCCGGAAGCTCCAGCCGCAAATCATGCGGTTCCACCACCCCCACAGGGTGGCGCGAAGGCTGCCGTTTATGCTCAAAATCAGTAGTCATCAGGCAAATATTCCCGCGGTTGGCTTCAATGCAATGGAAATTCATCAGCTCGACGGTGTAGTTTACGGACAAAACCCCACCGGGTCAAGGTCGATTCGCGAAAAGGCCCGCGCAATTTACAATTAGCGTGTTTTTCATTTTTACTGCTTGCCTTCAACGCCTTTTCAGTGCATGATACCACACTCATTCAAGGAGTGGAAAAGAGATGAATAAGAACCGCCTTTTAAAAATCAGCGGCCTGAACCTCGCCGCAATCGCCGCAATCGCAATAACAGCAATCACCGCATGCCGTTCGGACGACACTCTCAAGCCTCTCAACCGCCGCATGACCTCCGACGGCACCGTCATGCGCTGGACCGAGCGCTGGTTCGGCGAACAGGCCCGCGCCCTCATCATCCCCGGATCCCCCATCTTCGAAGTCGTCTACGGCGACACCAGCGTCGGCTTCGTCTACCGGACCGACGAAGTCCCCCCCGCCGTCAAAGGCAAACGCGGCGAAATCAGCGTGTTGGTCGGGGTCGATTTTGAGAAAAACCTCAAAGGCGTCAACCCCGTCAAATGGAGCGAAGACGCCAAATACTTCGAGAAAATCACCCCCGAATTCATCGAGACCTTCATCGGCTACAACGCCCTCGACAACCCCCGCGTGCCCGACGCCGTCACCGGAGCCACCCTTTCCTCCACCGCGATCATTCAAGACGTCATCCTCTCCATCGACCCCGTCTTCGAGCGCGACGAAGTCAAAACCATCCTTCAAAAAGCCCACCTCCACGCCCAATTGGAAGATTAATACCATGCTTAAACTCCAAGGCACCTTCAGCGCCCTCGTCACCCCCTTCAACCGCGATGGAACCGTCGACTACGGCCGCCTCCATGAACTCGTGCGCTGGCAGCTCCACGAAGGCGTGACCGGGCTCGTCCCCGTCGGCACCACCGGCGAATCGCCCACCCTCGACGAACGCGAGCACATCCGCGTGATCGAAGCCACCGCCGCCGCCGCCGAAGGCCGAGGCGCCATCATCGCCGGAACCGGCGCCAACTCCACCGCCGAAGCCCTCCGCCTCACGCGCGACGCCCTCTCGATCGGCGTCGACGCCACCCTTCAGGTGACCCCCTACTACAACAAGCCCAACGCCGAAGGCCTCTACCGCCACTTCTCCCAAGTGGCCGACCTGGGCCTGCCCGTGGTGCTGTACAACGTCCCCGGCCGATCCGCCAAAGAAATACCCCTCCCCGTGATCCAGCGCCTCGCCGCGCACCCCCAAATCGTCGCCGTCAAAGAAGCCGCCGGCAGCGTCGACCGCGTCAGCGCCATCCGCAACTGCTGCGACCTCACCGTGCTTTCCGGCGACGACAGCCTCACCCTCCCCATGATTGCCGTCGGCGCCACCGGCGTCATCAGCGTCTGCTCCAACGTCATCCCCCGCGAAATGTCGGACCTCGTCGCCCTCGCGCTGGAGGGCGACTTCGCCGCCGCCCGCCGCATCCACGACCGCTGCTACCCCCTCTTCCGCGACATGTTCTGCGACACCAACCCCATCCCCGTCAAAGCCGCCCTCGCCATGATGGGCAAGCTCGACCTCACCTACCGCCTTCCCCTCTGCGAGCCCGACGAACCCACCGCCCAGCGCATCCGCGCCACCCTCGCCGCCCTGGGCATCATTTAAGGATTTTCCGCCATGACCAAAATCGCCATCCTCGGAGCCGGAGGCCGCATGGGCCGCATGCTCCTCGCCTGCGCCGCCGGGCTCCCCGTTGAAATCGTCGCCGCCACCGAAATCCCCGGTTCCCCCCTCCTCGGCCAACCCGTCGGCCCCGTCACCGGCCTCGACCTGCCCAAAGACCTCGCCTTCACAGCCCAATGGCCCGAAGAAGCCCGGGTGATTATCGACTTCACCTTCCACACCGCCGTCGCCGGCAACATGGCCCAGGCCGCCGCCCGCCGCCAGGCCTACGTCCTGGGCACCACCGGCCTCACCCCCGAAGAGCAAGCCGCCGTTGACGCCGCCGCCCAAACGATCGCCATCCTCCAGGCCCCCAACATGAGCCTGGGCGTCAACCTCCTCTTCGAGCTCGTCCGCCGCGCCGCCGCCGTTCTCGACGACAGCTACGACACCGAAATCACCGAAATGCACCACCGCCATAAGAAAGACGCCCCCAGCGGCACCGCCCTCGGCCTCGCCGAAGCCTGGGCCGACGGCCGCCGCGTCTCCCTCGCCGAGACCGCCGTCTACGGCCGCCACGGCATCACCGGCGAGCGCCCCCTCGGCGAAATCGGCATCCACGCCCTCCGCGGCGGCTCCGTCGTCGGCGACCACACCGTCATCTTCGCCGCCGACGAGGAACGCCTTGAGCTCACCCACAAAGCCTCCAGCCGCGCCGCCTTCGCCAAAGGCGCCCTCAAAGCCGCCCTCTGGCTCCCCGCCCAAAAGCCCGGCGTCTACACCATGCGCCACGTCCTGGGCTTCGCCTGAAAACAGACCCGCGATTTGACCCTCCGGTTTCCCCCGCCGCGAAAACGGGCGATTTTCGATTGACTTTTCGGAGCCAACCCCGTATAATACGCCCCGTTTTACATTTCATAAGGGAAAAAGAGTGGGACATTCCTGCTCTTTTTTATTGAACGAAAGCAATTTACCGGGAAAGGCAGGTAAAAATGAGCAACGAATTGGTGTCCATTATCAGTTACCTCGAGCGGGACCGCGGCGTTAACCGCGAAGTCATCATCCAGGCAATTGAAACAGCCATTCAGCAGGCCGCCCGGAAGAACCTCAACACCTCCAACGATTTCAAAGTAACCATCGACCGCAAGAATTTCCGCATCAGCGCCCACGACATCTACGCCGTTTCCGACGAAGAGCACGGCCCCGGCATCCTCACCGTGCGCCAGGCCCGCCGCTACGACCCCACTGTGAAAGAAGGCGACACCGTGCGCGTGCCCATGCAGCCCGAAGCCCTCGGCCGCATCGCCGCCCAGACCGCCAAGCAGACCATCCTCCAGAAAATCCGCGAAGCCGAGCGCAAAAACGTCTTCGAAGAATACAAAGACCGCGTGGGCGACATCGTCACCGGCACCGTCAAGCTCATCGCCCACCGCGACCTCATCGTGGAGCTGGGCAAGACCGAAGCCATGCTCCCCGCCAAAGAGCGCATCCCCACCGAAGAATACAACGTGGGCGACTGCGTGCGGGCCTACGTGCAGCGCGTGCAGAACAACACCTCCGGCCCCGCCATCCAGCTCTCCCGCGCCTGCCCCGAATTTGTGAAAGCCCTCTTCCGCCTTGAAGTGTCGGAAATCGCCGACGGCATTGTCGAAGTGATGGGCGTTTCGCGCGACCCGGGCTTCCGCGCCAAAATCGCCGTGAAAACCCTCGACCCGATGGTCGACCCCGTCGGAGCCTGCGTGGGGATGCGCGGAGCCCGCGTCCGCAACATCGTCCGCGAGCTCAACGGCGAAAAGATCGACATCGTCCGCTGGAACCCCGACATCCGCATTTACCTGGCCCAGGCCCTCGCGCCCGCCAAGCTCGAAACCATCGAAGTCGACGAACGCAACCACGCCGTCCACGCCACCGTGGCGCCCGACCAGCTCTCGCTGGCCATCGGCAAACGCGGCCAAAACGTCCGCCTCGCCACCCGCCTCACCGGCTGGCGCGTGTCCATCGACAAAAGCGCCGAAGACGAATCCTTCGCCCAACAGCGCGAATCCGTGGAGCAGAGCCTCGTCGACCTGCTCGACATCACCCCCCGCCAGGCCGCCGTTCTCGTTGAAAACGGCTTCCTGACCCCCGAAGGCATCGTCGCCAGCGAAATGAGCTACCTCCAGGAAGTCACCGGCCTTGGCGAAGACGAAACGAAATTGATTTGGCTGACAGCGCAGGAAATTGTCACATCAGGAGAGGACGGCGAATAAGCATGAGAGTTACAGACCTGGCAAAAACAATGAACATCCCCGCCGCCGCGGTCCTCAAAAAGGCCCAGGCACTCGGCATCGAAGCCTACTCCACCCTCTCCGCGATCGACGCCGACGATCTGCCGCAGCTTAAAAGCGCCCTCGAAACAATGAGCGCCCAGGAAGCCGCCGCACCCTCCGAAGCCGCCGCCCAAAAGCGCGAAAAGGAAGCCGCCCTCGCCAGACAGGCCGCCGAAAGCAACCGCGCCGCCCTGGACGAAAGCCGCGCCCGCGCCCAGGCCGCCGAAGCCGGCACCCGCAGCGAAAGCGCCCCCGGCCCCGCCCCTGCGCCCGCCGCGCCGGCCCCCGAACCCGAACCCGCCCCCGCCCCCGTCGCAGTCCAAACGCCCGCGCCCGCCCCCGAACCCGCCCCCGAGCCCGTTATTGCCGAGGAGCCCCCCAAAGCCGAACCCGCCCCCGCCCCCAAAGCACCCGCAAAACCCGCCAAACCCGGCAAACCCGCTTACTACACCGAGGGCGACGAAGAAGACGAACCCCAGGACAAATACGCCGCCATCAGCGTCCACGGAGCCAAAGACCGCGACCGCGCCCCCACCAAACCCCACGGCGCCGCCCGCGACCGCGACGGCCGCCCCCAGCAGCAGCCCGGCCGCAACGGCGCCCGCCCCGGCCAGCACCCCGGCCCAAGACCCCCCTTCAACGCCCCCGCCGCCCCCGCCCCCTCCGCCGCCCAGACCATCCAGCTCCGCGGCCCCGCGACCGTGAAAGAGCTCGCCGAGTACATGGATGTGCGCCCCAACAAACTCATCGCAGACCTCATGCAGTTCAACATCCTCGCCTCCATCAACCAGCGCCTCGAGCTGCCCATCGCCGAAAAAATCGCCCGGAAATACGGCTTCGAAATCGAGCTGGAAAAGGCCAAACGCTCCACCGAGCGCCGCCCCGTCCTCCGCAGCGAAGACGCCGACGACGATATCCCCGACGACACCCCCGAGACCATGGAGCTCCGCCCCCCCGTCGTCACCTTCCTCGGCCACGTCGACCACGGCAAAACCTCGCTCATGGACTATGTGCGCAAAGCCAAAGTCGCCGCCGGCGAAGCAGGCGGCATCACCCAGCACATCGGCGCCTATACGGTCGACATACAGGGCCGCAAAATCACCTTCATCGACACCCCCGGCCACGCCGCCTTCTCCGCCATGCGCGCCCGCGGCGCCAACCTGACCGACATCGCCGTCATCGTCGTCGCCGCCGACGACGGCGTCATGCCCCAGACCCGCGAAGCCATCGGCCACGCCCGCCAGGCCGGCGTGCAGATCCTCGTCGCCATCAACAAATGCGACAAACCCGAAGCCAAGCCCGACCGCGTCCGCCAGATGCTCCAGGGCGAAGGCCTCACCCCCGAAGAATGGGGCGGCGACATCGTCTGCTGCGAAGTCAGCGCCCTCACCGGCATGGGCATCGACAACATGCTCGAAATGATCCTCCTCCAGGCCGACGTGCTCGAGCTCACCGCCAACCCCAACCGCCGCGCCGACGGCGCCGTAATCGAAGCCCAGCTCGAACAAGGCCTCGGCCCCACCGCCACCCTCCTCGTGACCGGAGGCACCCTCAACATCGGCGACATCGTCTTCTGCGACAAATACTTCGGCAAAATCCGCGCCCTGATCGACGAACGCGGCCGCCGCGTGAAATCCGCCGGCCCCTCCATCGCCGTAAAATGCACCGGCCTCTCCGGCGTGCCCGACGCCGGCGCCAATTTCCGCGTGATGCTCAACGAAAAACGCGCCCGCGAACTCGCCGAAAAAGCCGCCGAAGAACAAAAGCTCGCCTCCCTCTCCAACGCCCAGGCCGCCTCCATGACCGATTGGTCCGCACGCCTCGGCGAAGGCGACAAACCCGAGCTGGGCATCATCCTCAAGGCCGACACCCAAGGCACCGCCGAAGCCGTCGCCGAAGCGTTCACCACCCTCAAAAGCGAAAAAGTGGTCTGCAACCTCATCTTCGCAGGCGTCGGCAACGTAGCCCCCAACGACGTGCAGCGCGCAGGCTCCGGCGCCGCCATCATCGTGGGCTTCAACGTCAGCAGCGAATCGGGCGTGCAATCCATGGCCCGCCACAACGGCGTGCGCATCAACACCTTCCGCATCATCTACGAGCTCCTCGAATACGTCAAGCGCTGCATGCTCGACCTCATTGCGCCGGAATACAAGGAAATCGTCCGCGGCCACGCCGAAATCCGCCAAGTCTTCGACATCAGCAAAAAAGGCCGCATCGCCGGCTGCCAGATGCTCGACGGCTCCCTTCGCATGAAAGGCAAATTCCGCATCATCCGCAAGAAAGACGTAATCTTCGACGGCGCTCTCGACGCGATGAAACACTTCCAGAAAGACGTCACCGAAGTGACCGGCGCCCAGGAATGCGGCCTCAGCTTCCTCAACTTCGAACAGTTTGCGGAAGGCGACATGGTGGAATGCTACGAAATGGAAGAGCTCCCCAAGGCGCTCTAGAGCAATTCTCATTGACAACTTGCTCTAGAGCAATTTTCAAATGAGAAATCCTGATTTTATGAAAGCGATTTTTCTTTTTGCCGAACCATTGAAAGGGAAGCGTAGCAGCGCTACGACGACCTGAAAAGGGTGATGTTCAAAAAGGAAAAGCGCCGAAGAAAATAGGAACGCTCAATTGAAACTTGCTCCAAACC
Organism: Kiritimatiellia bacterium; assembly: GCA_031553315.1. Taxonomy (GTDB): domain Bacteria; phylum Verrucomicrobiota; class Kiritimatiellia; order RFP12; family DVOR01; genus JAVBLT01. The sequence continues at coordinate 169,560 of JAVBLT010000007.1, forward strand.
GGCTCGCCTCGCAAACATCGACCTGAAACGCACTGCCGCGCCTGCGCCGCAGTGCGTTTTGCAACCCAAAAAGGATTTTCACCATGGGAACCGAACGGACCGAACGGGTCAACAGCCTCCTCCGCCGGGAAATCGCGGAAAGCTTCTACAAAGTCTTCGCCTCAGAAGGCGAAATGAACCTCGCCAAAATCACCGTCACACGCGTCGACACCGCACCCAACCTGCGCAACGCCACCATCTGGATTTCAATCCTCGACGAACCCATCGCGACCCAAGGCGCCTGGCTGCGTAAAATCGCCAACAAAGCCAAGCAGTTCCAAGCCCTCATCAACCGCGACATGACCCTCAAATACACCCCCCGCCTGCGCTTCCAGCTCGACGGCTCCCTCGAAAAAGGCGACCACGTGCTCGACCTGCTCCTGCACCTGCCCGAAACCGAAACAGAGGATCCCGCCGATGGAGAATGAGGATCCCGACGGTCTGCTGCTGGTGGATAAACCCGCCGGAATCACCTCGCACGATGTGGTCTACCGCGTGCGCCGCTTCTTCAAATTCGGGAAAGTGGGCCACGGCGGCACCCTCGACCCCGCCGCCACAGGCCTGCTCGTGCTGCTGATCGGCAAAGGCACCCGCATCTCCGACCGCGTGATGGGCGGCGATAAAATCTACACCGGAACCTTCCGCCTCGGCCGCACCACCTCCACCCAAGACAAAGAGGGCGAAACCCTCGAAGAGCGCCCCGCGGATCACATCACCCCCGACCAGGTCGAAGCCGCCATGAACGCCCTCACCGGCGACCAGTATCAGATCCCCCCGATGGTCTCGGCCATCAAAATGAACGGCGTGCCGCTTTACAAGCTCGCCCGCAAGGGCCAGGAAGTGGAACGCAAGGAACGCTTCATCCACGTGTACCGCTTCCGCCGCACCGGCGGCGAATTGCCCGACGTCGCCTTCGAAGTGGCCAGCAGCAAAGGCACCTATGTGCGCACCCTCGCCCACGATGCCGGCCAGGCCCTCGGCTGCGGCGCCCACCTCACCGCCCTCCGCCGCGAAGCCTCCGGTTCGCTCACCCTTGCCGACGCCATTCCGCTGGCCCGCCTCCTTGAGCTGCCCCGCGCCGAAGTGGCCGCCCGCGTGATTCCCTGCACGCGCTACCTCTCGGAGCTGGCCCCCTGATGCGGATCGCCACAGAGATTGCCGCGCTCCACGCGGCGGTTTCCCCCGTGGTCATGGCCGCAGGCTTCTTCGACGGCGTGCACACCGGCCACCGCCAGATTCTTTCCGAAGCCGTTTCCCTTGCCGCCCGCCAGGGCGGCGAACCGTGGGTGCTGACCTTCGAGCGGCACCCCGTCGCGGTGCTCGCGCCCTCCAAAGCCCCGCCGCTGATCTCCACACAGGCCGAGCGCATCGCCCTCTTCGCCTCGCTGGGCATTGCCCATGTGCTGCTGCTGCCCTTCACACGCGAGCTTGCGGTGATGGAACCGGCGGCGTTCATCGCGGCGCTGAGCGGGGAGCCCCGACCGGCCAGGCGCAACACCATCGTCTGCGGGCCCGACTGGCGCTTCGGCCGCCGCGCCTCGGGCACCCCCGAGCTCCTTGCCCGGCTCGGCCCCGCCCACGGCTTCTCGGTGGAGGTCGTTCCCTTCGCGCTTTACAAAGACAGGCGCGTTTCCAGCACCCGCATCCGCGAAGCCCTCCTTTCGGGAGATGTGGAAGACGCCGCCGCCATGCTCGCCCGCCCTTACGGCGTGGCCGGGCCGGTCGTGAAAGGCAAAGGCATTGCCGGCGCCGTGCTCGGCTTCGCCACGGCCAACGTGGCTCCCGAAGCGGCGGTGATCCCTCAGGCGGGCGTCTACGCCGTGGAAGCCGCGGTCGATTCCGAACCCTTCCGCCCCGCGCTGGCCAACATCGGCTCCTGCCCGACCTTCGCCGATCTCCCCTGCCCCACGCCGCTGGAGGTTCACATTCCCGGCGAGACCCGCCCGCTCTACGGCCGCCGCCTGCGCGTGCTCTTTCACCGCCGCCTGCGCGGCGAAACGCGCTTTCCCTCCGCCGAGGCCCTCCGCGAACAAATCGCCCGCGATCTTGAGGCGCTGTAAAAAAAACGGCAGACCGCGCAAGCGGCCTGCCGTTTCGGCTTTTCTCCGGGATGCAATCAATACAGGGTGATTTTCAGGCCGAAGACGCCGACGTAGACTCGGCCATCGGCCTCAATGCGGCGCGCCAGGCCGGCGGGAAGGCCGGTGAAGGTGGCTTTGTCGGCATTGGTGAAGCGGCCGAGGAAGTAGCGGGAGAGCGTGGTTGAATCGGCGGTGAAGGAGACGGTGGCCCCGTCGAGGTCGGCCGGATACTCAAACGCGGTGATGCGGGAGGAGGCGTCGTCGGCGCCCAGATGCACGCGCCACCGGGAAAGCTTGAGGGCCGAGCCTTTCACGGCGCCGCCGGAGATGATGTCGGTCGCGGTGAAGGGTGAAAGCACTTCCATTTCAAGGTTTTCGGGGCTGAAGCGGGTGTACTGGGAGGCGGCGGCGGGGTTGGAGGGGGCGGACCCCGCGCGGAAGCCGAGGGCCATCGCGGCGGATTTCCAGTCGCTGACGTTGGGGCCGTCGTCGCCGCCGATTTCACGGGCACGCACTTCGAAGGTATGCCAGCCTTCGGCGAGATTTCCCACGGATCCGCTGCCGACGGTGTTGTAGGCGGCGCTGGTAAAGACTTCGGCGCCATCGACCTTCAGCATGATGTTGTCATCGTAATTTCCGGCGAAGTACCAGGTTTGCCCGGCTTGCGCGGCGGGAACGCGGAAGCGGCCGGTGTAGGTGGAGACGGTGTTGTTCGAGACGGAATCGCCGGTGTTGTGGATGAGGGAGAGGTCGCCGGCGATGACGGCGGCGCCGCCGGTGAGCGTTTTCCAGTTTTGCTCGGTCGCGTCGGAGGTTTGCTCAAGCGTCAGCGGCGGGCCTTTGACGTTGGTTCCGGAATCCAGAACGACGAGCGGGTCTCCGCTGCCGGCGCCGGTCAGCACGAGCGTGCCGGGCGCCGAGACGCCGAGGGTGCCGTTTCCGGCGAAACCGGGCTGGCAGACGGTGTTGCCGCCCAGGTTCAAAACGGCGCCGGGGGCGGTTCCGCCCAGGGTGATTGTTTTGTTGTTGACGGCGGAGGCGCTGAAGGCGAGGGTGGCGCCGTCGTTGAGGGTGAAGGCGGTATTGGCGGGGAGCCGGATGCCGCCGTTGCCCAGCGTCATGACCGCGCCGGTGTTGAGGGTGATGGCCGAGGCGTTGCCGTTGCTGAGCCTGGCGTAGATGCCGGGCGCGGAGACGGAGGCGTTTTCAATGGTCCAGTTGAGGCGGCCGTCTTGAACGGCGCGGATTTTGGCGGTGGCGGAGCTGAGTGAGCCGCCGCTCATGGAGTAGGTGGTGAGGGCGTTCCAGTGAGCCAGGATGCAGGAGGCTGCGTTGTTTTCGGCGTTGTTGGAACCGGTGACGGTGATGGAGCCGCCGGTCTGCTCGATGACGGAATTGGCGCCGAGGCCGTCGGCCCCGACCAAGCGGCCCAACGCGAGCTGGGCGTCGCCGCCAACTTTGAGCGTGGCGGCCTGCACGGAGGCCCGGTCGGTGAGCTGGTGCCCGCCGGTGGTAAACTCGGTGGTGCCGGCGACCATGTAGAGCGAGCCCGCGATGGTGGTGGATCCGGTCAGGGCGAGGGTGCCGGTGTTGTGCTTCAGGAGGGTGCCCTCACCGGAAAGCGTGCCGGTGAGGGTGAGCCTGGCGGCGGGGGAGTTGGATTCTTCATCGCGCACGTGAAGGTAGGCGTTTCCGGAAAAGGCGAGGTTGCCGGGGTAGACGCTGGTGAATGCGCCTTCGCCGGCGGCAGCCGCGCCGGAACCGCCGCGCAGGGTGACGAGGCCGATCTGGTGGCCGGGGAACGCGCTGGAATCGGGCAGGTCGATCAGGCCGCTTTGCATCACGATTTCATCGGCGGCGACGGTTTGAAAGGCCACCCGGCCAAGCCATTGGGGCGTGGTCGCGGCGGGAGCGCCGTGCGCGGCGACATCGAGCAAGCCGGCGGAAACGGGCAGGTTGAAGCGGGCCATGTCGCCAGGGCCCACGCCGAGGCTGTTGAGCGAACCCAGGGCGGCGAATGTGAGCGTTTCGGAGCCGAGGAGGGTCACGTGGGCGCCGCTGCCGGAGGTTTTGACCAGCAGGGTCTCAACCGCCGCGGGCCGGTCGAGCACGAGGGAGGCGGCGGCTTGGGTGAAGGTGATTTCGGCGCCGGAGGCGGTTTCGCTCCAGGGCAAACCGGTGGCGGAGGTGGTGAACCAGGCGGCGGAGGACCAGTTTTCGGAGGCGGCCGATACGGTGCGCTTGAGAATGGAATCGCCGGGGTCGAGCGATTCGGCGAGCGAGGCGGCGCCCGAGGCGAGGGTCTGAATGTCGGCCGGGGCGAGGGCGCGGTTCCAGAAGGCGAGTTCGTCGAGCATTTCGCCGGGGCGCATGGCGCGGGTGTCGAGCTCGCGGCCCCAGGTCTGGCCGGGGTCGACGAAGATGCTGGCGCCGGGCGAAAGGGTCACGGTGGAGGATTCGGCGGTTCCGTTGACGTAGAGGGTCACGGCGGTGCCTTTGCGGGTGTAGGCCAGGTGAGACCACTCGCCTGTGGCGGAGACGGGGATGGCGCCGGTGATGGTTTTCGCGGCGTCGGCGGTTTTGTTGAAGCCCTCGAAGAGGCGGAGGGAGACGGTGCGGTCGGCGTTGAGGCGCAGGTTCCAGCCGGCGTTCCAGTTGGCGCCGTTGGCGATGGGGTTGTCGGCGACGGTGAGGGCGCCGCGGGCGAGAATCACGTCGCCATCGGCGGGGACGTCTTCGGTGTAGGGTTTGTACCAGAGGGAGAGGGTGAAATCGCCGGTTCCGGGGTGGAAGCGGGCGTTGTCGTCTCCTGAGGATTTGAGCTGGCCGGCGGTTCCGGCGAGGGCGGAGGCGAATTTTCCGGGGGCCTGGAAATTGGCCACACTGCCGCCTGTGAGAGAGGCGAGGTTGCCCTGGCCGTCGGCGGCGGTGAAGTCGGCATCCAGCGGGAAATACTGCTGGAGGCCGTTGCGCAGGGGAATTGCGAGAGGGATGGCCTTTCCGGAGCCCGCGTTGTAAAGCCAGTCGATTTCTTTGTCGTGAAGCGCGCGGGTCCACACGGCGAGCTCGTCGATCGCGTCGCCCTCGCGCAGGGAGTAGTCGGCGCCGTAGGGGCCGGAGCGGAATTCGCGGTTCCAGGTGTCGCCGTGGGCGGCATCTTTGGGGGCGATCTCGACGGTGGGGGAGGAGAGCGCGGCGTCGATCACGGAGGTTCCGTTGAGCAGGAGCTGGAAGCGGTCGCCCTTGCGGCGGAGGGTGAGGTAGCCCCAGGCGTCGTCGGGCAACACGGCGGAGGAGGTGGCGGAGCCGGGCGTGGTGCCGTCGGCAAAGGAGAGCGCGAGGGTGCCGTTGGCGTTTCGGGAAATCTGCCAGCCGCCGCTGGTGCCGCCGGTGCCGGGGCCGCGGCGGATAAGGATGCGGTTCGCAGCCACGGGGGCCTGCCTGGCCCAGAAGCTCAGCGTCCAGTTTCCGGTTCCGGGTTGAAAATACTCGCCGGCCATTGAGCCGGTTCCGGAGAAGGAGGAACCGGCGCCCATGGCCTGGCCGATCTGGCCGGCGACCGGATTGCCCTGATTGCCGCCGAGCGTGTAACCGCCGGCGGCGGGAAGCCAGCCGGCGGAATAAGAGGAGCCGTCGAAAGTGTAGTAATGAACGAGGTTGTCCGTGAGCGCACCGTAGCCGAGTGAGGCCGTGCAAAGAGCCGCTAAACACATTTTTTTCATGAAAAAATTCCTTTCAAGTAATTTATCCTCTCTTCGCGCACACGGTAAACAAAAAAGCGTTTCTTGGCAAAGAAAAAATTCACCTTTTTTTCTTTATTTCGCCATTGATTGTCCCCGCGGGATCGGGTACACTTGGGTGAAACCATTTCAATAGGGGAGAAACATGGGCAAACGCGTTCTTTTATCGGCAAACGAAGCGGCGGCATGGGGCGCCTATGCGGCGGGCGTGAAGGTGGCCGCCGCCTATCCCGGCACGCCGAGCACGGAAATTCTCGAGAACATCTCGGCGTTCAAAGACAAAATCCGCTGCGAGTGGTCGGTCAACGAGAAGGTCGCCATGGAAGTGGCGATCGGCGCCTCCATCGCCGGCGAACGCGCCCTCACCGCCATGAAGCACGTGGGCCTCAACGTGGCGATGGATCCGATCATGACCTACACCTATGTGGGCCCCAACGGCGGCCTCGTGATCTTCGTGGCCGACGACCCGGGCATGCACAGCTCCCAAAACGAGCAGGATACCCGCAACCTCGCCAAGTTCATGCGCGCCGTGCTCCTCGAACCGGCCGACAGCCAGGAGGCGTTTGACATGACGCGCGGCGCGTTTCCCCTCTCCGAAGCCTGGCATGTGCCGGTGATCATCCGCCTCACGACCCGCACCTCCCACACCTCCACCGTGGTCGACATCGGCGCCGACGAGCTCGTTTACGGCGACGCCGAAAGCAAGGGCTACGCCAAAGACATCGCCAAGACCATCCCCGTGCCGCTTTTCGCCAAGGGTATGCGCCTGCGCGCCGAAATCCGCACCCAGGAGCTCGCCCGCGCCGCCGACACTTCCCCCTTCAACCGCATCGAACCGGGCGATTCGAGCCTGGGCATCATCACCTGCGGCGTGGCCTATCAATACGTGAAAGAAGCCTTCCCCGAATTCACCGTGCTCAAGCTGGGCATGCCCCAGCCCTTCCCCAAAGGCCTTGTGCGCGATTTCGCCGCCGGCGTGAAACAGCTGCTCGTGATCGAAGAGCTCGATCCCGTGATCGAAGACCAGGTGCGCGCGCTGGGCATCGCCACGCTCCCGCACACCACCGAAACCAACATGCTCGAGCTCAACGCCGACCGCGTGGCCGCGCTCCGCCGCGAAATCCTCGCCGACCGCCCCGCGCCCGCCGTCACCCGCTACGAAGGCCCCATCCCCTCCCGCCCGCCGGTGCTCTGCGCCGGGTGCAGCCACCGCGGGGTCTTCTACACGCTGAACAAGCTCAAGGCCACCGTCACGGGCGACATCGGCTGCTACACCCTCGGCGCCTTTCCCCCCCTCAGCGCGATGGACACCGTGGTCTGCATGGGCGCCTGCATCGGCAATGCCGACGGCATGAAGAAGGCCGGCCACGCGGGCCGCATCGCCGCCGTGATCGGCGATTCCACCTTCTTCCACTCCGGCCTCACCGGCATCACCAACGTGGTCTACAACAAGGGCGCCGTCACCACCGTGGTGCTCGACAACCGCATCACCGGCATGACCGGCCACCAGGACAACCCCGGCTCGGGCAAAACCCTCATGGGCGAGGAAGCCAACGTGACCGACATCGCCGCCGTGTGCACAGCCATCGGCGTGAAACACGTGTATAAGGTCGACGCCTACGACCTCGCCGAGCTTGAACGCGTGCTCACCGAAGCGCTCGACTGCGGCGAACCCGCCGTGGTCATCGCCCAGGGGCCCTGCCTCATCGCCGCCAAAATGGTCAACACATCGACCTACGCCGTGGATCCGGCCGCCTGCAAAGCCTGCGGCGCCTGCTTCAGGCTCGGCTGCCCCGCCATCATCCGCGGCGAGGCCGCCGACGCCGCCGGCAAGCGCTTCAAGGCCGCCATCGACCCCACGCTCTGCTCCGGGTGCGACCTCTGCCGGCAGCTCTGCTCATTCAAAGCCATCGCCAAAGCGCGCTAAAAGGAATTTTTCACTATGGACAGCACAGTCAACGTATCATTGGTCGGCGTGGGAGGGCAGGGCATTTTGCTCACGAGCGACATCCTCGCCAAGGTCGCCCTCGAAGCCGGGTTCGACGTGAAGAAAAGCGAGATCCACGGCATGGCCCAGCGCGGCGGCAGCGTCATCAGCCAGGTCCGCTTCGGCCGGAAGGTCTTTTCGCCCATCATCCCCGACGGCGCAAGCGACATCCTCGCCTCCTTCGAGCGCACGGAGGCCCTCCGCTGGCGCCACCTCGCGAAGCCCGGCGCCCGCGTGCTCATCAACGACATGGATCTGACCTCCATCACCGTTTCCAGCGGCCAGCAGCCCGCCGTTGAGAACCTCACCGCCCGGCTCGAAGCGGAATACCCCAAGGCCATCCGCATCAACGCCCTCGAAATCGCCCTCGCCCTGGGCAACGCCCGCTGCATGAACATGGTCATCGCCGGCATGCTCTCCACCCTCACCGCCTTCCCCGAAGCCATCTGGGAAACCGTCATGGCCGAGCGCATCCCCGCCAGGCTCCTCGCCCTCAACCTCAAAGCCTTCGCCGCCGGCCGCGCCGCCACCGCCGGGCGTTAGCACAAAACCATGAACCTCCTCCTCAGGCTCAAAAACCGCCTCTTTCCCTCCGCGCCCCGGAAGCGAACCGCAAAACAGCAGACGGGCGCCTGGGGAGAAGCCTGCGCCGCCGCCTACCTCGAAAAAAACGGCTACCGGATCACGGGCGCCAACATCCGCCCCGCCCGGCACGACGAAATCGACCTCATCGCCACCCAAGGCCGCACAACCGTCTTCATCGAAGTGAAAACCAGGCGAAGCGAAACCTTCGGCCGCCCCCTCGCCGCGGTCGGCTTCCGCAAACGCCTGCGCCTGCGCCGCGCCGCCAACGCCTGGCTCCGCCGCAACGGCTCCTTCCAAAACCCCTACCGGTTCGACGTCGTCGAAGTGATCGGCGCCCCCGCCTCCCGCATTGCGCCCCTCATCCGCCACATCGAAGCCATCGACATGAGCCACACGCATTCCCCTTTCCATTAGGAGCTGCCGTGTTACCCTTTCGAGACCTCCTGCTGACCGACCGCGAAGCCGTAGACTGGGCCTTCCGCGTGCAAAACTGCCGCCTCTGCGACTACAGCTTCGCCGAGCTCTACATCTGGCGCCACCATTACCACCCCCAAATCTGTTTTTTCGACGGTTTTCTCCTCATCTGGATGCAGACCTTCCCCGACCGCCATCAGTTCTGCTACCCCCCCATCGGCTCCGGCGACCTCCACGCCGCCATCACCGCCCTGGTGGCCGACGCCGCCCGCCGCCGCCGCGAATTCCACATGAGCATCATCCCCGAAGAGCTCGTCCCCCGCATCGAAGCCGCCTTCCCCAACCGCTTCGCCTTCTCCGACGACCCCGCCTGGTACGACTATTTCTACGAAGCCCCCCTCCTCGCCAGCCTCCCCGGCAGCGCCCTCCAGGCCAAACGCAACCAGACCAACCGCTTCAAAAACGCCTACGAAGGCCGCTGGAGCTACGAACCCATCACCCCGGCCAACTTCGAGGAAGTCGTCGCCTGCAACAACCTCTGGCAAAACCTCCACAGCGGCGAAAGCGACGAAGCCATCGTCGACGAAACCCAGGCCCTTCTCACCGCCCTCGACCACTTCGACCAGCTCCGCCTCCTCGGCGGCGTGCTCCGCGTCGACGGAGCCGTCGTCGCCTTCAGCTTCGGCTACCGCGTCACCCCCGACACCCTCGTCGTGCCCTTCGAGAAAGCCGACCACCGCATCCCCGGCTCTTTTCAGATGATCAACCAGCTTTTCGCCCAGACCTTCGGCACCGGCGCCATCCGCTACATCAACCGGGAAGACGATCTGGGCATCGAAGGCCTCCGCAAATCCAAGCTCTCCTACCACCCTGCCTTCCACGGCAGAAAATTCCAAGCCCTCCCCCTCGGAGAAAACAAACCATGATCCGCAGCGCAACACCCGCCGACCGGGAAGCCGTCAAAAAACTCTGGCTCTCCGGTTTCCCCACCGACCCCACCTTCGCCGACTACTACTTCTCCATCCTCTACCCGCCGCTGGGGCAAACCCTTCTCGACGATGAGGCCGGCACCCTCACCGCCATGCTCCGGCGCCTGCCCCGCACCCTGCGCGCCGGCGGCGCCGACCACCCCGTCACCTACATCTACGGCGCGTGCACCGCCCCCGCCTACCGCAACCAGGGCCGCATGCAGCGCCTCCTCAAATCCTCGTTTGATTACGACGTCGCCGAAGGCAAAGCCGCCTCCATCACCATCCCCGAGACCCCCGAGCTCTTCGCCTTCTACAGCAAGCTCGCCTACGCCCCCGCCTTCTTCACCGAAAAGACCACCCTCACCCGCGTGCACTTCGCCCCCTACGCCGACACCCGCTTCAAGCGCCTGAGCATCGTCCACGTGGCCCAGCTCAACCGCCTCTACACCGCCTGCACCGCCGCCTGCGACCCCGTGTGCAAACGATCCGAGGCCGACTGGCTCGAACAGATCGCCTTCTTCGGCACCCTCGGCAGCGGCGTCTACGGTCTCTTCAAAGGCGAAGAACTCGTGGCCGCCGCCTTCCTCTGGCCCGGCGGCGACGTTCAGGAATGCATCGCCCTCACCCCCGAGCTCCGCGACCGCATCGCCCAGCACCTCATGGCCACCCACGACCTCCCGCAGATCACCCTCACCGGCCCCGGCGGAACCACCCCCCTCGGCTGCCTCCACCCCCACAGCGGCCAAACCTTCGCCGCCAACGGCTACCTCAACCTCCTCTTCAACTGAGAAAACCGCCTCTTTCCGAACGCGGCGCGCAATAAAGAATGCGCGCCGCCGTTTTTTTAAGCTGACTCTCTCCCGCTTTTTCCGTATACTCTGCCATCATGAAAGGTATCCTCCCACTGATCGCCGTTGGCGCCGCGCTCATCGCCGGCTGCCGCACCGCACCCGTTCAACCCCCGAAACAGGAGCTCCCCATGCAGGTCGTGATCCAAACCTCCGAAGGCACCATCAAAGCAAAACTCTTCGACAAAGAAGCACCCGAAACCGTCGAAAACTTCCTCGCCTACGCCGAAAAAGGCTTCTACGACGGCACCATCTTCCACCGCGTGATCAAAGACTTCATGATCCAAGGCGGCGGCTTCACCCCCGACATGGAACAGAAAAAGACCCAAGACCCCATCAAAAACGAAGCCGAAAACCGCCTCCCCAACAACAAAGGCACCCTCGCAATGGCCCGCACCTCGGTCGTGAACAGCGCCACCTGCCAGTTTTTCATCAACCTGAAAGACAACGACTTCCTCAACCACCGCAACACCACCCCGCAGGGCTTCGGCTATTGCGTGTTCGGCGAGGTCACCGAAGGGTTCGACGTGGTCGAAAAAATCGGTTCCGCGGCGACCGCCAGCCGCGGCGGCCACAGCGACGTGCCCCGCACGCCCATCGTCATCCAATCCATCCGCGCGGAGTAACCGCCATGAAACCGGCATGGGGCCGTTTCCTCAAATGGAGCATTGAGATCGCCCTGGGCGCGATCTGCGTGGCGGGAGCCGCCTGGCTCTTCCGCCACGGCCAACCCGCCCGCGCCGCCCAAAAAGCGACCGCCCCCGCCGCCCAGCCCGTGGCGGTCGCGCCGGTGGAGCTGCACACGCTCGAAAACATCATCGAACCGCTCGGAACCGCCCTCGCGTGGGAATCGGTCGACATCTCGGTCCAAGTGACCGAAACCGTCATCTCCGTACTGTTCGACGACGGCCAAACCGTCGCCGCCGGCGACCTCCTCGTGGAGCTCAACGACGCCAAAGAGCGCGCCGACCGCCGCATCGCCGAGCTCACCATCGCCGAGCACACCCGCGAACGCGACCGCCTCGCCTGGCTCTTCGAGCAAGACGCCATCGCCAAGCGCGATCTCGACGACCGCGAAACCTCCCTCGCCCTCGCCCAGGCCGCCCTCGCCAAAGCCGAAGCCGAGCTCGCCGACCGCGAGATCCGCGCGCCCTTCGCCGGCGTGCTCGGAATCCGCATGGTCAGCCTCGGCGACCTCGTGACCCCCGGCGCCAAAATCACCACCCTCGACGCGATCGACACGCTGCGCGTGGATTTCCCCGTGCCCGAAAAATACGCCTCGCACCTCTCGACCAACATGACCTTCCAGGCCGTCAACGCCGCCTGGCCCGGCACACTCTTCAACGGCGCCGTCTCCGCCATCGATCCCCGGGTCGACACAATCACCCGCAGCGTGCGCGTGCGCGGCGTGATCCCCAACGAAGACCACCGCCTCAAACCCGGCATGCTGCTGAGCGTGCGCCTCAACCTGGGCGCGCGAAAAGCGCCCGTGGTTCCCGAAACCGCCCTCACCGTCCTCGGCGAACGCCAATCGGTCTTCGTGCTCTCGCCCGACGGAAAAACCGTCGCCCGCGCCGAAGTGAAGACCGGCAAACGCTCGGGCCGCTGGGTCGAGATCACCGAAGGGCTCGCCCCGGGAACCCGGATCGTGACGGAGGGCGTGAGCAAAGTGAGCCACGGCGCCGCGGTTTCCGTGATCGCCGCCGGAGAAGCGCAGCCATGAACATCAGCCGCTTCTGCATCGTCAGACCCGTTGCAACACTGGTCATGATGGCGCTGCTGATGGTCTTCGGGTTCATCTCCCTCCAGCGCCTCGCCGTGCGCGAATACCCGGATATCGACATCCCCACCGTCACCGTCACCACCACCTACTCGGGCGCCTCCGCCAGCGTGGTCGAAAGCAAAATCACCCAGCGCATCGAAGACGCCGTGGCGGGGATCGACGGCCTCGAAACCATCGAATCGACCAGCAGCGACGGCCAGTCGCGCGTGATGCTCGAATTCGCCGTCAGCCGGGATATCGACGCCGCCTCCAACGACGTCCGCGACCGCGTTTCCCGCGTCCTCTCCCGCCTGCCCGACGAAGCCGATTCCCCCGTCGTCGCCAAATACGATTCCAGCGGCATGGCCACCATGATCATCGGCGTGACCAGCACCGCCATGAACCGCATGGAGCTCACCGACTACCTCGACCGCTACGTCACCGACCGCTTTTCGGTGATCGACGGCGTGGCCAGCGTCGACATCTTCGGCGCCCAGGAGCAGGCCATGCGCATCTGGCTCGACCCGCGCGCAATGGCCGCCCGCGGCATCACCGTGGAAGACGTGGAGAGCGCCCTCAACGCCGAAAACGTGGAATACCCCGCAGGCCGGATCGAATCGACCGGGCGCGAATTCACCGTCCGCGTTTCCCGCCAGTATTTCACGCCCGACGATTTCGGCTCCCTCGCCATCCGCCGCGACGTCAACGGCGACCTCATCCGCATCCGCGACGTCGCCACCGTCTCCCTCGAATCGCGCCGCAACCGCCAATACTTCGAAATCAACGGCGAACCCATGGTCGGCCTCGCCGTCTACAAACAATCCAAAGCCAACACCCTCATCGTCTCCCAAGGCGCAAGAGCCCTCGTCGAAGCGCTCAAAGCCACCCTCCCCCCCGGCATGAACATGCTCATCCGCCGCGACGAAGCCCTCTTCATCAACGCCTCCATCGCCGAAGTCAAAGAATCGCTCCTCATCGCCGCCGCGCTCGTGCTCCTCATCGTCTTCCTCTTCCTGGGCACCCTCAAAGCCTCCCTCATCCCGGCCATGACGGTCCCCATCTCGCTCATCTCCTCCTACACCGTGCTCTACCTCTGCGGCTTCAGCCTCAACCTCCTCACCCTCCTCGCCCTCGTGCTCGCCATCGGCATGGTCGTGGACGACGCGATCGTAGTCCTCGAAAACGTCCACCGCCGCATCCGCGAAGGCGAAACGCCCCTCCTCGCCGCCGCGCGCGGCTCCAAACAGGTCTTCCTCGCCATCGTCGCCACAACCGCCGTGCTCGTGGCAGTCTTCATGCCCCTCAGCCTCTGGGAGGGAAAAACCGGCAAAATGTTCACCGAATTCGCCGTGGCCATGACCGCCGCCGTCTGCTTTTCCAGCGTAGTCGCCCTCACCCTCACCCCCCTCATGTGCGCCCGCATGCTCAAGCCCGACACGGAAAACGGCCGCCTCGGCCGCGCCGTCGACTGGGCCATGGCCCGGCTCGAAGCCGGTTACCGCGCGCTCCTCACCGCCGTGGCCCAAGTGAAAATCCTCACCCTGCTCCTCTTCGCCGCCATCGCCATCGGCGTGGTGTGGGGGTGGCGCATCCTCCCCGAGGAATACGAGCCCACCGAAGACCGCGGCATGTTTTCCATCTCCGTGACCGCGCCCGAAGGCACCGGCTTCTACGCCATGAACGACCTCATGCCCCCCATCCTCTCCCTCTTCAAAAACAGCCCCGATGCCGGAGACCTCAAATCCATCCTCATGATCCTCCCCTCCTGGGGCAATACCGACGGCCCCGTCAACACCGCCCGCCTCATCCTCGATTTCAAACTCTGGGATGAGCGCACCCGCACCACACCCGCCATCGCCAACGACCTGCGCCCCGCCCTCGCCGCCTTCCCCGGCGCCCGCGTGGTCCCCAACCTGCCCACCGGCATCGGCTCCCGCGGGCAACCCGTGCAGTTCGTCATCGGCGGCCCCGACTACGCCGACCTCGTGCAATGGCGCGACCACCTCCTCGAAAAAGCCCGCGCCTACCCCGGCTTTGTCGACGTGGATTACGACTACAAAGAAACCACCCCCCAGTTCCACGTCTCCGTCGACACCGACCGCGCCGCCGAGCTCGGCGTCTCCGCCGCCGCCGTCGGCACCGCCCTCGAAACCCTCCTCGGCTCCAAACAAGTGACCACCTTCGTCGACCGCGGCCAGGAATACGACGTGATGCTCCAGGCCGCCCAGACCAGCCGCGCCTCCCTCATGGATCTGGGCAACATCTACGTCCGCTCCCAGCTCTCCCCCACCCCCATCCCCCTCGACAACCTCGTCGCCGTCACCGAGCGCGGCGACTCCGCCCGCCTCAACCGCTACAACCGCGTGCGCGCCATCACCCTCACCGGCAACGTCGCCCCCGGCTACAGCCTCGGCCAGGTTCTCGCCTTCCTCGAGCGCACCGTCCGCGAAGATCTCCCCCCCGAAGTGCAGACCGCCTGCAAAGGCCAATCCAAAGACCTCAGGGAATCCTCCGGCTCCATGCTCTTCGTCTTCGCCCTCGCCCTGCTCATCTCCTACCTCGTGCTCGCCGCCCAGTTCGAGAGCTTCATCAGCCCCCTCATCGTGATGATGACCGTGCCGCTGGGCATGGCCGGAGCCCTCGCCGGCCTCTGGTTCACCGGTTCGACCATGAACATCTACAGCCAGATCGGCATCATCATGCTCATCGGCCTCGCCGCCAAAAACGGCATCCTCATCGTGGAATTCGCCAACCAGCTCCGCGACGAGGGCCGCCCCTTTTACGACGCGCTGATCGATGCTTCCTGCATGCGCCTGCGCCCCATCCTCATGACCGGCATCTCCACCGTCGCCGGAGCCATCCCCCTCCTCCTCGCCTCAGGCGCCGGCGCCGCCAGCCGGCAATGCCTGGGCGCCGTCGTCGTTTACGGAGGCCTGAGCGCCTGCCTCCTCACCCTTTTCGTGGTCCCCGTAGCCTACCTGGCGCTCGCACGGCGGCAAAAACCGCCCCATGCCCTGCAACAACAGCTCGAAGCGGAGGAACGCAACCATGCCACCCACTAAAAACCACACCCTCGGCGCACTCTTCACCCTCGCCTGCACCCTCACCGGCTGCCTCCTCGGCCCCGACCACACAACGCCCCAAACCCCCACCCCCACCGCCGAAAACTTCCTCGCCGACCCCGCCCCCGCCACAAACCGCACAGAAATCGTCCCCGGCTGGTGGCGCGCCCTCAACGACCCCGTGCTCGACCGCATGATCGCCGCCGGCCTCCGGCAAAACCTCGACCTCGCCGCCGGCATCCAGCGCATCCGCCAGGCACGCGCCCGCCTCGCCCAATCCAAATCAGGCCTCTGGCCCTCCATCGACGCCGCCGGCAGCGGCGCCCGATCCAACGCCTGGGGCGCAAACGCCACCGGCTGGAACACCCTCTGGCGCGCCGGGTTCGACGCCGCCTGGGAGCTCGACCTCTTCGGCGGCGCCCGCCGCGCCATCGAATCCACCCAAGCCGACCTCGCCGCCCAAATCTACACCCAGGCCGACCTCCAGGTCGCCCTCACCGCCCAAATCGCCACAACGTACCTCGACGTGCGCATGCTCCAGGACCTCCTGCGCATCACCCAATCCAACCTCCTCACCCAGGCCCACTCCGCCGACATCACCCGCAAGCTCTACAAAGCCGAATGGGCCTCCGGCCTCGACCTCGCCAACGCCGAAGCCCTCGTCCACACCACAACCGCCCAGATCCCCGCGATGGAAGCCTCCCTCGCCGACGCCATCCTCCAGCTCGAAAACCTCCTCGGAACCCTCCCCTACACCTACAACGAAGCCCTCCGCACCGAGCTCACCTTCCCCACCCTCCCCGCAACCCTCCCCGCAACCCTCCCCAACGAGCTCCTCCGCCGCCGGCCCGACATCCGCTCCGCCGAAGAAAACATCCGCTCCGCCGGCGCCAAAATCGGCGCCGCCCAGGCCGACCTCTACCCCCGCTTCTCCCTCGCCGGCGGCATCGGCCTGAGCTCCCCCAACCTCAGCCAGTGGGCCGACGCCACCCGCAGCCTCACCTTCGGCCCCGCCTTCACCTGGAACATCTTCTCCGCGGGCCGCATCCAGGCCCAGGTCGAAGAACGCAAAGCCCTCTGGGAGGAAAGCGTGCTCAGCTACCGCAAAACCGTGCTCGCGGCCTGGCGGGAGTGCGAATCGGCCTGGCAAAACTACCTCCGCGAAACCGACCGCAGCGAATCCCTCCAACGAGCCGTCGCCGCCAACGAAAAAGCCGTCACCCTCGCCAACCAGCTCTACACCTCCGGCAAAAACGATTATACCGACGTGCTCATCGCCCAGCGCTCCCTCCTCGCCGCCCAAGACGTCCTCGCCCGCCACCGCTCCCTCCTCTTCCAGAAACTCATCGCCGTGTACAAAGCCCTCGGCGGCGGCTGGCAGGATCCGGAAGCATAAAGCCTACCTCCCAATCGCCTTGCGGTGCGCCGTCGCCAGCGGAAGCTCATCCGGCGAAGCCACCCAGCGGAAACGCTCAGGCAAAGGCGCCGCCTCCGCAAGCGGCGGCGCCTCAAAAAGAGCCAGCTCCAGCCTGAAATGCGAAAACACATGCGCCAGCCGCCCCTGGAATTCGAGCGCGGCCACAGGCAACCCCGTTTCCCTTCGAATCAGCGCCAACGCCTCTTTCGCATCGGGCCGGTTCTCACACGCCCCTCCCGGCAGCTCCCACAACCCGCCCAACAGCTTTTCGCCGGGATGGCGCATGAAAAGCCACCTCCCATCGGCGCTGCGAATCACGCACCCCACCGCAAAGCGCAGCGGCGCCTCCTTCTTCGGCGCCTTGTAAGGGTAATCCGCCTGAGCATGGTGTTTTCGAGCGAAACAATCCGGCGCCAGCGGGCACCCTTCGCAGGCGGGATTGCGCGGCGTGCAGACGAGCGCCCCCAGCTCCATCATCGCCTGATTGAAATCGCCCGGCACGGCGCACGCCTCAATCGCCGGGCGCAGCCAGGCGGCGAGCGCAAGGCGCGGCGCGGGCTTTTTAAAATCGTCGGACAAACCCCGGTAGCGGGCGAAAACCCGCGCCACATTGCCGTCGACCACAGGCGCGGGCTCGCCAAAGCAAATGCTCGCAATCGCCGCCGCCGTGTAATCGCCGATCCCGGGGAGCTCGGCCAGCGCCGCCGCCGAGCGGGGAATCTCTCCCCCCATCCGCCCCGCGACCACCTGCGCAGCCTTGCGCAGATTGCGCACCCGCGTGTAATAGCCAAGCCCCTCCCACGCCTTCAGCAACGGGTCGTCCGCCGCATTCGCCAGCGCCTCCACCGAGGGAAACGCCGCCAGAAAGCGCGCGAAATAGCCCCGAACCGTATCCACCTGCGTCTGCTGAAGCATGATTTCGCTCACCCACACCGCATAAGGATCCTCATGCCCCCGCCACGGCATCTCCCGCCGCGCGACCGCATACCAGGCCAATAAATCAGCCGCCCAACTCTGTTTTTCCACGTTCATCCCCCCATCATAGCAGATATTCCCCCGCTTGAACACACAATCAAAAAAAGTTAGATTAAGCTAATTGACATCGATCAAAAATATGCTATACTTAGCCCCGTTTTTCTGAAAGAAGTTTTCCTCATGAAAGAAATACCTCAAACACTCGATTGCCGCCAGAACCGCCGCACGCTCTTCCGCAAGCTCCTCATCCGCACCGCGCCCGTGCGCCGGAAAGTGAAGCCTGCGGAAATGCTCCGCATTCAACACCGCTACACCGTGTGCCCCGCGCACGGCGCCGGGGGTTTCTGTGTGTATCAAAAGGAAATCCTCACCGTGCTCAACCTCGAGTACCGCATCTTGAACCGCAGCAAAACCTCCTCCCTCGTGCTCTTCTTCGACCGGGCTCTCCTTGAGAAAGCCCTCGCCCCAGTCAACGTCTGCCGCCGCCTCGCCGCCGAAGGCTATCCCGCCGACGCCCCGCTCGACCGCCTCCTCGACCGCCTCGCGGCGCGTTTCCACGAAACCGGCAGCGTCCCCCACGAAGTGGGCTTCTTCCTCGGCTATCCCTTTAAAGACGTTGTCGGCTTCATCAACAACGACCCCCCCACCGCCTCCGGCCACTGGAAAGTTTTCGGCGATCCCGCGGAATCGTTCCGCCTCATGCGCCTGCACCGCGCCGCCGAGCGCGAAGCCCACCAGCGCTTCGTAGACCTCACCGCCAACGAACCCAGCCACCCCCGCTCAAAGGAGCTCCACTATGCCTGACAAAGCCATCATCTACGGCAGCACCACCGGCAACACCGAAGCCGCCGCCCAAAAGCTCGCCACCCTCCTCGGCGCCCCCTGCATTCCCATTGCCGGCGCCAAAGCCGCCGATTTCGAAGCACCCCTGCTCATCCTCGGCTCCTCCACCTGGGGCTCCGGCGAATTGCAGGACGACTGGGCCTCCGGCATCGCCCTGCTCGACACCCTCGACCTCACCGGCAAACGCGTCGCCCTCTTCGGCACCGGCGACCAGGCCACCTTCTCCGACACCTTTGTCGACGCCATCGGCATCCTATGCGACAAAGCCCTTTCCCGCGGCGCCATCCTCATCGGCCAGACCTCCCCCGAAGGCTACACCTTCACCGCCTCCCGCGCCCTCCGCTACGACCACCTCTGCGGCCTCGCCCTCGACGATTCCGAGCCCCCCGCCGCCGCCCACGCCCGCCTCGCCGCCTGGGCCGCCACCCTCAAATAACCCCTTCCCGATTCTCTCCGCCTGGCGTTCGCGCCCCCGAAACGGCCCCCTCCACCTCCACCGTTTCCCCGCGAACGCCAGGTGTCTTTTTCCGCCGGAACCGCCAAAAGTTGCGGAAAGGATTGACCTCGCGCGCGTAAAG
Source organism: Kiritimatiellia bacterium (assembly GCA_031553315.1). Taxonomy (GTDB): domain Bacteria; phylum Verrucomicrobiota; class Kiritimatiellia; order RFP12; family DVOR01; genus JAVBLT01. The sequence goes on from JAVBLT010000007.1 coordinate 188,862, forward strand.
ACCTATCATTGGGGCGTTTTCGCAACAAGGTTTTTTCGTGGAAAAGAAAGCATATTCAAGAGAAGAGCGCGCGCAGCTGGCAAACCGGGTCACGGGAGTGTCGGTATTCGTCAATTGTATTCTTTTCGCCGCGAAAATGGCGGCGGGCATCTTCGGGCACAGCCAGGCCATGATCGCCGACGCCATGCACACGCTTTCCGATTTCACGACCGATTTCGTAGTCCTCATCGGCATGCGTTTTTCAAAGCGCCCTGAAAACAACGTCTATTGCTACGGCCACGGCCGCTACGAAACCCTCGCGGCCGTGCTTGTGGGAGTGACACTGGCCGGCGTGGGCGCGGCGATCGGCTGGGAAGCCATCGTCAAAATCTGGAAAGCGCTCGTCTACGGCGCCCTCCCCGGCAAACCGGGCGCGGTCGCGTTTTGGGCGGCGCTGATCTCCATCGCCGTGAAAGAGCTCCTCTACCGCATCACAATCAAAACCGGGCATGAGACCGACAACAAAGCCCTCATCGCCAACGCCTGGCACCATAGGAGCGACGCCCTCTCCTCCATCGGCGCCGCGCTGGGCATCGGCGGAGCCATCGCCCTGGGAGGCCGCTGGTGGGTGCTGCTCGACCCCGCCGCCGCGCTCGCGGTGAGCCTCATCCTCACCGCGGTCGCGATTCAGATCGTCCGCGAGGAATTCGTGAACCTGATGGACGGCGCCCTCCCGCAAAGCGCCGCGGATGAAATCATCCGCATTGCCCTTTCCATTCCCGCCGTCAAAGAACCCCACAGGCTCCGCACCCGGAAAGTCGGCAACGTCGTCGTGATCGACGTCCACCTGCGCGTGGATCCCGCCATGCCCGTGCGCGAGGCCCACGCCCTCGCCACCCGTTTTGAAGACGCGCTGCGCGAGCGCTTCGGCGCCGAAACCATCTCCACCATTCACGTGGAACCGGAAAAGAAAGAAGACCAGCCATGAAAAAGACCCTCTTCGCCTGCGCCGCCCTCGGCCTCGCCACCGCCAGCTTCGCCATCTGGCCCTTCAGCGGCAGCAAAGAAAGCAAAGAAACCGCCGCCGCCATCGCCTTGCTCGACGAACCCAACAAAATGCTCCGCAAAGCCACCGACCTCGAAGCCCAAGGCAAGACCGACGAAGCCCTCGCCCTCTACCTCACCCTCATCGGCATGCTCAACAAAATCGAAATGGAAAAAGACCCCAACGCCCAAAAGCAGGAATTCGCCTCGCTCCGCGTCATGAAAGTCAACTGCCTCAACGCCATCAACCAGCTTGAAATGAAAAGCGTTTCGGCCAATCCCGAGCGCCTCGTCAGCGTGACCGCCACCACCGGGCTCGAACAGCAGATCGCCAAAGAACGCGCCGAGCGCGCCCGCAAAGCCGCCGGCCTCCCCCCCGAAACCGAACCCGAAACCGCGACCCCCGCACCCGCCGCCCCCACCGCCTTCGACCAGCTCCCCCCCGCCCTCAAAGCCCCCCGCCCCCAAACCACACTCGCCGACGACGAAGCCTGGGCCCGGGAACTCTGGGAAGACGGCAACTTCGACAAGCTCGACGCCTTCCTCGCCGAAGCCCTCGAAATTCACCCCGAAGCCCCCGAGCTCATGCTCCTCCTCGCCCAGCTCCGCCTCGCCCAGGAGCGTTACGCCGAAGCCGCCACCCTCGGCGACGCCCTCGCCGCCACCACCCCCGCCTTCACCGCCCGCGCCAGCCTCATCGCCGCCGGCGCCTACCTCGGCATGGGCCAGCACCTCAAAGCCATCAACACCCTCGACCGCGTCCTCGCGCTCCACCCCGCCCAGCCCATCGGCTACATCAACATGGCCTGGATCCTCTCCGAAATGGGCGAAAAAGCCAAGCCCGACGCCATCGGCTACTACACCCGCGCCGTCACCCTCGGCAACCCCCGCGACCCCATCCTCGAGCGCCGCTTCAACATGGGCGAACCCGCCGCGCAATAACCCCGGATCATTACCATCCGGCGCCAAGGAAAAAACCATGACAGAGGAATCAGCCGCCCAACAGCTCTACTGGAACACACTCGCACCCCAATACCGCGCCCTCACCCGCATCCGCAGCGACGATTTCCATTACGGCCCCCGCCTCCCCGGCGAAAGCACCCTCCGCCTCCTCCCCCCCCTCCAGCCCGGCGACCACGCCCTCGAGCTCGGCTGCGGCGCCGCCCAAAACAGCATCCACCTCGCCCGCCGCGGCCTTCACTGCACCGCCGTCGACATCTCCCAGGCCCAGCTCGCCTTCGCCGCCCAGGATGCCGCCCGCGCCGGCGTGCGCCTCGACCTCACCCAATCACCCCTCGAAACCTACACCCCCCCCCCCGGCCGCCGCTACCCCCTCATCCACAGCTCACACGCCCTCGAATTCCTCGCCGACCCCGGCGACCTCATCCGCCGCGCCAGCCAATGGCTCACCCCCGGCGGCACCCTCCTCATCTCCACCGTCCACCCCGTCTACAACGGCGAATGGATCTACGCCGAAGACCCCGAAGACCCCGACCAAGGCGCCTGGGGCCGCTTCCTGACCAGCTACTTCCACCCGCAGGACGACGTCCGCGAACAACCCGGCGGCGGCCCCCCCCTCATCCGCTCCCGCGCCTGGCCCGTCAGCCAATGGTTCACCTGGATCAAACAGGCCCGCCTCACCCTCACCCACCTCGCAGAACCCCCCCCCGACCCCAACCCCGCCTACTCCAGCGACGCCTGGGAAGACGACGACGGCGAAGCCCTCGCCATCCCCACCACCCTCATCCTCGCCGCCACCGCCCCCACCGGAGAACACCCGTGAAGCCCCTCAGCCTCATCCTCCTCACCCTCCTCGCCCTCACCGCCCCCGCCGAACTCCCCACCGCCGGCAAACGCTTCTTCCCCATCCGCGAAGTCGACCCCGGCAACTACGGCGCCCTGTACCTCCCCCCCGCCGCCACCCGGAACCTCCCCGTCACCCACGGCACCTGGAACTTCGGCGCCGCAGATGAAACCTTCACCGAAAACCGCCGCTCCGCCTTCGCCTGGGCCGGCGAACAGCACACCCTCAACCTCGCCGACCAAACCCTCAGCGGCTGGTTCACCGTAGACAACCAGCAGCCCCCAAAAGAAATCCACCGCCTCCTCTGCATGCGCACCGCCACAGCCAACGCCCCCGAAACCCAGTGCGCCTACCGCCTCTACGCAACCCCCGACGGCCGCCTCCACCTCGGCGGCCACGACCCCCAAGCCCCCGAAGTCGTCACCCGCGACCCCGTCTTCCAGCCCGGCCGCTGGGTCCACATCGCCCTCACACTCGGCGACACCCCCGGCAACCCAAAAACCGCCCTCACCCTCCCCGCCACACTCCACATCAACGGCCAGCCCGCCCCCACCCACGGCCAAAGCATCCCCCGCCGCATCCCCGGAGAACGCATCGCCCTCCTGCGCGTGGGCGACGACGACGTATACTCCGCCGGCATCGAAGCCCACCCCCGGCTCCTCCCCCCCGACCGCATCATCCAGACCGCCCGCGCCACCCCCAGCCACGCCAACCGCCAAAACCTCATCCGCCTCATCACCTTCAACACCCCCCGCTCCTTCACCGAAAGCTTCAGCCCCGGCCAACCCGCCAGCCCCGACCTCGCCGGCATGACCTACCGCCCCACCCAAGGCCGCCACGGATCAGCCCTCGGCCCCGGCTCAACCTTCACCGTCACCGGAGCCACCCGCGACACCCTCGCCCCACCCCACGGCCCCTGGTCCCTCACCCTCCGGGCCCGCATCAGCGACAACGCCTGGCAAACCCTCCCCGAACCCACCCCCCCCCACCCCCCCTCCGCCCAAAGCAAAACCATCATCGCCTGCGGCGACACCGCCACCGGCTGGCACCTGCGCGCCAACCGCGACCGCAGCATCACCCTCACCTACTTCACCGGCGCCCCCGCCGACACCGCCCCCCACGCCATCACCCTCCCCGGCGCCATCCCCGCCTTCGGAACCTGGATCCACATCGCCCTCGTCCGCACGCCCGCCGGCGCCTGGCGCCTCCACGCCACCGCCCCCGGCTCCCAGACCCAGACCGCCGCCACCCCCCCCCACCTCACCCCCGCCCCCAACCGCGGCCCCCTCACCAACCAAGGCGGCCTCACCGCCGAGGGCGACGCGCTCGACGACCTCGCCTTCTGGCACACCGACCTCCTCGAGGCCGACATCGACCGCCTCGCCGCCACCCCCCAAAGCATCCTCATCGTCACCACCCCCGAAGTCACCAGCCTCGACCTCAGCCAGCTCCTTCCCGCCCTCACCGAAACCCTCACCCGCCAAAACATCACCGCCGACCTCCTCCCCTTCAACCTCACCCCCTCCCTCCGCGCCGGCCACACCCCCTTCGACCGCGGCCGCCTCCAGCACCTGCTCAACTCAAACCCCGCCGGCATGGTCATCGGCCTCAACCACACCAGCGCCCGCTTCATCCGCGCCAACCTCGACCTCCTCCCCCCCGACACCTCCACCATCTTCATCGCCTCCCCCGACGACCCCCCCCCCGCCGCCGCCAGCCTCATCTTCCCCAACGTGCTCAACGCCAACATCGACCAAGCCTTCCGCCTCTACCCCCAAGCCACCCGCCTGCTCATCATCGCCCCCTACCCCATCGACCTCACCGCCCCCGCCGTCACCGTAAAAACCCGCTTCGAGCTCACCGAAGAAAAGCTCCTCGAAACCATCGCCGCCCTCCCCCCCGAAACCATCCTCCTCTTCAGCGCCTGGAACGACCCCACCCTCCCCCAGGCATTCAACACCGACCTCACCCTCCTCCAAAAAATCACCACCCTCACCCGCAACCCCATCCTCACCCTCAACAGCCGCCTCATCGGCCCCAGAGGCGCCACCGGCGGCTTCATCCTCAGCTCCCGCCACGCCGGCAGCGCATTGGGCGACATCGCCCTCGAAATCCTCAACGGCACCCCCCCCGCCGCCATCCCCCCCACCCGCCTCACCCTCACCCCCACCTTCGACACCGCCCGCCTCCAAACCTCCGCCATCAAGCTCCATACCGACCACCTCCCCGGCGGCGCCGTCTACATCGGCGATCACAGCCACTTCCTCGAGCGCTACCTCCGAGAGCTCGCCATCGGCCTGGGCATGTTCCTCTCCATCCTCCTGTGCATGCTCGCCTTCACCTGGATCAACATCCGCCGGCGCATCCGCACCCAGACCCTCCTCCAAGCGCTCCCCATCCAGATCATCATGATCTCCCCCGAGAACCGCATCCTCCCCCGCCCCGCCGAAGCCGGCCTCCTCGGCCACAAAAGCCAGCCCCTGAACACCCTCAGCCCCCACATCCTCGCCGCCCTCGAGCCCGCCATCGTCAGCGTCCGCCAGAGCGGCAAACCCGCCGCCGCCGAATTCACCAACGCCTCCGGCCGCCACATGCGCGGCGAATGCACCCCCCTCCCCCACACCGCCTACCCCCCCGGCACACTCCTCTGGGTCGCGACCGACGTCCACGAACTCCACACCGCCAAAATCGAAGCCCTCAACACCTCAGCCCTCCTCCACAGCCTCTCCAACAACATGCCCGGCATGCTCTTCGTGAAAGACGCAGACAACGCCTTCCGCTACGTCATGAGCAACAACGCCTTCGCCCAGGCCCTCAACCAGACCACCGAAACCATCATCGGCAAAGACGACTTCCTCATCTTCACCCACCGCGAAGAAGCCGCCGAATGCCGCCGCGGCGACGAACGCGCCCTCCTCATCAGCGGCGTGAGCGAATCCCAGGAAACCATCCACCTCGCCAACGGCGCCCGCATCACCGCCCACGTCCTCAAACAAACCATCCGCATGAGCAACGGCCACCGCTACATCCTGGGCATGGGCACCGACATCACCCGCATCATCGAAATGGAAAACACCCTCCGCGCCCACATCGAGCAGGAACAACGCATCAACGCCAACCTCCAGGCCGTCATCAGCGGCCAAAGCGAAGAAACCCTCCTCAACACCACCCTCTCCGCCCTCGGCCACCAGCGCGGAGCCCGCCACAGCGCCCTCTTCCTCTTCACACCCGGCCGCACCCACTTCCACTGCCAGGCCGGCTGGAACCCCAACGGCGCCCCCCTCACCAACACAACCACCCGCTACCCCATCGACCCCGCCAACACCTGGATCCAGACCCTCGTCGAAGATCGTCCCGTCACCTTCGCCCTCGCCGACACCTCCCCCTACTCCCCCCTCAAAGACCTCCCCCACTTCACCCAAACCCTGCGCAACACCGGCGCCGACACCGTCATCCTCATCGGCGTGCGCGGCGAAAGCTCCCTCCTCGGCTTCATCGGCCTCGCCTGCGCCTCCGAAAACACCAACCAGGCCGCCATCATCCACTTCATCCGCTCCACCGCCCACGTCCTCGAGCTCTTCTACGCCCGCCAGCGCGCCCAGCAGCAGCTCCTCCAAAGCGAACGCGACAAACGCCTCATCCTCGACACCATCCAGATCCCCGTCCTCCTCTTCGACAACCGCCTGCGCCTCACCCACCTCAACTCCGCCGCCACCGCCTTCGCCGCCGACCTCATCAAACAACGCAGCCAGGAAAATCCCCCCGCCGCCGACCCACCCGCCGCCATCGCCCTCAAAACCGGAAAATCATCCGAAAGCAACATGACCCTCGGCGGCAAAGACTACCAGGTCATGGCCATCCCCGTCATCGTCGAAAACCAAATCGTCAACATCGTCGAAACCGCCTACGACGTCACCCAATTCAACGAAGCCCAGCGCTCCCTCCGGCACGCCATGGAAGCCACCCAGGCCGCCGCCCGCGCCAAAAGCTTCTTCATCGCCACCATCAGCCACGAGCTGCGCACCCCCCTCAACGCCGTCATCGGCTTCAGCGAGCTCATGCAAAACACCACCCTCACCCCCGAAGAACAGCACAGCAACCTCGAAGCCATCAACATCGCCGGAAAAACCCTCCTCACCCTCATCAACGACATCCTCGACCTCTCCCGCCTCGAAGCCGAACAAGTCGAAATCATCAAAGCCCCCATGGATCTGAGCCACATGCTCCACGAGCTCAAACTCGTCTTCAAAGCCGCCTGCCTCAAAAAAGGCATCACACTCCAAGTCGTCATCCCCCCCGGCCTCCCCCACTTCGAGCTCGACCAGATCCGCATCCGCCAAGTCCTCTTCAACATCGTCGGCAACGCCGTCAAATTCACAACCAAAGGCAGCGTCACCGTCGGCATCACCTGCCACTACACCGACCCCTCCCGCAGCCACGCCACCCTCCGCATCGACGTGGCCGACACCGGCCCCGGCATCGATCCCCAATTCCGCGAAACCATCTTCGAACCCTTCGGCCAGAAAAACCACGTCCGCGGCAACACCGTCTACGAAGGCAGCGGCCTGGGCCTCTCCATCACCCGGCGCCTGCTCACCTGCATGGACGGCGCCCTCACCCTCGAAAGCCAGCTCGGCAAAGGCTCCACCTTCACCATCCAGCTCCAAAACGTCGCCTGCCTCCCACCCGACACCCCCACCGCCCCCCCACCGCCCCTCCAGGAGCTCCCCCCGCCCCAAGACCCACCCCCGCCACCCCCCGCCACCCACCCCCAAAAAGGCGCCATCCTGATTGTGGACGACGTGCCCATGAACCTCAAAGTCCTCGGAGCCATGCTCACCCGCCTCCACCGCCCCTACATCAGCGCCACCTCCGGCCAGGAAGCCCTCGACCTCGCCAAAACCCACCAGCCCAGCCTCATCCTCACCGACCTCTGGATGCCCGGCATGAACGGCGACGAACTCGCCCGCCGCCTCCAGGATCAAACCGCCACCAGCAAAATCCCCATCCTCGCCCTCACCGCCGACACCCAATTCGACCTCCAAGACTCCCCCTTCGCCCACGTACTCTTCAAACCCCTCACCCTCGACAAAATCAGCGCCATCCTCCAAAAATACTGACCCACGGAAAATCCACAGCCCCCCCTCACCTTCCCGCTTGCGCCCCACCCCGAAATCCGCTACACTTTTCCCCTACCCGTTTTTCAGACAAAGGCCCCCCATGACCCCAAAAAACATCCCCCTCACCCACGAACAGCTCGAAGCCCTCACCCAGCGCTGGCCCACCCCCTTTCACATCTACGACGAATTCGCCATCCGCACCAACGCCCGCCGCCTCAAAGCCGCCTTCGCCTGGAACCCCCGCTTCCGCAACTACTTCGCCGTAAAAGCCTGCCCCAACCCCTTCCTCATCGCCATCCTCAAAGACGAAGGCTTCGGCGCCGACTGCTCCTCCGCCCCCGAGCTCCTCCTCGCCCAGGAAACCGGCATCACCGGCCAGCACATCATGTTCACCTCCAACGACACCCCCGCCGAAGAATTCATCCTCGCCGCCACCATGGGCGCCAACATCAACCTCGACGACATCACCCACATCCCCTTCCTCGAGCAGACCCTCGGCACCCTCCCCCCCCTCGTCTCCCTCCGCTACAACCCCGGCCCCCTCAAAGGCGGCAACGCCATCATCGGCAAACCCGAAGAAGCCAAATACGGCCTCACCCTCCCCCAGCTCATCCAAGCCTACACCCTCCTCAAAGAAAAAGGCATCACCCGCTTCGGCATCCACACCATGGTCGCCTCCAACGAGCTCGACCCCCAATACTTCATCGACACCGCCACCCTCCTCTTCGACCTCATGGTCAAAATTCAAAACCAAATCGGCATCACCTTCGAATTCGTCAACCTCGGCGGCGGCATCGGCATACCCTACCACCCCGACCAGCAAGCCGTCGACCTCGAACGCATCGGCCAAGGCATCCGCCAAGCCTACCAAGACCGCCTCATCGCCCAAGGCCACCCCCAGACCGCCCTCTACCTCGAATGCGGCCGCATGGTCACCGGCCCCTACGGCTACCTCATCAGCCGCATCCGCCACCTCAAAAACACCTACAAAAACTACATCGGCCTCGACGCCTCCATGGCCAACCTCATGCGCCCCGCCCTCTACGGCGCCTACCACCACATCACCCTCGCCGGCAAAGAAAACACCCCCCCCGCCGCCAATTACGACGTCACCGGCTCCCTCTGCGAAAACAACGACAAATTCGCCATCAACCGCCCCCTCCCCCCCCCCGCCATCGGCGACCTCGTCATCATCCACGACGCCGGCGCCCACGGCCACGCCATGGGCTTCCAGTATAACGGCAAGCTCCGCTCCGCCGAGCTCCTCCTCACCACCAGCGGCCAAGTCATCGAAATCCGCCGCGCCGAAACCGTCGGCGACTACTTCGCCACCCTCGACTTCAAAGCCCTCAAACTCTTCACCGCCACCCTGTAAAGCCCCCCCCCATGCGCCTGACCGCATTACTCCTCCTCCCCCCCCTCCTCCTCCCCCCCCCCGCACACGCCGCCGGGGTCGACACCAACAACGACGGCCACATCTCCATCCTCTGGGTCATCCCCCCCCAGCCCGATACCGACACCCCCACCCCCCCCCAAGCCGCCGCCGCCATCACCGCCATGGCCACCGCCGACCAACGCCACCCCTTCACCCTCACCCTCGCCACCAACACCTGCCACACCCTCGCCGGCGCCGCCTGGTTCCCCGAAGGCGCCCCCATCCGCGCCGCCATCAGCGACCCCCGCCACGATCTCGTCATCCTCTCCGAGCGCGGCACCGTCATCACCCAGATCCCCGCCCTCACCTACGCCGGCATCAGCGCCCTGCGCGAAAAACTCCCCCCCGGCGCCCGCCCCCCCCTCATCCACCTCCGCGGCCAAACCACCCCCCAGCAGCGCCAAACCCTCCAGCGCATCGCCACCGGAACCAAGACCGACATCATCGCCGAAGACCTCATCCGCGCCAACACCCAAACCGGCGGCTACACCCAAACCTACCGCGGCACCCCCCAAACCCTCGCCGACTACCTCACCGCCGCCACCTTCTACTCCATCATCTTCAAAAACCGCTACCCCCCCTACCTCCAGCCCACCAGCCACATCTTCACCGAGCGCCACCAGCAGCTCCTCTCCCAAATGATCCAGAAAACCGCCGACCAAAACCGCCGCCCCGCCGCCCCCCTCGCCGCCTGGACCCCACCCACCGACCCACCCACCTTCAGCGCCCCCCCCCTCACCAAAGGCACCCCCATCAACGAAACCCAATTCCTCAGCCACATCCGCCAAGCCGCCGAAAACAACCGGATCTGCCTTCCCACCTGGCCCATCTTCCTCCAACACATCGCCCCCAGCCCCCTCTGGCACAGCGCCACCCAAACCGAGCGCATCCACGCCCTCACCGCCATGAATCACACCATGCGCACCCTCCTCACCCACGGCCTCATCCAGATCGCCACCGACACCCCCCTCGCCGCCCACTGCACCAAAAGCGCCGCCGACTTCATCCTCCGCACCCTCGTGTTTCATGACAACGCCAACGCCGTCATCCTCCACCCCCACCCCCTCGCCTTCAGCCTCTGGCGCCCCCCCGCCGCCCCCGTCACCCTCCACATCGCCACCGACCACACCACCGGCATCACCCTCACCCCCGACCGCCTCACCTTCACCACCGGCGATTTCGCCCAGCCCCACCCCGTCACCCTCACCCGCCAGACCCCCGCCCCCGCCACCCTCCACTGGTACATCCACTCCGCCAGCTTCCCCGGCATCCGCAGCGGCAGGCACCCCCTCCCCCCCCCCGAGTGACCCCATGCCCACCCGCATCCTCTACCTCTACACCACCCCCTACCGCCCCGACTCCGGCCACGCCCGCCGCTCCGAGCAAATCATCGGCGCCCTCGCCACCCTCGGCTACGAAATCCACATCCTCACCCCCCCCCCCACCGCCCCCTGGCAACTCCCCACCCCCCACATCCACACCACCCTCCCCCTCCCCCGCCTCGCCACCATGCCCCTCTACCGCCCCAGCCTCCGCCGCCTCCTCTGCCACCTGCTCACCCTCATCAAAGCCATCCACCTCAACATCCGCACCCCCTACACCGCCATCCACTGCTGCGATCACTCCATCACCATCGGCCGCTGGATCTCCTGGTTCATCCGCGCCCGCCTCATCATCGAATGGCGCAACCGCCCCAACCGCACCCTCACCACCTGGAGCCACTCCCGCTTCCGCCAGCGCATCCTCCGCTCCGCATCCCTCATCATCAGCGACGAAAAATGCGCCCTCACCCAAGCCAAAGCCTGCGACTGCTCCCACCGCCTCGCCTACATCCCCCCCATCCCCTCCCCCCCCATCCAAGCCACCCCCCAGCCCACCCCCCTCTTCCACCTCGACCCCCCCCGCCAGACCCCCCTCCACATCACCACCCTCGCCTCCCACACCGGCTTCCAAGGCCTCGACACCTTTTTCAACGCAGCCCCCCACATCCTCGCCGCCTTCCCCAACACCGTCTTCCACATCGCCGGCGGCGACCAGACCGCCATCGACAAAACCCTCCAGACCATCGCCCTCCGCCTTCCCCAGATCCAACCCCGGCTCGACTTCACCGGCCCCCTCCCCCTCCCCCAGCTCTCCCAGCTCCTCCAAGCGAGCCACATCCTCTACGCCCGCCACCTCCCCGGCAGCCACCCCCCCATCAGCCTCCTCGACCAAATGGCCTCCCACCGGCCCATCGTCGCCGCCGACTGCCCCGCCAACACCGCCATCCTCCACCCCGCCATCGCCGACCTCACCCCCCCCGACCCCGAAAAAACCGCCGACGCCATCATCCACCTCCTCAACGATCCCCAGCGCCGCCTCGATCTCGCCGCCGCCGCCCACCATACCCTCCAAACCGACCACAACCCCCACACCTTCCTCGAAACCATCCGCACCTGCTACGCCTACGCCCTCGAGCGCTAGATCGTGTAGTCATGAGATTAGTCTTTCCTTGTGAAGACATATTTGCCATAATATCTCCTCATGAATACAACAAAATCTCTTATTCATCGGCACGATCTTTCTGATGAGGCGTGGGCAAAAATTGAAATGGCTCTTCCGGGGCGAAAAGGTATGTGGGGTGGTATTGCGGTTGATAATCGACGTTTTGTCAACGCGGTACTATGGATTGCCCGAACAGGCGCTCCATGGCGCGATTTGCCGCCGGAGTACGGAGATTGGTCCAACACGCATCGGAGATTTATTCGCTGGAGAGATAAAGGAATATGGGAAAAAATTCTTGAAATTCTTATCCATGACCCTGACATGGAGTGGATGATGATCGATGCCACCCACATCAAGGTTCATCCGCATGCGGCAGGAGCCAAAGGGGGCAACCAGGATATGGGGCTCACAAAAGGGGGCTCAACTCAAAAACACATCTGGCCGTGGATGCGAATGGTATGCCGATCCGAATTATTGTTACAGCGGGTACCGTTGCTGATTGTACTCAAGCTGAAGAACTTATACGGGATACAGGAGCAGAACATCTGATTGCGGATCGGGGATATGATACGGATGCGATTGTCGCAAGCGCGGAACAGGCGGGAATGGTTGTGGTCATTCCTTCAAAGAAAAACAGAAAAGAGGCGCGTGGATATGATGCGTATCTCTATAAACTGCGACATCTTGTCGAAAACACGATTTTGCGGATCAAGGAATGGCGCGGGGTCGCCACGCGTTACACCAAGCGAACATCGTCATTTCTTGCATTTGTTCAACTGCGTTGCGCAATGCTTTGGATTAAAATCTCGTGACTACACGCTCTAGCAGGTAAAGGTTGTTTCCAGGTGTGCCATGATGGCCTGGATCTGGGGGTCGCCGGCGGATTTCCGGATGAGGGTGCGCAGCTGCACGCTGACCGCGGCGCCTGTGCCCAAATCGAGCTCGGCCGCGATGGCCTGTTGGGTCAACCCCGAAAAACGGGAGAGCGCCCAGGCCGTCAGCGGGCGGATGGCCGTTTCCCGCTGCCGCCGCCGAAGCTCTTCAGGCTGCACGCCGAGCACGCGGCAAAGGGTGCGGATGACGGTGACGGCGGGCACTGTTTTGCGCCGCAGCTCGGGAATGGGGCTCCCCCGGCGGCCCTGGCCGGCAGGCTGGGGAAGGCGGCGGCTTTGCTCGTGGAGAAAGCGCGGATCGCCGATGCCCAGGCGGGCTCGCTGCACCAGAAATGAAAAGGAGAGATCCGGGTGGAGAATCCCTTCGCGCACATAGCGGGAATAACCTTGCTCGGCGCTCCAGAGATTGCCGGTGAGGGCGAGCACGTCGCCGCGGCTCAGCCAGGCGGGGGCGGGTTCAAGGGCGCTGTAGGCGCGAAAGCTGCTGTGGGGGTAACGGCGCAGGGCGGAAAGAAGGCTCCGGTTGGAGGGGGAGGGCTCCTGAAGAAGGCGCAGGGGCAGGAGGTGAAGCCAGCGGCTGAGGCGCAGAAGGTGGGAATCGGGCTGAACGAGGCGCGAGGTGAAACGGCCGCGCAGAAGGGGGCCTTGGCGGTCGCGGGTGCGGTTGGCGTAGAGGGTGTAGGCGGTGCCGAGGCGGTGCATGATATCGGTCAGGTTTCCATCGCGCGTTTGCACCGCGAGGTGAATCTGATCGGGCAGGAGGCAGTAGAGCAGCACCCGCAGGCCGGAAACAGCCTGATGTTCGCTCAGCAGGGCGGTCAGCCGGGCGAAATCGGCGGGAGCGGTAAAAAGGCGTTCTTTGCCGACGGCCTGGATGCAGATGTACTGCGTGGCGCCGGGGTAATCAAGCCTGGGCAATCGAGCCATTGCGCGCCTCTTTCCGGAAAAAACCTGTTTGTGCGTTCATGAAGGGATATTCTAGCGGCAGAAGAGGGAAAAACGCAAGCGATAAATTAACCCTGTTTCCTTATTTATTATTTTAAGGCTCGGCCATGATTTTTATGTTTGCGCATTTTTCTGTTGCTTTTTCAGCGCCGGAGCGGTCATAATACGAGGCAGTTTTACGGAATCTCCCGGTTTTTCCGCAAAGTGGCGGTACGGTCGGTTCCGGTGAATGTTTTTAAGCAGGATACTTGCGCATGAAGCAGACACGTTTGATGGCGGTTGTGACCGCGACTCTTTTGACCGGCTTTGCCGGAGCTTCCGGTTTCGGTCTTTACGAAGCAAGCGCCCGCGGCAACGCGATGGGCGGCGCGCTGACCGGCCGCACGGGCGACGCTTCCGCCGTGTATTACAACCCCGCGAACATGACGCAGAACCCCGGCGTTCAGTTCATGGCCGGCGTGACCCTGATCAACCCCCATGCCGAGTTCGACGTGGGCCCCTCTTATTTCACGCCCGCCGGCGGCGCCAAGCTTGAGGAAGACTGGTTCACCCCTCCCCACGCCTATGTGACCTGGCAGCTCACCGACCGCCTCTGGCTCGGCTTCGGCGAATACTCCGAATTCGGCCTGGGCACAAGCTATTCCGATCCCGACTGGGTCGGCGCCTACAACGCGCTCGATACCCAGCTTGAAACCTTCACCCTGAACCCCTCGATCGCCTTCAAAGTGACCGACCGCCTCTCCATCGCCGCCGGGTTCCGCGCGATTTACGCCGATTTCAGCCATACCCGCAAAGTGGGCATTCCCAACGTGATGCCGCTTGGCACAATGGACATTGAGGCCGACGGCTGGGGCTTCGGCTACAACATCGGCCTGACCTATGCCATTACCGACTCGCTCGATTTCGGCCTGCACTACCGCTCCCGCGTGGATATGAAGCTTGAAGGCGAAGCCAACCGCTATTCCCAGGGCGCCTACATCCCCGTGACTCCCGTGCCCGGCTACACCGTGAAAGTCCCCGTGGATAATCACACCCGGGCGGGCGGCGAAGCGGAAATCACCCTTCCCTCCTCTCTCGCGGCCGGCCTCAACTGGCAGATCACCCCCAAATGGTCTGTCGGCGGCGTGGTGACCTGGACGGAATGGTCGACTTTCGACTCGCTCGACATCTACTTCGACCGCCCCACCGTGCAGACCTCCAACCCCCAGGTCAGCAGCGGCAAGGAATCGCTCAGCGTGAAAGACTGGAAAGACGTCTTCCGCTTCGGCATCGGCACCGAATACAAATTCAACGAAAACTGGGCGATCCAGGGCGGTTATGTGTATGACATGGCTCCGCAGGACAAAGACCACTGCGATTTCATGATCCCCCCCGGCGACCGCCACATGCTCGGTATCGGCGGCACCTACACGACCGGCGCCTGGTCGTTTAACCTCAGCTACAACTTCATGATCCTCGTGCAGGGCTCGGGCTATGTCGACATGGCTCCCAATGCCGCCAGCACCGGCGTTGCCGAGGATATCCGCCGGTCTCACATTGAAATGTCCGATGCCTATTCCCACTTCATCGGCTTCTCGGTGGGCTACAGGTTCTAACCGATTTCACAAAACCAAGTGCTTCAAACAAAGCAAGGTCCTCCTGCGCGGGTGCGTATGGAGGACCTTCTTTATTTCCTTAAGATTAAAATTTCTCTTTTTTCCTGGTCAGCCGATTGTAGCGCAGGCGGTTCTTCAGGCGGCGCAGGGTCGTGAAGAGGTAGTTGAAGCCGGGGTAGGTTTCAAAGCTGAAGGCGGGGGTGATGTCGCTATGGGAGGCGCGCTGGCCGCCGAGGTTGGGGTGGGCGTAGAAGGTGCGGCAGCCGGGATTGGCGGCGCGGTAGGTGCAGAAGGCGCCGTCGACATGCATCGGGCCGCCGTCGGGGTGGCCGGGGGGGCGCGCGAGGATGGCTTCGAGGAAATCGACCATTTCGGGGATGACGGTGTCGCGGATGGCGAGGAAGTGGGTGCATTGGAGCAGGAGCCTGGGGTCGGCGGGGATCAGCTTGAAGACTTGGCGGGGGCGGAGGGTGAGCACGTGGCCCAGGTGGATGAAATCCCATTCGGTTTCGTTGAGGGCGGCAATCACTTCGGGTTGGTGGTTCAGGAAAAATTCGGTGAAGGCGAGGTCGTCTTCCATCACAAGGATGCGTTTGTGGCCGTGTTTGCGGGCGTCGCGCAAAATGGAAAGGTGGCTCATGAAGCACCCGTGCGCGCCGAGCGAGGGGAAGCCGGCGTTGCCGGCGGGGGGCACGGAAAGGTAGAACCATTTCACGCCGATCTCGGCGGGTACGCCGGCGAATTTGAGCTCTTGGAGCATTTCGTCGCGGCGGTCTGCGCGGCCAAGCAGGTTCACGATGTAGATCCGGTCAAAGAGATCGAAAAAAGAACAGGCGCCTTCGGCTGTCATAGACTCCCTCTATTGCTTTTCTTCACTCTTGATAGTATCCCAGATTCTATCCATTTCCGCAAGCGTACAGTTCTTCATTTCACGTTTGGATTCTTTTACGCGGCGCTCGACTTCGCGGAAGCGACGCGAAAATTTGGCGGTGCTCAGGCGCAAGGCGTCTTCCGCGTCGACCTTGAGAAAGCGGCAGAGGTTGACGATGGTGAAGAGGAGGTCGCCGATTTCTTCTTTGATGTGGTCGGGGTTTCGGGAGGCGATGGCCTGGCGGGTTTCGGCGAGTTCTTCGTCGAGCTTGGCCTGGGCGCCGGCGGCGGTGTCCCAGTCGAAGCCTACGCGGGCGGCTTTGGCCTGGGTGCGCTGGGCTTTGAGGAGGGCGGGGAGGGCTTCGGGCACGCCGTCGAGGGCGGAGTGTTGGGGCTTGTCTTTTTTCTCGAGCTGTTTGATCTGTTCCCAGTTGCGCAAAACGGCTTCGGAGGAATCGGCGGTGGCGTCGCCAAACACGTGGGGATGGCGGCGGATGAGCTTTTCGGCGAGGGCGGCGGCGACGTGGTCGAAGGTGAACTGGTTGTTTTCTTCGCGGATTTCGGCTTGGAAAAGCACTTGGAGGAGCACGTCGCCGAGCTCTTCGGCGTGGGCGGGGAGGTCGGCGCCGTCCATGGTTTCGAGGAGTTCGTAGGCTTCTTCCTGGAGGCAGGGTTTGAGGGTGGCGAGGGTTTGTTCGCGATCCCAGGGGCAGCCGCCGGGGCCGCGGAGGGCTTTGAGCACGAAGCGGAGGCGTTCGAAGGGGGGGAGGGTGTGAGGGACGGGGATCATGGCGGTTTCCTTATGGGAGCTCCACAATGAGTGATTCATCGAGGGGGTGGCGGATCCAGGGGGCGGCGGGGGTGGCGCGGTGGGCTTCCCATTCTTCGGGGAGGGTTTGGGCGAGCCAGGCGATGTCGGGATCGCGGATGAGGGCTTCGAGGGTGGTTTCGCGGGCTTCTTCGGCGGGGTGGGGTGCGCCGCAGGTCATGTGCCAGGCGTTTTTCTCATGGGTGGCGAGGCAGATGGGGGCGTGGTGGTCGACCACGTGGGTGCAGCTGTGCACGGGGGTAGTCATCACTGTTGGGCGGCGGCTTCTTCGGCGGCTTCGCGGGCGAGGCGCTGCTGCCATTGGTCGATGGCTTTTTGGACGTCGGCCTTTTTCTCGATGGGGTCGTCGGGCTGGGTGATGAAGGTGAGTTCGTCGATGATTTTTTCGATGAATTCGGGTTCCTGGCTGCGGTCGAGGAGGCTCTGGAGCATGGCGACGGCTTGGGGTTCGTCGATGTCGTGCAGGGTGCCCATCACTTCTTCAAAGAATTCGAGGTTTTTGTCGAGGGCGGCTTCGGCGGCGACTTGGGCCATTTCGGTTTTCATTTTTTTGTTTTCGAGGGTGCCCATCTGGAGGCTCCAGGCGCTTTGGGCGGCGGAGGCCACTTCTTCGCTGGGGTCGAGGAGCATGCGGCAGAGGTCGGGGAAGCCGGCCATTTCCATCCAGGCGAGGGCTTCGACCACTTTTTCGCGGACGGCGGGATCGGGGTGGCTCATGAGGGCGCGGGCTTGGGCGAGGGTGTCGGCCTTGTTGTCGGCGTCGAGGGCGGCCTGAAGGGGGGCGGTGGTTTGCTCGAGGCGGGCGAGGGTTTCTTTTTCCTCGGGGGTGGGCTCGGCGGGGATGGGGCGGGCGGGTTTGGCGGGGGCGGGTTTGGCGGGGGTTGCTTTTTTGGAGGGGGGGGTGGCGTGTGTGGCGGTGTGGGGGGTGGCGGGGGGGGGGGTGGCGGGGTAACGGGTGTCGAGCCAGAGCTTGCCGGCCACGGCGAGGGCGATGAGGGCGGCGGCGGAGGCGGCGGCGATGGTGATGAGGTTCTTTTTGTCGCTGGGTCTCATGTTCAGTTGCTTTCTTCCTCGGTGGGGGTTTCGGGCTCGGGGGTGGTCACGGTGAGAATGTGCATGGCGTCGGCGAACATGGGGTGGTCGCGCATCTGGGCGATTTTCACGAGGTAGCCGAGCTTGAGCGCTTCGGGGCGGTTGAGCATGTCGTCGAAAATGGCTTCGACGGTCTCTTTGGGTTCGGCGAGGTCGAAGAGGATATCGTCGAGGATGGCGAATTCTTCGTCTTCCACGAGGTTGAGCATGGATTGCAGGGCCACGGCGCGCTCGGATTCGGGCACGTTCTTGAGGCCTTCTTTCACGCGTTTGGCGCGGTCTTTGATGGGGACTTGGGATTCTTTGCTGACGACTTCGTCGGTGAGGGTTTCCCATTCGCGGACGGCGGCGATGAGGGCGTCGTGCTCTTTTTCCTGCTGTTCGCGGGCGGCGGCGGTTTCGGGGTCTTCCTGGAGGGTTTCTTCGGAGGTGATGACGACGGTTTTCTTTTCGCCTTCAACCGCTTTTTGGGCTTCTGCCGGTTTCGGGCGGGGCTTTTCGGCGGCGGGTCGGGATTCGGGTGCGGGGGGCTGAAGGGGGCATTCGCCGCAGGTGTCGCCGGCGCGGTCTTTGGGCGCGAAGAAGAGGGCGGCGATGCCGCACACGGCGAGGAGGGCGAGGGTTTTGATGAGGAGGTTTTTCTTGTTCATCGCTTTTTCCCGGAAGAATGCGGCGACCGGGGGTCTGGTCGCCGCGTTTATGAGTGGGGTGCCTTCCTCAGGTGGGGGGAAGATCCAGCTTGATTTTCAGGGGGATCTGCTCGTTGACGGTGTAGGGTTTGTTGTCGGATCCCACGCGGGTGCGGGGCACGGGGAGGGAGCCGAAGAAAAGGGTGCCGTTCATCTGTTTTTCGGGGGTGTAGCCTGTGTCGTCGATGAAATCGGTGTGTTGGATCCAGATGCCGGCATAGGTGATTTTTTTGGAGGTGTGGGTGATTCTTTCGGGGGTGGCGAGGTTGGCGGGGTAATCGTACCAGCCGGTGACGGAGCCGGAGAGGAGGCCGGTGGTGCGGGCCACTTTGGCGGCCAGGGCGGCGGTGTTTTCGGCGGAGTAGTCGTAGGCGCCGTCTTCGCGTTTCACGGGTTTGCCGATTGCGGGGGCGGCGATGCCGGTGCCGATGCCGTTTCGATCGAGCGTGATGGCGATGGGCAGGCCGTCGGGCGAGGGGTTGGCCGCAGGGAAGCGGACTGTGGCTTTGCCGCCGGGGCCGGTCTGGGTGGCGGTGAGCTCGGGCATGGCGGGGAGGCCGAAGACGAGGCCCAGGCTGGCGTAGAGGGGGGCGAGGTCTTCGTTTTTGGTGAACCAGCCGCCGATGATCCGCCCGGTGAAGTTGGTGTTGGCGGGAAGAAGGGCGGCGGGGTTTTTGCTGGAGAAGGAGAACCAGGAGAAGGCGACTTCGTTGGTGGTGGCCACTGGGGTTCCGTGAGAGGTGAGGGTGACCATGCCGGTCATGTCGCCGCCTTTATAGGCGGAGGGCGAGGCGCCGAAGAAGAAGACGGGGGCGGTGGCGGCGCCTTTGCGGAGGTTGAGCAGGGCGGCGCTGGCGGAGAAGGCCTGGCCGTCGGTCGTTTTGCCGGCGAGCTTCACGGCGCCTTTTTTGTCGATGGTGGCGGTCATGTAGCCGAAACCGGTGGCTTCGGCGGTTTGATCGGCGAGGGCGAAGGTGTAGTAGCCCGCGTAGGGGGTGAGATCCTGCCCGGGGAGCGCCCACTGCTGCTGCCAGGCGGCGGCGAAGGGCTGGAAGAGGAAGGTGTCGATCATGCTGACGACGCCTTGGGCGGTGTCGCCGGTGCTGTCGGCGTAGATGCCGCCTTTGAAGGGGTAGATTGTGCGGTCGACGATGAATGAGCTGTCGAAGACGAGGAAGCCGTTTTCTTCGGAGGAGAAGCTTGCGGCTTTGAAGCTGTAGCTTTTTCCGCCGAAGGTGTGTTTGCCGGTGACGGCGCCGGTCTTGCTCACGGTGAGGGTGGTGGTGCCGCCGCTGATCAGGCCGGGGAAGTAGAGGCTGTTCGGGTAGAAGCGGCCGTGGAAGGTGCCCATTGCCCATGCGGGGAGGTCGATCACGGTGTGGGTGATGAGGATGGTTTCGCCTTTGACATAGCTCCGGGAGCCTTCGGGTTTGGTTTCAACCTGGATGAGGCAGCTGCCTTCGCCGACGGTGGTGGCGGTGCCGGCGAGGAGGAGGGCGCCGTCTTCAAACGCGAGCTTCATGCCGGCGGGGAGCTTGCCGGAGACAAGGACTGCGCGGGTGGAGCTGTCGGCGTTGGCGAGGGTGAGGGGGCCGACTTTGTCGTAGACGGCTTTGCGCAGCTCGATGTTGAGGGTTGTGCCGGCGGCGGTGTCGCCGTCGATATACCAGAGGCTGTTGGTGTAGCTGTTGAAGTCGAGGTCGAATGCGGTGGCGCCTTCGGGCAGGAGGGTCCAGGTGAAGGGTTTGTCTTTGAGGCTGAGGGTTTCGTCGCCGTAGGTCACGCGCAGCTCGAGGGCGCCGGTGTAGGCGGTGGGCTCGGTCACGGGGTCAAGGGTGAGGATGGCGGTGCGGTTGCTGCTGACGAAGGTATCGTTGAGGCAGTAGACGGCGGCGACTTCCGCGGGGAGGGCGGCGAGGTCGGGGCCGGCCCAGGCGAGGGCGATGCCGCGGCCGCCGGCGGGGATGGCGAAGGCCGATTTGGTCTGGGGGCTGACGAGCTCGGGGGCTGTGAGCGGGTACCAGGCGGTGTCGGCCACGATGGCCTGCGCGTTGGTGGCGGCGGGGGTGAAGGTGAGGGTGACGGCGGTCTTGGCGGTCTTGGCGAAGAAGAAGGCGGGCTGGGCGGTGCCGTCGAGCGTGAAGGTCTGGGTGACGGCGCCGACTTTGGCGGTGAGGGTGCCGTTGTCGCCCTTGGCGGTGAAGGTCAGCACGCCGGGGGTGGCGAGCGAGGCGGTGAGCACGGCGGGTTTGGCGCCGGGGGAGAGGGTGTCGGTGGAGAGGCCGGCGGCGCCGAAGGTGGAGCCGTCGTTCCAGAACCAGCGGGAGCCGCTTGTTTTCCAGGCCACGGGGGAATCGCCGCCCTTCACATAGTCGGCCAAGGTTTGTGTGAGGGTCTGGTCGACGACGCTGCCGGTGAGCGAGGCGTTGGCGAGAGCGATGCTTCTGGTGGGGCTGGCGAGCTTCACGGTGAAGGCGGCGTCGGCCTCAATCGCATCGTTGGCGGGCAGGGTGAAGGTCACGGTTTTTTCGCCGAGCTCGCCGTTGAACCACTGAAGGGTTTGGGTTTGCTCGGTGAAGCGGGCGGCTCCGGCGCCGCTGAGGGTGACGGTGGCTTCGGCATTGCCGGCGTTGTATTTGGAGCGTTCCACGCCCAGGGTGAGGCTCTGGCCTTCGCGGGCGACGAGCGCGGGTTTGGCGGGGGTGGTGAAGGCGAGGGTGCCGGGCTTGTAGGGCATGGCTTCGACGATGGTGACGGTGGCGGTGTCGCTGGGCATGGAGACTTCGCAGCCGCTGGTCGATTCAAACTCCACGGTGAAGGTCTGGTTGCCTTTGTGGATGCCGTTGTCGATGATGGGAATGCGGACGGTTTTGGGGGCGGAATCGGCGGGGGCCCAGGTGAGGGTTCCGGCGACGGGGGTGTAGTCTTCATCCGGCGCGGCGATGCCGGCTTCGTCGGCGCCGGTCACGGTGCGGTAATCGAGGGTGATCTCCTGATCGTTGCGGCCGTTGCGGTTGATTTTCACGCCGAGATCCACATGACCGGCGGTTTCGTTGACGCTGACGGCGGTGTTTGCAAGGGTGAGCACGATGTCGGGCGTGGTGCGGGCGAGGGTGAGGGTGTAAGGGGTTTTGGCGGTGAGTTTGTCGCCGTTTACGCCGATGCTGAAGGCGTATTCTTTGCCGGCGAGCTGGGGGATGGTGAGGGTGAGGCCCCGGCTGAGGGAGAAACGGGTCTGTTTCTTTTGAGCCTTGTCTTCATACCAGGTGGCGGTGAGAAAATCGGCGGAGCCGGGGATCTTTGCGATGGTGAGCGTCACTTTGGATCCGGCGACGGTGTCGAGGGTGTACCAGTCGTTCAGGTCGTTGGCGCTGAGGGAGGCTTCGATCAGCTGGGGCAGGTCGCAGTTGCCGGGGGGGGTGAGGGCGGTGGGCTGCCAGTGGCGGTAATCGTCGAGCTCGTCGGCGGGGTCGCTGGCCAACGCCTGTTCCAGCCAGTCGATTGCGGTCGCGGCGTTGGGCACCGAGGATACGGGGAGGCGGGCGCGGCGCTTGCCGGTGGAATCGAGCACGACCCAGGTGGGATAGCCCACGCGGAGGTTGTAGACGTTCCAATCTTCGGGGGAGTAGGCGGTTTTATCGGTGATGGAAAAATCCATTTGGATTTCTTCGTGGTATCTGTGGCTGGCTTCGGCCTCTTCGGGGGTGATGGCGTTGGCGGTCAGATAGTCGGAATCGGCGAGGAACCATTTGTTGGTGTCGGCATAGGTGTAGTTGCCGCGTTTGTTGAAATCGAGGAAGACGAGCATGGCGGGGTTGTCTTCGAGGTAGTCGCTCCAGGCCTGGGTGCTGAGCACGTTGCGGTCGAGGGTCTGGCAAAAAGGGCACCACCAGGAACCGGTGAACATGACGATGACGGGGAGGCCGTTGGTCGAGGCCGCTTCGAGGGCGGCGTCGTAATCCATAGTCCATTCGTTGGGCTGGGCACCGGCGTAGCGGGGGGTGACGGCGGGGTGCTCCACGACCGCCTGAAGAATCTGAGAAACGCAAACAAATGCTGCGGCAAGAAGTGCGTGTACTTTCATCGTTTTTCCTTGGGTTGCTGACGCATGAACCCGCTTGGAGCTGTTTGAACGTTTCCGAGCGGATTCATGCGGTCAAAAATCAGTTTTTTTCGTGGCTCAATCGGCGAGTTCGGGGAGGGCCTCGGCATCCCAGGGGGCGCGGGGGGCGGCGATCAGGGAGAAGCGCGCGGGGGCGGCTCCGCCGGGGAGTGTGGCGAAACCGAGGCCGGGGACCGTGCCGTAACCCGAAGCGGCGGCCTGGGTGGGAACGAGGATGCCCTGGTATTTCACGCTCTGCTCCTTCTGCACCGGGGCGCCTCTGCTTTCGCCTTCGTACCAGAGGGCGAAGGTTCCGGTGAAGAGGCCGGTGGCGCGGGTGAATTTGATGGTGAAGTTGGAGGGGTTGACGGAGGCCTCGAAGTCGTTGAGCTTGCCGTTTTTCACGAGCACGCGTTTCTCCGCGGTCATGGTGTCGCCCGAAAGGGTGAAATCCAGGGTGCCGTTGGGGAGGTAGGCGAGGCGGGTGTAGGTGGCGTCGAGCCCGGAGGGGGCGTAGGCTTCATCGAGGCGGCCTTTGAAGGTGAAGTCTTTGTAGAAGGCCTGGAGGTTGGTGGTTTTGTCGTAGAAGCCGCCGACGGCGGGGGCTTCGAGGGCGAAGCCTGCGGCGGGGGCGATTTTGGGATCCACGCTGTTCCAGCCGACGGTGCCTGTGGCCACGACGAGGGGGTTGCCGTCTTCATCCGTTTCGGCGGAGAGGATGATTTCGCCGCATGCGGCGGTCACGGCGGTGCCGGTGTAGAGCGGGATGCGCACGATGGGCGTGCCCTGGCCGTCGGAATCGGCCACGAAGACGGGGGGCGAGGCGGCGGCGAAGGAGCCGCTGGGCAACACGCCGGCGAATTTGGCGGTGCCTTTGGCGTCGAGGGTGAGGGTGGCGGTGCCGGCGCCGTTGGGCAGGGCGGTGTCGCCCGTGTTGTCGAAGGGCAGCGCCACGGTGTAGTAGCCGGCCCACTCGGCGGCCTGGGCAAGGGTGGCGGCTTCTTTGGCGTTGTTGCGGAAGAGGCTGCCGTTTTCGAAGGCGGCGGCAATCACGCCGGTTCTGGAGGTGCGGGGCGACTGGTGAAGCACGATGCGGTTGATTTTGGCGGGCCTGTCGAGTGCGCCGGGTTCGCCTGCGGCGGCGCGGCAGACGGTGACGTCGAACACGTTGGTGCAGGTGACGTTGTTGATTTTCACAACGGCGCTCAGCTCGGCGCGCAGGCAGGGCAGGCCGGTCTCGGGGTCGGTGAGGTCTTCGGTAAAGCCGTTGCCGGAGAAGGCGTGGCTCTTGCCGCCCCAGTTGACTTTGGCGGTGAGCTTGCCGGTGGCGGCGGCGGTGAAGGCGGCGCCGGCGAATTCAAGCTGGCGGGCGGCTTCCGCCGCGGCGGTGACGTTGGTGGTGGCGAAGGAGCCGTTGAAGACGCCGGCGGCGAGGTTGACGGGCTCGACCGAGAAGGCGAGGGTCACGCTGGCGGCATCGGTGGCGCGGAGGGTGGCGGTGAAGCTGCCGGGTTTGGCGGGCACGCCGGAGATGAGGCCGTTGGCGAGCTTGAGGCCGTCGGGCAGTTTGCCGCTGAGGAGGGTGTAGATGAGCCTGGCGGCGTTGCTGTCGGTGGCGAGGGGAATGGAGACCGCGAGGCCCTGCACGAGGGCGAACTCCACAATGCCGCCGGTCGCCGGATCGCCGGCAATGGGGTCGCCGGCGGCATCGAGCACGTGGGTGACGGGGGCGCCTTCTTCGAAGTAGGTGAAGGAGCGGGGGGAGCCTTTGAACTCGGCCACGGTGGCATTGTCGAGGTCGACGAGGGTGTCGACGCGCCAGTAGTAGGTTTTTTTGTGCTCGAAGGTCTGGAGGGTGCAACTGGTGCAGAAGAAATGTTCGCTGCCGGTTTGCTCGAGAATCGGATTGCTTTCAAGGCCTTTGACGCTTTCCGCGAGGAGGAAGCGGAAGGTGACGTTGGTGCTTGCGGGCTGGGTCCACAGGAATTCGAAGTCGGCGGCGGTCACATTGATTGCGGCTTTGTCGGCGGGGCCGATGAGTTCGGCGGGCTCCACGGGGATCCAGCGGAAGGGGGCTTCGCCGCCGCTGAAGAAGGAGGCGTAGGCTTCGCCGCCTGCGGCGGCGGCTTTGGCGGTGAAGGTGAGGGTGGATCGGGCGGCGAGGTATTTCACGAGCTCTTCGCCGGCATCGCACTCAAACGCGGGGGTTCTGGCGATGGCGCCGGTGAAGGTGTCGCCCGCTTCGGCGCCGACGAGGGCGGGGGTGAAGAGGAGGAGGCCGGAGGCGGGGGCGGTCACGGTCAGGGTGGCGGGTTTGGTTGTGAGCGCGGCGCTGCGGAGGTTGCCGGTCTGGTCGATGAACCAGTTTTTGGCGGCGTCTTTGACGGTAAGGCCGATGGCTTTGGTTTCCGGGTCGGCGAGCCATTCGGCGGAGGTTTGGGCGATGCCGGGGTCGCGGATGGTGACGGTGACGGCGGCGGCGCCGAGCCTGGCGGCGGCCTCGGTGGTTTTGAGGGCGGTGAGCTTCACGGTGAAGGTGCGCTCGGGGATGGGGGCTTCATCGGCGAGGGTGGTGTCGACGGTGATTTCTTTGGCGGTCAGGTCGCCGTCGGCCCAGATGAGGTCCTGATCGATCTCTTCGAAGTGGTCGCCGGGCTGTGCGGTTTTGGCGAGGGTCTGGACGCGGACGCCGACTTCGCCGTTGGCGCCTGCCGTGCGGTCGATCCAGAGGGTGAGGCGCTCGCCGGCGGCGACGTTGACGGCGGGGGTTCTCGCGTTGGCGAAGGGTTGGGGTTCGATGTCGCCCGTGCCGCTGAAGCCGAGGGTGCCGGGGGCTTGCTTGGTCACTTCCGTGATGGTGACGGTGCTTTGGGTGATGTTGAGCAGGGGCACGAGGTTGCCTTCGGTGAGGTCTTCGGGCACGAGGTCGAGCGCGAGGTTGAAGGCGCGGTCGGGGTTGAAGGTGGGGGTGAGGTCGGGGATGAGGATCACGGAGACGGTTTTGGCGGTGCTTTCGCCGTCTTTCCACGCGATGATGTCGGAGGCGGGCTGGTAGTGCAGGCCGGCTTTGGCGGTGTCTTCAAAGGTGCTGTAGCGCACGCGGACGGCGCCGTCTTTGGCGGTTCGGGTGATCTTGATGTCGATCTTGGCGGTGCCTTCTCTCACGGTGTAGGCGGCTTTTTCGATGGAGACGGTGCCGACGTTTTGGGCGAGGGCGCTGAGGACGTAGGAGGAATCGACGGGGGCGGCGGGGTTGTCGTGGCCGATTTCAACGATGTAGTTGGCGGCTTCGCGGGCGGTGAAGCGGATGTCGGTGCCTTCGGCGATGATCTGGCCGGAGACGGTGCCGTTCGGGGCCTGGGCGGCGTTGCGGTAGACGCGGATGTAGGGGGCGCCGAAGGTCTGGGTGAGCTTGAGGGTGTAGACGGTGCCGTTTTTGACGGCGAGCTTGAAGAGGTCGCGGGGGTCGCCGGACCAGAGGCTGCGGTTGAGGGTGAGGCCTTTGGCGGTGGGGGCGAGGGCGGTGGGGGAGGCGAGGAGGTGGTCTTTTGCGTCGAAGGTGTCGTTGTAATAGGCCACGAGGGAGGTCGCGGGATAGCCGGCGGTCACGGTGATGTTGGTGTCGGCGGGTTTTGTCCAGCCGGAGACGGTGGAGAACTGGATGGTTTTGGGGCCTTTGGCGATGAGCAGGTTGGCGCCGCCTTCGAATTTGGCGGTGTCGCCCTTGATGTTCCAGCGGCCGTCGACGGCGCCCATGAGGTCTACGGAGAGGACGCCGTAATCGTTGGCGTTGACCCAGGAATGGAAGGTGTAGGCGTAGTCGCAGCCGATGCCGTCGGGGAGGCTGGCTTTGATGTAGTAGGTGCCGGCTTTGGCCGGGCTGAAGGTGAGGGTGCTTTGGGGATCGCCGAGGTTGCCTCCGCTGACGAGGGTGGCTTTGCCTTTGGCGTCGACAGTGTAGACGGAGAGGTTCATGGGGCGCTCGGCGATGTGGTCGATCGAGGGCGCGGCGAAGGAGTAGGTGATGCCGGCAAGGGAATCGAGGCGGTACCAGTCGACCGAGTTGGCGGCGGAGAAGGCGGCGTTGGTGATGATGGAATCTTCGCTCATTTGGGCGACGAGTTTGGGCAGGAGGGGGGTGGCGCCTTCGGGGGTGTCGTTGGCTTCGGCGGGGAGGGTGCCGAGATCCTGGATGGCGAGGGTGCAGGTGAGGTTGGTGTATTTGGGGGTGGAGTCGAACACGTCTTGGCCGATGCCGACCCAGTAGTCGCCGTCGAGGGTGGGTTTGAACACGAGGCGCTGGCCGAAGGGGGCGATGCCGCCGAGGCGGTTTGTCTGGATGGTGGCGCCGGCGGCGTTGTACACTTCGAGGATGGAGGTGCCTTTGCTTTGGGCGTCGGCATAGACGGCTTCCACGAGGTAGGAGGTGTCTTTTTTGAGGCCGGTGAGCTTGATGAGGGAGGAATCGATAATGCGGTCGTAATAGGTTTCGGTCATGTTGCGGGGGTCGACGGGGACATTGGCCTGGATCCAGGGATCGGCGGAGGGGGCGAGGGTGGCGAAAAGATCGGTGTGGGCGGCGGGGGTGCGCGCGGGCGAGATGTTGTATTTGAGCGAGGCGTTTTGGCCGCCGTTGCCGTGGATGGAGATTTCGTAGTCGCCGGCGGCCTCGGGGATGAGGTAGGCTTCGGCGTTGGCGTCGTTGGTTGTGCTGGTGTGGAACGCGTGGTTGCCGCCGATGTCGAGGCTGAGCATGGCGGCGGGGGTGCCGCCGGCTGTGGCGAAGCGGTAGCGTTTGCCGGTTTCGAGCTTTTGGGCGAGGAAGTAGTAGGAGCCGTCGTCCAGAAGCTTGGCGCTTTTGGAGGTCTCGGTCGTGGAGGCGACGGTGAACGTTGCGGGGTTGAGGTAATCGCCCACCGGAATGGGTTCGGGCACGATGCCCTCCGAGGAGCTGATGGTGACGGTTGCGCCGACGTCGCCGGAGAGCACGAGGAAATAGGCGATGGGTTTGTCTTCGGAATCGGCGAGGTATCCCCAGTCGTCGCTTGTCACGTAGCCGCGGTAATTGGCTGTTTTGGTTTCCATTTCCACGTTGCCGATCCAGCTGTCCATGAGGTCGCCGTCCCACTTATAGGTATAGACGATGCTGTCGAACGAGACGAATGACTCCTCGGTCAGGCCGGTTGTCCAGAATGTGTATTGCGTGCCTTGTTTGAGGGGCACTTTGATGTAGGCCACGCCGGAATCGTATAGTTCTCCCTCGTATATTTCGTTTACGAGCGTGAAGGTCTGCGTTTTGCCGACGGAATAGGAGAGGGGAGAGGAGAAGCTGGAACCTGCCGCGCCATGGCTACACGCGGCGATAAGGAATGCGGTTGCGGCAAACGCGCTTTTTTTCAGGGTGCGGCTGGACAACGGTTTCATTTTTTTATCCTTTCAAAGCAGTTAACGGCAAAGTCTGTCAATGGTTTGTCGGTTGCCCAGGGGTATCCGAAACAGGGCCTGGACTGCATAAAAACATCCTTTTTAACGGAGATATTTCTCCATGAATGCCCGCAACTTTAACATACGGGGGGGGGCGAGTCAATATTTTTGCCTCACTTTATATCGTAAAAAGTTAAAAACCATGTTTTTTATTTTGCCTATTGACGAGGCGGGGTTGGTTTTGCTATAGTGCACCCCGTTTTACAGCCCGGGAGGTCTTGAAACGCACTCACGGCGAGGTAGCTCAGTTGGTAGAGCAGCGGACTGAAAATTCGCGTGTCATCGGTTCGACCCCGATCCTTGCCACCATTGCCTTGCAGGTGCGGTATTGAGATTGCCCGGATTGCGGCGAGGTAGCTCAGTTGGTAGAGCAGCGGACTGAAAATTCGCGTGTCATCGGTTCGACCCCGATCCTTGCCACCAGTTTTTTTGCACTGGCCCCTAGCTCAGTCGGTAGAGCATATGACTTTTAATCATAGGGTCACGGGTTCGAATCCCGTGGGGCCAACCATTTTCAGAAGATCCGCAGTTGCAGGCAAATGTAATTGTGGGTCTTTTTGGTATCGGGGAGGCGCGATGGCGCATGATTGGCCCGATTGCGCGGAAACGGCCGCGCGCCTGATTGATTCCTGCCGAAGGCTGGGCACCTCGCTGGCCGCGGCGGAATCGTGCACGGGCGGCCTGGTCGGCGCGGTGCTGACGGCGATCCCGGGCGCTTCGCAGGTCTACGCGGGCGGCGTGGTGAGCTATTCCAACGCCGTGAAGACGCGCGCGCTGGGCGTGCCCGAGGCGTTGATCGAGGAGCAGGGCGCCGTGAGCGCGCCGGTGGCCGAAGCGATGGCGCTGGGCGCATTGCGGCTGACGGGAGCCCAGCTCGCGGTCGCCGTGACCGGTGTGGCGGGGCCGGGAGGCGGTTCGCCCGAGAAGCCCGTGGGGCTTGTTTTCATTGCCGTGGCGTTGCTCGGGCATGTGTTTGGCGCGGAACGGTTCAATTTTGAAGGCGACCGCGCGGCCGTGCGGGCGCAGGCGGTCGAAGCGGCGATCGATTTATTGAATGTGGTTCAGAAAACAAGAGAGGTTCAGCATGCAAGACATTGATTGGTCGAAGCTCGGTTTCAGCTATATGCCCACGCGCTGCCATATTCGCTATGTATGGAAAGACGGCGCATGGAGCGTGGGTGAGCTCGTGGAATCGCCCGTCATTGAAATGAGCATTGCCGCCTCCTGCCTGCACTACGGCCAGGCCGCGTTCGAAGGCCTCAAGGCGTTTCGCTGCAAGGACGGCAAGGTGCGCGTGTTTCGCGCGAAGGCCAACGGCGAGCGGATGCATCGCACGGCGCTGCGCAGCTGCATGGCGCCGCCGCCGGTGGAGCTGTTCGAGGAAGCCGTCCGCCGCGTGGTCAAGGCGAATGAAGATTATGTGCCCCCTTACGGCACGGGCGGCTCCATGTACATCCGCCCGCTGCTGATCGGCACCGGCCCGCAGATCGGCGTGGCCCCCGCCGACGAATATACGTTTCTTGTCATGGTCATGCCGGTAGGCGCCTATTACAAGGGCGGCATCAAGCCCGTGCGCGCCGTCATTCTCGACGAATACGACCGCGCCGCCCCGCAGGGCATGGGCGCCGTGAAGATGGCCGGCAACTACGCCGCCAGCCTCTACGCCCACGAAAAAGCCAAGAAAATGGGCTTCCCCGTGGAGCTGTACCTCGACGCGAAGACGCATACCTGCATCGAAGAGTTCGCCACATCCAACTTTATCGGCATCAAGCCCGACGGCACCTACGTGACCGTCGATTCCCCCTCCGTGCTGCCCAGCGTGACCAACCTCTCGCTTCAGCAGATCGCCCGCGACCTGGGCATGAAGGTCGAAGTGCGCGAGATTCCTTATGAAGAGCTCGGCGCCTTTGCCGAAATCGGCGCCTGCGGCACGGCCGTGGTGGTCACGCCGGTGTGCGAAGTGGCGCGGGGCGCCGATGTGATTCGCATCGGTTCGCCCGCCGAATGCGGCCCCGTGCTCCTCAAACTATACAGGGAAATGCAGGCCGTTCAATACGGCGAGAAGGCAGATGCGCACGGCTGGTGCACCGGGATTGACTAAGGCAATCAGGCTCAATCGAGTCATCGCGGTGCACACGGGAAAGCCCCGGTGCGCCGCTTTATGTTTTAAACTTTTACAGGAAGAGAGAAAATGATGGATTCAGCAAACCAACCCCTGGGCCGAACAGGCGCCCAATGCATCATCGACGGCCTCGTCAACGCGGGCTGCGAGGTGCTCTTCGGCTACCCCGGCGGCCAGATCATCGACACCTTCGACGCCCTCTACAAAGCCCCCCTCCGCTTCGTTCTCCCCCGCCACGAACAAGGCGGCGTGCACATGGCCGACGGTTACGCCCGCGCCACCGGCAAGGTCGGCTGCGTGATGCTCACCTCCGGCCCCGGCGCCACCAACGCCGTCACCGGCCTCGCCACCGCCATGATGGACGGCGTGCCCCTCGTGGTCATCACCGGGCAGGTCCCCATGCACCTCATCGGCACCGACGCTTTCCAGGAGGCCGACACCACCGGCATCACCCGCTCGGTCACCAAGCACAATTACCTCGTCCGCTCGGTCGACGACTTGCCCGCCACCATCGCCGAAGCCTTCCTCATTGCCTCCACAGGCAAACCCGGCCCCGTGCTCATCGACGTGCCCAAAGACGTTCAGCGCGCCCGCACCCTCGTGCCCGATAAAAACCGCGAAGACGTCTGCATCCCCGCCTACAACCCCTTCCTCGACCCCCCCCGGGAACAGATCGCCGCCCTTGCCGACGCGATCAACAAAGCCCACCGCCCCGTGCTCTACGCGGGCGGCGGCGCCATCACCACCAACGCCTCCGCCCAGCTCCTGCGCATCGCCGAGGAATTCAACATCCCCGTGACGACCACCCTCATGGGTCTGGGCGCCTTCCCCCAGGATCACCCCCTTTCCCTCTGGATGGTCGGCATGCACGGCAGCTACGCCGCCAACAGCGCCGTTTCCCAATGCGACCTGCTCATCGCCGCCGGCGCCCGCTTCGACGACCGCGTGACCGGAAAAATCGCCGATTTCGCCCGCGGCGCCTGCATTGCGCATATCGACGTGGACCGCTCCGCCATCGGCAAAAACGTCGGCACCGACATCCCCGTCCACGGCGACCTCAAACGCACCCTCGAAATGCTCTACCCGCTCCTCCGGCAGCGCGAACGCGCCGACTGGCTCGCCTCCATCGCCCGCTGGAAAGAAGAGAAGGCCGCCATCTACCTTCCCCGGCAAGACGGGTTGATGCAGCCTCAGGCCGTCGTCGAAAAAATCGACCAAATCAGCCAAGGCCAGGCCATCGTCGTGACCGACGTGGGCCAGAACCAGATGTGGTCCGCCCAGTTTTACCGCTACACCAAACCCCGCACCTTCCTCTCCTCCGGCGGCCTGGGCACAATGGGCTTCGGCGCGCCCGCCGCCATCGGCGCCCAGATCGCCCGGCCCGACGCCCTCGTGGTCTCCATCTCGGGCGACGGCGGCTTCCAGATGAACATCCAGGAGCTCGTCGTCGCCGTGGAACACAGGCTCCCCGTCAACTTCATCATCCTCAACAACGGCCACCTGGGCATGGTCCGCCAGTGGCAGGAACGCTTCTTCGGCAAACGCTACTCCGCCACCGTCCTCACCCAGAAAAACCGCCCCGCCAACGAACACATCGATTCCCAGGAAGAAACATACCTGCCCGACTTTGTGAAAGTCGCCGAAGCCTACGGCATGGCCGCCCGCCGGGTCACAACCCTCGAAGCCGCCGAAGCCGCCTTTGCCGAAGCCTTCGCCAGCCCCGAACCGTGGCTCATCGAGTGCATCGTGGCGCCCGATGAAAACGTGCTCCCCTTCGTTCCGCCGGGAGCATCCCTCGCCGATATGATCCGACTCACCCAGGAGGCTTAACCCATGATTGGCAAACACATTATCAACGTAAAAGTGGCCAACTGCCCGGGCGTGCTCGCCCGCATCGTCGGCCTCATCTCCGGTCGCGGCTTCAACATCGAGACCCTCAACGTGGGCCCCACCCACGACCCTGCCATCTCCAAAATGACCATCGTGTTTCCCGGCGAAAACACCGTCATCGACCAGATCATCGAGCAGCTCGCCAAACAGATCAACGTCTACGAAGTCGTCAACGTCACCGACCACGCCCACATCGACCGCGAAGTGCTCCTCGTGAAGATCGCCACCCAGGCCACCGGGCGCGCGCCCATCATCGAAATCGCCATGCTCTTCAATGCAAAAGTCGTCGGCGTGCAGCCCGATGCCCTCACCGTTCAAATGGTCGGCGACCAGATGCAGGTCCAGCAGTTCCTGACCCTGCTCCAACCCTACACCATCGCGACCCTCTCGCGCTCCGGCACCATCGCCGTGGTGCAGGGCAGCTCCGGCGAGGCCTGATATGCGGCATTTTGCAGTTTTGGGGCACCCGGTGGCCCAGTCGTTCTCACCCGTGATGCACACCGCCTCCTTCCAGGCCATCGGCTACCCCGGCGACTATGTGAAGCTCGACGTCTCCCCCGAAACCCTTCCCGCCGCGCTCGCCGACCTCGCCTCCCGCGGTTTCCTCGGGCTGAACCTCACCATTCCCCTCAAGGAAACCGCCCTCCGCCTCATGACCAGCCTCACCCCCGAAGCCGCCCGCGCAGGCGCCGTCAACACCGTGCGCATTGAGCCCGGCGGCGCCTTCGCCGGCCACAATACCGACGGCGCCGGCTGCCTTGAAGCCATTCAGACCGAGCTTGGCGTCGACCCCGCCAACGCCACCGCCTGCATCGTCGGCTGCGGCGGCGCCGGCAAAGCCATCGCCTTCGCCCTCGGGTGCGCCGGCGCCAGGCTCCTGCTCGTGAACCGCACCCGCGAGCGCGCCGAACAGCTCGCCGAAAAGCTCCGCCGCCTGGGCATCGAAGCCGCCGCGGCCGGCGACCCCCTCGCCGCCGCCCGCGCTTCCCACCTCGTGGTGCAGTGCACCCCCTCCGGGCTGCCCGGTTACGACGCCCCCGCGCTTCCCCCCGAAGCCTTCTACCCCGGCCAGGCCGTGTACGACACCGTGATCCCCCCCCTCGCCCCCCTCACCCCGACCCTCCTCGCCGCCCAAACCTCCGGCGCCCGCATCGCCGGCGGCGAAAGCATGCTCGTCTGCCAAGGCGCCCGCTCCTTCACCTTCTGGACGGGGCTCCAGCCCGACCGCGCCGCCATGCGCCGCGCCGTTGAAGCCGCCCTCGCGGCGAAGCGAAACTGAGCCGTAACCCACGCGATTTATTTTGTCCTTGCAAACAGGTGCTACTACCCTTTATAATACCCTCCGTAATGAAATGGAGTCTCTTGTGGCAAATCTTCCGGATATCAACAAAAAGCAATTCAACCTGCGCATTCCGATTGAAGTTTACAAGAAACTTTCCAAGCTTTCCAGGAAATTGGGAAAGCGGGAAACAGAAGCCGCCGTAAGCCTGATCGAAGATGGGGTCAGAAACATCGGCCTGACCTCCGCCGATTATGAAGAAATCATGAACGAGGTTAGAGAAAATGAAAGAAAAAGACGTAACTCCAGATCTGATTTGTAAACGGATTTTTTTGGATCCGCACATTGCCAAACGCGTTTCCAACTTCGCGAAATCACGCAAAATGAGGCTTGAAACAGCGTTTATTTTTTTGATTGAAAAGGGTGCTACTACCCGATTGAAAAAAATAGACCGGTGATTTTTTTACGGCCAAAGGGTGCTAGAACCCGGAAAAAAGAGGGATTGATGGTCAAAGTTTCGGTTGTTGTTCCGGTTTACCAGGTTGAAAAATACCTGCCCCGCTGCCTCGATTCCGTGCTTGGGCAAACCTTCACCGATTTTGAAGTGATCTGCGTGAATGACGGTTCCCCCGATGCGTGCGGGGAGATCCTGGCCGCCTACGCCCGAAAAGATTCCCGCATTCGCGTCGTCACACAGGAAAATCAGGGTCTTTCCATGGCCCGCAACAACGGAGTGAACGTTGCGAGCGGCGAATATGTGCTTTTTCTCGATTCGGATGACTGTATCCACCCGCAACTCCTGGAAATCACCTATACGCTCGCGAAAACACACACCGCCGACATCGTCTGCTTCGGTTTTGAAAAAACCCAGGGAAGCGACCTTGCCGCCATCCCTTGGCAGGGGATTGCTTTTCCCGAAAGCGCGCGCCTGCCCTGCAGGCTGCCGGAAGCCCCCCTCTTTTCCTGCACGAAAAAAGGCGCGTTCAAATTCGCCTTCAACGTATGGTCCAAGCTTCACCGGCGCGATTTTATTCAGGGGCTTTCATTTATCCCCGGAATTTATTTTGAAGATTACCCCTACTCCGTGGTTTTGCTGACGAAGGCCCCGAAAGTCGTCCTCCTCAAGGAAAAGCTGCACTATTACACCAACAATGAAAGCTCGATTTCAAATCACGCATTCACCCCCAAACACATTCGGGATTACCATACCGGTCTCTGTTTTATCGATGAAGCCTATAAAAACGCATCGAAAAAAGAGCGCCTTTTCGTTTTGAAAGAGATTTTCAGCAACATTTTGAAGCAGCAGCTGAATCACATTCTACGCAGCCCAAAAGAAAAACAGCCCCCCCTTTGGCACGCGTTTACCCGGGAGCTCCTCGACCTGGATCGCCGGGGGTGCCTGATCTGGCGCGGCCATAAACTCAGGCGGTATTGGAAATACCGGGCATTGATCAGAAGCGGAAAGGGCGCACGATGGTGAACGCCCGTTATGATTTTATTTTGATCTGGGGCAACGGGCAGCATTGCAAACGTCACATTATCCGAGACATCGAAAACCACGGCGGTTTTGAAATCCTGAACATTTTCGACCGCACCGTTAAGGATATGCCCGCATTTGTCAAAGAAGTTTACTCCTTTGACTACGCTCCCTTTGCCCATTTAAAGAACAAAACCAGGTATCTGAAAAAAACGCCGCCTCAGGTCACACTCATTCTGCTTAAAAACACGAACCCCAATGAGGATTATTTGGGCGAGCGCGCTTTCCGCCACATTGAATCGCTGACCTTAAAGGCCTTGAAAGAACAACTCCGCGACACATACAACGAACGCCAATCCGACCGCCGCACCGAAAACCACGTCATTCATGCCAGCGACAACCAGGCCCAGACCGAGCACCTGCTGCGCTGTTTCGGCTGGAAAAACGGGCTTCAGGATCTGTTGAAAAAATCCAATCCCGTTCTCAACAGCGTTTATCACCTGGGCGAAATCCGAACGTTTGAGTTGGAACAGATTGACATCAACGCTATTTATGTAAACATACTCACCGAAAAAGGCGCTCGGCCGACCCCATTGGCGGAAACCCCGCATTACCTGTCGATCGTCGACCAAGACGGCTGCTATGCCGATTACCTTCAAACCTATTCCGGAACGCAGCTGACCGACTATTATTCTCCGGAGAAATTCAAAAAAGCGCAACGCCGTTTTCAGTATCTGACCGGCCCTTACAATGATTACATCATTACCAGAAAGCAGGGCGGCAAATACATCGTTCTCGACGGCGCCCACCGGGCCGCCATTCTTAAAGCCCAAAACAAAACCTCAATCATTGTGGCGGTGACGACATGAACGATTCCACTCAGATAGACCTGGAAAAACTCTTTGTTCCCCTGAAAGACGAGGCGTATTGCATCATCAAGCTGAACGAGGATTTCCCCGATTACCGCCCCGGCAGCGATCTGGATATCTTTTGCTACGACCTTTCCAAAATGGCCAATCTGATTCTGCGGTTTGGCAATCACTATGTCGCCAAAGGCTGGCGGATAAAAACCTCAACGCTTGCCGAAAACCACGTGCAGATCGATTTTTTCCCAAAAGGTTCCAACACGCTCGACATCAAGTTTGATTTATACGGCCACCTGCCCAACTACACGCGCATTCAATTTAAAGAGGGGTTGTTTACCCGCGTCATTGATCATGCCGTGGCGCATAAATGTGTGAAAACGCCAGGTAAAATCGACGAGATGATTTTGCGGTATGCCGAATATGTTGAGTATTATAATATCCGTGCCGACAAAATTAAACACGTCGACTATATTTTAAAAAAAGCATCTGAGGCCGAGCGTGAACAATTCCTGGATAAACTGCATTATTACACCGCCATTCCCGAGGAAAAGGTTGCGGAAAAAACCTTTCGGCAAGAATGTAAATCGAAGATAATCAAATTGATCTGTCTTTTTGTTCCCGTAAAAAAATGGCGCCGGAAGCTGAAAGCGAGCGCCAGGGGGTGAAAATCGTAAAATTCCAAGGCGGTTTGGGCAACCAGATGTTTCAATACGCATTCGGCCAGGCGCTGGCAAACGCGCAGGGCGGCGATGTTTTGTACGACACTTCATGGTTTGATACCGTCAAAAACAGCGGGACGAGGCGCCATTTCGATTTGGAATTTTTTAAGTGTCAAATAAACAAAGCGCCTGAAGCCCAGATTGAAAAGCTTCTGTTGCGAAAGGCGCCGAAGATGTTCCGCAGGTTTTTCGATCGGCACGTCAAAGATAAACAGGCAATGGTTTTCGATAAAAGGCTGCTGGAGATTGAAGGCGCCGCTTATTATTCCGGGTATTTTCAATCTGAACGCTATTTCAAATCGCTGCGCAGCGCGCTTTTAGAAGAATTTTCTCCGCGAAGGCCCCTTGATGGAAAAAATACCGCCATGCTGGATAAAATCACTTCGGTTGAGGCGGTGTCCCTGCACGTTCGCCGCGGCGATTATCTAAAGCTCGCCGGCATTTACGGCACGTGCGATTCAGCCTATTACACCCGTGCGGCGGCGTATATCGCCGCCCGCGTTCAAAACCCTCATTTCTTTTTGTTTTCCGATGATCTGAATTGGGTTTTGGATCATATCAGGCTCGATTACCCGTATACGGCGGTTGACGTCAATGCTGAAAAAACCGCCTATTGCGATATGATGCTGATGAAAGCGTGCAAACACAACATCACGGCCAACTCAACGTTTTCATGGTGGGGCGCCTGGCTGAACACCCATCAAAACAAAATTGTGCTTTCCCCCGGCCGCTGGGTTAATGCTCCTGCCGAAACTTACCGAGACGTCATTCCCGAAGCATGGACAAAGGTATAACCCGGCGCGGATTTGACCTATCGATACGGCAAACAGGAGCGGCATGAGGACGCCAAAAGGCGTTTTCAAGCCGGTGGCTGAAATTCACCTCACGGCATTGAGGGCCGCCAGCAGACGAGGAGATCGTCGCCCAGGCGCTCCACGGTCTCGAAACGGCCGCGGGGAGCATCGGCCAGATGCCACCCCGAAGCGCTGAACCCGCTGCGCGCGGCGGGATCGTTGAACATAAAGGGCGCGTAAAAAAAATACCCCTCCTGCACGAGGCCCTCCTGAAGAAGAGACCCCGCCAGGCGCCCCCCCCCTTCGCAGAGGATGCGGTTGCAGCCTTCGTCGGCAACCAGGCGGCGCAAGAGCGATTCCAGGTGAATCCGCCCGTCGGTCGAGGCGGCGAAAAGCCAGACCTTGGCTCCCGCGGCCTGCCAGGCCGAGACCCGGGAGGCGGGCGCGGCGGAGGTGGTCGCCACGATCGTGCGGCGAACCGCCGCATCGCGGAAAACGGTCAAATCGGGCGAAAGCGCCCCGCGCGCATCGAGCACGACCCGAAGCGCCTTTTCAGGCGCCCCCGGCAGGCGGCACAGAAGCGAGGGGTTGTCGCGGGAAACCGTCTCGGCGCCCGCCAGAACCGCATCCGCGCGGAAGCGGAGGCGCTGCACCGCTTCGCGGGCGGGCGCGCCGGTAATCCATTTCGACGTATGGGCGCGGTCGGCGATGCGCCCGTCGAGCGTGAGCCCCAGCTTGAGCTCGACCCAGGGGAGCCCCGTGCCGACGCGGCGGGCGAAGGGCTCGATCACCCGGCGGCACTCCGCCTCAAGCCCGCTCATTTCGACCTGGATCCCGGCGGCGCGGAGAATATCCACCCCGCGCCCGGCATGGCGGGGATTGGGATCGAGGCAGCCGATGACCACGCGCGCAATCTTCTCGCGAATGATGAGATCCGTGCAAGGCGGCGTTCGCCCCGCAGTGCTGCACGGCTCAAGCGACACATGGAGCGTGGCGCCGCGCGGCGGCTCGGAGCAGGCCCGCACCGCCTCCACCTCCGCATGGGGCGATCCGGCGGCCTGATGGGCGCCCTCGCCGAGCAGGCGACCTTCCCGCACCACGACCGCGCCCACAGGCGGATTGGGCGCGGTGAAACCGTCGCGGCTTTTCGCGAGGTCAATCGCTCGGAGCATCCATTCGCGGTCAGTCATGGAAAAAATCCTTTTAAATTCTGTTGAACGCACAGAACAGTGAGAACAGCATAATGCAAAATCGGCAGGTTGTCTACCCCGGAGTGGGCGCGGCGGAAAAAACGGGAGGCACATCTGAAACCCGCTTTAGACTCAACGCTTCACTTCGTTCTTTTTAAAGAATTTCGATGATGTTTTAGGTTTAAATGCGATCGTTTCACTTTCCCGTTGACTTGTTTTGTATACATGTCTATACTCGGATGCGTTTGAGCTGGTTCCGTATGCTCGCTGTTCCGTCAGGCAGGTGCATTGTCAAACGCGTTATGAATAAATACCCCTCATTGTGAAAAGGAAACTCCTATGAAAACAGGATTGTTTTGGGCAGGCCTGATCGCCTTGACCCTTTCTCCCGCGGCAAACGGCGCCAACTACGCCTACACCCGCACCTTGGGCGCCAACGGCGGCTGGCAGGATCTCGAGGCCTGGTCGCTCAACGCGCTTCCCGCCACCTGGAGCAACCCCGTAACCGGCGACGCCGCCACCGCCGCCGTGACCACCGAAGGCGAAACCGAGCTGAATCTGAGCCTGGCCGCCGACGTGTTGCTCAACGGTTTTTCACTGGGCGGCGCCGCCGACCTCGTGCTCAGCGGTTCCTCCGCGACCCTCACCACCCAGCCCGGCGCCACCATCGCCCTGGGCGCCCGCAACCTCCGGATGACCGTGCCGCTGATCGCCAACACCACCAACACCGGCACGGGCGGCCTCACGCTGAACAACACGACCGGCACCCTGGAGCTGACCGCGGAGGGCAACACCTTTAACGGCAACGGCGGCACGCTGGCCGGGACCGTCACCGTCACCCAAGGCACGCTGCTCTTCTCGGGAAACAGCAAAACAACCTTCACCACGGGCGACAAATGCCTTCGCCTCAACGGCTCCACGGCGAGAATCGTCCTCACAAACAATGCCGAAGTCACCCTCAGCTCGAGCAACGCCTCGGTGGTGACCCGCGCCGGAAGCTGGAATTCGACCACCGGCGAAAAGAGCGCGATTTACATTTACGACAACGCCAAATTCACCGTGACCGGCGGCACCTTCCTCAACGGGGCCGACGGCAACGCGCCTTCCGACGTGTTTCAAAAGGGCGGCACGGTGACCTTCAACGGCCAGGCCCGCCTTGCTCAATCGGCGACCACGGCCGGCAGTTACTCCCTCTATGAACTCTCCGGCGGAAAATTGATTCATACCAGTAAAGATGAAAACGGGTTCGGCGTCGGCCGGAGCGGAGACGGCATTTTGCGCATCACCGGCGGCGAAATGGAAGCGGTCGGCGTCCGCATTCCGCAGCCCACCAGCGGCAGCGATCAGGGCGGAAAGGGCCTCCTGGAGCTTTTGGGCGGAACGCTCACAGTGGGCGCATCGGGCATCACCATGCCCGGGGTCGCGGACAAAGCGAGCATCGTCTTTGGCGGGGGCACGCTGAAAACCTCCGCAAGCTGGACGCTGCAAGGCTTCACGCAAATCACCATGAAAGAGGGAACCGTCACGACCTTCGCGCCCGGATCGGGCCATACGCTGACCTTGACCAGCCCCCTGCCGGGTTCCGGCGGCCTCCTCTTCGGCGGCCCGGGCACAGTCAAGCTCAACGGAGCCAATACCTACACCGGCGCAACGGCCCTCACCAACGGCACGCTCATCGTGAGCAACGCCGGCGGCATTCCCGCAGGGAGCGACTTTACCGTTTCAGGCGGCACGCTCGACCTGGGCGAATCCGCGCTTCTCACCGCCAAAGCCAAGTCGCTCACGCTCAGCGGCGGCACAATCAAATTCAACGTCCTGGGCAACGCCTCCGATGCGATCCAGCTCCAAAACGGCGCGCTGACAGTTGCCGGCGGCCTCGGCTTCACGCTCTCCTTCGGCGCCGACCCGCTGGGCGTGTATACGCTCGTCTCCGGGATCTCGACCTTCTCCGGCTCGCTCAGCGACATCGCCCTCGCCACAACAAACCTCGATTTAAACCTCTTCACGGCCTCCCTGGCCCTGGAAGACAATGCGTTGAAACTTGTTGTCGCCCCCGCGACCGCCGTTCTGGCCTGGGCTGCTCCCACCGGCAACTGGTCAACCTCGGCAGGCGATGTTTCCTGGATCCGCCTCAACAACGGCAATCAGCCCTCCGCCTATGCAAACGGCGATTTCGTGACCTTCCCCGAATTCGCGGGAGTGCCCTCGGCCACCGTCACCACCATCGGAAGCATAGAGCCGGCGCTCATCACCTTCAGCAACGCCTCCACCGCCTACACCTTTGCCGACGGCGGCGACGGAAAGATCACCTTCCTCAGCTCGCAGATCACGGCGACCAACGCCGCCCCCGTGGTGTTCGACGTGCCGGTCGTCTGCACGCAGGCGTTGACGCTGGCGCAAGGCAGCACCCTAGTCTTCACACGCCCCTTCGGCACCGCCCCGACCGCCTCCGCCGCGACCAATTCGACCCGGCTCGTGCTCGAGCCCGAGTCGACGCTTGCCCTCACGCTCGCCCCGACCGCCACGCAGGCCCTGGCCTCCCCCTCCGGTTTCTCCGGCGGCGGCAACCTCCGGGTTTCGGGCGGCGGCGAGCTGCAGATCAACACCTCCGTGCCTGATTTTTCCGGCCAGATCGACGTGACCAACGCCGTTTTGCGCCTCAACGCCGCCACCGCGACGGACAAGCCTTCGGGAAGCAGCATATTTTACAATACCGCTTATCAGACCGATAAATATCCATTGCTCATCGAAAGCGGCGGCATCGTCGACCTCGGCGTGAACGAAGCGGTGGGGTGGGGCAACTCCATCCGCGGCTGGCTCCTCGCCGACATGCGCAACGGCAGCAAAATGCGCACCGTTTCCGGCGGCGCCACACAAACGATCCTGCGTAAAGTGCTCCTCTCCGGCGCGGTCACCTTTGAAACCGGCACATCCTCAAACTGGAAGCTCGGCCCCGGCGCCGTCTTCAAAGCCACCTCCGGCACCACAACCCTCACCCAAACCCAAGGCGCCACCGGCGGCTATACGCTGACCGACGGCACAACCGCCATCACCCGCGTGATCTTCGAGCCCGATTCAGGCGCCGCCATCGTTGTAGACGCCCCCTTCGCCAGCGGCACGCCCTCCAACGCCGGCATCCGCAAAACCGGTGAAGGCCTCATGGCCTTCAAGCAAAACTTCACCTGCAACGTGCCCTTCGAGATTGAAGCCGGCCGCCTCCGGGTCGACGCCACAGCCGGCGGCACCGGCGCCTACACCGTTTCGGGCGGCATGATCGCCGGTCAGGGAACCATCGCCTCCACCGGCACAGTCACCGTCAAGACCGGCGCCGCCGCGGGCACGGGGCTGACCATCGCCAACCTCGCGCTTGAGGCCGGAACCACGATTGCCGTCGCAGGCGTGAATCAATCGCTGACCGTGACCGGAACGCTCGCCGCCGACAGCGGCACGATCGCGATCAACATCGACGCCCTCAGCGGCACGCCCACCGCCGGCAAAATCTGCAACGCATTGGCCTGGCCCGCCGGCGCCGCCGCCCCGACCGCCGAGTTTGTGATCACGGGAGACAACGCCAAGCACTTCTACCTCAAGCGGACCGATACCGCCGTTGAGCTCTACGCCTATAACGGCACCGTGGTGATCCTCTATTGATCACGCCTCGCCCGGCAAAAAAGCGCGCCCTGTAACAGGGCGCGCTTTTTTTATTTCGGGTCCGTTTTCGGCCGGTATTCCCAGTGGCCGGGAATCCAGGTGCGCCCGGTGATGAAGCCCTCCTCATCTTTTTGAAAGCTCCAATAACCTTCAATCCAGGTGCGTTCGAGCTCCTGGCGCGGCGCTTGCGAAGGGGGCGCGGGGCGTTCTTCCCAATGGCCGGGGATCCAGATCCGGCCGGTGATCGTGCCCTGAGCGTCTTTCTCAAGCTGCCAATAGCCCTCGACCCAGACCTGCCCGGTTGGGAAGAGCGCGCCCGGGCCGGCCTCCACCGGCGGCTGAAACACCACCGGCTCATAGGTCGTGAGCGGCGCGTAGGCGCTGACTGAATAATACGGCGGCGCATCGTACCAGGGGCCGTACCAGGTTGAACCGTACCATCTGCCCGCGCCCCAGGAATACCCCACCCCCACCCCCACATTGACCGGCCAGAAGGAACGCCGCGGCGGAGGAGGCGGCGGCGGAGGGTGACGCGGCGGCGGAGGCGGAAAAAATCCCGGGGTCGGCGGCGGCGCGGGGCGGGGAACAAGGCGGCCGGGCGGCGGCCAGGGTCTTTCGCCGCGCCAAGGAGCCCCGCCGCCGCGAGGTTCACGCATTCCGGGCGGCGTCTGCGGCCTGCCGCCCGGCGGGGGCGCGGGGCGGTTCAC
Source organism: Kiritimatiellia bacterium (assembly GCA_031553315.1). Classification (GTDB taxonomy): domain Bacteria; phylum Verrucomicrobiota; class Kiritimatiellia; order RFP12; family DVOR01; genus JAVBLT01. The sequence continues at coordinate 231,922 of JAVBLT010000007.1, forward strand.
GGCCGGCGGGCTTCCCGGCGCGGGGCGCTCACGGCCGCCTCTTTGCCCCCAGGCGGGGCTCACGGCGCAGAGGAGCGCGAGGATGATGAGCGGTGTTTTCATAAACCCTCCTTCTTAATGGCATCCGATTATACGCGATAACCCGTTTAGAGCAAGGCTCGAGTGAAAAGTCCGCTTTTTTTCAGCGCTTTTCCCTTCGAAATTCTCAAGCGAAAGCCGCTCCAGGCTCAACGACCGGGTTGCGGAATAATAAACGTTCCCATCGGTATGTATATTGCCCGGCATCTGTTGTTTTTTATCTGTATTCGCGCGGCTGAATTGAGAAAACATTCAATATCTTGAGAAAATGAACCCGACGGCGATTTTATAACACGGAGAATATCACAAAAAGAAAGCGGCTTGCAAGAAACTTTCGTGATTTGCAATAATAGATGCAACATCTATCCAAAGGAGGTTTCAGGGAGGATGAAGGCCTTTTTCTGCCGCACGGGTGAGGGTATTCCCGAACACGGGCGGCAGAAAAACAAGACAAAAAAAGCCCATGAAGGTAAAC